>CAYPGB010000017.1:0-48854 GCA_964410365.1 uncultured Treponema sp.
CATTTTGGAATTCTCTGAATTTATTTATTGTGATGTTCCAACTATTTGTTCCATTTACTTTTATTCCCCAAAATTTTTCTTCATTTCTAGTTACAGTTCCATTTTCATTTATTGTATATTTGATTGCATCATAATTTGGAGTTTTTTCGCCACTTTCTGCAAGCATAGAATCTTCATCTATAATTGTATAAATTTGTTCAGTACCATTTTTTAGTTTTTTAAGAAGTTTAATATCTTCTTCACCAAAATTTCCATCATTATTTGCATCAATTTGAATGTAAACTCCTTTTACAGAAATATTATCTTCTGCAGAACCGTTTATTTGAATAGAACCATTTGTATTTTTGTTTTCGCCCATTCCCGCTGCAGTTTCGCTAATTTCTACAGAAGGTCTGTCCCCATAAGGATTATATTTTAATTTTATAGAATCAAAAGTTTCATTTCCTAAAGAATCTTTTGCGTAAATATAAACTGGAATATTATATAAAGTTTTTGTTCCGCTTGTAGGAATTTTTACTTTTGAATAATTTGATAAATCAGAAACTAAAGTGCCATTTTCCTCAGTAAAACTTCCACTTGGTAAATTTTCAAGAATAAATTTCCAACCGGAAGTAGTTCCTTTGTTTTCGCAAGTATCTTCAGACTCTCTTAATTTTTTATAAACTTCTCCAGTATTCACTTTTTCTTTATCAGAGTGATAAGAATCATCTAAAACTAAATATTTTATTTCTTCGATTGTAGAAAGTGAGTCAAAAGCGGTTCCGCTAAATGTTACGCTACCTGTAAGTTCTTCTGTAGAAAGTTTATCTGTAGTTGTAGGATTTTGAATTTCTACTTCAGGAGGGTCGTTATCAATTGTAAATTGTTTTTGAACTGAAGTTTCAAATCCAGATATATCTTTTACAAGAATTGTCAGCGTGATAATTCCAGAAGATTCGTCAGATAAATCGATTGCACTTGTTGTATAGAAATTAGAACTTGAATTAGAAGTAATTTCTTGAGCTGGAATAGATTTTCCATCATCAAATGAAAATTCTACACTTCCAATTCCGTTATTATCAGTTGCTTCAACTCCAAACATAATAAATTTATTTTTTGTTCCGCCAACTAAATTTTTTGTTCCCATTTCCTTAAAACTTAATTCTGATCCATATTCAAAACTTTCTGATGAAACTGCATATCTTGGAGTTTCAACTTTTGCTGGTGAACTATCCAAAGTAAATGAAATTTCGTTATTATTATCAACTTTTTCTGAATAACCATTTCCAGTTTTAAAACTGATATAAGGCATAGAAAGTGCTTCAGATGCATTTGTGTAAAATTCTTTTCCGGCAGAATCTTTTATGTAAAAATACATTTTCTTTTCGCCGTCTGAATTATCTTTTGGAGTATATGAGAATGAACCAGAACTATAACTTAAAGTTCCTTCTGGCTGAGTATATGAATCCCAATCTGTAATTGGTTCTGGAGAGATTTTCAAAACAGAAACAACTCCATCATCATCTTCTATAGAACCATTGATTGTACTGTTATTTTTGATAATATTTCCACTTTTACTTGTCAAAGTTGATAATTTTATAATTGGTCGGTCAGAATTTTTGTCGATAGTATATTTTTTATAATCAGCTTCATTGATTTGTTCTGTATTTACATTGCAATTTCCCGCTTCATCATAAGCAACTACGAGTAAATACAAATCTTTTGTTTCTTCAGAAGATAAAAGTGAGTTTACATTTTGCTCAAATTTCCAATTATAAATTTCAGAAACAGAAGCCCCGTAAATCTTTTTTTCATCTGCTGATTCATTTTCCGGTTTTTGTTGTGTTGTAATTTTCTTTAGAAGAGTCAAACTATCTAAAATTTTTGGAACAGAATTTTCTTCAACAGAACTTTCTACACAAGAATAAATTTCAACTGATAATGGAGTATTTTCTTCTTGTACAGTTCCTTCTATTTTGATTGTTTCATTTAAAATTGCATTTTCTGTTGGAGAAGTTATTGAAACTTTTGGAGCTGTTTCATCAATTTTTATAGTAAATGAATTTGAATCTGTGTAATTTCCAGCTTTATCATAAATGCGAACTTTTGCGTTAGAATTTTTTGCTAATTTTGATAAATTATCTGTTGTTATTGTAGAACTCCAATTTTCAGAATTTAATGAACAATCGTACTTTTGAGTTCCTATTATAAGTTCTGCTTTATCCAATCCAGATGCAGAATCTGAACAAGTTCCACTTACTGTTATAGATTGTTTTCCGTTTGAAAGAATAATGCTTTCAATTTGTTTTTCATTACTAGAATTGTCTCCAAAATAATATTTTATTTCTTCATTTACAGTTGGAGCATCTTCATCAATTTTTATTTCATGTTGATAAGTTTGTTCATTTCCTGCATTATCTTTTACTGTAAAAATTATTTCATTATGTGCATTTTCTATACTTTGCATAAATGAATTTAAAGTTGTTTTAAATGTTCCATCATTATTCACTGTGACTGAGCCACTTGTTGAAGTTTTATCTGATTTTGTAATTGTATAATTTAATTCTTCTATTCCAGAATCTTCATCTACAAGTTTTCCTTCAAACATAATTGTTGCCGAATTAAACCATTTGTTTGCATCATAATCAGAATTATTGATTTTTAGATTTTCTAATTTTGGTTTTGTATCATCAATTTTCAAAACAAAATTCGTTTTGGAAGTTTTTCCATACATATCTGTTGCAATGTAAATATAAGTTTTATCATTTTTAACATCTTCAGAAGAAATTTCATCTGTCCAAGTTCCGTCTGTTTGTACAGTTATTGAAGTTCCAGTTGCATTTTCTTTTGGAATTCCATTTTCTATATCTGTAGAAATATAACGTTTTACTTCGACAGGAATATTTGAATCATCACTTACAGAACCTTTTATTATGATTTTTTGAGAAGATTTTGAATACGCTTCTTTTTCATAAGATTTTTCTGAATTTTCTCCAATTTTGTAATTCGTGATTTTTAGAGAAGGATTTTCGTTATCATAAACAACAAAAATATCTTTTATTTCTGTAGAACTAAATTTTGTTTCATCTTTTTTATCTTTTGCGTAAACTGTTATTTTATATGCAGAATTTTCATCTGGTAATGAATAAGTTAAATTTACAGAAGTTGAGTCTTTATTTGGTGCTGATTGAGTTTTTGGTTCACCATCTTCTACATATTTTCCGTTTTCATATTTTAACTTTTGTACAGATATTGTTATTCCGTTTGCATTAAATCCATCATCATCTTTTACTACAAATTGAATGTTGTTATTTGAATTTCCAAAAATATTTTCTTTCTTTTCTTTTATGACGGTTGCATCTTTTATTTCTTTGTTTCCATTTATAAATTCTATAGTTGGTGCATCTGTTGATTGATTTACAAAAAGAGTTACAGATTCTGAAGATTCATTTCCAGCAGAATCTTTTGCAAAAACCGTTAATTTTTTATTTTGTTCATCTTCAAATTTTGTTGTATCAATTTCAAAACTCAAAGTACTAGCAGATTTATATTCTGTTTCATATTCTTCAGAAGTTTCTTCACCAAGTCTATATGAAATTGTATAACTTGAAACTTCTTCAACGCCTGGTTTTACTGTAATTTTTCCATTTACGGTTGTAAGTTCATTTTCTTCTGTGTTTTCAACTTCTACATTTGGTAAAATTTCTATTGATTTTATTATTGGTGATTGATTATCATAAGTGATATTTATTTCTTTTGATGTCGTAAGTCCAGAACTTTTATCTTGTGCAGAAACTGTGATTTTAAAACTTGAAGTTCCATTTGTTAAAGGTTCTGCCAATTCTTTAAGTTTATCTGCTGTTATTGTATAAACAAATTCATTTGAATTTACTATGCCATCAGTTTTTCCAGAAACATCTTTATCATACACAGCAAAAGGTGATATTTCGTCATCTTTATAAAAACTAATTTTTAAAGGACGACTTTGACCAGATTCATCTTTTGCAATTCCGTAAATTGTTAAATCTGTATCTTTTCCGATATTTTGAGTTCCTAAAGTTTGTGTATGAGTTGCGTCTTTATAAATTGATAATGATGGTGCTTTATCTGAACCGATAACCCAAAGTCCGTATGCATAACCATCTTTTGTTTTTCCATTTCCTTCTGCAAAACTTAATTTATTACCAAATCCTTTTACTTGATTTAAATTATCATCATAAATTTTAAACTGGTCGTAACCATAAATATTTATATAATAAAAACCTTCTTCTACTTCGTTTAAAGTTATTGGTAATGTTACAGAATAAGTATCGCCACTAGAAGTTATTTTTGTTGTATCATAATCTTTTTTGCCCCAATTTTCTTTTTGGTTAAAATCGTATTTTGGTTCAAGTAATTTACAGACTTGGTTACCCCCCCCCACTAAAATTCCATTTTCATTTGCTTTTATAAGTTCAACTCCAAATGTTTCTGGCATAAGAGAAGTTTTATCTAAACCTTTATTAATAGTAATTGTGATTGAACTTGTTCCACTCAAAACGAATTTTAGATTATCATTTCTAAAGTTAAAGTTTTCACCCAATAAAGAAAGTGAATTAAAAGATTTTAATCCATCAATTACATAAGTTGGTGTATTATCTGGATTTAACTGAAAAGTTCCTTGTACTTTTTTGTTGGAATTTAATTTTTCTAAATAATTAGAATCTATTGGTGTTAAATTTCTTGAATTTCCTTCTGTTTCAAAAGATTCACAGATGAGAGAATAAATTCCTGAAAGTTTTAAACTTTTTACAATATTTGAAATTTCATCTTTATCAAAGAAAAAATTTGATGTTGAATTTCCCAAATCTGAAGAATCTACAGTTCCATTTGAGCAAAGTTTTCTTGCTTTATCGTGAGAATTCAATTTAAAATAAAATTTTTTATTTCCTGCGTTAGAATCTTCTCCATAAATCTGTTTATAATAATTTATTTTTCCTTCTTCGGTTTCCCAATCTGCAACAGTTTCGCTTTCTAGTGAAGTTCCAATATCATTTAATTTTATTGTTGCTTTTGATTTTTCTGAAATTTCAGAAGTTGCTTCATCATATTCAAAAATTGAAACATCTATAAAATCAATTTCATTTGCATCATAAACTTGTCCATTTAAATAAAAATTTTGACCAAAACTATCTGCCACATCAAGTTTTTCCGATGAAGGAGTATTTAAAATTACAAGAGGAGGCGTATTATCAATTTTGAAAGTTTTTGTAGCAATATTTGTTTGGTTATAATTATCATAAGCGGTTACCGTTGCTGTATAAGTTCCGTCTTTTATAAGATGTTTTTTTATGTTGCCGTTAGCATCTTTTTCTATAGTATTTATTTCACAAGTCCAAGAATCTTCTTTTTCGCCTGGAATAGTTTTAAATTTTGGTTCAAAATCTTCATAAATAATTTTGTCATTTTCAATTTGCTTAAGAGTTACTGTGATTTTTTTGACACCACGGTCGTCTGATTGCATTCCTTGCAGAATAAAATTATCTCGTACACAAAAATTATCAGTTGGTGAAGAAATAGAAATTGTTGGTGGTTTTGTATCAATTGCATCACCAAGTCCTAATTTACAAGAAAAAAATGAGCTCAATCCTACAAAAGATAAAACTAAAAACAAACTATTTTTTTTCATAGTCATAATCCTCTTAAACTTTTATTTTCCAAAGCAACCAATCTATAACCAATTTATATAGAAAAAATCAGTTAATTATCATCCGCATTTTGAAATTTTGCAAATTATTCTGTACTACACCATTTTATTGCATTAAAATAGTTTTATGTTTAGAAAAAAAAGCAAATCATCTTCAGGAACAAATTTTCTCGTTATTGGAATTGCAAGTACAATTATTCTGCTAGTTTTTACAATCGGCATAATTTCTATAATTCAACACAAAACAAATGTATTGTTTTATAATTTACAAACGAACGTGCAAACAGAAATTAAAAAATATTTAAACGAAGGTTCAAAAAAAGATAAATACAATTTTATTATTGCAGATTCAAGTTTTTCTGATAAAGAAGTACTCAATCTTTTTAAAAAATCTGAACTTATTTTTGGTGAACTAGATTTTCGCCTTTTAGAATTTTGCAATCAAAACTCAAAAAAACTTCCAAATTCACTTTTAGACGGAATGCCAACTTCCATTGTAGAATCTATTCAAACAAAAAATTCAAATCTTCATTATGTTCCAATTCTTTTTGATTTTTATGAAATTGATATAAATCTTCCGAAATTTCAAAATTCAAACTTAAAAACCCTTAATTTTATGGAAGATTTAATTTATTTTGGAAAAAATTCACAAAATTCAGACTCGCCTTTCGTTTTTGCAGGAAAAGAACCTCAAGAATTTTTAAATGTTTTTGGAATGTTTTTAGAAGCATATTCTTCAAAACAAAATTATTATTCTGCTTGTCAAAAATTGTATGATGCTTACAAAAAAGGCAATTCACAAGAAGAAAAAATTGATAGTTTACAAAAAGTTTTAACAAATCTTTGTGCAGAAAATGGCGAATTTGAAGAAACTATAAATGTTCTAAAAAATCTTTATTCCCAAAAATTAATCACTGAACAAGTTTTTTCTTATGATAAAACTCAACTTTTTTTAAATTTAAACAATGAAAATTCTGCTGCCACTTTTTTAAGATTGAGCAATCATAGAAATATTTCTCGCGATAAAATTTTAAATTTTACTTCAATTTATATGCCTTTTGTAGAAAATTCTCCAAATAGATATTTTTGTGCTCCTCAAATTGTTGTTGCAAAAAATAAAAATCGAAAAAAATATGATTTACTTTTGGAAAAATTAGTTATTTCAAATCAAACAGAATTTAGTACCGTAACAGGATTATCTCCAGTTCAGAGAGAATGCGTAACCGCAGATAAACAATCAAGTGATGTAAGATATTGGCTTTCTGCTTCAAAAGGTCCAATTCTGCCATTATCTTGTGCAATTCCACATTATGATGAACAAAAATTTATTACAGATTTTTTACAAAATCTCATAACTACAAATTAAGACACATTAATTTTTTTGTGATATAATTTTATTTATGGAAGTTTTTCTTGGTATACCTGCTGCGGAAGGAATTGGAATTGGAACAGCGTTTGTTATTCCAGATGCTGTAAAAAGAGCGATTCCGCAACATCACATTAGCATTGATAAATTAAACAAAGGTTGGACTCGTTTTGAAAACGCCTGTCAAACTGTAATTTTTAATCTTAACGAAAAATTAGATTCACTTTCAAAAACCGACCCTAAAGATAGAGCTCAGCGTGAAATTTTTGAAACATATATTCTCATGCTAGAAGACCCTGTTTTTAACAAAGAAGTTAAAGATTTTTATCAAAATCAACTTTTTAATATAGAATATACAATTCAGTTTAAAGCTCAAGAATATGCAACAAGATTGCAACAAGCAGGAAATTATTATCTTTCTGAACGTTCAAAAGATATTACAGATGTTTTTGATTTAGTTTTAAACGAAATGTTGGACATTCATCCTTTTGATATAAATGATGTTCCTGATGGTTCTGTAATTTTTGCAACATCACTAAATTCTGCTGATACACTTATTCTTTCAAAACGAAAAATTGCTGGCTTAGGATTGAGTGAAGGCGGAGTTTCTAGTCATGTTGTAATTCTTGCTCGCAACTATGGAATTCCTACGATTACAGGATTGGTTGATATTAGCAAAAAAGTTATTACGGGGCAAACTGTTATTGTTGATGGAAAAAGTGCAGAAATTCTTGTTAGCCCAGATAAAACTACAATTGATGAATACAAAGATAAAATTAGAATAGAATTCCAAAGAAAAAGAAGTTTGCGAACTTTTTTAAATAAACCAGCACTCACAAAAGATGGAACAGAATTTAAACTTTTAGCAAATATTGGAACTCCGGAAGAAGCAGAAACAGCACTTCAAGAAGGAGCCGATGGAATTGGTCTTTTTAGAACAGAATTTCTTTATATGGCACAAAGTGGAGCATCTTTTAATGCAGCCGCTCGTTCTTTTAGCGAAGAAAATCAATTTGAAGCGTATAAATATGTTTTGCAATTAATGGGCGATAAACCTGTAACAATCAGAACTTTAGATGCAGGTGGAGATAAATTAATCAATTCAGTTGATATGCCAAATCTTGAAGAAAAAAATCCTTTAATGGGATTACGTGCTGTTCGTTTAAGTTTAAATTGTCCAAATGTTTTAAAAACTCAACTAAAAGCACTTTATCGAGCGGGACTTTATGGAAATTTAAAAATTATGTTTCCTTTAATCACAAGTGTTGAGCAAGTAAAACAATGTTTAAATATCATAAAAGAAGTAAAAAATGAATTAAACTATGCAAAAATTCCTTTTAAAGAAGATATTCCTATTGGAATTATGATAGAAACTGCCGCAGCAGCCGTTATTTCAGATTGTCTTGCTAAAGTAAGTAATTTTTTTAGTTTAGGAACAAATGATTTAACTCAATACACTCTCGGAGTTGATAGAGAAAATCAACATGTTGCAAATTTGTATAATGAATTTAATTTAGCGGTGTTAAGATTAATTCAAACAACAATCAAATCTGCAAAAGAAGAAAATATCCCAATTTCCGTTTGTGGAGAAATGGCTGGCAAACCTGATAGCATAATGGTTTTAGCAGGAATGGGAATTCGCAACTTAAGTATGAGTCCAAAACAAATTTTAAATACAAAAGAATTACTTTCAAGATTTACAATTCAAGAATTAGAAGCAATTTCTGCAAAACATATAAATGATATGTGGGAATTACAAAAATAAGGAGTTTAAGAAAAATCAAATGGCTAAAAAAAAATCAAAACCAGACTTTTCAAAACCAAAAGAAATAAAAACAAATATAAATAAAAATGAAGAAGAACCAGATTTTATCACAAATGATTATCAAAAAGATGAAGCAAATCCTGAAGATAAAGAATATGAAGGTCTTCCTTTTGTAGTTATTGCTGGTCGTCCAAATGTTGGAAAATCAACTCTTTTTAATAGATTTTTACACAGAAGAATTGCAATTGTAAATGATAGACCTGGCGTTACTCGAGATCCTGTAGAAGCAACTGCTATTTTAAATGGAAAACCAATTCATCTTGTAGACACTGGCGGATACAAATTAACAAGAGAAACTGGTTCTAAAGAAGCAGAACTTGATGATTTTGTTGTGGAACGTTCTTTAGAAATGATTGAAAAAGCGGATGTTGTAATTTTACTTTTGGAAGCTGGAGTAATTACTGGAGAAGATGAAGAATTCATTCTAAAAATGCGTCCATATTGGAATAAATTGATTGCAGCCGTAAACAAAACTGAAGGCGGAAAAAATGAAGCAGAAGCTTGGAATTATGCAAAATATGGATTTAATAAACTTCTTTTTATTTCTGCTGAACATGGCGACCATTTTGGAGAACTTTCTGAAGAAATTGAAAAGCGTTGTGATTTTTCAAAAGTAAAAATTGTTAGTGAAAATCGTCCAATAAAAATTGCAATTCTTGGAAAACCAAACACCGGAAAATCTACACTTTCAAATAGATTAACTCATTCTCAAAATTCAATCGTTTGCGATTATGCAGGAACAACTCGTGATGTTGTAGAAGGAATGTTTAGTTATGGTGGAAAAAATTTCAAAGTTTTAGATACCGCCGGAATCAGAAGAAAAGCAAAAGTTTCTGATGATGTTGAATATTATTCTGTAAATCGTGCAATAAAAACTTTAGACGAATGTGATATTGTTTTTCTATTAATAGATGCCGTTGAAGGTCTTGCCGAACAAGATAAAAAAATCTGTAGTTTAGCTTTTGAACGTGGAAGAGGAATTATTTTTGTTTTAAACAAATGGGATTTACGCGAAGAACAAAATAATAAAGCAATCAAAGCAGTAAAAGAATGGATGAATATTATGTTTGCTCAAATGGACTTTTCACCAATTTTACCTTTAAGTGCGTTAAACGGAGAAGGAATAAAAGCTCTTTTAAATACAACAATTTCGATGTATGAACAACTTACAAGAAAAATTGGAACTGCAAGTTTGAATAATGCACTTCAAGATTGGTTAGATAGATATCCACCACCAGCAAGTAAAACTGCACATTTCAAAATTCGCTATATGACACAAGCAGGAACAAATCCAGTTTCATTTATCATTTTTGCAACAAAACCAGAAGTTGTTCCAGAACCATATATAACTTATTTAAAAAATAGAATTCGTGAAGATTTAGGATTTGACCAAATTCCAGTTCAACTAGAATTAAAAGCAAGCCGAACAAAATGGGAAAAACTAAATGAATAAATTTTGTACGACATTTACGCAGTAAACTCGTGCGTTGGTTTTACCAACGCAGTCATTCCAGTGAAGATTGTCGGATCAAGTCCGACAATGACATATTGCTCAAGAGATGCGACGTTTGCAAAGCAAATTCGTGCGTTGCTACAATCAACACAGTCATTGAAATCTGCGACGTTTACGCAGTAAACTCGTGTGTTGCGTAAGCAACACAGTCATTCCAGTGCTCCGACACGGGAATCTATTTGATACAGATTTTCGGGGCACGCCCGACAAAGAAAAGTTATTTAGTTTTGGTTGGATTTTCAATTCTTGTATAAGAATAATACTGACCGTTTTCAATTACGCGAGTATCTAAAGTGTCTTTATTGATAATAAATAAAATCGTATCGCTATAATTTTCTAAATCTGTTCCGTTTAGAGAAATCCATTCACCAGAAGAATCCATCATATATGTATAAAACATTTTTATAGCATTGGAAGGTTCTTGAGCAAAAGTATAATTTCCAGCGAAAGCAAGTACATCTGTGGAATTTTTATTACAAATAATAAAATAGTTTTCTGCAAATTCAATTACTTTTTCATTATTTTCCCAAAACCCAATTAATTTTTCTTGTTGAGTTGAACAGGAGCAAATAAGAAAAAGTAATGAAATCAGAATAAAAATAATTCTTTTTTTAGGTTGCATTTATTATTTTTCTGGAGTTAACATAAAATTCTGATTTGCTTTAGGACCATAACACCATAAAAATGCTGGTGCATTTAAACATATACCAAAAATAATGTTTGCTGCTTTTACTTCTTTTTGAACATTTGAATTAATAGTTTTGTATCCTTCTTTTTTAATTGTGATTGTAGGATCTTCCCAAACTGCATTACTAAGTTTTGCTGTAACTGGAGTTTTTCCAATTAATTCTCCATCAACATAAACTTCTGCATCTGGAGTATCGGTGTTAAAAGTTACTTTTGTACTAGAAACACAACCAACTGTTGTAAAAAGTAAAAGACCTGCAATTAAAATTGTTAGATTTCTTTTTAATTTCATAAAAACCTCTTATTAAAAATTTGTTATTAAAAATATAATACCCCCCCCCGCAAATCTTTGTCAAGATGTTTTTATATTTTTATATAATATTCCAAATCTTATTGAAATTTTATTTAATCAAAGTTATTTTTAGCGTTAGGCAATGGAACACTAGCGAAGTTTGTTTTAACAAACGAAGCTAAAGACCGTAGACGCAATACTTTGCGGCGAGGACTTAGAGCGTTAGCGAAGTGTGGAACTGCCGACCTGCGACTAGCAGGAACGCCAAAATCAAAAAGAAAACGAGGACAATATGTCTGAAAAAGAAAAAATGCTTTCTGGAAAATTATACGATCCTTCAATGGAAGATTTACCAATTTTGAGAGCAACTGCACACGATATTTGCCGAGAATACAATTCACTTTCAGAAACAGAACCAAAACGTCAAGAATTAATTCAAAAATTGCTTCCGAATGCAGAGAAAAATGTTTATTTTCAAGGACCAATTCAATTTGATTATGGAGTTTTTACTAAAATTGGTGAGAATTCTTATGCAAATTTTAATTTTACTTGTTTGGATTGTGCACCCGTTACAATTGGAAAAAATGTTTTTTTTGGACCAAATGTTAGCATTTTAACACCAGTTCATCCTTTGAGATTTCAAGAAAGAAACGCTTTTCAAAAAGAAGATGGAAATTTTACAGATTTAGAATATGCAAAGCCTATTACAATTGGTGATAACTGTTGGATTGCGGGAAATGTTACAATTTGTGGTGGCGTTAAAATTGGAAGTGGAAGCGTTATTGGAGCAGGAAGCGTTGTTACTCGAGATATTCCAGAAAATACAATTGCTGTGGGCGTTCCTTGTAAACCTATTAGAGAAATTACCGAAAAAGATAGTTTATTTTAAGTTAATTTATAGTAGATTTTTTGACTTTTGTAGCGTATTATCTATTTTACAATGAAAAAATTTAACTTTAATGTAAAAACGATGCTCACAATTGCATCTTCTGTTTTAGTTTTATTATTTACTTCACAATGTTTTGCACAATCTTCAAATTCTGGTGATAAAAAAATATCTAGTTTTCAATATATGAAAAATTTTAATCAAGTTTTTGATTATGTTCTTCAGAATTATGTTGATGAACTAGACCCAAAAATTCTTTATGAAGGTGCTTTAAAGGGAATGTTAGATTCCATCGGCGACCCTTACACATTGTATCTTGATTCTGATTATATGAGAGATTTAAATGATACAACTTCTGGAAATTTTGGAGGAGTTGGTCTTTATATTTCAAAACCTACTGAAAACAAACCAGATAAACCAGCGTATGTTGAAGTTTCTACACCAATAGAAGACACTCCTGGAGCACGAGCAGGAATTCAGGCGGGAGATTTTATAACAGCGGTTGATGGAAAACCAACTACAGAAATGACGATGAATGAAGTTCTCGCTATTCTACGTGGAGAAATTGGAAGTTCTGTAACTTTAACAATTTTGCGTGGAAAAAATATGAGATTTGATGTAACTCTTATTCGAGCATTGATTGAAGTTCCAACTGTAAAATACGAAATGATTTCTGGAACAAAAATTGGTTATGTAAAACTTATTCAATTTACTCCAGAAACGCCAAAACGAGTTCAAGAAGTTTTAACTGAATTTGAAAATCAAAATTATGAAAATTTGATAATTGACCTTAGAGATAATCCTGGTGGACTTTTATCAAGTGCGGTAGAAGTCGCAGATATGTTTATTGATGATGGACCAATTGTTTCTACAAAAAGTCGGTTGCTTTTTGAAAATCAAGAATTCAAAGCAACAAAATCAAAATCAATTATAAAAAAAGACATTCCAATTGTAGTTTTGATAAATCGTGGTTCTGCAAGTGCATCTGAAATTTTAAGTGGAGCGTTAAAAGATAATCATCTTGCATATTTAGTTGGAGAAAGAACATACGGAAAAGGTTCAGTTCAACAAGTTATTCCTTTGAGCAATATTGATGGAATAAAACTCACAATGGCTAGATATTACACTCCAAGCGACACAAATATCGATAAAATTGGAATTCCTCCTGATTTTGAAATTTCAAATTTTGAAAAAATGTCTGAAGATGAAGAAAAAGTTTTCTTACAAATGATGGACTCTAAAATCATAGAAACTAGCGTAGAAAATTCTCCTCAAATGGATGAAAAAGAAATTGCAAAACTAGCAGAAAAAATTGCAAAAGATTATCCTTTAGATTTAAGAATTCTTCGCAGATTGATTAGAATTCAAGTTCAAAAGACACAAAATTCACCAATTAATGATATGGATTATGATTTGCAATTGAAAAAAGCAATTGAAATTGTACAAACTCCAAATTTCAATCAACTTTTAAAAAATACAAAAACTTTAAAGCAACTTCAAGAAGAAGTAGAAATTGCTCAAAATGATGAAAAATAATGCGACAATTAATTCTTGAAAATCAATCCATTAAAAATGGTACAATTTTATTAGAAAATAAAGATTTTAAATATCTTAGACAAGTTCTCAGAGTAAAAGTTGGAGATATGATAAATATTCGTCTAAATGGTGAACTTCATTTTTCAACTGTTGCAAGCATTGATGATAAATCTAAAAAAATCATTTTGCAAATTTGTGCAAATCCTTCTGAAAATAAATCAATCACTCGCGGAGTTCAAGCAAATCAAACTGAAAAAATCTTAAACAATCGTGAATATTGGCTTTTTCAGTTTATTCCGCGTCCACAAAAATTTGAACAAATTGTAAGACAATCAACTGAATGTGGAATTTCTGTAATTATTCCAATTATTGGCGAATATTCTGAAAAAAGTAGCATTTTGGCATTGCAAGGAAACAAAAAAGAACGTCTGGAAAAAATTATAAAAGAAGCAAGACAACAAAGTGGTTCTCCAGTTGAAACAAAAGTTTTTTCACCAATGAATTTGGAAGATGCTATATCCATTTGGAAAAAAAATGAAAAAAATCTTGGAATTGTTCTTTCTGAACGCAATGAAAATTCTGAAAATTTGAAAAATCAAATCATAAAATCTGATGTTGAAAAAATTTGTATCGCTGTTGGTTGTGAAGGTGGAATTAGTACAAACGAAATGCAAATTCTCACAAAAAATAGTCTTTTCCATCCGATACATTTTGCCGTAAATATACTTAGATGCGAAACTGCAGCTTTATATGGAATTGCAGCAGTTCAATCAAGTTTTGAAATTTGCGATTTAGAAAAATAATAAAATTTGGGAGAAAAAATGAGTATTCAGAGAATTAATTTATTAGGTGTACCAATTGATGTTTGTAGTCCAGAAAATCTTGAAAATGAAATTCTCGAAATCATTGCAAAACCAGGAACAAAACAGATAATTTTTCTTACTGTTTGGGATTTACTAAAAGCTCGGAGAAAAAATGATTTTGCAGAATGTGTAAAAAACGCGAGTTTGGTTATTCCAATTTCAAAAAGCATTTTGCGAGCTGCACGATTTTTGAAAAAAACTGTTCCTGTCAGATACAATCCTTTCAGTGCAGTAATACAAATTCTTTCAATTATAGAAAATCATTATAAATCACTTTATCTTTTAGGTTCGCATAATAAAACTCTTTTTAAAGCAGAAAAAAATCTTCGCGACACATTTCCAAATATAAAAATTGTAGGACGCTGTGTTGGATATTATCCCAAAAATATGGAAGACAATATTGTAGAAGCAATTTTTAAAGCACAACCAACTTTAGTTTTAATAAGTGATGGAATAAAAGAAAAAAATTGTTGGGCTTATCGCAGACGAAATAGATTTTCTTCAAGCATTTTTATTTATTATAAAGATGCATTCGGTATTTTTTCAGAAAGAGTCAAAAGAATCAACGAAAAAACTTTTGAGAAAGGACACGAAATTTTTGTTGATATTCTTCACAATCCTTTTAAAATTTTTTTGATTTTTCCTTTTTTATGTTTTATAATTACTACAATTTGGTACAAATTATTTAAAAAAAGTTAAACTAGGAGCTTATCAGTTAGTGTTGATGCAGAGTTTTTCACGGATTACTCTGTTTTCCAGCCACCAAGATGTTATTTACTTTTGTACGGAAACAGTAGGTAAAAAATATCCGATTATAATTGAAGAAGTCCCGTCTATTGCAAAACTAGCCACATCATCTCTTGTCATCATTGATTCTGAATTTTTTACTGAACATGAAATTTTCTTTACTAATTTGCAAAAAAATACCCTTTCAAAAATAATCTTTCTACTTTTATCAACAACAAAAAAAATTGATTTAAAAATCATCGAAAAAAGAATTTCTTATATTTTTTCTTTTCCTCAAGAACCAAAATATTTTTTCACATTTATAGAAAACATTTTATCTAAAAAAAATATTTATAATTCATCAGTTTACGAAATTCAAAAATTCTTAAATAGTGATTCCGCTAATATTTTTGGATATTTTGGCGGTTCTTCGCGAATTATGCAAAATCTTCGCTCTCAAATAAGGCAAGCCGCCAATACAAATTATACAGTTTTACTTTTGGGAGAAACTGGTTCTGGAAAAACTAGTGCAGCAAGAACAATTCATAAACTTTCAAGCAGAAAATCTTTATCAATGCATTCTATAAATATTGCAACAATCGTTAATTCTTTGGCAGAAAGTATTTTGTTTGGAACTAAAAAAGGAAGTTTTACAGATTCAGAAAATTCTGAAGGACTTTTTAAAGTTGCCGATAAAAGTACTTTATTTTTAGATGAAATTGGAACTATGAATTTAAATCTTCAAGCAAAATTATTAACAGTTTTGGATGATGGTTTTATAAATAAAGTTGGAAGCCATAAACGAGAAAAAGTTGATATTAGATTAGTTTGTTCTACAAATTCAAATATCAAACTTTTAATGAATAATCAGAAATTTAGACCAGATTTGTATTATCGTATTTCAGATTTAATAATTTCAGTTCCTCCACTCAGAAATCACAAAGAAGATATTAGAGAATTATGTTTAGATTTTACAAAAAATACGCCTGTTTCTTTTTCAGAAGAAACATTTAGAAAACTAGAAGATTATGATTGGCCTGGAAATATTCGAGATTTACATCAATGTTTAAAACGAGCACTTTCAAGATGTTCAAACAAAATTATCACTCCAGATTTAATTGATTTTGGACTTTTTAATGAACAATGCTTTCTATAATTTCCAAAATTGTTTTTCCAAATTGTTCTGCTTTTGCACTTCCAATTCCATAAATATTCAATAATTCTTGTTTTGAAGAAGGCTTTTTTGCAGCTAAATCTAATAAAGTTTTATCACCAAAAATAATATAAGGCAGAACATTTAAATCTTCCGCTTTTCGTTTTCTCCAGGATTTTAATTTTTCGATTATGATTTTAGCATTTTCATCATCATACGAAGGTCTTTCTGCAAGAATTTTTGTACCATCAAATTTTTTATGCAAAATAAAATTAGGATTTTTCTTACTTTCTGTTTTAGGAAACATCATTGAAGATTGTTTTGAATTTTTGGAAAAAATGATTGGTAAAAAAACTTTTTCTCGAGTTGCAAGAATCTCTCTTCCCAAATCTGTAATTTCCAAAACATTAAATTCTCTACTTTTTTTGAGATAATTCTCCAAAATCAACATTTCTACCAATTGCAACCAATCATTTTTAGAAATTTCTGTTCCAATTCCCCAAGTTGAAATCATATTATGACCATTTTCTAAAATTCTTTTTCCACGAGAACCAAGTAAAACATCAATAATATACATCGTACCAAAACGTTCTTTTGTTCTAATTATACAACATAATAATTTTTGAACTTGAATAGTAACATCTGTTAAATTATTTTGTTTGTTGTTACAAATATCACAACAGTTTTGATTTTCATCATTTTTTGAAGGATTAAAATCTTCTCCAAAATACGAAAGAAGAACTTTTCGACGACAAATTTTTGCAGAGGCATATTTTATCATTTGTTGTAAAAGCATCTCTGATTTTTCAGGGTCATCAGAATCTTCAAAAAAATATCTAATTTTGTAAATATCATTACTGGAATACAAAAGCAAAGCAGAAGAAGGCAAACCATCCCGACCAGCTCGTCCAATTTCTTGATAATATTCTTCCAAAGATTTTGGTAAATCATAATTGATTACAAATCTAACGTTAGGTTTATCAATTCCCATTCCAAAAGCAATTGTTGCAATTATGATTTGAACTTTATCTTTTAAAAAAAGTTCCTGATTTTTTGCACGAACTGAATCTTCAAGGCCCGCATGATAATTTAATGTAGAAAATCCCATTTTGTTTAATGAATCTGAAAGTTCATCAACTTGTTTTCTTGAATAACAATAAATAATTCCACTTTCCCCTTCGTGTTTTTTCAGATATTCAACAACTTGGGAAAGTGCATTTACTTTTGGTTGAACTTCAAGATAAATATTATTTCTGTTAAAACTTGAAATAAAAACAGAAGGATTTTTCATTTTTAAATTTTGTATAATATCTTGCTGAACTTGTTTTGTTGCAGTCGCAGTTAAAGCTATCATAACTGCATTTGGAAAATAATTTCTGATTGAATTTATTTCTAAATAATCTGGTCTAAAATCGTGTCCCCATTCAGAAACACAATGTGCTTCATCAACTGTTATGCAATTTACATTTAGAGAACTATCTTCAAAAATTTCTCTTACACGAGAAGTTGATAATCCTTCTGGAGAAACATAAACTATTTTTACAAGACCATTTTTTATATCTGAAACTTTTTCTTTGTAAGATTCCCAATCTAAAGAGCTGTTTAGAAAAACTGAATGAATTCCTGCCGATTCCAAAATTGCAACTTGATTTTGCATAAGTGAAATTAATGGAGAAACTACAATTGTAATTCCTTCAAAAATAAGAGCAGGAATTTGATAACAAATTGACTTTCCTCCACCAGTTGGCATAATTGCAAGCGTATCATGATTTTTTAAAACTTGAGAAATTATTTCTTTTTGATAAGGTCTAAAACTATCATATCCAAAAACTGTTTTTAAAACTAATTCAGGTTTTGAATTGACAAATGCATTTGATTTTATTCTCACATAATTATTATAACAAGCCTTACCCACTTGAAAAACCCCATTTTTTTTGATATATTAAGAAAAGTTAGCCGGAGTGGTGGAATGGTAGACACGAAAGACTCAAAATCTTTTGTCGCAAGGCGTAAGAGTTCAAGTCTCTTCTCCGGTAAGAAGACTTCCTTTTTTTAAGGGAGTCTTTTTTTATGTCTATCCTTTCTTTTTTTTGAACTCTTACGCGTACCGCTTCGATAAATCTCGCGTGCTTTTTTTTGTAAAAACTAAAATAACCCTTTCGGCTTATTTTTTAACGTTTTTTCTATTATTAGCAAGTTCAAGTCTCTTCTCCGGTAAAAAGACTTCCTTTTTTAAGGGAGTCTTTTTTTTATGTCTATCCTTACATTTTTTTTGAACTCTTACGCGTACCGCTTCGATAAATCTCGCGTGCTTTTTTTCCACATATTTATCCATCATTTTCTGGAATCATATTTGAACATACTTTTCTAAATTCTATAGCTTCTTTTATATTTTTTTGTGATATATTTTCACTTCCTTCTAAATCTGCAATTGTTCTAGCTACTTTCATACAAGAAGAAACTGCTCTTGAAGAAAATCCATATCGTAAAATTGCTTTATCCAATACTTTTTTACATTCAGAATCCAACCCACAAAAAGAAAGAACATCTCTTGGTGTAAGTTTTGCATTTTTTACACCTTGCCTTTTTCTCTGAATTGAAACTGCTTTTGCAATATCTTTACGAATTTCTGCTGTTGTTGAAAATTTTTCTCTTTCAGTTTTATTTTCTTCAGAATTATTATCAACAAAAAGCCTTAAATCTATTCTATCAAGTAAAGGAGCAGAAAATTTTTTCCAATATTGTTCTATTGATTTTGCACTACATAAACAAATTTTCGTTTTAGAACCATAATTTCCACACGGACAAGGATTTACTGCCATAATTAATTGAAAATTTGCAGGATACTTTGTTGCACGCCCTGCTCTACTCAATGTGATTTCTCCATTTTCCAATGGAACTCTTAACATTTGTAAAACTGATGTTCTAAATTCCGCTGCTTCATCTAAAAATAAAACTCCATTATGTGCTAAAGAAATTTCACCTGGACGACAATTAAATCCACCACCGCATAAACCTTCTATTGTTGCAGTTTGATGAGGCATTCTAAACGGCGGAACTCGTATAATTGGTTCTGAAGGTTTTATCAATCCTGCTAAAGACCAAATTCTTGTAACTGATTGAGATTCTTCCATTGTTAAGAATGGATTTAAAGCCGGAAATTTTTGAATTGCCATAGTTTTTCCACAACCTGGAGAACCTACAGCCAAAAAATTATGTCCTCCAGCAGCACAAATTTGCAATGCTCTAATCAATTTTTCTTGACCTTTTACATCTGCAAATTCATACTCTGGAAAAACTTCACTAAAATGGACTCCGTCTATCTCAACAGAGCCCGGAGGTAAATAATCAATTTTTCCATCTTCCGCAATTGATTTAGCTTCAAAAAAAGAATTGTCTTTCAACGCTCTGTATGCATTATCCAAAGTATCAGCACCAAAAACTTTAACACCAATTACTTCTCGTGCTTCATCTGCATTTTGTAAAGGCACAATACATTGCATAATTCCACAAGATACCGCTGTCGAAACAGCAGCATGAACTCCTTTTACCGGACGGATATTCCCAGAAAGTTCTAACTCACCCATAATCAAAATCGGTTCCGAAATAAAATCCTTATCACCATTAGCAGTTCCGTTAGCAACTAAAACACCCAAAGCAATAGGCAAATCAAATCCAGCACCTTCTTTTTTCAAATCAGCAGGAGAAAGACTTATCAAAACCCTTTCTGGCGGAAAATCAAACCCAGAATTTCTTATAGCAGCTTGCATTCTTTCTCGGGACTCTTTCACCGCTCCATCAGCAAGCCCCACAATATCGATTGCAGGAATTCCACGTCTTAAATCAACCTCAACAGAAACCAATGCACCTTCATAACCAAAAGGCGAAAAAGAAAAAATCTGCATAAAAACCTCGATAGAACACTATTTTTTATTCCAAGATGTTCTATTCTTAATATTGAAAAAGTTGTTAATTTTCGGAATTCAAAATCACAATTTTTGTAAAATTTTTGTTTTTTTTTCTGTATAAATGAGCGTTTTTACGAAAAATGTGATATAGTATAAGAAACATATCTTTTAAATTCTAATAAAGTAATTATTTGCTGTAGGAGCATTTGTGAATAAGCATGATTTTCCAAAAATCCATTTTTATGATCAGGATTTTGTCGATATTTATAATAAAACTTGGTCTTGGTTATCTCCATATTGGATTAACCCAGAAAAAGGCGAACAAGATTCTAATGGATTTTTCATCTATCCAGAAAACGATAATTTAATTCTTAATCAATTTGAATCTATCATGTCATCATTTTTTCTTGTTTACTCAAATAGAAATTTTGATTCTTGTAAAAATATTGATTATTTTTATAAACAACAGGAAGAAAATGGTGCAATCCGTTGGAAATATGACATTAAAACAAATCAACCTATTTTAGATAAAGAAAATCCAGAAGGTGTAGGTTTACCTCTTTTTGCTTTTGCAGAATTCAATTTATATCATAAATCTGCAAATAAACGTCGAATAAAAGAAGTAATGCCAACTTTGCAAAAATATATGGATTGGCTTGATAAAACTTTCAAACAGGAAAATGGTCTTTACGCCGCACCAGTTTGTGCTTCAACAATGACAAATTCTCCTCGCAAAAAAGTTGTTTATCCAATTGATTTTAATGCATGCATGGCAATCAATGCAAATTATATGTCTGCACTTGGAGATATTCTCAACGATAAAGATTTAATCTTCCAATACAGAAAAATGTATTTTTCTATAAAAACTAAAATCAATAATCTTATGTGGGATGATGAATCTGGTTTTTATTATGATTTAGATAAAGATTCAAATAAAATTTTTACAAAAACAATTGCTTCTTATTGGACAATGCTAGCTGAAATTCCTAATGTTGATAAGGCTGATTGTTTAGTAAAACATTTAAGTGACCCAAAATCTTTTGGAACAGAACATCCTTTCCCAAGTCTTTCTGCCGATGATTCTCATTTTAGTGAAAAAGGTGAAGGTTACAACGGAAGTGTTTTTCCTGCATTCAATTTTATGGTGATAAAAGGTCTAGAAAAATATGGACAATATGAATTCGCCAGAGAATGTGCAATCAGACATTTGTATTTTGTACTTGAAACTTTAATGCCAAATGATGATAAAACTGTTGGCGATTTATATGAAGCGTATCTTCCAAATAAAGAAGGAAAAGCAAATATGAAAGGTTCTTCGGAATCCGCTCGTGCAAGATACGTGCTTACTGTTGGACTTTCAACAATCGCATTAATGATAGAAAATGTTATTGGTCTTGCAATTAGTTTGCCTCGTAAAACTGTAGATTGGATAATTCCAAACTTAGAAATTATGGGTATTGAAAATCTTTCCTTAAAACGAAACTTAATTACAATTTTAAGTAATAAAAGTACTCGTGGTTGGGAAATCCAAATGGAAAGTGAAAAATTATACTATTTTACAATCAACATACTTGGACAGAAAAAGAAAACACTTCCGATTCCTAGTGGAAAATGTTCAATGCTTATAGACAAACTTTAATAAACCTAGAAGATAAAAATTAATTTAAATTGATTAGTTTTTATCTTTGTGTTTGCATTGCAAATATAAATTAAAACTATCACAAAGATGATAGATATATTTTTGTAGGAGTTTCTATGGCAGCCCCAGAATCAGTCATTGAAATCGGCTCTACTGGGGTTCGTCTTCTAGTAGCCGAAACAACTATTGAAAATAAAATCAATATTTTTGATCGCTCAGAAATGCCTTTACATTTAGGACGCGACCTTTTTACCAGCAAAACAATCAGTCAAGATACACAAAATCAGTTAGTTCAGATTTTAAAACGCTACAGAGAGCAATTAATTGGTTGGGGAATTACTCCATCACAAACTTTCTGTTTTGCCACGAATTCTTTCCGCGATGCAAAAAATTCTGACCCAGTTTTAGACAGAATTTTAGTTCAAACAGGTTTTAGAGTTCATATAATCGATGGAATTGAAGAAAATAAATTAATGTATCTTGCTGTAAGTGATTGTATAAAAGAACAACCTGTAGATGTAAAAAACGATAACACTGTAATTCTTGTTGTTGGTGGAAGTACAACAGAAATTATGATGATGTCAAACGGAAAAATGGCAGGAGTTCACTCGTTACGACTAGGAACAATCAGAATTGAACAACACGTAAAATCTCTTATAAATTCTTATGATGATATACGCAGATTTGTTCAAGAATCAATCAACAACACAAAAGGTTCTTTGGAAAGTGAATTAAATCTTTCTGATGTAAAACAATTTATTGCTGTTGGAAATGCAGTTACTTTAGTCGCATTGCAAAAGGGTCATCCAATTTCAACATTTTTGTGGGAAATTGACATAAAAGATTTTGAAAGTTTTGTTCACGAAATTCAAAATTATTCGATTGATGAACTTGTTGCTCGATTTAAAATTTCTTTTTCAGAAGCAGAAACTTTGCAACTCAGCCTTTTGATTTACAACATTTTTTTACATCTTACAAAAGCAGAAAAAATTCTTGTCCCAGAAACTGATATTCGACAAGGATATTTGTTAAGTAAAATTTCAAATCAAAATGAAGTTTTAATGAACGAATTTAATATGCAAGTTGTCGCTTCTGCAAAAAATTTGCTCAGAAAATATCATGGTGATGAAGTTCATGCAGAATGTGTAAGAATGATTGCTCTAAAAATTTACGATACTTTAAAAAATGAAATTGCTTTAGACGAACACGCAAGATTACTTCTAGAAACTGCATCCATTCTCCACGATATTGGAATGTTTATTAGAAATGATAATCATAATTTGCACAGTTGCTACATCATCAAAAATTCAGAAATTTTTGGATTAAGCAAAACTGATAATACAATCGTTGCTGAAATTGCAAAATATCATCGTGGAAATTTAATGCCACAAGATGATGAAAGTTTTTTGATGATGCCTCGTTCCTCAAGAATGACAATTTTAAAATTAACAGCCGTTTTAAGAATTGCAGATGCATTGGACAGAGGTCATATTCAACAATTTAGTGATTTTACAATAAAAGTTTTACAAAATAGCATAGAAATTCATACAAAAAAATCAAAAAATCCTGTTTTGGAACGAATTGCATTATCTGAAAAAGCACAAATATTCGAAGCCGTTTTTGGTTACAAAGTGATTTTAGTTTAAAATCATCTAAAATTTGGTGCAAGTTTTACGAAATTATTTGGAGGAAATTATATGAAAAAGCTTTTTTTTAATCGTGAACTTTCTTGGTTGGAATTTAATAATAGAGTTTTAAATCAAGCACTTAGAAAAGATATTCCGTTGCTAGAAAGACTTCAATTTATTTCTATTGTTTCTTCAAATTTCGATGAATTTTTCCAAGTAAGAGTTGCTTCTGTAAAAAGAGCACTTTTTGAAAATCCAGACTCCACAGATTTGTCTGGTCTTAATCCAAGAATGCAACTTGCAAGTATTTCTGCCAGAGCTCATCAAATTTTTCATACGCAAGAAGAATGTTTACTGAAAGAAATTTTACCTGAATTTGAAAAAAAAGGTTACGTTTATGTTAGAAATTCAGAATATTCTCCAGAACAAAAAGAATATATCAACAATATTTTTAAAACAAATATTTATCCTCTTTTAACTCCACTCAGAACTGATTCAGAAATTTTTCCTCATATAAAAAACCTTTCTCTTTATTGTGGATTTTTACTCAAACCAATTGTAGAAATAAAAAATCAAACTGCTTTGGAAGAATTTACAGGAAAAGAAGAAAATAAAATTGCATTTGTTGAAATTCCATCTATTTTACCAGGAATTTATTGGATGCCTTCTACAAAATCAAAAGAAAAACAATTTACACTTATTACCGACATAATTAAAGAATGTGGAACAAAACTTTTTCCAGGTCTTGATGTTAGCGAAAGTCTTATTTTTAAAGTTGCAAGAGATGCTGATTTTGCTGTTAATGAAGATTCTGGAAATTTTATTCACGCGATGGAAGATGTTTTAATTCAACGAAAATCATCTTTTCCAGTTCAAATGATTTGCGACAGTAAAAGTGAAATTATTGAAAAATATCTTGTAGAAAAATTAGATTTACGCAAAGAAGATGTTTATAAAGTTGAAGAAATTGTTGAACCAAGTAAATTCTCAGATTTAAACAACGTTGAAGATGCTGATGAAATGCATTTTGAAAAATGGGAGCATTTTTATCCTCATGATTTGCCAGAAGATGAACCTTTTTGGGAAACACTCAAACTTCGCGACCACATTCTTCATGTTCCTTATGAAAGTTATGAACCTGTAGTTAAGATGATTTCAGATGCTGCTGAAGATAAAAAAGTTTTAGCAATAAAAATGACTCTTTACAGAACCGGTCGAGATTCTCCAATCATAAAAGCTTTAGAAAAAGCCGCTCAAAACGGAAAACAAGTAATTGTTCTTGTTGAGCTAAAAGCACGTTTCGATGAAGAACGAAATATTGCTTGGGCAAATGAACTTGAACGTGCTGGAGTAACTGTAATTTATGGTTTAGTAAATTTAAAAGTTCATGCAAAAATTTTGATGGTAATTCGTCAGGAAGATGATACAATCCGCCGTTATGTCCATCTTGCAACAGGAAATTATAATCCTAAAACGGCAAAACAATATTCTGATATATCACTTTTTACAGCAAACGATGCAATCGCAAATGATGCAACAGTTTTTTTTAATCTTGTAACAGGTTATTCAACTTTACAAAAAATGACTCATTTGGAGATGGCTCCAGTAACTTTAAAATCAAAATTACTTTCTATGATTCAACGAGAAATGGAAAGGTCTTCTCCAGAAAATCCTGGATTAATTATGGCAAAAATGAATTCGCTTACAAATGAAGAAGTTATTTCTGCCTTATACAAAGCAAGCCAAGCTGGTGTAAAAATTCTTTTAAATGTAAGAGGAATTTGTATGCTTGTTCCTGGCGTTTCCGGTCTTAGTGATAATATAAAAGTTATTTCAATTGTTGATAAATATCTTGAACATTCACGAATTTTTTATTTTCAAAATGCAGGTTCTCCAGAACTTTATTGTTCAAGTGCAGATTGGATGAGCAGAAACTTAAATCGTAGAATTGAACTTATGTTCCCAATTTTAGATTCTGAATGTTTTGCAGATGTCAAATCAATTTTAGAAACATATTTTAAAGACAATGTAAACGCCGAAATTTTACAATCAAATGGAAGTTGGAAAAAAGTTGAATGTGATAAAAAAGAAATTCCTTTTAGAGCTCAAGAAGTTCTTTATAAAAAATATGAACATTTTGACATAACAAAAAAGAAAAATAATCCAAATCAATTTGAAGTTCGTCGAAAATAAAAAGGCTCTGTTTGACATTTTAATTGAAAAATTTGTCATTATCGGGCTTGTCTAATAAATTTACACCATAGTGTCATTCCAAACTCTGCCCGCCTTGCCAGACGGCAGGTTGGCCTGCCAAACGGAAGGTGGGGCGTTTTGGAATCTATACGCAACATCTGGTGTAAATGTTATGTGAAGCCACCGAAAGCTAACAAGTTCAGCATGACGATTTTTTTAGATAAACCTAGCAAAATATTCTTTTTTTTTAAGATTGCCGTGTCTAGCACGGAAATGACATAAATTTCAAGAATTTAATAATCAGTTGCTTTGTAAAATTGATGCAATAAAAATTGCTTAATTTTTAAAAATTTACCTAAATTTACTTAAAAATCACTTAACTTTTTAAGTAAAAAATGATAGAAAGAATTAAAGATTTTCAAAAATAAAAGGGGTCTGTCCCCTTAGGAGAAAAAAGATGATTCACGAAAAATATTATGAACTTCTAGAAAAACAAGAAAAATTACTTTCTAAAAAAAATGAAATCAATGAAGATTTTTACAATGGAATTTATGAACGTTATAAAAATCCAATTTTAACAAGAGATTCGATTCCTCTCACTTGGAAATATGATATTTGCAAAGAA
The DNA here is from genome assembly GCA_964410365.1 of uncultured Treponema sp. GTDB lineage: Bacteria > Spirochaetota > Spirochaetia > Treponematales > Treponemataceae > Treponema_D. The sequence continues at coordinate 26,506 of CAYPGB010000017.1, forward strand.
ACAAATCCATTTTTTATGGAAAGACTTGGTATAAATTGCGTTTTTAATGCTGGAGCAATTTATTTAAATGGAAAATATTGTCTTGTATGTCGTGTTGAAGGAAATGATAGAAAATCTTTTTTTGCAGTTGCAGAAAGTCCAAATGGAATAGATAATTTTCGTTTTTGGGATTATCCAATCCAATTGCCTGATACTTGTCCAGAAGAAACAAATGTTTACGATATGCGAATCACTCAACATGAAGATGGATGGATTTATGGTGTTTTTTGTTCTGAATCAAAAGATAAATCAAACCCAGATTTAGGAGCGGCAGTTGCAGCAGCAGGAATTGTACGCACAAAAGATTTAAAAAATTGGGAACGTTTACCAAATCTTGTTACAAAACATTCTCCACAGCAAAGAAATGTTTGTCTTCACCCTGAATTTGTAAATGGAAAATATGCATTTTACACTCGCCCAATGGATGATTTTATAAACACAGGAAGTGGCGGCGGAATTGGGTTTGGACTTTGTGATGATATTTGTAATGCTGTAATTGATGAAGAAAAAATTATATCAAAACGAATTTATCATACAATTACAGAAGCAAAAAACGGAGCGGGAGCAACACCAATCAAAACACCAAAAGGTTGGATTCATATAAGTCATGGGGTTCGTAACACAGCTGATGGTTTGAGATATGTTTTATATGTGTACGCAACAGATTTAAACTCTCCAGATAAAGTTATAGCAGAACCAAGCGGCGTTTTTTTAGTTCCTTTAGGAAATGAACGCACAGGAGATGTTTCAAACGTTGTTTTTACAAACGGAGCAATTGAACATGATGGAAAAGTATTTATTTATTATGCTTCGTCAGATACAAGAATGCATGTTGCAACAACAACTGTAGAAAGATTAGTTGATTACACTTTTAATACACCAAAAGATCCACATCGTTCTGTAGAATGTGTTGCACAACGTTGCGAATTGATTGAAAAAAATCTAAAGTTATTGAAAAAATAAAACTCAAAATCTCAAGTTTGAAAGAATTCCATTATAACCAAAGACTTCTATAGAGTTTTGAAAAAATAATTTGCCATTATCGTGTTAAAAAAACGTCGTTGGTGTATTAAAAATATGTCATTGTCGGGGTATTGCCTGTCCGACAAGCAAACGGAAGACAGGTTGACCCGATAATCTAATTTATAATAGATAAGTCTATCAAAATTAAATTTTTACAGAGCCTTGCCGTAGAATATTTATTTTTCCATCTTCAAGAGAAATTAAAGTTGAAGGCAAGGCATTTTTTTTATCACCATCATCAATAATCAAATCAACTTCTTGTGAAAATTCATTTTGAATTGCAGAAATTTCGTCTAAAACTGGTTTTCCACTTCTATTAACACTTGTACTATAAATTGGAGATTCACATTCTTCTATTAATGTTCTAAGCCATTCATCACCTGGACAGCGAAAAGCAACACTTGAAAGATTTTCATATTTTGGAGCATTTGATTTTATTTTTACAATAATCGTTAATGCACCTGGCCATTTTTTTAAAATATTTTCAGGAATTTTTTCATCTGTGTATTTTTTTATATCTTCAGGTTTTGCAATCAGTTGAATTAAAGGTTTATTTTCTGGACTTTTTTTTATAAGATTTATAATATCATCAGTTTTTTGAAAAAAATTAGAACTATCAACAAGTCCACTAAAACCATAAACTGTATCAGTTGGTAAAATTACAATTCCACCTTTTTTTAAAACATTTTTAGCAATTTCAAGAGAATCAAAATCATTCTTTTTTATAATCATAAAAACCTCAAAATATTTTAACATTTTTTTTATAACTAATATACTTTTATTTGATTTTTTTTAAAGTGGAACTTATAATATAAGTTGAACCTTTATAATTTCCTGTTATACTGGCTAAAAAATATGAATAATAATCAGAAAGAAATTTATGAATACTTTAAACTTCTCGTTCGTGCTTTAGGAAGAATTAATCCTGCCATTTTTTATTGCAATCTCACAAAAAATACTTATCAAGAACTAGAACTTGAAGATGCAACAATTCAAGCATTAAATCATGAAGGAAATTATGATGATTTAATTTTTGCAATTTCTGAATCAATTCCGGAAGGTAAAACACGAACAACTTTTTTAAAAACTTTTTGTATAAATAATCTTTTAAAAATTCAAGAAAAAGGTGAAGATTCTGTTCATTTTAGACATCCTTACTACGAACCAAATGGAAAAACTCACTGGGTAGAAACTGAAGCAATTTTTGTAAAAAGTTCTTCCGGAGATTTTCTTTCTATTCTTATTTCAAAAAATATTGATGCAGAAAAATTAAAAGAAATTGAAAACAAAAAAAATCAACTTGTTTTAAGTTTTTTGGCTTCAGAATATTCATCAGTTTATTATGTAGATTTAGCAAAAGATGAAGTTTTTCCTTTTAGCGTTTCTCATCGTATAGATAAAATGATTGGTGGAGAACTGAAAAAAAATCCAAGTTACAGTCAGGCAGTTTCTCTTTATGTTGAACGAGGAACTTTACAAGCCGATAAAAAACTTCTTTTAAATTATCTTTCAGATTCTTATTTAGAAAAACAATTTTCTATCAGCGACCGTTTTACACAAACTTACAGAAATGAACAAAATAAATACTGCGAAATGAAATGCGTTAGTGTTGGAGATTATTCAAAAACAAAACAAGCATTAATTGGATTTGCCGTAAAAGATGAAGAAATCCGAAAAGAATTAAAATATCAAAAAGATTTACAAATTGCAAAAGAAAAAGCAGAAAAAGCGAATGAAGCAAAATCAGAATTTCTTTCAAGAATGTCGCACGATATTAGAACTCCAATTAACGGCGTAATTGGAATGACTGAACTTGCAAAAAAAAATATAAATAATCAGCAAAAAATTGAAGAATGTTTAGAAAATATCACAACTTCATCATATCATTTACTTTCCCTTGTAAATGATATTCTTGATTTAAATCATATTGAACACAACAAAATCGAAATTGCTCACAAACCGATGAATATTCTTTCTTTTGCTGATGGTTGTCTTTCCATCATTTCTGGGCAACTTATAAATCGTAAAATAAAACTAATTTCAGAACTAGAAAATTTTGAATTTCCTTATATTTTGGGAGATGAATTACATTTACGCCAAGCAATTGTGAATATTTTGGGTAATGCTGTAAAATTCACTGACGATGGTGGAAAAATATATTTTAGAATAAAACAAATTGCAAACGGTGCAAAAACTGTAACTTATCAATTCCAAATAGAAGATACTGGAATTGGAATGTCAAAAGAATTTTTACAACATATTTGGGAAAATTTTTCACAAGAATCAATCGTTCCTCACGAAAATTACCGCGGAAGTGGTTTAGGAATGCCAATCGCAAAATCATTGGTTGAACTAATGGGCGGAACAATTTATGTAGAAAGTGAACTAAACAAAGGTTCAATTTTTACAGTGGAAGTTCCATTTGCAATTGATGACAAAACCGCTGCAATTCATTATGAACAAGAAAATCATCCTGAACAAAATTTAAAAGATGTTAGAATTCTTTTAGCAGACGATAATCCTATCAATTTAGAAAGTGAAAAAGGTCTTTTAGAAATGGAAGGAGCAAAAGTTACAACTGCTTCCAACGGATTAGAAGTTTTAAATATTTTTAAAGATTCTCCGCAAAATAGTTTTGACGCAATTTTGATAGATATAATTATGCCAGTTATGAATGGATTGCAAGCCACAAAAGAAATTAGAAGACTTCAACACGCAGACGCTTCTACAATTCCAATTATTGCAATCACAGCGAATGCATTTGAAGAAGATATACGAAATTCTATGAATGCTGGAATGAATGCTCATCTTATAAAACCTCTAGAAATGGGAAAAGTAATCAAAACGCTTTTAAGTTGTATTCGTATGCGTTCTGTAAATCAAGCAGAAAAACTTAAAACTGCATTAAATCAAGCAAATAGAGATGAACTTACCCGAGTTGGAAATCGTGCATCATTTATTCATAAACAAGAAAAACTTATGGAAGATGTAAAATCTGGAAATATCAAAGAATTTGCTGTTTGTATGTGTGATGTAAATAATTTAAAAATCACAAACGATACATTAGGACACGAAGCTGGCGACAAACTTTTAATAGATTCTTGTAAAATTATTTGTTCAACTTATGTTCATAGTCCAGTTTTTAGAATTGGTGGTGATGAATTTGCAATTTTTCTTTATGGACAAGATTACGAAAATCGCGACAAACTATTAGAACATTTTAATAATCAACTTACAGATTCAGTTTCTGTAGCGTTAGGAATGGCAGTTTATAATCCAGAAAAAGATTCAAATGTTGCTGATGTAACAAAACGTGCTGATGAACAAATGTATCTTGTAAAAAAAGCAATGAAAAACAAAAAAAATTAGAAAATCAATCGTTTTAAATGCGAAATTCTACTTACCAAAATTGTAATAACTTCTTTTGAAGGTTCAACTTGAAAACGCAAAACCGCTTCTCCTATTTGTTTTGATAAAATCAAAGGAATTCCAACAAAACTAGTTTTCTGTTCTGGCATTTCAATTTCAATCATTTCTTTTTCTTTTATTGCAGCTTCTATAAGATGAATTTTTCCTGAAAAATCCATTCCATCCGCTTCAATTATTTCTGTGCGAATATTTGCAATTTCTAATTGTTTCAAGCTCAAAATCATTCTAGAAGAAATTCTATGTTCCAAACAAGTTTTTAAATTTTTATCGATATTTTTATTTTCTAAAGCAATTTTTAAACTTTTTTGAAGGTTTTTAGCATTTTCTAAAGATGTCTTTTCAAATTTTTCATCAGAATTTTTTGTCAATAAATCGGATTTTCGTCCAAAAGTGAGATTTGGAAAAATAATATGTTCCGAAAAAGAATTCGGCTCTTTTACCTTTCCAAGAAAATCAATTCCACTTTCTTTTATAAAATTTGAAATATCTTTATCATAAGGAATATTTAAAAGATAAATTCCAGTTGCAAGTTTTTCTTTTAGATATTTTTTTATGATTGGATTATTTTCTACAAAAGTAATATTTTTATCTTGAACTTTTAAAACATATCCGTGATATAACATCGCAGAAGAATAAGATGCATACCATTCTAAAATATTAATTTTTAGATTTTTTGGCAGTTCATAATTAGAAAATTTTTCCATTTCTGAAAAAATCATTTCTGGAGTCCACATTTTATCAAAAGAAATACTAACAGATTTTTTTGTAATTTCAAATTCTGTTACAACTTCGCATTTTTTTATCAAAAGAAAATTTGTCAAAGGCAAAAGTTTTTTCAAACTCAAACCAGGCATAATTGTAACAAAAAAAGTAGCATCAATATTTAACACTTTTAAATCATCATTTTCAGAAAAATTATTCAATTCTGACTTTATGTAAATTTCTTGATTTTCAGAATTTGTTCCAAGAGAAATTAAAAGTCCAAACTCAATGGCAGAATCTATCATTCTATCTAAAAGATTTGCATTTTGCGAAACATCAAAATTATCATCTTTTTTAGCATTTTCCAACATTTGCAAAAAACGACTTTTTTTAGTAAACGCATTTCCTTCTTTTGTGTATGAACCAATCAAAAATGTCATTTTTAAAATTGAATCTCGAGTAAATCCTGTTTCTGGAATAGATGAAATCACATCTAATAAAAGTTGAGCTTCTTTTCGTAAACCTTCAATACTAAATCTGGAAACAGAAGCCGCAGTTAAAAGAGCATATTGAAGTTCTGGTTGAAATTCTGCAAAAGTTTGAATTCTTAAATCATCTAATTCAAAACCTTTTTCATTTTCTTTTAACAAAGATAAATTTATAAAAGCATTCACCAAAAGTTGTATGCATTTTTGTTTTTGAGGAAAAATATTTTCTAATCGTTGAATATCATTTTTTTTGAGATTTCCATCTACTTTACAAGAAATTCCATAAATTCTTACAAAAGAAATAAAACTTGCAAGAAAATTTGGAGAAAGAATAAAATTATCTTTTTGAGAAAAATTTTGAACTTTTGAAATTGGCAATAATAAAGATAAATTTAAATAAGGTTTTAACGCTTCTTTTAAAAAAGGATTTATAAAAAGTATTTTTTTTTCGTTAGAATCTTTTGCAAAAATTATCAATCTTTCTTGCAAATTTATTATTTCAGAAAAAATTTCTGCTGAAGAAAAAGTTTCTTTAAAAAAATCTACAAGAGTTTCTTGAGTAACTTTAGAAATGAGCGAAATTGCAGTTAAAACTTTTACATCAGCTTCATCTAAAAGAGTGAGAATTGCATTTGTGTTTTTTTCATTTTTGATAAAACTTGCAAGTTGAGAAACGAGTCGCTGCTTATTGTAAGGAGTTTTTATTTCCCCCAAATACAGTCGCATTGTATTAAAAAATATTTTATCTGGCAAAGCTAAAATAGATTCTTGCCAATTTTCAATTTCTGCTTCAATCATCAAATTCTAACTCTCCAGTATATCTTACAATTTTATATTCATAACCTTGTTCTGCAAGAAATTTTTGCCGATTTGAACCAAATTCTTCTTCCACAGTATTTCTTGTTATCAATGTAAAAAATCGTGATTTTCTTTCTTTCGGTCGTAAAATTCTTCCTAACCGCTGAGCTTCTTCCTGACGACTTCCAAAAGTTCCAGAAACTTGAATTGCTAAAGATGCATCTGGCAAATCTATTGCGAAATTTGCAACTTTTGAAACAATTAAAACTCTAATTTTTCCATTTCTAAAATCTTCATAAATTACATCGCGTTCTGAAGTTGGAGTTTTTCCTGTGATAATCGAACATTTTAATTCCTCTTGAATTTGTTGCAATTGTTCTATGTATTGTCCAATCACCAAAATTTTATCTTCTGGATATTTTTTAATAATTTCTTTTACAATGGGAATTTTTGCAGGATTTTGACTTGCAATTTTATGTTTTTCTCTAACATTTGCAACTGCGTAATCAATTTCTTTAATTTCTGGCAAATCTAATCGAACCTCAATACATTCTGCACTCGCAATCCAATGAGCTCTTTCCAATTCTTTCCAAGGAACATCATATCTTTTTGGACCAACAAGACTAAAAACATAACCTTCACAACCATCTTCACGAACTAAAGTTGCCGTAAGACCAACTCGACGAACCGCTTGTAATTCTGCGACAACTCTAAAAACTGGAGCGGGTAACATGTGAACTTCATCATAAATAATTAATCCCCAAGCACGTTTATGGAAAATTGAAAAATGAGGATATGGACCTTCTTTTTTTGGACGCCAAGTTAAAACTTGATAAGTTGCAACAGTTATAGGTTTTATATCTTTATTTTCGCCAGAATATTCGGCAATTTGTTCTTTTGTAAGATTTGTTTTATCTAAAAGTTCGTCAATCCATTGGTGAACGGCAGAAATGTTTGTTGTAATGATTAAAGTAGAAGTTTTTAACATATCCATAATCGTCATTCCAACGATTGTTTTGCCAGCCCCGCAAGGAAGCACAATTGTTCCAAAACCAGTTCCAGGACCTTTATCTCCAACTAATGCTTCGGCAGAGTTAAGTTGATAATTTCTAATTTCCAAAGGATTTCCACTCAAAGTAGTTTTTCTCAAATTTATTTCAAAAGGTTCACCTTCTGCAAGAGGAATTTCATCCTTTACGGGCCAGCCAGATTGTAATAAAAGTTGTTTGATGGTTCCTCTATCAGTTAGTTTTAATAAATATGAATTTTCTGGAGAGTCAAAATCTTTTTTTATGAGTAGTTTTTTTACAAGAGAATTTGCTCCAATTTCTTTATAAATTGTAAAATTTTCTGCAACTAAAAAAAGATATTGTTCTAAAACACTTTTTCCATTTTCACTAATATCACTTTCTAAACAAGGGCCTTCTAAAAGTTTAATTTTTCCAAATCTTGAAGAAATTTCTTTTATCCACATTATGATTGATTGCGGAACATCGTAGCGAGCATATTTTTGAAGAACAGAAATTGCATCATCAGCACTAAAACCTGCACTTGCAGCATTCCACAAAGAAAGAGGCGAAAGTTTGTAAGTATGTAGATGTTCTGGAGATTTCTCTAATTCGGCAAAAGGAATTAAATCATTTCTACAATCTTCTGCCAAAGGAGCGTGAACATCCAACAAAAGAGTTTTATCACTTTGAACGATTAAAGGATTTTCAAAATTCATAGGAAAGGAAATTATAACATTTTTAGCGAGAAACTTAAACAAAAAAGACAAAAATTTCAACAGATTCCGTTTTAGAAAATTGATGAAATTTTTGTCCTTTTAAAATTGATAAATTTATTTTTGCAATAAAGTAAATGTTCCTTTTATTTCTTTTTCGGTTCCAATCCAAGAAGATTCCATATCAGAAGGATTTTCTGGATTATAAGCAACACCAAAATCATCTTTTGCAGTAGGATATTTTCCTTGAATAAAAAATTGCTCTAAAAGTGAAATATAATACAAACAAACTTTATCTTCTGGATTTTGTGAAGAAAGATTTTTAAAACTTTCCAACGCTTCAGAATATTTTCCAGTTTCAAAAAGTTTCATTGATTTTTCCCAATTTGTAAGATATTCAAAATATGTTTCATCAAATTCGGAAGTAAATCCTAAAAGTTCATACAACCGAATTGGAGTTTTTACATTTACAACTTGAACTCTATCAAGACTGCGAACAAGAAAATTTTCATCCAATTCTTTTCTAGTTGCATCACTCATTAAAATTCCATTTGTAGAATATTGTTTATTTACACCTTCAAGACGACTTGCAAGATTTACATTATTTCCCATAACGGTATAATTTTTTTTGTTATCACTTCCCATAAATCCGGCAACAATTTCTCCAGAATTTAAACCAATTCTAGTAAAAATTGTACGATTATTTTTTATCATGATTTTAAATGCATCGTACAAAGCTTGAGGAATTTCTGAAGGTTTTTGTGATTTTGAAGCAATTTCTGCAATTTCTTGATTGATTTTTATTTCTGCCCGTTTCATTTTTATTGCGGCAGAACAAGCTTTTTTTGCATGATTTTCCATTGGAATTGGTGCTCCAACAAAAGCAACAATCGCATCACCTTCGTATTTATCAACAGTTCCACGTTCTGCAATGATAATTTCACTCATTCTTGTAAGATAATAATTTAACAAAGCAACTAATTGTTCCGCAGTTAAAAGTTCCGAAAATCCAGAAAATTTTTGAATATCGGTAAAAATTGCTGTCATATTATAATTTTTTCCACCAAGAACTAATTTACTTGGGTCTTTTATAATTTCATCAACAACATCTTTTGAAAGACACTGACTAAATGCTCCTGTAATAAATTTTTTATCTTTTTCGGAAGAACGAAATCTCAAAGCCGTGATTAAAATATAAGAAAGAACAGTGATTAAAATTGGAGATGTAAGAGGAATATAAATTCCAAAAAAATGCATTAACAAGATTGGAATTGTAATAATCACAACTAGCAAACAAAATGCCCAAACACTTTGAACCCAAACTTTTTTATTTGAATGAAATGCAAACGCAAAAAAAGATAAAATCGCTGTAACAATTGCAGCCCAAAACCAACTAACTGGAGTGATAAAATCTTGAGTCATAATTGTATTGTAAACATTTGCGTGAGTTCCAACGTTAGGATAAGAATTTTGAAAAGGAGTTGAACCTAAATCTGTTGTTCCGCTACCAGTATTTCCCAAAATGCAGAATTTTTTATTAAACATAGATTTCATTTCGTCAAAATAAAAAAGAAAAGTTTCTAAATTTATACAAAAATCTGTTGCTTGAGAATACAATTCTGGATTTTCGTTTACAAAATTTATAAAATCATCACTGTTTGCAAAAATTGCAAGATTTTCAAAAAAGTTTTGTCTAAGAGAAAAATATTCAGTAAAAATTTCATCATCAATTCCACCACCAATCGCATTTCCTTCAGAATCAAAACCATTCATACAAGACAAAATATAATTTTTATATTCAAAAAGTCCGTCATATTCAAAAAGAAGCGACGAAATTTGAGAAAAATTTTCATTTTGAGAATTAAAACTAATAAGCGAAGAATGTAATGATTTTTCAAGTTCACCCAAATTCCACAAGTAAAAAATTGAACAATGAGAAAAAGATGTATTTTCATCATCAATAATTTCTGCACTAGAACCATCTTCATACGTAACAGTTTTTGTAGAAGCAAAAGGCTTTTTTAACCAATTTATAAGCATAGTTCCGTCTTTATCAATTGGAATTTTTATAGTTTTTTTATCAGATTTATCAAAATCGGGATTTTTACAATTTTCAAGAATTACATAATGATTTGTAATTTTAATTTTTTCTGGCGATAAGATTTTTAAAATTGGAGAAAGTGAAAGTTGTGCCAAAACTCCATCATCATATTTTATAAAAAGAGGAATTCGGCGTCTTGTTCCGTCAGAATCTATTTTTACATTTGTAAATCCCGCTCCTTTTGAATGAGAGATAAAATCAAACATTGCAGGAGAAAATTCTGAATAATTTTTAGAACAATGTTTTTTTTCAAGTTGATTTTTTTCATCTTCCGCATCGTATAAAAATCTTTTTTTAGAATAATTTAGTTCTTCGTCGTTATAATTTATTGCAAGATTTCCGGAATTTACAGTGAGAAAAGAATTTCCAAAAAATTGAATTGTTCTAGAAAAATAATCATCATTATCAACAAAAAGATTTTTTATTTCGTTTGCATTTTTTTCTGGTTCTTTCAAAATCTCATCATAAATTTCCATATTAACAGATTTTTGCGATGGAGATAAATATTCAATATCGAAAACAACAGTTTCTGCGCCAAGTTCTCTCATATAAAGCAAAGAATTTGCAATTTTCTCACGAGTCCAAGGCCAATCACCCATTTGGTCAAGTGCAAGGTCATCAATATCAACGAGTAAAATTTCTTCGCGTTCGGAATTTTCTTTTTTAAAAGTTAAAAGTGCATCGTAAAATTTATATTCAAATTTTTCAAAAACACCAAACACAGACAAAAAACTTACAAAAGTAAAAACTGCAATCACAACCACAAAGGAAAATAACGCAATTTTTACTTTTTTTGATTTTTCTACATTTTTATTCATATTTTATTCTTCAATTTTTGGAATTATCACTAACCTTGCTTTTGAATCTTTTGTATTTACTGTTGGTGAATTTGAATTAGTTTTTTCTGAATCTGCAAGAGTTTTTGTTGAACCAGAAAGATTTGCATTTGAAGAAGCATTTTGTTGTTGTGAAGAAACATTTCCGTTTGAAGAAACACTTGTTCCTTGATTTTGATTTACAAAAATACTTCCGTGAGGTGCATTTTCATAATCTTTAGAACCATCATCATTAGATTGAGAATTATCTGCATCATCTTGTCCGCTAGAATTTTGTTCAACACTTTCAGAATTATTTTCGTTCCAAACTGCAACAGAACCGCGAGTTGTATTTACTCCAACCGAATCAAAATTATTTGTTACAGAAAATTCTGTTCCACGCACAGAAGCAGTTGCAACTGGAGTACGAACTGTAAAACCAAGTTTTTTATTTTCCGATTTTTTTACATCCGAAGAGATTGAACCAGTTTTTACAAAAACACGAACATTATCTTTTTGAGGATTTTCAGAAAGTTGTTCAACAGTCATTCTTGTTAATGCAGAAACATTTACAATAGAATCTTTTACTTTTAAAACTAATGAACTTTTAAATCCTGTTTGAATTGTATCTCCATTTTTTAAAACATCTCCAATTTTTAGAGATTTCCATTCTGTTCCCTGTAAAACTTCAGCTTTTCCAGAAACTTCTGTAACTTGAGCTGTAAAATTTGCAGCAAAAGTAGAAAACATAAAAAATACAGAAAAACCTAAAATTAAAATAATTTTTTTTGATTTCATAACTTTTCTCCCATAAAAAAATTTATCATTCTCTATAAAAATTTACTAAGTCTGCAACGCAAACTTTAAATGCATTTTAAAAAGCTAAAGATGCACTCAAACAAAAATAAGTTTTTTTAACTAAATCCGAATTTTCTTTATCAAAAAATTGACATCCTGTTAGACCAAGCTGAAAATCACTTTTTACTTGCCACAATGTACCAACAGAATATTGGAAAGCATAATATTTTACAGTAGAACTTGTCGCATCAAAAATTACATCACAATCACCAAATAAAATTAATGCAGAAATTGGTTTATAAGTTGCATTAATTCCAGTTTTTATAATTCCTGAATACAAAAAGTTTTTCAATGAATAAGTAGAAGCCTTTTTTGTAAAACCAGAAAAACTAGAAAGAACTCCATTTTTTCCAGAAGCGTAAATTCCATTTAATCCTAAAGATGCATTTTTTAAATAATAAGTTAAATTTGCTTTAGAAAGAACAGAAAAAGAATTTTCATCTTGATAATTAGAAAAACCAAAACTTGAAGAAAAATTATAAAAAAGTGATTGATAAATTGGTCCTTCAAATTTTATATTTGCGTACATTCTATTGAATTTTTCTTTTTCGACTTTAAATGCACCTAAATATTCAATAGAAATAGTTTGATTTGCAAAAATATTTGGAAGACTAAATAAAATTCCGCCAATCACATATTTTTCTGCAAAATTATAAAAATTCTTTGAATTAGAAACAAACGCTTTAGAAGAATCTTCTATAAAAAGAGTATTTTCTGTATTCAAAAAACTTGTCGCTGGACTTGTTATTATTTCTGTTGATAAAGAATTTAAAAGTCCAGTGTAAGAAGCATAAACAGAAGTTGTAAAATAATTATTTTGAAATTCCGCTTTTATTCCATCAGAATTTTGAGTAAAAATTAAGTCGGTTAAATCTGAAAAATAAAATCTTCCCACATTAAAATTAAATTTTCCAAAACGAACATCCTTTTCATAAGCAAATTTCAAAAGAGAAAAATCTACAATACTAGAATAATTTTTGTCTTCAAAATTTGCATCAAAATTATAAAAAACTTCTGTTGCAAAATAATTTTCTCCAGATTTATCAAAATTTTGTCTAGCCCAGAGAGAAATTGAATTTTCTTGATTAAAATTAAATTTTTTTTCGTAAGTTTCAAGTGAAGTTTTATTAGATAAAAGTCCTCCAAAATCAAACGCAAACAAAGAAGAACAAATCAAAAACGAACTTAAAATCCCAATTTTTTTAATAAATTTCATCATTTTATTCCCCTTTTTTAGCAATTTTTTCAAAACCATTTAACAAAGCAATAAATTCACTTCCAGAAACTTTTTGATTTGGTTCAACATTTTGTGGAAGAATTCCCAAAGATTTAAATTCTCTCAAAGCATAACGAGGCGATTTGAAAATAGAATAAAAAATTCCACCTTTCATATTTGCACTTTTTCCAATCAAAAAACATACATTTGAAAGAGAAATTTTTTCATCAGATTTTTCAGTTTCATCAAAAAAAGATTTTTCACGCAAAAAATCAAATGCATCGTTTTCAGACAAATCTTCCTCGCCAAAAGAATTATAAACACAAATAAAATATGCCGCTTGCCCCTTAGAAATTTCATCATTTTCCAAAATTTCAGAAATTTTCTGTGAATTTTGAGCAAAACAAAGCGTCATCAACATCGAAAATAAAAATAAAATACTTTTTTTCATAATTTTCACCTTTTTCCCAAATTTTCTTCAATTTTTTTTATCATTTTTTCACCCCAAAAATCACAAAGTTTTTCATACGCTTGATTTTGCAATTCTTGAACAACCGATTTTTTTAATTGTAAAAGATTATTCGTTGCATAAAATTTAGCAAAATCTTGCACTTTTTGAATTTCTTCATTTGTTAGAAGGGGAAAGCCTTCCCCTCGCTCCCAAGCCGAATTCGACTTGTCCGCTACCCCTTCTAGCAGGGAAGTTTCCCCGCAACGCCCCTCTTCTTGAATCCAACTAAGCAAAATTGTAAAAACACTCGCTGTAGAACAAATTTTTTCCCATTCTTCAAGAGAATCAATTTTTTTGTTAGAAGAAATTCCTGTATTTATGTAATAATTATAAACTGATTTTTCAATTCCACGATATTTTTTTGCAAACAAAGAAAGATAAAAATAAGTTAAAAAATCTTCTCCAAAAGTACAAAAAACTGGCGGAATTATATTAAAACATTCAAGACAAAGTTCTCTTTTAAAAATTTTTCCCCATAAAAATCCTGAATGATTAGAATTTAACAAAAAATCATCAAAAATTTGTCGTTCTAAAAGTGTTCCAGAAAAAACTTTATCACTTTTTTCCATTATTTTTAAACGATTTTTTTCATCTTCTGAAGCATTTTCTAAATTTTCATTTTTTAAACAAATATTTGCTTTTCCTTGAACAATATCTGCATTTGAATTTTCAGCTTCATCAAACAAGAATTTTATGGAATTTTCTGGTAAAGAATCGTCGCTATCTAAAAACATAATATATTTTCCAGACGCTTCATAAATTGCAGAACGACGAGCTTCTACAAGACCTTTATTTTTTCCGTGTTTAATGAATTTTATATTAAAATTGTCTTTTTTATGATTTTTTTTAAAGTTTTTTATAATTTTTAAGGAAGATTCAGATTTTAAATTTTCAAAATAAGATTTATCATTATCATCAACAATGATAATTTCAATGTTTTTAAAATCCTGCGTTGCAATACTTTCCAAACAAGAATTTAAGTATTTTTCAGTTTTACAAACAGGAATGCATATAGAAATTTTTGATAAATGCTTTTCTCCAATTTTTATCATTAACCTATATTTTACATCGTTTTTTTTCTCAATGTCTATAAAAAAATTCAATGATATAGAAAAATTTTTATAAAAATAATTCAATATTTTGACTGAATTTTGCATAAAAAAAATAATAATGTCATAAATCTGATATATTTTCTCAAAAATAGATATATTTATTTTCCCGAAACTGATATAAAAATGTTAAAATTTCGATAAACTTTCGCAATTATTGTGTCAAAGTTTTTATTAGGAGAAATTATGGAAAAAAAACTAAAATTCGGTAAAATGTGTGCAACAATGCTCACATTCTCTTTGGTATCTGTTGGATGTTTAGCTTCATCAGATAAAGAAGATAGCAAAATTGCTGATAAATATCTAAATGAAGGCTATCAACTTGTATGGCACGATGAATTTGATGGAAAAACTTTAAATACAAAAGATTGGAATGTAGAAGCCCACGAACCAGGTTGGGTAAATAATGAATTACAATCTTATGTAGATGAAGCACATCTTAGTGAAGCAATTACTGTATCTAATGGCATTTTGAAGATACAACCAAAAGCAATTGAAAAAAATAAATCAAAAAAAGGTAAATCTGTAAACGATTATAATTTTACTTCAGGACGCATAAATACTCAGGGAAAACATGATTTTACTTATGGTCGTTTTGAAGCTCGTATAAGAGTTCCAAGTGGAAAAGGTTATCTTCCTGCATTCTGGCTTATGGCAAGTGATGAAGGTTTTTATGGACAATGGCCAAAATGTGGCGAAATTGATATTACAGAAGTAATGGGACAAGCTACAAATAAATCTTATCACACAATTCATTACGGATATAATTCTGGTTCTGGACATAAAGAAAATCAAGGAACTGAAGTTTTAACAAAAGATAATTTCTCTAATAGTTATCATATTTTTTCTCTTGATTGGGAACCTGGAAAACTCACTTGGTATGTTGATGGAAAAGAAGTATTCACAACATCAGATTGGTACACAGGAGTTGATGAAGAAGGACAAATCACTTATCCAGCACCTTTCGACCAGAATTTTTATGTAATCTTAAATTTGGCTGTTGGTGGAAATTGGGTTACAAATCCAGATATGAAAACAATAAAAGATATGCCAAATCAATCTTATGATATAGATTATGTTCGTGTATATCAAAAAAATAAAGAAGTTTATGCAAAACAAGAAGCAGAAGCAAAAAGACCTACAAAAGAAGTTTCTTATAGAAAAGCTGATAAAAATGGTAACTATGTTTTAAATGCAGATTTTGCTAATGATATTTCAAATGATTCAAATGCATCTGACAACTGGGTTTTGCATACAGAAGCAGATGCTGCTGGTTCAAAAGTAGAAGTAAAAAATAATTCTATAAAAATCATTCCTAGTAAAACTGGAAGTTTAACTCACAGTGTTCAACTTAAACAAGTAGGAATTCCAATGTATAAAGGCTGGGAATATGAACTTTCTTTTGATGCTTCTAGTGAAAAAGACAGAAAAATCATCATTGATATTGAAGGTCCAGATAACGGTTGGACAAGATATTTTAATGATACAACAATTTCTGTTGGACCAGAAAAAAAATCATTCAAATTCAATTTTACTATGAAAAATAAAACAGATAGCAACGGAAGTTTGGAATTCAATCTCGGAAATCTCGGCTCAACTTCTCCTGTTACAATTTCAAATGTAAAACTTATTCACATTTCTGGAAGTGAAAATGTTAATTCTAAAGAAAAATCAATTCGCCCAGACGGAAATTACGTATACAACGGAACTTTTGACCAAGGTGAAAAAAGACTTGGAAATTGGAATATTTCTGATGAAAATGCTGTAAGCGTAACAAATGAAAATCTTGTTAGACGTTTAAAAGTTGTTGTTCCTAATGGTTCTAAAAAAACTGTAAAAATTTCGCAAGATGAACTTTCTCCACTTGCAAAAGGAAATTATCTTGTAAGTTTTGATGCAGAATCTGCTAAAAACACAAACGAAGCATTAACAATCAATGTGGCTGGTCAAAAATACAAAGCAAATCTTGGAGAAGCAAAAAATTATACATATAAATTACAAATTGATAGTAATAAAACTCGTAAAGATTCTTACATCAGTTTTGAATTTGATAAACCAGGAACTTACTACATTGATAACATTTCTATTATTGAAGATGTTTTAATCAAAAATGCATCTTTTAATTCTGGACTTGTAGGATACGTTACAGGTGCATATTCACCAGCAACTGCTACTTTTGGAGTTGATTCAATTCAAGCAGATAACGATAACGCTTTAGATTGCAATATCAAAGATACAGGAAATGCAGACTGGAATGTTCAAATAAAACAATCTGGTGTAAATCTCATCAAAGGACACACTTATAAATTAAGTTTTGATGCAAAATGTACTGTTGATAGAAAAATCAGTGTTGTTATGCAAAGAGATGGAACAAGCGATAATAATTGGGATGTTTATTCAGGCGATAATAATGTTTCTGTTTCAAAAAAATGGAAAACTTATGAAAAGACATTTACAATGAACAGTAATTCAGATACAAATGCACTTCTTAGCATAAGTCTTGGAGCAGTAGCTGGAAAACAAATTAGTACAGAACATCATGTTTATTTAGATAATTTCTCGCTTGAAGAAATTAAATAAAATTATAACCAAGATTGGCTATCATTATTTACATTCCATTCAGATTTGCCGTATTTTTCGCGGTATTTGAAAGGAGTCATACCAATGATTTTCTTAAAAGTTTGAATAAAATGACTTTGTGAAGAAAATGATAGCCGATTCGCAATATCTACCATAGAATAGGGACTGAACTTAAGAAGATTAGTTGCAGTCTCTATTTTTTTTTGCCGAACATAATCACTAACAGAAACGCCAACTTCTTTTTTAAAAAGTCGTGATAAATAACTAGGAGATACTCCAACAAATTTCGCTACATCATCAACAGAAATAGATGCATCTCGATGAATATAAATATAATTTAAAGCATTATGAATTGGTTTTGAAGTTTGAAATTGAATATTTGTAATACGCATTTTAGTTGTAAAATCAATTACCATTGTATCGTGAAGTTTTTCTATATCAGAAGTTGAATGAATATCATCAAGTTGTTGAATGTAATAATCACTCATACAAAAACCTTGCTCTTCAATCATTCCACCTTCAATGCACGCTCGCGTTACAACAGCACAAGTGATAACAAAATGATACTTGAGATTTAAAACCGCATCTCGAGAAAGCCGACCAACTCCATCAGTTTCAGAAAATCTTTTAGCTTCACAATTTTTTTTTACCGCTGCAAGATTTCCATGAACCACAGCATCATAAAATGCAATTTCTTCAGAAGATGAGCGATGTCTTTCTGTTTCGCTATCATTATCAATTCCAAAAATATTTTCCATAAGAATTATTATAACAGATTTTTGAAAAGGAAAGGATAAAATCTGCACAGAGAAAATCCTCTACCTTTATATTCAATTCATCGGTGGACTTGGCAATGGACTGATGAAGCATTTTCGCTCGAACCAAAAGAACTCGTAGATAATTGGCTACAAAGACGAGAAAAAGTTAATTTATAAAATGATGAGCATTAGGCTATTTTCACGGGCTCATGTACCCTTAATACTATATTTTTTAGATAAACTAAAGAAATAGAGAAATAATGCCACCTGTATATGGAATTCCATATTCACTCAACCAGACAATCGTCATTATAATTTGAATCAAACTAAAAAAAGCAGAAATACATATAGCTATAACTGCTCCTGTTTTTCCTCTTTCGTTATATCGCATTGCACTTCTATAACCAACAATTGAAAAAACTAGTGCTGAATAAGCAAAAACACCAACTAAATCAATAAAAAATGAAAGAGCGGTCAAAATAATTCCAACTATACAAAATGGATTTATTTTTGAAAAACTGTTTGTAACATTCTTACCAAAAGCAGAAACCGAATCACTTTGAGAATTATCAGAACTGAAATTTTCATTTTGTTGTGATGAAGTCGAATCATCATTTTTTGATGTATTTTCTTGCAAATGTTGTTTTCCACATTTTGAACAAAAAATTGCACTCTCTTCTAATTCATTGCCACAATACTTACAAAACATATTTTTACCTCTTTATATTATTAATTTGATAATAAATAATTTTTTCGTTATAAAATCGTTCCTTACTTATATTTCCAAGCAGACATCCACTTGGCATTTTCGTTTTCATAATTATATTCAGGGTCATACGTATCACCCCAATTATAATACATTGTAATACCCGCTTTAGGATTTACAGCTCCGGGTTCTATTGCTACATACTTCATTTCACCATTATAAGCAAACTCAATATATATAAATAAGTGGTGAAAGTTTTTATCTTTATTATAATTTCTAAATATATTGCAATATAGTGCTCTATATTTAGAACCTGCATCCCATTTAGCTTTAAATAATATAGCTTTATCTATACAATTTATTTTACCATCACCATTTAAATCCCATACTTCTGCTTTTATTTCATTAATAATTCGAATTATAGCATCATACATAGACTCTTCCTGACCATACACAAATGGCGTTTGTGATAAAGCTTCTTTTGCTTCTGCTTCTGACATTTCGTTGCTTCCTGCTATTGTGTATTGCCGTTTATACGTGCCTATACCTGAGGATGAGTCCGCGTATAACGATGAACAAAAAGATGTTGAAAATAAAAAAAGAGAAATAATAGGAATAAAAAATTTTGTCATTGGAATAAACTCCTTTTAGTTATTATAACTGTATTACATTGATTTTACAACTGTAAAACATTCATTATTACTGTATTACATTGAATATTAAAGATGAAAAATAAAGTATCAATTTTTATATGACTCATATACAAAAAATTTTTATCAAAAATTTAAGAAGTTATAGAACGGCAAAAGGATTTTCACAGTTAGCTTTTGCAGAAAAAATTGGTCTAAGTCAAAACTATTTAAATGCTGTTGAAAATGGTAAAAATTTTCCGTCCGTTGAAGTTTTACAGAAAATTGCTGATGAATTAAATATCCTTCCTTATGAACTTTTCTTAGAAAGCCCAATTCTTTCCAGTCAAATCTCAAAAAATAGCGGAAGCGCTCAAAAACTTGAAAATTTAAAACAACAAATATGTTCTTTGTTTGATGAAGCAATAACGTCGAATTAGATAAGGAAAATATAACCAAGGTATCTGTGGCACAAAGATATTGAATATTATAAGACGACTGCAATTTTCTGGGAACAATATGCCAAAAACATTAAAGCCGAACTTACGATTCCCCATAATAACCCATATCATACCACTCGCAGCTTGGTTTTTGGGCATCGGTAATAACGACAAGAAGGTAAAGCACTCCCCCTATTTGTGATATCGACACACAATATACTTCATTGTTGCTATAATTATATTCGTTTAATGCACTCCAAAGGAGAAAAATATCCCGTTTAGATAATTTGGAACATGGGCAAATATATTGAAAGCCTTCGTTTCGCAAGCCTTCCTCAAAGGAGTAGATCGCCTCATTGGTATCTAATGTCCTAGTTGTACCCACATAAATTGCATCTGCAACTCCGCTGTATCCATTTTCCCAATCATAATAACTTCTCCCCTCCGCACTTGCAAACGTTGCAACAAAGAGTGCAATTGCAAGCACAACAACCGCCTTTTTATGTTTCATTGTGCCTACGCATTTTGTGAACAATGTTTGTTGCTTCATGTTAAGCCTCCTAATTGTTTGTTTATTTTTAAGTAGAACATACGCAGACAAAATCTGCTTGAACGCTTTTCAATATGCCTAAGCGGTTCCGTCTTTCGCCTCCATTCTTCCGCTTCGCTCCAAAACTCACTCCGCCTGTCTGCCACTATGCTCACTCGCCCTTACAGCACGGGCTAATTTTTTTTATTGAGTTAGGAAGTTAAAGCGATTTAATCCAGTTTGAAAAATTCGCCTCATTTCTGTCTTCATACCAATCATTGCATAAAAAAAAGCCGTTTATATAGAATCCATCTTCCGTATAATAACGCAGATGGTCTTTATCTGTTGAATATGCAAATTTATCTTTTGATAACAATGGAAATTTTAAATTAAAAGTTCTTTTGCAATAATCTTTATCTTGAAGTTTATTAACCTCACCTTCAGAAATAGAATTTGTTTCTAACAATTTTTGCATTGTATATTTTACAAAATCTTGCAAATTTCTTTTAAGATTAAATCTTTGATTATTGATAATTACATAATCCATATTAAATTTCCCTCTTTATTATTCGTAATAAGAAAATCCCCACCAAGAATAACTATAAGAACCATCACTATTAACAGCGGTTATTTTTTGATTCATCAGAATATCCTTTGTCACATCGAATCCCGCAGCCCTTTCAGCTTGCAGGCAAGGCGATAGCTATAATCCGTAACGCCACTCGCATATTGGTTCACCGAAAGCCTGCCATAGTAATTTCCATATCGATCCATAAGCCACGGTGCTTTGCTTGCGTATCTATTGAACGGACTGTATTCCGAGTAATCTGAGCCATAATCACCATATTTGTTGAAAATCGAGTTAGCATTATACTTAGAGCCATAATTTCCGTATTGATTGTAAATTGACTTTTGTGAATATTGATTTTCGAACGTGCCAAGAAAAGTTCCATCTTCCGCCACAATAATCAGCTCGCCTAAAGATGTTGCAGACAAAACATTCACTGCAAACAAAATTAAAAACAAAACAAAAAATTTTCTTTTCATAAACTAATCTCCTGTTAAAATTTAAATTCTTTTTCATTCTTAAATTCATAGTATCTCAGAAGTGCATTTTGAAGATTTTGATTTTTAGTATCATAATGTTTTAATTTTTCTATAGCACACATCATATTTTGTTTTGATGAAACTACATCATCTTATGAAAACTCCTCTTTTAGTATTTTTTCAGTATTTTTTGCTCTACTTATTCGAGATGAAATTGATTTCTCTGTATATTTTTTGTTATCAAAATCATATTGTTTTTCTTTTAAAAAGTGCTTAAATCCTTGTACGTCCATAAAACCTTTTCTCCTTGAAAAAATATCTGCTCTACATAAATTATAACTGCATTAGATTGATTTTGCAACTGTAAAACATTTATTATAACTGTATCACATTGAATATAAAAGAAGAAAAAACTGTGCATTCCAACAAGCAACACAGTCATTCAAGACGTGCGACGTTTGAGAAGCAAACTCGTGTGTTGCGAAAGCAACACAGTCATTCTCATACTACGTCGCGGGAATCTATTCAGGACAGATTGTCGGGGCTAGCCCGACAATGACAACGGTGAACACGGCAATATCAGTACTATCTCCCGATAAGGCACAATTTAAAAAAGAAGTGAAGGGTCTTTAGAAAAATTTACGGTTAAATTGCGTTAGGCTATGGAGCACCGAAGTTCCGAAGCGAAGTAAAACGTAGCGTAGGAATGGAGCGAAAGCGAAAGTGCGTAACAGCCCGACTTTTTTGATGGTTGAGCCTGTCGAAACCTCCAAAAAAGGAACGTCCGACTGAGTTCAAACCTTGCACAAAAATTTTCTCGTTGTACAAATCCGTTCATCTCATTAAAA
>CAYPGB010000018.1:0-46575 GCA_964410365.1 uncultured Treponema sp.
CCGCGACATCCACCTTGGCAAGGTGGCGCTCTACCACTGAGCTATTTCCGCAAAATTAAATGCGTTTTCAGGCCTTATAGAGCGGAAAACGGGAGTCGGACCCGCGACATCCACCTTGGCAAGGTGGCGCTCTACCACTGAGCTATTTCCGCAAATATTTGTTTTCACAAACGTACTAGTGATAATAAATTAAGAAAGCTAAAAAGTCAATTAGTTTTTGTAGATTTTAAAAAATAAGTTAAAATATTTATATCACGGTGTTTTGTTTTTTTTTGTTTTGTAAAAAATTATTATGATGTTCAAAAACAAATAGACAAACAATGTAATTTTATGACAATACGCAATATAGTGAATATTTATGTAACATAATCTATAAAAGAAATATAGTTGAGAATCTAAAAAAAAATTATAGGAGAATTATATAGACCGATTCCAACTTATGACAAAGATAAAGGTAAGAAAGAAGCTGAGAAATATAGAAAAGAATATTTAGAAATGTTTGGAGAAGAGCCTTCAAAAGAAAGGTTAGAGGTAATTCGTAATGGTTATATATACATTGGTGATAAGTATAAGTAAAAAAAATAATCAGAAAACTTTGATTTCAACTATTGACTAGTTTATCTTTTTTCAGATATACTAGTTTTACTTTTACGGTGCCTATAGTTCAGCGGTAGAGCGCCAGATTGTGGATCTGGTTGTCGTCGGTTCGATCCCGACTAGGCACCCTTTGTGCAAGTTCTTTTAGCTTGCACTTTTTTTATGCGCCTGTAGCTCATCTGGATAGAGCACCAGACTTCGAATCTGGTTGTGGCAGGTTCGAGTCCTGTCAGACGCATTTTTTTTCTAAATCATATCTTCAAAATAAAAAAATCAATAAAATCGCTTATTAAAATACTTGAAATAAGTATTTTTTTTTGATATAGTGATTTTCGCTTACTTATTTAGGTTATGGGCGACTAGCTCAGCTGGTAGAGCAACAGACTCTTAATCTGTGGGTCCGGGGTTCGAACCCCCGGTCGCTCAAGTTTATATTTGCGAAAGTGGTGGAATTGGCAGACACGCTAGACTTAGGATCTAGTGCTTCGGCGTGAGAGTTCAAGTCTCTCCTTTCGCACTCTTTAAATCCTTATATTACAACGATTTACGTAATCAAAAATCTTATGTGATAGCAGAATGTCAGCAAGTCTATGTTTCGGAGTTTTTAAAATCTATGAGAATTCTTGAACCTTATACTATTTTTCCACGAAAATTGAAAAGTGGCAGAATAGTTTTTTACTATCAATTTAGGGATGAAAATGGGTTACGTTCGTCAACTTAATGGTAATTGGTAGGCAAGATTTCAACCTGCACCTATCTTATATCCGTAGATATAATTCTCACTCTTAAACTACTTACCAATTAAGTAATTCTCCAGATTCAATATCTGGAATATCATCATATGTATTACTCATTTTTTTACCTTTATTTATATTATATTAATTTTTCTTCGCTATTAAAAATTTGATAAAACATTTGACTATCAGATGTAATTAAGATTATTTTGAACTATCAAACTGCAATTTGGTAGTTTTTTTTATGCGTCTGCTTTTACGCTTTCATCAATTTCTGTATTAAACTTCTTTGCCAGATAAACAAGTCCTTTTCCTGTTGTAAGCGTTACTGTTTTATTGCCAACTTTTTCATTGATGTATTTGACAACAACCTTGAAATTGCCGTTATTAATCTGCTCTTGTTTAGGAGTGTTATCTAAGTTGAGTATTTGCATACTTCTTAACTTTTCAAAAAGTGTGATATTTCCGTAAGGCAACTTTAACGCTTTTGCAGTTTGGCTCATTGAATAACAACCTTTGCTGTTTGCTATGCGATTAAGTGCATTTTCTGCCACTTCCGCACGTTGTTTTAATTCAGCAATTCTTTTATCTCGATACTCATCAAGAATTTTCTGTTCTTCTTCACGTTTTTTTAACAATGCAAAAAATTCTAAATCATTGCCAATTTGTGAAACAACAGAATCGTCTTTTAGATTATTTCTTGTACGCAACTTTAATTTAATTGCAGTTGCTTGTTCGTAGTTAAAAACTAAAGACTTTCCGCCATTTACTACCCTAAAAAGTACTTTTTCGGGGTCAAAAAGCCCTTTTGCAATATTTCTAATTGTTGGTACAGAAACGTGCAACTCTTCCGCTAACTCTTTTGTTGTAATAAACTTTTCTGTGGTAGTGTTTTTAACTGTTGAACTCACTTCAACTGTAACAGTATTATTAGATTTTACTTCTTTAGTTTTGCTTATAAACCTCCAAAAATATAAAAAGCCATCCTATGCTATCTCACCTTTCGGTGTCTGACACTGATAGCACAGAATGGCTAATAATCAATTTCATTTGTAAATCTGTGTCAGATTTGATTTACTTGTATTTATAATATATAGGTTTAAAATAAAATTTGTCAATAAAAATAGATAATTTTATTAACAATAAGCATAAGTATATTTTTCTGGGTAATTATTTTGAATTAAAGCACGTGCGTGAACACAAATATCACTTTTTTGAGTGTCTTTCTTTGCAAATTTTGTTATTTTTATTTCATTTGTTTTTGTATCAATACACAATTCTCCAATAAAATCATTTCTGTTTGTAATACCAAATAAAAAATATTTATAATAAATCTTTGAGTTGATTTTTGACAATTTCTCGAACTTGTTCATCAGTAAAACCTCCTTTTATTATAAATTGCCACGGATAACGATAATTCGCTAACCAATGTGCTTTTTCATAATTATAACCTTTTTTATTCATAAAGGAAAGTTCTACGTATTCGTGATTTAATAACATAATATCAGTTTCAGTTGCTCTATTCTGTTCTAGTCTTTGCCAAGCAAGAGCTGTCCTTATGTCTTCGTTAAATTTTCCTCTACTACCATCATCAAATAAATGATTATCATCTTCAAAAATATGTTTTCTTACAGCGGATATTTTCTCACTCGGAAAACCTGTATTTTTTGAAATTCTTTCAATATCGCTTTTACTTTTTCTGTTGCGAATTTCTCTGTAATAATCTTTTGCAAATCTTTCTTGTTCTTCGTCTGATTTATCAAGAATACCTCCAGAATATATTAAAGTTCCTTTTTCTGTTAATTCTGCAAGTGTTAAAGTTTTTCCACTATCCACAAATTGTGTTATTGGCTCTCCGTTTTTAAACAGATTAAATCTTGTTCTACCTAAAACGTCTAATTGTGTTTTTTCATCTTGCTCTTTCAACCAATCATTGAATGTAAGCTTTGAATCAACATATCCATTTTTACTTGCTTTTTTATCGCCTTCAATTTCAAAATAAGGTAACACTATACAACGACAACCTCTGTGTTTTGGAAGTTGATATTTTTCATCTCTTTCTTGTAATAAATCTTCAAAATATTAATAATTTTTTTTCTAAAGTTAATTTTTGCTTTTCCGATAAACAAGAGAAGATTTGTTTTTTTTTTTGGAGGATTTTATGGAAAATCTACTTGAAGAATTTGAAATTATTTTATTTAAGGAAGAAAAAAATCTTGAAAATCTTTCTGAAACTCAAAAAATGGTAAAAAAATCTGTAATGGAACGAAATTGGGAAAAATTAATGGTTAATATTGCAGAATTAAATCGTCTTTCTGATGATTTTGTAAAAATTGATGAAAAACGTGATGAAATCCAAAAAAAATTATCTGAAAAAGACTTATCAAAATATTATGAAAAATTAGGAAAACTAAGAGCTCAACTTTTAAAATCAAAAGTCGAAAATCACGCTCTTTCTGAATATGTGAATGTTGCAAAAGATTTTATTCAAGAAGTCGTTCAAAAAGCGATACCTCAAGCAAGGAATAAAAATTATTCAAGAACTGGGAAATTTATCCAGCCTCAGCCACAAAGTGTGGTTGTAAATCAGTTATTTTAGGGGAAAAATATGAGTTCAACTTTTTCTGGAATAGAAATTGGAAAACGCAGTATTATGGCTCATTCGGATGCTATTTCTACTGCTGGTCATAATATTTCAAATGCAAATACAGAAGGATATTCTCGACAAAGAGTTCAAATGAAAGAATTTGATCCTCTTTATAAACCTGATTTAGAACGTGCTGAACGACCAGGAATGATTGGACAAGGAATTGATGTTCAAAGTGTAAATCGTATTAGAGATGAACTTTTGGATAAAAGAATTGTTGGTCAGCAAAATCAAGAATCTTATTGGCAAACTCGTTCTGATTATTACACAATGCTCGAACAAATTTATAATGAACCTTATGATGTTTCTGTTCGCGGAAATATGGATAAATTTTGGGAAGGTTGGCAAGAATTATCAGTTAATCCAGAAAGCCAAGCGGCAAGACAAGTTGTCGTAACAAGAGGTGAAACTTTAACTGATTCAATTCAACAACAGTGGAATAGTCTTTCTGGAATTGCAGATTTATTAAATGGTGATATTGAAGCGACTGTAAAACAAGTTAATTCTTATGCAAGACAAATTGCAGATTTGAATGGAGAAATTGTTCGGTCGCGTGGAATGGGGGATAATCCAAATGATTTACTTGATAGAAGAGATTTATTAGTTGATAAACTTTCTCAATTAATAAATATTTCTACAGATAATCGCGATTCTGATGAATTTATGGTTCACGTTGATGGTCGAGTGATTGTTCAAGGTTCTATAGCAAGAGAAATTGGACTTGCTCCTCGTTATGATGAAACTGGTTATAATAAACTTATTTGGTCGGATACAGGTTTAGATGCACATTTTTCTGGTGGAAAATTAGGAGCGTTGGTAGAACTTCGCGATGTTGATGTAAGAAATGAAATGCAATCATTAAATACAATGACTATGAATTTTTCTGATTTGGTAAATGATGTTCATAGAAATGCTGTTGGTGCAAATAAAGTTACAGGTTTAAACTTTTTTGTTCAACATTCTTTTGTAGAAAATGCAAATGGTAATTTTGATAGAGATAGTGATGGTGTTTTAGATACTTCCTATGTTTTCCGTTTTACAGGAACTAACGAATTAGATTTACAACAACAAGTTGGTATTGAAGGAACAATGACTTTAAGCGGAAAAGATGGCGATGTTACTATAAATTATTATCATACTGATACTGTAGAAACTGTTATTGCAAAAATAAATAATAGTACAAGTGAAGTAAAAGCATATCTTGATAAAAATAATCATCTTGTTTTAAAAGGAACAACTGCTCAAGAATATGATAATCCTGATTTTGTTATTCGCCATGTAGAAGATTCTGGTTATTTTTTAGCAGGTTATTCTGGAATTTTAAGAGGAACAGGTTCTGAAAACGCCTATAATTTTGCCCAAGCAGATGCAGTTGAAGTTTTGCAATCAGGAACACAATTTGCAGTTTCTCCAGTTTATAATCCTTCTGCGTATATAGAAATTAATCCTGTGATAAAACAAGATGTAATGAATGTTGCCACTGGATATTTAGATTCTACAGGAGCCGTTTCTGTTGGTGATGGTCGAGCAGCTGTGGAAATTGCTTCTATTAGAAATACAAATGTTATGGTTGGACAAGTAAAAACATTTGATGATTATTTTGCAGATGCTGTAACAAATGTTGGATTAAAAGGCGAACAAGCACAAACAAATCTTTTAAGTCAAAATTCAATTATGGATGATTTAAAAAATCTTCGTGACTCAATTAGTGGTGTAAATATTGATGAAGAACTTGCTGAAATTATGAAATTTCAACATGGATATAATGCCGCTGCTAAATTTGTAACTATTTGGGATAGTTTGCTTGATACAGTTATAAATAGATTAGGTGTATAAATTTTATTATTTTAAGAGAGGCTTTTTATGCATAGAATTAGTAGTCAGATGAATAATAATAATACTCAAAGTAATTTACGTCTTCAAGAAAGTCGTTTGAATAGAGTTAATAATCAAATTGGAAGTCAGCAAAAAATTCAACAACTTAGAGATGACCCAATCGCTGCAGGACATCTTGTTCGTTATCAATCTTTTTTGAATCGTGTAAATAATTTTGAAAAAAATGCACTCACTCTTTCTGATGAATTTACTTTGAGAGAAGGCTATATGACAGATTCTCTTGATATTATGCAACGAGTTCGTGAATTAGCTGTTACTGGTGCAAATGGAATTTATTCAAAAGATGATTTAAAAAATATGGCAACAGAAGTTGATGAACTTTTAAAAGCTCTTGTTCAGAATGCAAATGCAATTTCTTCAGATGGAAATGCAATTTTTGCAGGAACAAATACAAAAACAACTGCATTTGATATAGAACTTGGAAATGTAGAAGGTTCTGGAATTCCATTAATTCAAAGTGTAAATTATCAAGGAAATATTGATGTAAATACAGTTGAAATTGATGAAAATAAGTATTTAGTAAATGATAATGTAGGAAATAAAACTTTTTGGGCAGAAAATCAACAACTTTTTGGTGCAAGAGATGCTTCTTCTTGGCAAGCAAGTTCAGATGGAATAATTTCTGTAGATGGTGTTCAGATAAAAATTGCTGAAGGTGATAATATTTATTCTGTCGTTGCAAAAATAAATAACAGTGAAGCTGCTGTAAAAGCAAGTGTTGATCCTGTCCGAAATGCATTAAATCTTTCCACCACAGATGCAAGGCAACTTTGGCTTTCTGATATTGAAGGAAATTCTTTAAATGAACTTGGCATTATAAAAGATTCATCACAACAACCTCCTTATAATTTAGGTGATGGTGTGAGAGTTTCTGGTGGTTCTTTATTTGATACAGTTATTGCATTTAGAAATGCACTTTTATCTGGAGATCAAGAGTCGATTGGTGGAAGAGTTTTAGGAAGTTTGGATCAAGGAATTGGAAATCTTATCACAAGAATTGCAAAAAATGGTTCAGAATACGAACGAGCACAATTAAATGCAACTAGAACTTCAAAACTTGCTTTAGATGTTACAAGTCAAATTTCTAGAGAAGGTGATTTAGATTTTACAAAAGCAATAACAGATTTAAAAATGCTAGATTATACAAATCAAGCAACTCTTAGCCAAGCTGGGAAAATGTATAATTCAACATTATTAAATTATATGCGATAAAATAGAAATTAGAGGTTAAAAATGGAATTGATGACAAAATCTAAAGGAAAAATTGAAATTTCACAAGATAGACTACTTACTATTCCTGAAGGTTTGTTTGGTTTTGAAGAATTTACTAAATTCGCTTTAGTCGATTCAGATTATGAACCTTTTATTTGGTTGCAATCTACAGAAAATCCGAATTTAGCTTTTTTAATTGTTGATCCTTTTTTAATATCATCAACTTATGAAACAGATATTGATGATGAAACTTTACAAAAAATTGGGATTACAAAACCAGAAGATATTATAATTATGACAATTGTAACAGTTCCAGCCGATGGCTCTCCAATTACAGCAAATTTTCAAGGTCCAATCGTTATCAATAAAAAAAATCATCAATGTATGCAAGTTATTTTAAATGATAATAGATGGACAACAAAATTTAATATCATAGAAGCATTGAATTCTAGGGGAGAAAACTAATGCTTATCCTTTCTAGAAAAATTGATGAAAAAATAAAAATCGGAGATGATATTACAATCACATTAATTGATGTTCATGGTGAACAAGTAAAAATTGGTGTTGAAGCTCCTAAAAATGTAAAAGTTTTTCGCCAAGAAGTTTTTGACGCTATTCAAAATGAAAATAAAGCGGCGGTTGTTGAAGTTGTTGACAAAGATAATAATTCAAAAGCAATTCAATCTGTAAGTTCTTTAGCAAAATTATTAAAAAAATAAATTACGATTTTTTCTGTGAGTGAACAATTTCTGCTTCACTTGCTCGTAAATAAAGTGGTCCATCATAATCGTTTAAGGGATTTAATCCATTTTTTATTTCTTCTTCTGTTAATGAAAATAAAACTTCAGATGGAACGCCTTGAAAACTTGGAGAAAATATTTTTATTTTATGATTTACTTCTTCTAAGATTTTTTTAAATTTAAAATTATCTGGACCGCAAATTAAAATTTTTTCAAAAGAATTTAATTTTTCTAGAAGAAAATCGACAGTATAATCTCCATCTTCCAAAATATTTTCTTTATTTAAATAAATACTTGCATAAAATCTATCTTTATTTGCATCAATCACGCTTAAAATTGGAAAATCAAATTCAAAAAAAGGGAAGGCATAAGTTTTTAAAGATGAAATGCCATAAAGATTTTTATTATTTGCTAATTCAATTGCTTTTAATGCAGAAATTGAAAGTCTTAAACCTGTAAAACTTCCAGGACCTTTTGTAAAAGTTAAATAATCTAAATCTGAACAATTTAATTCAATTTTTTTTAAAACATAATCGATTGCTGGAACAATATTTTCTGATTGTTTCATTCCGATGTTATAAATGCAACTTACAAATTTATCATCATTTTTTGCAGAAATAGATAGTTTTGAAACTGCACAATCAATAGCTAAGGCTTTCATTCAATATCTCCATTTTTCCAGTTATCAATTTCAATTATTCTTGTTCCATCTTCATTTGGAGTGATTTTTAAAATTATAGTTGATTTTGGAAGGGAATCCATAATTTTTTCGCTCCATTCAATAATGCTAACTCCATCTCCATAAAGCATATCATCTGTTCCAAGATTTTCAAAATCTTCACAACCGTCAAGTCTGTAAACATCCATGTGATAAAGAGGCATTTTTCCTGAATATTCGCTAATCAAACAAAAAGTTGGACTTGTTATTGTTTCATCAATTTGTAAAGCTTTTGCAATTCCTTTTGTGATTGTTGTTTTTCCAGCCGCAAGAGTTCCCTGCATTGCGATAATATCACCTTTTTTTAATTTTTTCCCGATTTTTTCTCCAAGTGCAATTGTTTCTTCTGGAGAATTTGTAATAAATTTTAGCATGGAAGTCGTCCTTGTAAATCTTCTGCTAAAATAAAGTCTTTTATTGCTTTTTTTAAGGGGAGAAGAGGATAATTAATTTGTTTTTCTATAGAAAGTTCTATATTTTTTTTACCAAAAGGGTCTGTTTCTATTGTAAAAGAAATTGGAACTTCTTCTTGAGAAATTGGTAAATCTACAACAGCTTTTGTTTTATATTTTCTTAAATAAAAGATTTGACCTTCTTCACGTTGTAAATCTTTTAATTCTACAATTTTCATATCTATCTAAATTACACTAATTTTTTTTAGTTTACAAGTATCAATAAAATTAATTCAAAGATAACGCTTTTGATATAGTTTGTAATCTTGGGCAAATTTCATATTCTGATAAATCACCGATTAAAACTGTATCATTATTTTGTAAGGCATCTTCAAAATCTTTTAAAATAGGAGAAAAATCTTCAAAAAAATCTTTAAAATTGATATTTCCTAATTTTTCTGTAGAAAATGTTTCTGGAAATAATGATGCTAGAGCTGCAACATGACAAAATTCATCAATGCTATCTGCTAATTTTTTTATAGAATTACTTGCTTCTTGATTATTTCCTTTTTGCAATTCAAGTGGAATTTCTTGCATTTTTAAAGCTAAATCATTAAAAAGTTTAGAAAGTCCCACAAAAGATTCTTTTATTGCTTGTTTTGTAACTACAGAAAATTCAATCTTTTTTACATTTTCAAGACCTTTTTGAGCTTCTTCATCAAAAATATCTGCGGTAATCTTTTTTTCATTTACAAAAATTCCAATAACGGCAGCTTCATTTTCTTCGCAAGTTTGCTCAAAAGAATTAAAAACTTCTCCAATTGTTTTTTCTCCTTCAAGTTGAACTTCAACTTTTTCACCATTAATAAAAAAATCAATCATATTTTTTCCCACCTATTAATTATTTTGATTTTGTTTTGAAAAATTTGATATTGTATTTTGTTGCGACTCAAGACTATTCAAAGTTCCTGTCATCGTACTAAATTGATTTCTATATTCTGCTTCTTTATTATCTAATTGTTGTTCAAGTTTTGAAATTTTTGATTCAGAATTTTTTATTTTTGAGTCTAAAGTTGAAGTTTTTAAAGAAAGAATTCCACCAGTTTGAGTATAAGCTCCAATTTGTTTATCAAGTTTATATGCAATTCCAGAATCTATAATTAAATCTCCATCAGAATCATATCCAAAAAGTGATTTTATATCATCTAAATTATTTTGAAGTGCATTATCAAGTTTTTTTTCATCAATTTCCAAATATCCACGCAATCTAGAAGCGGAATATCCATTTCCAAAACCACTTGCGTTTGTTGCAATTCCAATTTGATTTAACATCGTAATTGTTGCACTATCATCAAATAAATATTGAGATGAAAGAATTGTCGCCATATTTGATTTTATGCTTGTTAAAGAAAAATCTGTTTGGAAAAGTCCTAATTGTTTGTAGGCAGTTTCTTTTTCTTCTTTTGTAAAATAATCCAATTCTTCAATAATTTCTGATTTTGTTTGTGAAAGAATATTTATTTTTGCAACAGTTTGATTATATTGTCCAACAAAACTGATGAGAGCATCTTTTGCCGCTTCTGCATCAGATTTTACAGAAATTGTAGCTGTTTTTTCTGTTTTATCATGAAGATTTAATGTAATTTCTGGAATTACATCATCAATTTTGTTAGAAGGTCGAGTGATTTTTATTCCTTCATATTTTATAATTGCATCATCAGCAACAGAAACTGGATTATTTGGAATATATCCTGCGTTTTCTGTTATATCATAAGTTTCAAAACTAGAAACATCAAAAGAATATCCTGTGTTGAAATTTTTAAATGCAATTGCTTTTATATTTTGAAAATCTGAAATTGGAATATCAATTTTTGTTTGTGAGTCAGAAAAGATTTTTGGAGTTTCAATCAATTTTTCTGAACCGTCTTGCATTATTGCAAAAACCAAATCTTTTTTTTCGATTGGAGAAAGTAGAGTAGGTTGAGTTTTTATTTTTTCTAAAGTTGTATCTGATTCTATGTTTTTTATAATGATATTTTCAAATTCTGCAAAACCAGAATCTGGTAAACTTGGTTCAGTTGGTCTTTCATTTAAATCAAAAGTTATATCTTCTATTTTATTTGGTGTGATTGAAAATGTGATATGATAATTAGAATTATTTTTGATGTTTGTTGGAACATTAACTTGATACGCTCCGCGAGGTTGAACTGTAACTGTATTATTTAAAAATTTTGTTTTCGAAATGGAAAGTTTAGGCATTCCTTGTTGTTCAATCGGTTCTGTCGTTTCAAGATTTGTTATTTCGGAAGATTTTGTTCCAAAATTTATTTTATTTGATTTGATTGGACTAATCATTCCACTTGATTCTGCAAAATTTTTTGCGGCATCTTCAAAAATTAATTTATTTTCCTTTCCCGGAGTTAATGATTCTATTAATAAAGTCTTTTTTCCTTGACTTGCTCCAATTATCATCGTGTTTACAATTCCGTTTCCTCTTTTATTTATTGCTGCTGAAAAATCTTTTAAAGAACCACCTTTCCAATTCATTGTTAATTGTTTATCAGCAACTTTAAAAGTATAAACTCCCGAAGGAACTTTATAGTCTGAAGGAAGTTCGTTTGTAAGAAATCTATCTGTTGTGGCAATTTGAAGAACATCAACTTTAAAAGATTGTAGTGGAGCACTTCTTGTCGCTTCAGCGGTGATTGCATCTTCTTGTGTTGAATTTACTAATTTATTGTTAAAAGGATTATCATAAGAGTAGAGAGTTTTTGTATTTTCTCTGAGTGATGAAAGTTTTGAATTAATTTCTCGCCAAGCGTCCTGTTCATTTTTGTATTTTTCAAGTTGATTTTGTTCCCTAGTTAAAGGAATTCTTTCAACTTGCATAAGTTTTTCTACAGTATCATTTGTGTTGTAAGGATCAGTTACGCCAGGAATACTTATGCCAGCCATGTTTATATTTTTCTAAGACGGATTTTATACAACTTCGTCAAATAAATTTCCAATTGCTTTTCTTATCCGAAGTTTTAAGTTTTGAATGTCTTTAGATGGAATCTCCTTTAAAACTTGATTAGTATTAGAATCAATAACAGTTACAATTACACTATTTAATTCTTTATTAACACTAAATTGTAATTTTCTACCAGTTACCATTTCTGACATTTTTTGAAGTTGTTGAGTATCAGCTTTTATATCAGCGATGGATTCTTCTATGTTTTGTGCAACTTGAGCTCCAGTTGGAGTTATTGGTTGCGATGTCGTTTGTACTTCTGAATTTATTTTTTTTATATTTGATGATGAATAAAGAGCTTGACCATCCATTGTCAAACGAACCATGCCACTTTGATTATTTATAGTATTCATAGTTCCTCCAATAAAAAGCCAAATAAAAATAATTTTCAAAATGACTTTTTATCACGATTCATAAAAATCGTAGTTCAATTTTAAGCTTGCAACGCAAACTTTTGATAAAAATTTTACTTTTAGAAAAAACTTTTATCATTTCTCCCACAAATAAAAAAATATTTTTCAAAAAAAGAGAGAAAGAGGGGGCGCACCCTCTTTCTAATATCTCTAAAATAAAAAAGAAAACGTCTAGAAATCTCTTTTATTTTTATTGCAATAAGCCAAGTACAGTTTGTGACTGTGAATTAGCTTGAGCGAGCATTGCTGTACCAGCTTGTGTGAGAATCTGGTTCTTTGTAAACTCAACCATTTCAGAAGCCATATCTGTATCGCGAATACGACTTTCAGCAGCTTGAGTATTTTCAGCAGCAATATCTACACCTTTTGCAGCCATTTCAAATCTGTTTTGATAAGCACCAAGATCTGCTCTTTGTTTGTTAACAGTCTTTAATGCTGCATCAACAGAACCTAAAACAGCATTTGCTGATTCTGGTGTTGCAATAGAAATTTGTTCTTCGTTACCTTGTGCACCTTTTAATCCTAAAGCTTGTGCAGACATTGTTCCAATGTAAACACGTGTATTTTGATCCATGTTTGCACCAATTTGGAACTGCATAACATTATCAGAACCATTTGAAAAACGTCCTGTCAACATATTCATACCGTTAAACTGAGCTTGACTTGCAATTCTATCAACTTCAGCAACGAGTTGTGAAACTTCAACTTGAATCTGCATACGATCTTCATCGCTGTAGATACCGTTTGCAGACTGAACAGCTAATTCTCGAACACGTTGAAGAATATCTGTTGTTTCTTGCAAATAACCTTCAGTTGTTTGAATGAAAGATACTCCATTCTGAATGTTCTTAGAAGCTTGATTAAGCCCACGAATTTGACTACGCATTTTTTCAGAAACTGCGAGTCCAGATGCATCATCACCGGCACGATTGATGCGTTCACCAGAAGAAAGTTTCTCCATGTTTTTCATGATTGAATCATTAGAAATGTTCAAAACACGATCAGCATAGAGCGAACTCATATTGTGATTAATAATCATAGTTTGCCCTCCATGTTTACTATACTCAAAGCATCATGCTTTTGAGTCCTGCAAGTGAAGGCTAAATCGGTTTTGCGCCCCCCAAATTTAGTTTCAGACCTTATACAGCAGGAATAGTCAGAATAATAGGCATTAATCCGACTGTTCTTGCTGCCACTTACAAACATAAAGTGCAATATTTCAAAGAACATAGTATATCTGAAAATATACATTCATTTTTTTCAAATTTTCAGTGTTTGATGATAATAAAAAAGTAGAACCTAAACACCGTGCAAATTAGTATGATGCTAAAAAATTAAACATCATACTAATTATAATATAGAATTTTGGTAAAAACAAGCATTTCTAAAATTATAAAACTTTATCATTTTAGATAACAGTTTTGATAAAATTAGTTAGACTTTGTTTTCTCAAAAAAAAGATACTTATCTTAAAAGACTAAGTACATTTTGTGATTGAGAATTAGCCTGAGCAAGCATAGCAGTTCCAGCTTGTTGTAAAACTGAATTCTTTGTGAATTCAACCATTTGGCTAGCCATATCAGTGTCACGAATACGTGATTCTGATGCTTGTAAATTTTCTGCACCAATATCCAAACCTTTAATTGTTAATTCAAGACGGTTTTGGTATGCACCAAGATCTGCGCGTTGTTTATTAATCTTTTTCAAAGCTTCATCAACAACACCAATTGCACGGTTGGCATCTTCCGGTGTGGCAAGTGTGATTTTTTCGCCTGTACCAATTTCTCGAACACCAAGAGCTTCTGCTGACATTGTACCAATGAAAACTTGTGTTCTTTGATCCATGTTCGCTCCAATATGGAACCACATAGAACCTGTTACAACATTTTCTCCAGTTGAACGAGCAAAACGACCAGTAAGCATATTCATACCATTGAATTGTGCTGAACTTGCAATACGATCAACTTCAGATACAAGTGCTGAAATTTCAACTTGAATTTGCATTCTGTCTTCATCAGAATAAATTCCGTTTGATGATTGAACAGCTAATTCGCGAATACGTTGCATAATATCTGTAGTTTCTTGCAAATAACCTTCAGTTGTTTGAATAAAACTAATTCCATTTGCAGCGTTTTCAGAAGCTTGATTTAAACCTCTAATTTGACTACGCATTTTTTCAGAAACAGCGAGTCCAGAAGCATCATCTCCTGCACGATTAATTCTTTCTCCAGATGATAACTTTTCCATATCTTTGTTAAGACTTGTTCCAGTTACTCCGAGTTGGCGATTGGCAAACATTGCCGACATGTTGTGGTTGATAACCATAGTATTCCTCCTTGGAATGTAGACAGAAGAATCCTTTCTTCTGTAAAAAAGACGCAAAAATGCGTAAATGTTATTTACAAGGCTACATCTACACATTTTTGCAGGAAACGTCTGAATGCTGCTTCTACGAAGTCGAAACAATCATGACACTTCTACATATTTATCGGAAGAATGTATGTATAACTTTAGAAAAAAATATAATTTTTTTTAAAAAATTTCTTCAATTAATTTTTTTAATGCACGAACAGCTTTTCCACGATGAGAAATTGCATTTTTTTCATCACTTGTAAGTTCTGCTACAGTTTTATTATATTCTGGTAAAAAAACAATTGGATCATAGCCAAATCCACCGTTTCCAGCTTTATCTTCAATTTTGTTGATAAGAATTCCTTCAAAAGTTTCTTGTGCAATAAAAATTCTATCAGGACCTGCATAAAGAACCATTGCACAAGTGTAGTGACAAGAACGATTTCCGTGTAAGAAAGGTTTATTCGGCAAATTGCCTTCTTTTAGTTTATGATTTAATTGTTCAATTAAGAAAATATTTTGTTCTTCCTGAGAAATTTTTGAACCATCTGGTTTTCCTTGCATAAAATCTGGACCTGCGTAACGCGATGAATAAATTCCCGGTGCTCCATCTAATGCATCTACGCAAATACCAGAATCATCTGCAATAACAGGACATTTTACAATTTCAAAAAGGCTACGAGCTTTTATGATGCTATTTTCATAAAAAGTTGTACCATTTTCAATCGGATTAAAGTCGATGTTTTTATCAGATGGTGTTAAGATTGTATGTTCGCAAAGAAGTTCTTGCATTTCCTTTTTTTTGTTTTTGTTACTAGTTGCTAAATAAATAATCATTCTTACATTCTAATGCAAACAAATAAAATTCTCAATCTTCCTCAAAATCCTCAATCTTTTTTTGAATTTCTGAAAAATCAGTTTTTCCATTTTTTGCACAAAAAAGATAATAACTTACTTGTCTTTCACAAATTCCTAAAATATCTGCAATTAAATGATTTGGTGGACGAACGCTAAAAGTTCCTTTTGTAAATTTTTTATTCAGATTTTCCCAGTTATTGATATGTTTTTTATTAACTTGATAAAGTTTTTCTAGTTTTGCGTTTGAAGAATAAAGAGAATTTGTATTAAAATCGAATTTTTGCTTTTCTTTAAGAACTTCAATTTCTTTTTCATTTTTTTTGTGAGAATAATATGCTTTATCTCGTTTTTCTTCAAAATTTAATTTTTTTTGGATTTTATGATTCATTTCACTTTTGTAATATAAAATTAAATCAGAAAGAATTTGAACATCAATATTTAAATATTTTGCAATTTTTACAATAAGATTGTCAGTTAAATAAAAACAGTTTTTTAAAGCGAGAGTTAAAAGTATTTTTTCTGTTTTGTTTTTTGATTTTGCAATCTCTGTACAATATTTTTTTAGATTATCAGAATTTATTTTTTTTGATGAATAAGGAATTTTATTTTCAGAAAAGAGTAGTGGTTTTAGTTGATATTTTTCAGTTAATTCAATGCATTTTTGTTCCCATTCTCTTTGTGAAACTTGTTCTAAAATAATTTTTCGATTTTTTTGTTTTGTAAAAGTTAAAATCGTGTTTTGAATAAAACTAAAAAGATAAGTGAAAAAACTACCTTGATTTTCATCATAATTGTTAAAAAGTGTTTCGATTTTTTCAAGAACTTTTATAATAACTTCAGAACGTAAATCCTCATCATAAAGATTTTTTCCAAAAACTAAATAATTTTCAGAAATAAATTTTAGTATAAAATTTGTGCCTTCTTCTTTTGTGATTTTTTGTTCCTTAATAAAAATAGGAATGTCATTAAGATTAATACTTTTCATATATACTCCAAAGTTTTTGAGTGATTTTAAACTACAATTAAAATCACGATAAAATTAAGATGTTTGCAACGCAAACGTAAAATAGATGTTTATCCTCCTTTTTTTTTATTTTGAAATTTCAATTTGAGAAAAATTTATAATTCCAATACTTGTTATACAGCAATTTTTATGCCAACTTTTTTTTGAAAAACATTTTTCTTTGAAAACTTTGAAAAAAAGTAATTTTAATGCTTGACAATAAAGTCTTAAAAATAGTATGATTACATCATTGCTTGGGGATCTAGCTCAGTTGGTAGAGCACACGGCTCATATCCGTGCGGTCATAGGTCCGAGTCCTATGGTCCCTACTAAAAACTTCCAAAAAAACTGGAAGTTTTTTTTATTTAACTTAGTTTTATTAATTTTTTACTTAAAATATATCACTTCAAAAAAAATCAAAAAAAAATTAATTTAATGAAAAATAGGGGAAATTCCCTAGACTGAAAATGTAAAAAATTGAAGTAATAATTTTTATTTTTGTAAAAACTTAATGATTTTTAATGCTTCATTAAGTTTTATTAAAAAAAAATAAATTATTTTTTTACTGACTAAAAATAATTCTTGTTTTTGACTTTAGTTTTAAAATAAAAAATGCCGCATTAAATACGACATTTTTTTTTTGAAAACTACATGATTTTTTAGATTTTATAAATTAATATTCATCATTGTCTGTTGGAGTTCCATAAATTTCTTGATTATAATCGAGGATTGCTTGTGATATATTTTCATTTGAAATCATTTCTACAAGTGAAGAAATTTGTGATTTTGTAAAATATATCGAAATTCGAGGAGAGCCTCTATTTACAGCTGTCGTTATTTTATAATATTCATTTTCTATTTCTGGAATTGAAATTTTAAAATATGGAGAATTGTTTACAAATTCATATCCTAAAGTTGCAAAACCTTCTCCATTACTTGGTGTTGAAGATTTTATAGTTCCCCATCTTAATCGGATTTTTAATTTTCCGTATGCTTTTTCAAGATGTTTTCCTTTTCTTTTTAATTTTTTATTTTCAAAATCTGAAAAATATTGTTCCATTGCATTTTTTAAAGCAACTCTGTTTTCTGCATTCATAAAAATAAAATAATATCCAGCTAAATATTTTGTTCCAAATCCAGCTTCAGAAAGTTCTGGGTCAAGCGTTATATCACTTGCATATTGTTTTAAAGAACCTAAAGCATTTTTTGAAAAACAAGAACTTTCATCAAGTGTGATATATTTATCTTTGTTTCCGAATTTAAACATATCTGCAAATGAATTCTTTTTATTTTTTTTAGAATTTGTTTCTAATGTTTCATCTTCATATATATCTGCGGTTTCTATATTTTCTGAAGTTTCATCTTGTAAATCTGTATAAACATCAACTTGTTCAGTTTGAGCAAAAATTGAAGTACAGATAAAAATTGAAATAAAAGTTTTGATAATGATTTTTTTTGACATTTTGTTCTCCAAAGACGAATTTTTTCGTCTGAATTTTTTCATATCTAAAATAGAATATGTTGCATTTTATATAATAATAACTGAAAATTAGATTTTGTTACATATTTTATGAAATTTTCTGCTTCTAAAATAGTTGTTTAATAAATATTTTCAGATTATAATTGTAAAAAAGGGAAGTGGGATAAATAGTTATCTTGGAGTTTTTTATGAAAAAAAGATTTGCACTTATATTTTTTGCTTTGATTTTAACTTGTTGTGTTTTTTCTGCAGAAAAAAATGATTCAAAATGGTCTTCTATGTCGTATGTTAATATACCGATTTTAAAAGTTTTAGAAGCTAAAAATGGATATCTTGTTATTTATCAAAAAAATAAAGTTGGAGTTGGTTCTGTAGTTATTCCAAAAAATTGGATAAAAGGAAGTGAAGAATCTCCTCGAAAATTAAAAATGAGAAAAGTTCGTAGAGCAATAGATTCGTATATGACGGTTATAAAAGAAGATGGTGAATTTAAAAGAGTTGTATTAAATTTACCTTTAAATAAACAAAATTCAATTTGGGGAGTTGTAAAAAATCCAAATGAATTGAATGATGTTGATAAAGAAGTTTTAGAAGAAATTGAACTTTAGAATTTATTAAAACTTTATAAAAAGGGGACTGTTCTATAAAAAGGACAGTCTTTTTTTTTACGAATTAGAAAATAATTATAAAAGGAATAAAAAATGTTAGAAATCACTGACAAAGAAATTACTGAATTTAAACAATTTTTAAATGAACACGAATTCTTTTTTGTTGCAGGTCATAAAGAACCTGATGGAGATGCAATATCTTCTTGTTTAGGAATAAAAGCAATTTTAGAATATTTTCATAAAGATTTTGAATTATTATCTGCAGGCCCTTTTAAAAGAAACGAAATCAAACAATATGAAAAATTTTTTACAAATAAAATGCAGTTTATGGACGAAACTGATAGAAAAAAAACTGGTTTAATTATTGTTGATTGTTCTGAATTAAAAAGATTAGGTGATATTGATGGAGATTTAAAAGGTTTAGATACATATATTATCGATCATCATAAAACTGGAGAACTTATTGAAAATGCAAAAGGTTACATTAATCCTGAATCGCCCGCTTGTTCTTTTTTAATACAACTTTATTATGAAAAATTAATTGGAGCGTTGCCATCCAAACTTGCAGAAATTATATTTTTTGGACTTTCTACAGATACAGGTTTCTTTCGTTTTTGTGGAACAAATTCTGCACCAGTTTTTGCTGCGGCGGGAAGACTTGTCGATTATGGAGTTGACCCTAGAAAAATTTATAATCATATAAATTCAGGAAAACCTTATTCAACTAGAAAACTTTTAGGCGTTTTATTAGATAAAGCGGAACGATTTTTAGATGGAAGATTGGTTATTACTTATGAAACGTTAGAAGATACAAAAATGTATGGAGCAGAAGGTAGAGATTCTGATGCGTTATATTCTTTACTTTTATCTGCAGAAAATGTACAAGCGGTGGTTTTTCTCCGCCAAGATACTATTACAACTTGTACGGGAGGATTTCGTTCTCAAGATAAAATAGATGTTTCTTCAATCGCCGCAAAATTTGGTGGTGGAGGACATAAAAATGCTTCTGGAATGAGTTGTGATGGAACTGTTGAAAAATTAATTCCTAAAATTGTAAAAGAATTTTCAAAAATAATGTAAAAATGAATATTATCTAAGATTTGAGTTTGGGATAAATGTTTTTGCGAAAGAAATCAATTCTTGTATTTCTGAATCTGTGTATGGAGTAATTTTATTGTAGGAAGGATTTAAACAGTTTTGATTTTTAAATTGTGCAAACTGCCAACTCGAATCTTTTGGGATAAAACTAGCGATGTTTTTTATATCTTCTTTTTTTATTAAAGTAGGAACTAAAACTGTTCTAAATTCTCTTTGAGTTGAAGGAAAAGTTTCCAATATTTTACAAGTTTGTTTTAGATTTTCTTCAAAATAATGTTCATTTCCAAAAAAAATTGAATTTTTTCTACAAAGTAAATGTGCATATTTTGAAGGAGTTGTTTTTATATCAACTGCAATAAAATCAGGTTTTAAAGTTTTATCTTCAAGAATTTCTTTTAATTTATCAAAATAAATTCCGTTTGTATCAAGTTTTATTTTATAACCTAAATCTTTTGCTTTTTTTATTATGATTGGTGTATAGTGATTTATTAAAGGTTCTCCGCCACTTATTACAACTCCAGAAATTATACCTTTTCTTTTTTCAAGATGATTAAATAATTCTTGAATTGTATTAAAATTTTCATTTGGAGAAGTTGTAATTAGTTCTTTATTGTAGCAATAAGGACAATGTAGATTGCATCCTTTTAGAAAAAAAGAACTAGCTGTACAACCAGGAAAATCTACACAAGTAGTTTTTACAAGAATTCCAGCCGGTTCTTCTAAAGATAATGTTTTATGCATTTACAGGAATTTTACTACAGATTTTTTCTAATTCTTCTACAGTATGACATCTTGAAGTTTCAATTCCATCTTCATTATAAAAAATTACTGTTGGAGTTGCAAAAACGCCTTTTTTTGCCGCTGTAGAAAGACCTTCATCTGTGTCTACATCAATAAAAAGTCCTTTCATATTAAGGTTTGAAACATAATTTTTTACAGGAGGACAATTTGGACAAGTTTTTTTTGTATAAATTTCAAAAGAGATGGATTTTTCTGTAGAAAAATTTTCTTCTTGTGGTAAAAATTCTTCTTCTTGAATGATAGGATTTGATTTTTCTAATTTTTTATTATCATCCAAAATAAAATTTTTTCTCAAATTAAATTCATCACGTTTTCCTTTGTTCCAATTTTTTACAGTTCGGTAATATCCTACAATGCGAGCGTAAACTTCTGTTTCTGTACCATGAACATTTTGTAATTCTTCTTTTGTTTTTGCAATTTCCTGTTCAATTTCTTCTAATGTTCTTTCCATCGTAGTTCTCCTAAAGTTTTTGATTTTTTATATTTAAAATTTTATTTCGTTCTATTTCAAGAGCATTTAATTTTTCTTTTAAAGCTTTTTCTTTTTCTGCTTTGCATTTTGGACATTCAAATTGTTCTCCAGCCAAATAACCATGAATTTTACAAATTGAATATGTTGGAGAAATTGTAAAAAATGGAATTCTGTAATTACTTGCAATAGATTTTACTAAATCTGCACAGGCTTTCCAATCTTTTATAGATTCTCCCATATAAACGTGGAACATTGTACCGCCAGTGTATTTTGTTTGCAATGATTCTTGTAAATCTAATGCTTCAAAAACGTCTGATGTATAATCAACTGGAAGTTGTGATGAATTTGTGTAGAAAGGATTTTCTGTTCCACTTGTGATGATATTTGGAAATTGTTTTTTATCATGCAATGCAAGTCTATAAGAAGTAGATTCTGCTGGAGTTGCTTCCAAATTGAATAAATCGCCTG
This sequence comes from uncultured Treponema sp., assembly GCA_964410365.1. GTDB lineage: Bacteria > Spirochaetota > Spirochaetia > Treponematales > Treponemataceae > Treponema_D. The sequence continues at coordinate 21,503 of CAYPGB010000018.1, forward strand.
TTTGTTCTTGAAAATCTTGTATTTTTTCTCTCATATGTTGTAAAACTTTTTCTGCAAAAGCTTTTCCTTTTGGAGTTGTGATGTTTTCTCCTAAGAAATTTAAACAACATTCATTCATTCCACATAATCCAATTGTATTAAAATGATTTACGAGAGTTTTTAAATATCTTTTTGTGTAAGGAAAAAGTCCACCATCATAAAGTTTTTGGATAACTTTTCTTTTTATACAAAGACTTTCTTTTGCTAATTCCATAAGATAGTCAAGACGTTTAAAAAATTGTTCTTCATTTCTTGCAAGATACCCAATTTGTGGCAGATTGATTGTTACAACTCCAATAGAACCTGTAAATTCATCAGCACCAAAAAGACCTCCACCACGACGACGCAATTCTCTTTTATCAAGTTGAAGCCGACAACACATAGAACGCACGTCAGAAGGATTTAAATCTGAATTTACAAAATTTTGGAAATTCGGAGTTCCGTATTGTGCTGTCATGGTGAAAAGTTTTTGTGCAATTTCAGAATTCCAATCAAAATCTTTTGTAATATTGTAAGTTGGAATAGGGTATGCAAATCCTCTTCCTTCTGCATCACCTTCTGTCATTAAATCTATAAAAACTTTATTTATGATGTCCATTTCTTTTTGGCAATCACCATAAGTAAAATCTTGTTCTTTTCCACCGACAATCGCTTTTTTATTTTTTAAATCATCTGGGCAAACTAAATCTAGCGTAATATTTGTAAATGGTGCTTGAGAACCCCATCTGCTTGGAGTATTTACACCATAAATATAACTTTGTAAACATTGGCGAACTTGTTTTTCTGTAAGATTGTCTGTGCGTACAAAAGGTGCTAAATATGTGTCAAAAGACGAAAACGCTTGAGCACCTGCCCATTCATTTTGAAGAATTCCTAAAAAATTTACAATTTGATTTACTAATGTTGAAAGATGAGTTGCTGGCTTTGAAGTAATTTTGTCTGGAACGCCACCAAGTCCTTCTTGAATAAGTTGTCTAAGCGACCAACCTGCACAATATCCAGAAAACATTGATAAATCATGAATATGAAAAGCACAAGTTTTGTGTGCTTCTGCAATTTCTTTTGAATAAATATTATTTAACCAGTAGTTTGCGGTAATTGCTCCCGAATTATGTAATATTAATCCACCTAGAGAAAAATTTACATTTGCATTTTCATTAACACGCCAATCACTTTGAGCCAAATATCCATCCATTGTTTTGTTAATATCAATCATCAAATTTTTTGCATCTCTAGTAGCTTCGTGTCTTGCTCTGTAAAGAATATATGCTTTTGCAACATCAACTTCTTTTTGTTCAATAAGAACACTTTCTACAACATCTTGAATTTCTTCTATTGCGGGGATTGAATGAGCTCTACTTCCAGCCATATTTAATCTAAGTTTTTCTTCAACAAAATCTGTTAATTCTGTTGCTCTGTCTGGATCTTTTTGTTGTTTTACAGCTTCAATTGCTTTTCCAATGGCAATTTCAATTTTTACTCGGTTATAAGGAGCAATTTCTCCAGAGCGTTTTACAACTGATTTTAAAACATCTTTTGTTTCTGGTTCTGAACTTGTTCCTAAAAAACTTCTCCATTCAGGAAAGATTGATTGATTGTTCATTTTTCCCCCTAAAAAATTGCAATGCAAACTTTTGTAGATAAAAGATTCATAATCTTTTTGTTTTTATCTAACACTCTTTATATTTTTTTTCAATATTTTTTACTTCTGTGATAAATTCATCTAAATTTTCAAAATGTCTATAAACTGAGGCAAAACGGATATAAGCAACTTTATCGATTTTTGAAAGTTCTTCTAAAACAAGTGCACCTAATTCCGATGTTGAAATTTCTCTTGTTTCTTTTCCTTTTTTGATAGCTAAATCTTCAATGTCATTACAGATTTGTTCTACCATTCCTGTAGAAATTGGACGTTTTTCCAAAGCACGTTCAATTCCTTTTTCTAATTTTTGTCTATCAAAAGGTTGACGTCTGCCATCTTTTTTTATAACCATAAAAGGTTTTTCATCAATTCTTTCATAACTAGTAAATCTGTATCCACAAGAAAGACATTCTCTTCTACGACGAATACTTTCTCCATTTATCATTGTTCGAGATTCCAAAACTTTATCATCTAAATTACCACAATATGGACAACGCATTTTTTACCTTTTTTTTCTAGTGTTATTTTTTAGATTGCTTTTATATTACACCACTAAATATAGAGTAACAAGATGAAAAGTGAAAAAAAATTGATTTTATTAAAAACTTTTTTTCTTGACAAAATATTTTTTTATGCTTCGTCTAAAATTCTATTGACTATTTTTTAATTTTTCTTTTTGTTTTTTTTATTTCTCTTTCACTTGGAATATAATCAATTTTTTTTAGATTCAAAATATTATAAGCAATATAGAAAAATGTTAAAATCAAAATTGAATAAGGTAGCCAGTTTCCAAATCTTGCATAAGTTGTCATTGTTCTTTGATAAATTGGAACTTTATACGAACAAGCAGCTTCTTCAAATAAAGGTAACATTTCTAGCGTTTTTCCATTTACATCTATAACGCAAGTGCATCCTCCATTTGTAGAACGAATCAAAGGAATTCTGTATTCAATAGTTCTGTAAGAAGCAACAATAAAATGTTGATATTCTGAAGCTTTTTTTAAAGACCAAGAATCATTTGTTAAATTTACAAAAATTTCAGAACCATTTAAAAATAAAGGTCGCATTATATCTGGAAATGCATCATCAAAACAAATTGGACCTGAAATTTTTACAGTTGATTTTTCATCTTTTTCTTCAACAAAAGGCTTTGTAATATCAATTATTTTTGACTCTTCAATAAAATCAGGATTTTTTGAGCAAGGAATTTCAAAAAGTGTGTATTGATTTCCTGGACTCCAACCAGACGAAATTCCAATTACTTTTTCCATAAATTTTTTGATTTTTGGATATTTCATTCCAGGAATTGCTTCTGCAAGCGGAACTAAATGATTTTTTCCATAAAATCCGCGGAATTTTCCATTAGAATCGAACATTAATGCTGAATTAAAATATATTTTATTTTTTTTGTCCCAAGTATACGCTCCCCCAGAAAGCAATGGAACTTGTAATTCATTTATAAATTTAGAAAGCGGTTTTTCTGATGGTGATTTTGTATAGTGATGTTCTGAATCTGGAAAATGATAATTTAAAAGTCCTTCTGGCCAAACAATTAATTCTGGTTTGATATTTTCTTTTAAAAGTTTATCATATTCTTCTTTTGTAATCTTTTGAGATTTTAAAATTACATCATTATCACTTTGGTTTTTCCAAGAATCTAAATTTGGTTGAACTAAAATTGTAGTTAAATATTTTTCTGGAATTCTTTTTTTATAATATTGATTTATTCCATGAATCATCGTGATTGAAAAAATAACTAAAATTAATTTAAAGGAACATTTTAAGTCCCAAATGTTATTTTTATTTTGAATAGCATCACAATCAGAAAAAACAATCAAAACTTCTGCTAAAAAAGCATTAAAAAAAGCTAAAATCCAAGTAATTCCATAAGTTCCAGTAACAGAAGCAAGTTGCATTAATAAAGGCCATTTGTAAATTGTTGCAGATAAAACTGCCCAAGGATAGCCTAAAAATCCAACTGATTTGCACCATTCATAAAGTGTATAAATGCAAGCAAAATAAAAAATTCTAAAAACTTTTGAATTTAAAAAATCATATTTTAATGAAAATTCGTTTAGAGAATTTTTTGAAAAAGATGATGAATTTGGTAAATAAAGTAACATAAAAACAAATCCACCAATCAATCCGGTTCCAAAAGCTGAGGCACCCAAAGTTAATGCTGCAAAATCCTTAAAATTTGCGAGCCAAAAACTAGAAATTAAATGAGTAATTGAAGTTTGTAAAAATCCAATAAAAAATGCTTGCTTATAATTTTGAACTTTCTTAAAAGCAAAATAAAATGGAACTAATGCAATAAGAGTAAGATATGGATTTCCCAATAAAGAAGTTTCTGTAGGAAGAGCCAATCCCAATAGCAGTGCTGAAAAAATAGAATAAAAAACTTGTAAAATCAAAATCATTATATTATTATTTAAAGTAATTTTGTAATTTTAACACATTTATGTTGTTATACTTATATAATAGAGATGATTAATTAAAAATTCAATCAAAAAAACGTTGAGGGGATAGATTATTGAAATTAGTAAACGATGCTCATATTCAAGAGTATGAGTCAAAACCTGAAATCGTTGTAAAAGCACCGGGACGATTTCATCTTATTGGAGAACATTCTTGGTTTTTTAAGGATAAAACTTTATCTATGGCGATTAATTTGCCAGTTTATGTTGCAGTTTCAAAAAGAGATGATATAAATATCAGATTTTATTTTCATCAATTGGATGAACGAAAAAAATCATCAATTAGTTCTGTAAAATTAAAAAAAGAAGATAGATGGGCAAATGCTTCTAAATCAGTCGTTTACGGTTTACTTGCTTTAGGATTTGATTTAACTGGTTTTGATTTAACAATTTATAGTGATATTTTACCATCAGCTGGATTTGGAATTACAACTGCCATAAAAGTTGCTACATTAATTGCGTTAAAATCTCTTTTTAATTTGAATTGTTCAGATTTCCAACTTTTAAAAGTTCTTGAAATTGGAAATAAAAAGTTTTTAAAAGGAGAAAATTATCTTTCAGACAATTATGCGGCATTATTTTCTAAAAAAGGAAATCTTATAATTACAGATTATTTTAAATCAACTTGGGATTATGCTCCTTTTAATTTTCCTGGAAAAAAAGTTTTTTTAGTTGATACAAAAGTTCCTCGTGTTTCTATTTGGGACGAATCTTCTATTTTTGACCCACAAAATGCACTTTTACTTGGTGATTTAAGAGAACAAAAAACTAATATTTATGGTGGGTGGCATTATATTTCTAATGTAACTGATATTAATGAAGGGCTTTCTACGCTTTCTGAAGATGTTCAACGAAAATTAAAATCTATTCTTCGTGAACATAATGATTTATTGGAAGCAAAATCGGCTTTAGATTCAGGAGATTTTTTCAAATTTGCAAGAGCGGTAAATCATAGTCATGAAACAATGCGAGATATGTTTAATATTTCTTGTCCAGAAATAGATTGGATTTTAAAGCGAGTTAATGAATTAGAACCAAATCTTGAATTGATAACAAATCCTGTAACTTGTGGTAGAATTACAGGAAAAGGTTTTGGTCGATGTTTGTTTGCAGTAATGCGAGAAAATGATGTCGAAAAATTTAAATCAAAACTTTTAGAATTTGAAAAGATTTTTGGTTTTCATACAGCATCTTATGTTGTTGAACCTGCGGATGGAGCAACTTTAGTGAGAGATTAGCGAGGTTTTATGAATTTATTACTTACAAATGATGATGGCTATAATTCAAAAGGAATAGAAATTCTTTTTAAAAAATTATCAGAAAAACATAATGTTTATATAATTGCACCAGATAGAAATAGAAGTGCGGTTTCTAATTGCATTTCTATTTTTGAAAAATTAAAACTTGAAAAAATTGATGAGAAAATTTGGAAATATGAAGGTTTTCCTGCAGATTGTGTTTCTCTCGGCATTTTTAGTGATTTAATTGGTACAAAAATAGATGCTATTCTTTCTGGAATAAATTATGGTCAAAATCTAGGTTCTGATATTATTTATTCGGGAACTTGTGCAGGTGCTAGACAAGCGGTTTTAGCAGGCATTCCAGGAATTGCATTGAGTTTGCATCCTATCGATTGGGAAAAAGCAAATAAAGAAGGTTTTAAATTTAATGCACTTACAGATTTTGTTTGTAATAATCTTGAAACTTTAATTTCTCTTTGTGAAGTAAAATCACATAGAACTTTTGTTAATGTAAATGCTGGTTCGTTTGATTCTTATAAAGGTGTAAAAATTACAGAAAATTTATGCGTAAGACATTATAATGAAAAAATAAAAGTTATAAATGAAGAAAATAATCTTTTTACAACTTATGAATCTAGTAATGGTTTTACAGAAAAAGATGAAAATTCTGATGATGAATTAGTACACAAACAATATATTGCAATTTCAAGAGTGTATTGTGAGCCTATTTGTAATAAAATTGTGGACGATGTAAAATTTAAATTGTAAAATAAATTATTATTTTGTTTGGGTGGGAAAATTGCAAGATAATCTATTATTTGATGGTATAAATCTTTATAAAAACGGAAATTATTCTCAAGCATTGGCATTTTTTTTAGCTTTGCCACAAGATTCATCTATTGATAAAATAGAAGTTGCATATTATTTGGGACTTTGTTATGCAAAACTTGGAAAATATGATGATTCACTTTTGTTTTTAGAACAAGTTGTAACTTCGGGAACTCAATTAGAAAAAGTTTTACAATGTAGATTTCTTCTTGCTATAATTTATGCAATTTCGGGGCGAAAAAGACTTGCCGATTTTGAATTAAATAAACTTTTAGAAACAGGTTTTATGACAGCGTCTGTGTATGCGGCAATTGCATTTGTTGCTTGGGAACAAAAAGATACTCAAAAATGTATAGAATATTACGAAAAATCTTTGGAAAAAGACCCTGAAAATCTAACTTCATTAAATGGTTTAGGATATGTTCTTGCTTGTTCAGATAAAGAATTAACAAAAGCTTTATCATTATGTAAAAAAGCGGTAAAAAATTCTCCAAATTCAGCGGCTTGTTATGATTCATTAGGTTGGGTTTATTATAAATTAGGTCTTTTTGAAGATTCTTTACATTATTTAGAAGAAGCAGAAAAACTTGATAGAGATAACAAAGAAATAGCGGCTCATATTCGTGTTGTAAAAAAAGAAGGTGGAAGATAATGCAAAAAAAAGTACTTCTTATTTTTTTATTTTTTTTAGTAAGTTTTTTTATTTTTGCACAAAGTACAACTTCCGACGCTGGTTTAAAAGTTCCTGAAAATGGAATTAGAACAAGTAATCAAGGATTTGCATCCCAAGAATTTAGAAGAGGAGTTCAAGCGTATTATAAAGGTGCTTACAACGAAGCAATAATGCAATTTGAAAAAGCACTTTCGTTTTTACCAAATGATAATCTTATTTTAGAATGGCTTGGAAAGGCTTATTACAAATCTGGAATAGAAGGTTCTGCTTTAAATTATTGGCAAACTGCTGTTAATAACGGATATGGTGGACTTCTTTTGCAAAATAAAATTGAAATTGTAAAAGAGCGTCGTGTAACAGGAGATTCTACAGATAAATTATTGCGTCTTACAGAATCAGGTTCGTTTGATGGAAATTTTAATGATAATTTTATCTTTAGTGGACCAGTTTCTGTTCTCCCAAATTATGATGGAACCTTATGGGTCGTAGCGTATAATTCAAACGAAATTTTACTTTTTAATCAAAATGGATTTGTTTTAAATAGAATTACGGGGCCTTTAAATGGTTTTGACCGTCCAACAGATATAATAAGACTTTCTGATGGAAAACTTCTTGTTTCCGAAAATGCAGGTGATAGACTTTCTTTATTAGATTCAAAAGGAAAATTCTTAAAATATATTGGTGAAAAAGGTCGTAATTTGGGACAAATGATAGGACCATTATATTTAGCAGAAGATGATTTGGAACGTATTTATGTAACAGATTATGGAAATCGCAGAGTTGATGTTTTTGATAAAGATGGAAATGCACTTTTCTTTTTTGGTACAAAAAAATCAGATTTTAATGGATTAAAAGGACCTACTGGAATTTGTATTTTTAATAATCGAGTTTTTGTTGCAGATGACCAAACTGGTGCAATTTATGAATTTGACACTTCAGGAAATTATATTCGAGATTTAGTAGAACCAAAAACTTTTAAAAAGCCAGAAAGTATAAGTATTTGGAATAATTCTTTATTAATTTGTGAGCAAAATAAAATTTTATCAGTTGATTGTGAAACTGGAGCATTGTTTGAATATGCTAGAACTGGAAATGCACCTTCAAGATTAACTTCTGCAAATGTTGATGTAAATGACAATGTGATTGTTTCCGATTTTTTAGCAAATGAAGTTTATATCATGACAAAAGTTCAAGAACTTGTTGGTGGATTTTTTGTGCAAATTGAAAATGTGGACGCATCTAAATTTCCTAAAGTTACAGTTGAATTAAAAGTTGAAAATAGACATCGCCAACCTGTAGTTGGATTACAAGATACAAATTTTTATTTTACAGAAAATAAACGCCCGGTAAGTGATTTAAAAATGATAGGTGCGGCATCAAATAATACAGAAGCAGATGTTACTTTTATAATTGATAGAGCAAATTCTTCAAAAAAATATCTTTCTCAAATTGAATCTGCAATAAAAGAAATAATTTCTACAATGGACGACTCTTTTACAGTTAGAGTTTTAAGTGCAGGAGAAATTCCTGTAACTGAATATGTTGGAAAACCTTCTTTATTGCGAGATTTTAGCGTTGAAGCTTTAAAAACACCTTTTTCAAACAAAATTAATCTTGATTTGGCGTTAAGACTTGCTTCAAATGATTTGATTTCTGGAAATAAAAAACGTGCAATTATCTTGCTTTCTGAGTGTGATGAAAAATCAATAGAATTTTCAAATTATAATCTTTCAGAACTTTCAGCTTTTATGAATAATAATTCAATCGGATTTTCAATAATTCAGTTAAAAGAAAATGCAATATCAGAACAGATGGATTATCTTTTAAATAATACTTTTGGTGAACTTTATTATGTTTATAGACCTCAAGGATTATCAAATATTGTAAATGACATTTTAGCAATTCCTCAAGGCGTTTATCAATTTTCGTATACATCAACTTTATTAACGAATTTTGGACAAAATTATCTTCCAATAGAAGCAGAAGTTTATCTTTTAAATAGAAGTGGGCGAGATGAAAGTGGTTATTTTTCTCCTTTAGAATAATTTGTTTTTAGAGTTCTTGCTTTTTGTACTTTTATTTCGGGATGTTTTTTTTGTAATTTTAAAATCGCTTGTTCTACTTTTTGCTTTTTTTTGTCAGAATCTTCAAATAATGATTGTTGATAAGGTTTTTGTTCTTTTTCAATATTTTCAAATCCAACTCCCAAAAGTCGAATTCCTCTATTTTTATCATATTTTTTTTCAAAAAGAGATGTTAAAATTTCATAAAAAGAATCAATTGTTAAAATATTATGTTCTAAAGTTTTTTGAATTGTAATCGTTGAAAAATCATCATATCTTACTTTTATAAAAGCTGTTTTTGAATATCCATTTTCTTTTAGAAGTCTAAAAAAAACACCTTGAGCAAGTTCTAAAATTTCTGTTTCTAAAGAATATAAATCTTGTAAATCGTAAGGAAAAGTTCTTTCTGCACTTATAGAATGACTTTTTGTTTCTTTTCTAAAATTTTCATTTGAACCACCGCGAACTGCATCATAAAGAAAATTCGCCATATTTTTTCCAAATAAAAATGTTAACAAATCTAAATCTTTTTCATAAATTGCTAAAGTTGAAAAAATTGCGTTTTTATGTAATAATTCGAGTGTCTTTTTTCCAATCCCCCAAACTTTTTCAAGTGGAAGATTTAACATAAAATCAGATTCTTTTCCTGGAGAAACCATAAAAAATCCATCTGGTTTTTTGTATCCAGAAGCAATTTTTGCAATATATTTTGTAGCAGCTAAACCAATACTCACTGTAAGACCAGTTTCTTTTTTTACACGTTCTTTTATGTTTTTACAAGTTTGTTCTGGAGAACCAAAAAGTTTTTCTGTTCCTGTTAAATCTAAAAATGCTTCATCAATAGACATTTGATCAACTTCTGGAGAATAATCTTTAAAAATCGTCATAATTTTGTAGGAAAGTTCTGAATATCTTTTCATGTTTCCGTGAACAAAAATTCCTTGAGGGCAAAGTTTATATGCTTGAAAAATAGGCATTGCTGAATGAATTCCAAATTTTCTAGCTTCATAAGATGCTGTAGAAACAACTCCACGTCTATCTTCAGGTTTTCCACCAACAATTAAAGGTTTTCCTCGATATTCGGGATGATCTAATTGTTCAACTGAGGCAAAAAAAGCATCTAAATCAATATGTGCATACCATTTTTGAAATTTATTTTGCATTTAAGAGCCTGTTTTAATTTTTTTTGAATAAGATGAATAAATATTTAAATTTTCATCACCAGTTATTATATTTACAAAAATTTCACTTTTAAGATTTTCTATTCCATAAACAAAACTAAATTCTTTTCCAGGTTTGTAAGGAATTAAAAATGACGCTTTTGTTGGACTTAAAACTTCAAAATCATAATCAGAATACAAAATTGGTGAAGTTTTTTCTGTTGATAAAATTACAGAACATTGAAAAGTGTTATCGGGAATTTTTATTTTTAAAGTTCTGATTGTATCAGAAAAAATTTGTTTATCATCATAAGATATTTCTATCAAATCTGCATTTATTTCGTTGATAGTTGGAAGTTTTGTTATTTTTTTCTTTTCCAAAAATTTAGAAACAGAAATTCCAGAAAAGATTATGCAAATTGTTAAAAAGAAAAATGAATTTGCAATTGTGATTATAATTCTTTTGTAATTGAAAAGTTTTGTCTTGAAAGAAGCAAAAATTCTAAAATAAGTTAAAATTATTGGAGTTAGAATAAGACTTTCTGGAATAAAAATTATATTTTCATTTGTGAAAAAATTTTTTAATAAAAATAAATCAGCATTTGAAATAATTGTGTGAATATAAGGAATAAAAGGAATACACATCAAGAAAAATATAATTATATGAAATTGCCTTTTTTTTATGATAAGCATCAAAATTGCTAAAATAAAAATTAGTAACATCAATGGAAATAAAGAAATATCTATAAATGAAAAAATAAAAAGATTAAAACCTGTACTAAAAATTAAAACAAAGTCTATTGATTTTGCATTGATTGTTTCTTGTCCTTTTTTTAGTTGAAAAACATAATAAGTTGAAGAAAATAAAAAACTTAAAATCAATTGTAATGATAATAAAAAAGTGATACTTTCTTGTAAACTAAAATTTTTTCTAAAAATAAAATAAATTCCTTTTCCAAGAAAAAATGAAGCTAAAATAATAAAAAAGGTGAGTGGAGCAGAAAACCAAATTTTTTTTATTCTTTTCCAAGTTTTATTTCGTTTATTTGAATTTATAAAACTTAACAACGTGATAAAAAGTACACACGCAAAAAATAGAAAAATTATTAGGCGAACAATATTTTGTTCTGTAAGTCTATAATATTTATTTATAAGTTTTATGATGATAAAATGTTGGTCCCAAGAATAATTTATATTTTTAGAATAATTTTCAATAAAATCTGAGCAAAAAAGAATGATTTTATTGGGTTCTTCATTTTCTGAAAAAGAATATTTTATTGCAGGAATTCCTTGTTGAAAGAAAAAATTGAGTTGATTATCTACAAAGAAATGAAATTTATTTTGTTGGCTTATATAATATGTTGGAAGTTTTGATTCAATTTTATTATCTAAAAAAATATTATAACCATTTTTTACAAGAAAAGAAGGAGATGAAATTCCATTAGAACTTGTAATGATTGAATTTTCAGAATTTGAAAAATCTAAAATTATAACAGTTGTATTTTCGTTGATGTTTGAATTATTTAAAAATTCTTGTGAACCACAAATCATTCCTTGTTTTAAAACTTTTTGATTATCACCATAAGAAAATAAAAGTTCTAAATCAAAATCGTATGAAGATTTTTTTAAAATTTCTATAAGATTTTTTATAAGTTCAGGATTTTTTAAAGATTGTTCTTGGTCTACAACAAAAAGAAGTTTTTTAGTAAAAAAAACATTATTAGAATTTTTTGAATTAAATTGAACAATAATATTAAATGGAAATTGATTTTCTCCAGAAACGACAATATTTTGAGTAGAAATTTTTAATTTTTTCTCATAAAATTTATTATAAACTTGGTTTGAAATTTCGTAGCCCGAAGTGTTTGCAAAAAGCAAAGTTTCCGATAATAAAAATAATGATAAAAATGTCAGGAAAAAAAATGCTTTTTTCATATTTTTGAGTTTATTATTTTAAGGTTTACATTGCAAGACCTATCGTATATAATAAAAAGATAAAAAGAAGGATATATGGGTGCAGGTGATAAAAAATTTATAATAGAATTGCCACTAAAAGTTGTTCTTACAGAAGAAGGTGCATCTAATTTCATTAGTCATAATAAAAAACTTTTGCGTTTCCGCTTGGCAGATAATGTTGAAGAATATGGAATTTCAATAAACAAATTTTCTCCACAATCTATACAAAGTATGATTTTGGTTGATTATATTTCTAAAATTGAAATTTCTATGTCAGAATTTGTTTCTTCTCGCCAAGAAGTTATGGATTTGTCAAAAGTTATAGTTTTTTCTATTTTATATAAACAATTTGACCATGATGTTTATGAAGCATTAATTCAGTGTGAATGTATCAGAAAGCATAATAGAGCAAATCCTTCTCATTTAATTGATGAAAGAACTCAGATGAGTGATAGACAACTTAGAAGTATTCTTCAAAATAAAGAAAATGTTATTCAATCAACTAGAAAATTAATTTTAGACCCAATTTGGAAAGCTATAATGGCAAATAAAGATTATTCTGCCGAAGAAAAAAATATTTATCTTTTAATGACAGAAAAATTTTTGAACAGATTGGGACTTATGAATTGGTACATAATCACTATGTTTGCTAAAAATGAAAATGCAAACGAAATGTTTATTGCAATTAGAAATTTATTAAATTCTTACATGGAAAAATCTAAAGTTGCAGAATATATTTCAGTAATGGTGATGGAACTAGCATTGAATAATGAAAATACAAATATCAGAAAAGAAGCAAAAAATATGTATCATGGAGTTGATGATATTGATGCTTTGATTTTTGATACAGAAATTCGTTCTAAAATTGTTCGTGAACTTCAAAGAAAACATGAATTAGTTTTTCTTTCTTGGAAACTTGGTGGAGGAGCAAAAGCAATTGGAAAGCAAGGTTCTCTTTCTATCACACTTTACAATAAAGATGATGAATTTCAAGAAGTAAAAGAAAATATTGAAACAGCAAAAGCTGCAAATAATAATAAAAAATCTTTAATTGATTTTTACAGAGAATTGCCAGAAGGGCAAGAAGGAACGGATTTAGGTTTGTATTATCTTTCTTATCTTGATGATGCATGTAAAAAAGTTAACGTAAAGTTTGAATCTATTGTAAATCAATATTCTGCAAGTGATCTTACAGTTATCAATTTAAATTTCAAATTTTAAACTATGGATTTTTATATAAAAAAAATATTTTATTTTTTTTCTTTTCTTTTAATTGTGATTTTTTTTGGATGTTCAAATTCTCTCACAAAAATAGATAATGCAAATGTAACTGTAGTTTTTGAATTTGAAAATCCAGAAAATCGTCCAAATTCAAGATTATGTGTTTTTGTTTCTCCTTCTGAAAATGTAAGACGTGTTGAAAAATTTTCTATACTTTTTTTAGAAAATGATTATGAATGGGAAATAGATGAAATTTTGCAATTTCAAACTAGTTCAAAATATTATGCTGGATACACAAATTTTGTTATGCCAGAAGGTGAAAAATTTCCAAATAGTGATATAAAAATTCTTTATACAGAAGCTGATGAAGATGAATCATCTTGTGTTATAAAATTGGAATATAATTCAAAATTTTATGATAGCAATCTTGAAGAAGCATTAAAAATTATAAAATCTGAAAAATATTTAGAAAAAATTTCAATTTATAATGAAAATTCAACTCTTATTTATTTTGGTGATTATGTAAATGAGTTAAAATCAAATGAAGATTTATTAAAAATATATAAAGATGCAAAATTTATTAGAAAAATATGGTGTTCGCAAGATAATTCTGTAATTTGCATCTTACCAATAGAAGAAATTGAAGAAATAATAAAAAAGGAAAATTAAATGAACGAAAATCAAGAAACCGAACCTTTGCCTAATGATGATGAAAAGCCTAGTTTTTACAGAGAAATAAAAACTTATGTTTTAAGAATTGGGAGAATGACTGCTAGTCAAGAAAAAGCGTATAAAGAACTTTCTCCATCTTATTGTATTCCTTTTGAAAATAAAAAATTAAATCTTGTAGATATTTTTGGAAATACAAATCCTATTGTTGTGGAAATTGGTTTTGGAATGGGAGATGCAACCTGGCAACTAGCAAAAGCAAATCCTGATATAAATTATTTAGGGATTGAAGTTCATAAACCGGGAGTTGGAAAACTTCTTAATGAAATAAAAAGAAATGATTTAAAAAATATTTATATTATAGAACATGATGCTTTGGAAGTTTTAGAATATATGATTTCTGATAATAGCGTAAACGGCTTTCATATTTTCTTTCCTGACCCATGGCCAAAAAAACGTCATCATAAACGAAGAATGGTTCAGCGACCACGAACAAATTTAATGGCACAAAAACTTGCTCTTGGTGGATATTTATATTTTGTAACAGATATTTTAGATTATGCAGAATTTGCACTAGAAGAATTAACTTTGACAGAAGGTTTAAAAAATAAATATGATGGATTTGCAGAACCTCAACCTTGGCGAATGCAAACAAAATTTGAAAGAAAAGGCATGGCTGCCGAAAGACAAATTACAGAATTATTTTTTGAAAAAAAATGAACAGAATAGAAGAATTAGAAAAATTAATTACTCGTTATCAAACTTCGTACTACAATGGTGAAGGTGAAATTGAAGACAGCGAATTTGATAAACTTTGGGATGAATTAAAATCTCTCGACCCTAAAAATCCAATTTTACAAAAAGTTGGAACTGATTCTGGTAATTTTGAAAAAGTTCATCATGTAATGCCAATGGGAAGTCAAGAAAAAGCGGCAAATCCAGAACAATTTTTAACTTGGGCTCAAAAACATTCGTATAATCAATATTTGGTTGAATATAAACTTGATGGTGCATCTTTGGAACTTCAGTATAAAAATGGATATTTAGTAAGAGCGGTTACTCGTGGAAATGGTTCTATTGGTGATGATATAACTTTAAATGCAAAAAAAATGAGTGGCGTAAATGCTGCAATTTATAAAAATGGTGAATTAGTCAATTTTACAGGTGGAATTCGTGGTGAAGTTATAAT
The DNA here is from genome assembly GCA_964410365.1 of uncultured Treponema sp. Taxonomy (GTDB): domain Bacteria; phylum Spirochaetota; class Spirochaetia; order Treponematales; family Treponemataceae; genus Treponema_D. The sequence continues at coordinate 36,661 of CAYPGB010000018.1, forward strand.
GACGCATGATGTTCACAAAACTTTTTTTTCTGATAAAGCAAATTGTAGAAATGCTGCAAATGGTATTATGAAAAGAAAAGATGGAAAAGGAAGTGAATATTTAAAATTAATCACTTATGATGCACTTTCAACCGATGAAAATGTTTTTTTTAATGATGAAGCAGAAAAAATTCGTTGGTTAATGGATTGTGGTTTTAATGTTGTAAAATTAGTAATTTGTACATCTGCTCAAAAAGTTATTGATTATCGTGCAAAAGTTATGGAAATTCGAAATTCCATAGAATATGATATTGATGGTTTAGTTGTAAAAGAACGAGCTATAAATTTGGAAGATGCTTCTCGTGCTCGTCCAGACCGTCAAATTGCTTTTAAATTTAGTTTAGAAGAAGCTGTAACAACTTTAAAAAAAGTTGAATGGAGCAAAAATGGAGGAACTTATACTCCAGTTGCAATTTTTGATGAAGTTGATTTAAATGGAACTAAAGTAAAAAGAGCAAGTCTTGCAAATCCTGATACAATGCGAAAACTTGGTGTTCAAATTGGAAGTCATGTTGTTGTTGTAAAACGTGGAGAAATTATTCCCAAAATAGAAAGTGTAATTGAAGAAAAAAATCTTCAAACTTTTCCAATTGAATATCCTACTGTTTGTGAAACTTGTGGTTCTCCATTAATTGATAACGGAAGTCGCCTTTATTGTGCAAATAAATCTTGTCCAAAAAGAGTTTTGCATCAACTTTTAAAATTTCAACAAGTTGTTGATATTCGTGATTTGGGAGAAACTTTAATCACATCACTTTTTAATGATAAACGTTTAACTTGCGTTTCAGATATTTATACTTTAAAAGTTGAAGAACTTGTTCCTTATTTTTTAAATAAAGAAAGTATGGAAGCAGAAAAACAATCACTTGGTGCAGAAAAAGTTTTTAAAAGTATTCAATCACACAGAAAAATGAAACTTGCAATTTTATTAGCCGGTTTTGATATTGAAGATTTTGGAGAAACTACAGCTCAAAAATTGATTGATGCTGGTTTTGATACGTTAGAAAAAATGCTTTCTGCAACAGAAGAACAAATCGCAAATGTTTATGGATTTGCAGAAGTTATGGCAAAAACAATCGTTTCTGGACTAAAAGAAAACGCTCAAGAATTAAGAAATTTAATTTCTACAGGAACAATTGAATTAGAAATTGAAGGAAATGGAATTTTAGCAGGAAAATCTTTTTGTTTTACTGGCGAACTTAACTCAATGAAAAGAGCGGATGCTGAACAACTTGTAAAGAAAAATGGCGGAATAATAAAATCATCAGTTACAAAAGATTTAACTTATCTTGTAACAAATGATACATCTTCAGGTTCTTCCAAAAATCAAAAAGCCATAAAATTTGGAATTCCTGTTATAAACGAACAAGAATTTTTAAAAATTTTAAATTCATAAAATAAGATGATTAGTTTGAAAAAAAATTTTAAAAAATTAATTTTTATATTTTTGAGTATCTATTTTTTTTATGGCTTAACAATTTATGTAGGTTTTTTCTTTGCTGTTTATAATACAAATGAAAAACAAAATCAAGATTTTTTGATATTAAAAATATATGGAAATTCTAGTTCAAAAGATGGAAATACTGTAAGTGCTAGATTTTCTATTTTAGATTCAAATCAAAACACCATAACAGAATTAGAACGTTCTTGGAGCGGAAATTATCTTGCGGTAAATTTTGCAAGAATAAATTTATTTGGTAAAGAATTTATTTTTCCAACTGAGATTTTTGCAAAAGAAAAAATTTTGGAAAATAGTAAAAATGGAATAAAACTTGAAAAATATTATGATGAAAACAAACAATGCATTTTATTTTCTCAAAATTATTCGCTAAAAAGTAGAAAAAGATTGTACTTAATTTCTCGTTTTGTAAACAAAAAATATTTTGTTCCAACGTTTAATTTTATAAAAAAATCTACAATAAATCTTTCTGAATGTAAAAATGATGTTTTTTATATAATTTCTTGCGATAAAAGCGGAAATCTTATTCTTCATCAAATGTAAAATTTGTTAAAAAGAATTCTGGGCGAACAGCACTTCCGTTTAATCTAATTTCCCAATGAAGATGAGGTCCTGTCGCAAGTCCAGTTGCACCTGATTTTCCTATAATTTGTCCTTGTTTTATCATTTCTCCTTCTTTTACATTAATTTCGCTTAAATGATAATAAAGACTATATAATCCTGGAAGATGTTCAATCACAATACTTAAACCTGTTGAAATTCTATTTTCTGCCATTACAACTTTTCCATCTGCACAAGAAAAAACTTCTGTTCCTGTAGGAATTCCATAATCATTTCCATAATGTAAACTTGTTGAAGATTTTCCATTTGTATATTTATAAATACGACGATCTCCAAAAAAGGCAGTATATCTTGTTGAATTTGTTGGGACTGTAAATTTTTTGAGAGAATAAACATCCTGCGACATAACTGTAAAAAGAATATTATTTAATTTTTCTATTTGAACAATTCTTTCTGGACTAGTATTCGTTTTTATGTTTGTATTTTTTTCGTCAAGAGGAATTGTTTCTTGATTCCATTCTCGCATTTCAAAAATAACAGGAAGTTCAAATTCAAAAGTTTCATCATCAGAAATAGAAATTATAACTTTTAAAGAAAAATCACCATCGGAAATCCAAGGTGAAATTGGTAAACCGCAAAGCATTTCTTCCATAGATGAATTTTTCTTTTTATTAATTTGATAAAATGGCGAATTTTCTATTGTTTTTTTATCTTGAATTAAAACTAGAGATGCTTTTTTTTGATTTTCAGATTTTGACTTTTTTTTGGGAGAAGAAATTTTCATTCTGGCAAAAATTGCATCTCCTGGAATTATTTTTTCATTATAATTTACAGTGATTGTATAAAAATCACTTTGATATTTTGCTGTTTTTGCAAAAAGATTTGTTTGTAGAATTAAAAATGCCAAAATTAAAATAGATTTATATATTTTTTTCATTCGTAAATTTCCTTTATAATTAATTGATTTGTTGTTATTCCATTAAAAATATTTTTACTCATCGTAAAGATTATATCATATTCTTTGTTTGGTTTTATATCTTTATTTAATCTTTCTGCCTGTCCCCAAAACATTGCTGGAAATTTATATTTTCCACAATCGAATGTGAGTTTTAGGTGAAAAGGTTCTTTTTTTCCAACTTTTACAGCATCACAAAGTTTAATTCTTCTTGAAAGAAAAACTAATTCTTCATTTTCGTTTCCATAAGGTTCAAAAATTTCTAATAATTCAAAAACTTCTGGAGTTAAAAATGATGATGGAAGTTCTGCGTCAATGTTGATTTGATTTTCTTCTTCTGAAAGTTGAATTTTAGGAACAGAAAGTCTGATTTTTGTAAGAAATTCATCAATTTTTTCTTTTTTAAAACTAAATCCTGCGGCTGCATTGTGTCCACCGTGGTTTAAAAAGAAATCTCCAAAAGAATCAAGATATTTTGTAGCAATAAAATTTCTATTACTTCTGATTGAACCAATGCAAATATCATTATCATAAGTTAAAGCAATTGCAGGAACATCAAAATCTGTCATAAGTTTTGCTGCAAATAAACCTGTTAAACCTTTTTGAATATTTTCATCAACAACAACGCAAAGTTTGTTATCATGTTCTGAAATACTTTTTTGTGCTTTATCGTGAACTTGATAAATTGCATTTTGAACAAGAGTTTTTCTTTCATCATTTAATAAAATAATTTGTTCTGCAAGATTTTGTCTTTCAGTTCCATCTTCACTTAGTAGTAGTTTTAAAGCAACATCAGGTTTTCCAAGTCTTCCGGCTGCATTTAAAGCTGGAATTACAGTCCAAGATAAATCAGTAGATTTTATTACATCTTTATTGAGATTCAATTTTGCAAAAAGTTCTGCAAGTCCATAACATGGAGAATAATTTTTTATAGAAGAAATTGCATTTTTTACAAAGATTCTATTTTCATTTTTCATAGGCATAATATCAGCAAGTGCAGCAAGTCCTACGAGTTGAAGTTCTTTTTGTTCATCTTTAAAAAAATCAGGATGTTTTGTATTAATTATTTTTTTTGAAAAAGTTACATAAAGATTATAAATGCTATTAATAATTGTTTTTTCATCATCAATATATTTTCCAATTAGAGAAAGTTCTTTTAAATCTTGAGTTGATTTATTTTTTATAGAAGGAATTGCAGTAGAAATCATACTTTTTAAATCATTTAAATTAAATTCAATTCCTTTTCCGAAAATTTGAAGTAAAAGTTTTTTTGTATAATTTATATCCCAAGTGTAAATTAATTGACCTTGTAAAAAATAGGGAAGTTTTAAATCATAAATAGAAGTTTTGTTTGGAATTATTTTTTCGTGAAGTGATTTTAGTTTTACATTATTTTTGATTTTTAAACAATCAACATAAAAACAATTATTTTCTGAATCTTCGGAAAGTTCTAAAATGCAAATTTCTGAATTATAAAAATCAGTTGTGGCATAACGCAATGCATTCACCAATTTGTATGCAACTGCCGCACCAGAAATATCTTTAAAAGGATAAACGGAATCTTGTAATTTTGGATCAACAATAACAATTGCTTCTGGTAAAATTTCTGGAGGATTGTGATGGTCAGTTACAATTACATCAATTCCTAATTCATTTGCGTGAGAAACTTCTGCACAATTTGAAATTCCACAATCAACAGTGATAATTAAACTTCCACCAAGTTTTGCAAAATCATCAACCGCTTCAATAGAAAGTCCGTAAGCATCATCTCCCATTGGAAGTCGCCAAGTTACATCACAACCAATTTTTTTTAAATATTTATATAAAATAGTTGTACTTGTAATTCCATCAACATCACTATCACCAAAAATAAGAATTTTTTCGTTTTCATTTTGAGCTTGGAGAATTCTTTCTACAGCATCTTCTATATTTTGCAAAGAAAAAGGTTCATTTTGAAAACGTAAATCATCTTCCATATAAAAAAGAATATCTTTACCTTCTGTGATTTCTCGTCTTACAAAAATTGATGCAAGAATTTGATTGATATTAAATTTTTCACACAAAGGTTGAATTTGTTCTCGCGTAACAGATTTTTTATTCCAATTTTTCAAAATTTTATTCCTTTTAGAATGTTCTACAAAATTCCCATTCCAATTTCTATAGAGTTTAACTTTTGTTCAATACTATTTTCAATTAAAAAAAATATTATATTTTTTATTTGCTCGTAAGTTTCTTTGTCTATTTTCAGTTTTCTAGCTTCTTGTGGTGGTAAAACTGAAATGGCTGCTAAATATCTTACTGTATTTGTTTTTATTTGTTTATCTGTTTTTTCTGAACTACAAAATGGACAAATAAAATAATTTTCAAAAATATTATAATGAGAAAAAGTATTAGATTCAATTTCCGAATTTAAAAATGAACGTCCGCAAGAACCACAAATATTTGTTTGAGGTTGAATTCCCAAAATCTCTAAATATCGCCATAAAAATCTTACAAGTCCCAATTTTGATTGTTCTTCATTGCAAATTTCCATTCCATCATAAAAACCTTTTACAAGTGTAAAACATTGATTATTACTTCCACCGCAATGAGTTTTTATCGCAAGTTCTGCTACTAAAGAAGCTGCATACATTTTAAAAAGATTTTGCGAAAAAGAATGATGATAATTTTCAACTTCAAAATCTGTAATTTTTGTTTGTTTTTTTTCAGGATTTTCATATAACCAAATTTTTCCGGAATTAAATTGACTTACGAGAGAACGCATTTTACTTTTTGGTCCTCCATACAAAGTTGCGTAAGAAATTCCCAAATTTGGAGAAAGAATAGTTACATTTGAATTATTTTCGCCAAGAGTTTTTAAATTTAAAATTATTGCTTGTGTATTCGATGAACGATTCATATATATAATATAGAGCAAATTTAATCTTTTTTGGAATAAATTACTATATTTTTTTTGATGATGATTTTTTTAAACCATCACCAAAAATATGCAAACATTAACGAGAGGAATTTTGACCGTAGTATGCATTTGGTCCGTGTTTTCGTTCATAATGTTTGTTTACAATATATTCTGGAAGAGAAGTTGAGTTTGGATTTATCATTAAAGTATTTATTGCCATTTTGCAAATTTCTTCTAAAACAGTTGCATTGTAGACAGCTTTTTCTGCATTTTTTCCCCAACAAAAAGGTCCATGCCCGCCACATAAAACCATATTCACTTCAGAAGGATTTAGTTTTCGCTCCTCAAAAAGTTTTAAAATTTGTATTCCAGTTTCATATTCATAATCACTTTCGACAGCATTTTTTGAAAGGTAAGAAGTACAAGGAACACAAGTTTGGATATGGTCAGCGTGAGTAGTTCCTAGAAGTGGAACGTCTTTTACCGCTTGAGCCCAACTTACAGCATAAGTTGAATGAGTGTGAATAATTCCTCCAATTTGAGCATTTTGATTTATTGCAAATTCTTTATATAAAACTGCATGAGTTGGCGTGTCGGAAGATGGATTTAATGTTCCATCAACTTTTTTACCTTCGATATCAACAATTACCATAGAATCTGGTGTTAATTCTGAATAGGGAACTCCAGACGGTTTTATTGCAAAAACACCTTTTTCTTTATCAAAACTAGAAACATTTCCCCAGGTGTAAAGTGCTAGATGATTTTCTGGAATTTTCATATTTGCTTCATATGCTTGCATTCTTATATCTTCATATTTCATAAATGACCTCGTTTATAAATTTTCTACAGCCGCTTTTTCTATTTTTAAACCTTTCATATATCGTTCAAAGAAAATATTAAAAGATTCTACTAAATTTTGTTCTGGTTCTGATGTGATTTTTTTACAATTTTTAAATACTTTTTTATTTAAAAAATCAGATAATTTTTCTTTTTGTGTTTCTGTTGAATACGCTGCAAGAATAGCCATTCCCCAAGGTCCACCTTCACCAGCTGTTTCCATTGCAGAAACTGAAGTTTTCATAGAAGCAGCCATATATTTTAACCCAACTTCAGTTTTAAAATATCCACCAGCTCCTGTCATACTTTTTACAGGAACTTTTTCATCATCATAAAGAATATTCATTCCAGCTCGTAATGCACCCAAAGATGAAAACATTTGAACTCGCATAAAATTTGCAAGATTAAAATTTGCATTTTCAGAACGAACAAAAAGAGGTCTTCCTGAATTAAAACCGGTAATAGTTTCTCCAGAAAGATAATTATATGATAAAAGTCCACCACAATCAGAATCTGCTTCAAGAGATTTTGTAATAAGTTTATTGTAAAATTCTCCAATTTCTGGTGAATGTTCGCCACACATAGTTTTTGTAACTTCTGCAAAAAGATTTATCCAATAATTATGTTCACCTGTACAGTTATTTGCATGAACCATCGCAACAGGATTTCCGTCTGGAGTTGTAACAATATCAATAATTCCAGGATATGATTTTTTTAAATTATTTTTTAAAACAACCATACTAAAAATTGAAGTTCCTGCAGAAATATTTCCAGTTTCAATTTCAACAGAATTCGTAGCAACCATTCCAGTTCCAGCATCTCCTTCTGGAGCACAAAATGGCACGCCTGATTCTAAATCTCCATCACAATCAAGAAATTTTGCACCTTCTTCTGTAAGAAAACCTGCATTTTCTCCAGCCATTAAAACTTTTGGAAAAATTTCATCAATTTTTATTCCAAAATCAGAAATTTCTTTTAGCGATTCAAATTTTTTTGCAAAATCCAAATTATACTTTGAAATTCCATTTTCTGTTTTAATAGGAAAAATTCCAGAAGCATCACCAACGCCAATTACTTTTTTTCCTGTAAGACGATAGTGAATATAAGCAGAAAGTGTATAAATTGTTTGAATTTTACTAATATGTTCTTCATTATTTAAAATTGCTTGATATAAATGAGAAATTGTCCATCTTTCTGGAATTGGAAAATTAAATAAATCAGAAAGTTTTTTAGAAGCTTCTCCTGTGATTGTATTTCTCCAAGTTCTAAATGGAACCAATAAGTTATCATTTTTATCAAAAGCTAAATATCCGTGCATCATTGCAGAAATTCCACACGCTTTTAGTTTTTTTAAAGTAAGATTATATTTTTCCTTTACATCTTTTTTTAAATCAGCGTAACAAGATTGCAATCCTTCTTCAATTTGCGAAAGAGGATATGTCCAAATTCCGTTATCAAAAGTATTTTCCCAAGTGAAAGAACCGTTTGCAATTGGTTCATATTTTTCGTTTAGTAAAACCGCTTTTATGCGAGTAGAACCAAATTCGATTCCTAAAACAGCGTTTCCATTTTCTATAATTTCTTTATTTTCCATAAGTAGGATTATAGAACTTGTAAAGTGATTTTTCAATAATTATTCATAAAACTTGTTAAATATCAAATAAAATTGATATTTATTAAAAAACTATGACAAGATTCAAAAAAAGCATTATAGTTTTTGTATGGATTTAAATCATTTAAAAAATATTCAAGATGTGTTTGATGATGCGGTTTCACTTCACAAAGTTGCTGGTGTAAATTGTGCTGTTTTTAAAGATGGAAAAGAAATTGGATATTGGCAAGCAGGATTTTCTGATGTTGAAAATAAAAAGCCTTTTAATCGAGATACAATTTGTCGGCTTTTTTCAATGACAAAACCAATCACTTGTGTTGCTGCTTGGATTTTAATAGAAAAAGGAAAAATTGATATTGCTGATGAAGTTGGAAAATATATTCCAGAATTTTGGAATTTGCAAATAAGTTATGATTCTGGTAAAAACGGAAAAATGCAAAAATCAAATAGAAACGTAACAATCCAAGATTTGTTAAATATGACAAGTGGTTATACTTATGGAGCTTGGTGGGATGGTGCTCTTTATGGTGAACATTTGACCTCAGATTTACTTGCAGAATTGAATGAAGATTGTCTTGGAGCTTGTAAAATATCAACTTTAGATGTTGCAAAACGTCTTGCAAAAATTCCAGTTTCTTTTGAACCGGGAACAGGATATGCTTATGGTCTTTCAGCAGATATTATGGCAGCGGTAATAGAAGTTGTTTCAAAAATGAAATATTCTGATTTTTTGAAAAAATATATTTTTGAACCACTTGGAATGACAAGTACAGATTTTTATGTTCATCCAGAAAATTATAATCGTTTTGCAAAAACTTATATTTGTGATAATCAAAAAGATATTATCGAATTTAAGGCTTCTCATTTAGGAATTCAGCCAAAAATGGATCATGCTCCAAGTTTTGAAAGTGGTGGAGCAGGGCTTTGTTCTTCGTTAGATGATTATTTAAAATTTGCTTTAATGCTCGCAAATAAAGGCGAACTTAATGGAAAACGAATTTTACAAGCAAAAACAGTAGAATATTTTACAAAAGCACAATTGAGAGATAATCTTCAAGAAAAATTCAATCAAAATATGGAAAATTTTACAGGTTATACTTATTGTAATTTTTTGAGAATTGCTTATGAACCTGGAAAATGTAAATATTTAACAGAAAAAGGTGAATTTGGTTGGGATGGTTGGTTAGGCCCTTATCTTTCTGTTGATATAAAAAATCAACTTGTAATAGTTATGCTCATGCAAAAAACAGGAGCAGGAACTTGGGAACTTACAAGAAAACTAAAAAATATAGTAAATTCTTCGTTGTAGTTTTTAAAGTTGAGGAGAAAATGTTGCAAAAAGCAAAACCTTTTGTAAAATGGGCAGGCGGAAAGACGCAGATTTTAGGGGAAATCCGAAAGCATTATCCTGTGCAGATTGAAAAATACTGTGAACCTTTTGTTGGAGGCGGTGCTGTTTTGTTTGATGTGCTTCAAAAATTACGCCCTGAAAAAATTTTAATCAACGACATAAATCAAAATCTTGTAAACACTTACGAGCAAGTAAAATCAAA
>CAYPGB010000019.1:0-13792 GCA_964410365.1 uncultured Treponema sp.
GAAAGGCCATCGCCTGGTTGGCGGAATGCGCGCAAGTATTTACAACGCAATGACTCTGGACGGCGTAAAAGCGCTCGTTGACTTTATGAAAAAGTTCGCGGAAGAGAATAGATAATTAGGAATTAGGAATGAGGAGTTAGGTGGGCGTTCCCTGCCATTCGGCAGGTCGGGCTTTTCGGGGTTCCGTCTTTCGCCTTCATTGCTACGCAACGTGCAAAAGGCACGCCCCTACAATCCCTAACGCATTCTTTATTATAAATTTGTTTGCAGGTTCTTAGGGTGCAACCCTAAGGCGTGCTTGGAAAAGCAAGGGTTTTAGGGGAAGAAAAACCCGCTTCGCAGTAGAGGGGTTGTCTTCCCCTAATAAAAGCAGATTGGCTGCTAAAGCCAAAAAAGGAATTTGCTATGTCATTTAAAATTCAAACATTAAACAAAATTGCTTCTATTGGATTAAACCAATTAGACAGAGATAATTACGAAATTGCAACTGATATTAATAATCCAGATGCAATTATGGTTCGTTCTGCAGATATGCATGAAATGAAATTTTCAGATAATTTAAAAGCCGTTGCTCGTGCTGGTGCTGGAACAAATAACATCCCAATTCCAGAACTTACAGAAAAAGGAATTGTTGTTTTCAATACTCCAGGTGCAAATGCAAACGCTGTAAAAGAACTTGTACTTTTAGGACTTTTACTTTCAAGTCGTCCAGTTATAGAAGCAAATAAATGGGCAAACGCTTTAGCTGGAAATGGTGATGAAATTCCTTCAATGGCAGAAAAAGGAAAATCACAATTTGTTGGACCAGAACTAAAAGGAAAAACTCTTGGAGTTATTGGACTTGGTGCAATCGGTGCAATGGTTGCAAATCTTGCATTAAAATTTGGAATGGAAGTTATTGGTTATGATCCATTTTTATCTGTAAAAGCAGCATTAAATCTTGACCACAATGTAAAAATTGCAGAAACTTTAGATACAGTTTATGCAAAATCAGATTATATAACAATTCACGTTCCTCAAACAAACGATACAAAAGGAATGATTAATGCAAACGCCATCAAAACAATGAAAACTGGTGTAAGAATTATAAATATTGCTCGCGGTGGACTTGTTAATAATTCTGATGTTTTAGAAGCATTAAAATCTGGAAAAGTAAAATGCTTGGTTACAGATTTTGCCGCTGAAGAACTTTTAAATCAACAAAACGTAATTGTTTTACCACATCTTGGTGCTTCAACTCCAGAAGCAGAAGACAACTGTGCAGTTATGGCAGCAAACGAATTAAAAGATTTTCTTGAAAATGGAAATATCACAAATTCTGTAAATTTTCCAAAAACAACTACAGATAATCCAATTCCAGTTGGCGGAACAAGACTTTGTATAAGTCATAAAAATATCCCTGATATGATTTCTAAATTCACAGCAATTTTAGGTGAAGCAAAACTTAATATTTCTGCATTTATAAATCAAGCAAGAGGTGATATTGCTTATAATATTATTGATGTAGACGGAAAAGTTAGTGATGAAATTATTTCTAAACTTGAAAATTGCGAATCTGTAACAAGAATTAGACCAATTTTCAACTAAATCAAAACTTTAAAGTTCCTACAACAGTTGAATCATCATCTGTTTCTTCACTTTTATCATTTTTGTTACGAATATTTTTACTTGAATTATCTTTTACTTTTTTTTGTACAGGATGAAAAAGTGGAGAAAGGATGAAAACTAAAAAAGCACCACAAAATCCACCAATAAGATTAATAAAAAATCCTAAAATTCCAGATTGATTTTTATAAATTATTTCAAAAATTATAAATAAAATTGCAATCATAAAACTTGGAACAGAAATTTTACCTTTTGAAAAATTCATAATAATATTTTGAAAAATCATCATCATCACAATGCAAGTACAACCAATCAGCGAATGTAAAGAAAAAATTGAATTTAAAACACCAGAAAAAATTGTGGAAACAAAAAAGCAAATTCCAATCAAAATAGAACCATAATATTCTTCAAGATTTTGTCCCAACAAAAGAATAAAAATCAAATTTACAAAAAGAATTTTAAAATCATTTCCGCCAAAAACATAAAAAAATATTTTTAAATATGATAAAACTGACGACGCTAAAAAAGGATTTTCTCCACTAGATTTTGTAGGCGAACTCAAAATTAATTCGTGCAATTTTCCTTTCAAAATAAAACTATCAACTAAAAATAAAATAATTGATAAAACAACAAAAACAAACGAAAAAGGTGCATCTTTAGAAATTTCAAAATGATTTTTATTTTTCATAAATTAAATTATAAAGCTCAAATTTTATATTTCAACCTTTTTTTCTTATTCAAGAAGATAAAAACAAAATAATGACTTATTACAAGAAATTTAGTATATTTATTGTTATGGAAAACATTTTTGATTCATCAAATGAAATTGGTAATGATATTGTTGAAGATTTTTCTATCAATCTTCCACCACAAAAAAAAGTTGTTTTTTACAATGATGATTACACAACAATGAATTTTGTCGTTACAATTTTAATGTCAGTTTTTAATAAATCTCAAGAAGATGCAGTAACTTTAATGAAAACCGTTCATGATAGCGGAAGTGCTGTTATTGGAACTTATACTTATGATATTGCGGTTTCTCGTGCAAATTTAACAAAACAAATTGCTAAAAAAAATGGATTTCCGCTGAGGGTTGAAGTTGAGTAATAATATTCCACCAAGAACAAATACAAAACAAATGAAAGTTACTCCAATTCTTGCAAAAATTTTGTCAGAAGCATTACTTTATGCAAAACAAAATTTACATCAATTTTTAACGCCAGAACACATTCTTTCTTGTGCATTAAATGAAAAATCAATTGAAAATCTTCTTGTTGAATCTGGAGCAAATTTTCAAAAATTAAAAAATGATGTAACTCATTATGTTGATTTGGAATCTCCAAAAATTGTTGAATTTGCATCAAAAGGAAACGCTACAAATCCAATTGAATCAGTAGGATTTCAAGCTGTAATGAACAGAGCGGTTTTTCATTGTATTTCTTCAGACAAAAGTGTTATTGATATTACAGATATTTTTGTAAGTATGATTGAAGAAACAAACAATTATTGTAGTTATTTTTTAAGAACAAATGGTGTTGATAAATTAAAACTTATTGAAATAATTTCAAAAAATAATTCAAACTCACAAAAAAATTCGCAAAATATGTTTCCTCCGGGAATGGAAGGTTTTGTTACAAATAATCAAGGTGGATTAAAACGGTTTTGTACAAATTTTACACAAATGGCAAAAGATGGACTTTTTGACACACTGATTGGAAGAAATGAAGAACTTGAAAGAACAATACAAATTCTTTGTCGGCGTACAAAAAATAATCCATTGCACGTTGGAGATGCTGGAGTTGGAAAAACTGCAATCACTCAAGGTTTAGCACAACGAATTGTAGAAGGAAAAGTTCCTGATAATCTTAAAAATTTTACATTGTATTCTCTAAATTTAGGAAGTCTTTTAGCAGGTGCAAAATTTCGTGGTGATTTTGAAGAACGCCTCAATAGTATTTTAAAAGAATTAAAAGAAAAGAAAAATTGCATCTTATATATTGATGAAATTCATATGATTATGGGAGCTGGAACAAATGGTTCTACACAAATGGATGCTGCAAATCTTTTAAAACCAATTTTGGCAACTGGAGAAGTAAAATTTATTGGTTCAACAACTTTTGAAGAATATCAAAAAAATTTTGAAAAAGATAGAGCTTTAGCAAGACGATTTCAAAAAATCGATATTCTTGAACCAACAAAACAAGAATCCTTAAAAATTTTAAAAGGTCTTATCAAAAAATATGAAGATTTTCATCAAGTAAAATACAAACAATCCGCATTAGAGGAAGCAATAAATCTTTCTGTTCAATACATGCCTGATAAAAAACTTCCTGATAAAGCAATAGATTTAATTGATGAAGCAGGTTCTTACGTAAATATAAAATATCGTGGTGGATTTGAAGGAAAATCAAATTTAGTTTCTACGAAGTCTACAAAAAAACCGACTGTTACAGTTGATGTTATAAAAAAAATCACATCAAAAATTACAAAAATTCCTTTAGAAACAGTTGCAGATAATGAAAAAGAATCTTTAAAAAATATTGAAACAAATATGCAATCCAAAATTTTTGGACAAGAAGATGCTATTTTTGCATTAAGTAAAGCGGTAAAACGTTCTCGTGCAGGATTTAGAAATCCCGATAAACCAGAAGCAAGTTTTCTTTTTGTAGGACCAACTGGTTGCGGAAAAACTGAACTTGCAAAAACGCTTGCAAATATTTTACACGAACCTTTACTCCGTTATGATATGTCAGAATATCAAGAAAAACATACAGTAAGTAGATTAGTCGGTTCTCCTCCAGGATACGTTGGTTTTGAGGAAGGTGGACAACTTACAAAAAATGTTCGTAAAAATCCACATAGCATTATTCTTTTTGATGAAATTGAAAAAGCTCATGAAGATATTTACAATGTTCTTCTCCAAGTTTTGGATTATGGACAATTAACTGATAATCAAGGTCGCAAAGCAGATTTTCGTTCATGCATCATTATTTTAACAAGTAATGCAGGTGCAAGAGATTTAGAAAATCCTGGAATTGGTTTTGGAACAAGAAATTCAAATGATATAAAATCATCATTAAAAGAAGCGGTAAATAAAGAATTTCCTCCAGAATTTCGTAATCGTTTGGATGCAATAATTCCTTTTAATTTCTTAGATAAACAAGTTGCAAAACAAATTTGTCAAAAAGAAATTAAAATTTTGCAAGAAAGACTTTTACAAAAAAAAGTAGAACTTTCCGTTTCTGAAAAATGTTTAGATTATCTTACAGAACTTGGATATTCAAAAGAATTTGGAGCAAGAAATATTGCCCGAACAATTGAAGATAAAATTTCAAATGCTTTAGTTGATGAAGTTCTATTTGGAAAACTAGAAAAAGGCGGAAAAATTTTCGCTGATTATAACGATAAGGATATTATTTTTTCATGACATTAACTCAATTTTCACAAGAAATATATAATCGCTACGGAATAATAAAACGTGCAAGAAATTGTTTTTTATACACACAAAAAAATATTCGCCTTACAGATTGCTTTCAAGAAAACGGAAGAGCGATTTTGGGTTGGGAAGGTGGTTCTGCTTTTACACAATTAAAAAATGTTTTAAGCAGAGGACAAGTTGGTTCATTCATCACAGAAGACCATCCTCGAATTAACAAGGCGGTTTCATCACTTTTAGCTTCTGATAGAAAAGTTTATTTTTTTTCAACAAAACTAGAAGCACTAAAAGCGGGACTTCTTCTTTCAAATCAAAATACATCACTTTACAAACCTTGGGCAGGAATTGATTGGAGCAAAATAGATTCTGTTATCATTCAGCCTCCTTTGCCCTGGACAAATACAATTTTTCTACTTGGTGTAAAAAGTGAATTAATACAAAAAACAGAAACAAATATTTTTCCAAATCAAATAAATATTCCTTTTGCGTTAAATGTTGCAATTACAAGAGCAATTTACAATCTTATTGCCGCTCTTCAAACTCGGGAAGAAAAAAATTGGTTTATTTATGATACAATTTTGACAAAATATTTTGAAAGAAAAGGACCTTACTTAAAACCAAAAATGAATGAAAAAAAATATGATGATTTTGTTCTCCATTGTTTAGACTTAGGAATTATGATAAATCCAAACTACAATGAAGATTCAATAATTCCTTTTGGAGCAGATAAAGGCGTTTTTACTTGTCTAAAAAACTCACCTTTTTTGTATTAAAAACCGAAAATTAAATCAGGAAAAAAAATGACTCCAGAAATTTTATTATTTGTAATTAAATTATCGATTGGTGGAATTGTGGCGTTTCTTGCAATTTTATTAATGTCAAAAAATCGTGATGCCACTTGGATGTCTATGGTCGCAGGATTTTTATTTTCTTATGTTGCAATCGTTTTAGAATTACTTACAAAATTAAAAATTTTATCATCATCTTCTCTAACAGTTTTTGGAATTCCAATTATTTCTTTTATTTTTGCAATAATTCCAAATATTTTTTTTATAATTGCGTTTATCATTATGTTGATAAAAAAATAATCACAATGATTAAAAGGTGAAAAATGACAAATTTAGATGAATATTGGAATAAATTTTTAAGAGAAACGGGTAGAAATTCTGAAGAAAAATGTTCTGGTGATTTATTTTTTGAAGCAAAAGGATTTTTAGGAACAGAATTAGTTTCTCTTGTTTTAAGCGAAAAGAAAACTGCTTTTTTTTCAAGTTTTGCATCTTTTCACATAGACAATGAACCCTTACCAATTTCTGGAGAATTATATATAGTTGTTGATAGAGAAAATAATCCTCAATGCGTAATAGAATTAACAGATGTAAATGTAATTCCTTTTAATGAAGTTACTTGGGGAATGGCTCAAAAAGAAGGTGAAGATGAAAATCTAGAACAATGGAAAGAAAAAAAACAAGAATATCTTGAAGATGAAGGTGCAATTTTAGGTTTTAATTTTTCACCAGATATAAAATTAGTTTTTCAAGTTTTTAGAGTTATTTATAGATAATCTAAAAATTTAAAATAAAAGATAGTTTTTATCTTGGAGTTTGCGTTGCGAACTTTTTTATTTTACAAATTTTAAAAAGGAAGAAAAAAATGAAAGAAAAACGCTCTTTTGGAACAATTCTATTGCAAATTGCTTTAGGAATTATGTTTTTAGTTGGTGGAATTTGGACATTATCAAGTGGAACTGGAGATTCTATTGCCGCTGCAATTCGTGCAATTTTTACAGGAAACATTGCAAATGTAGTTTGCATTATTGTCGCTGTAATTGAAATTATACTTGGTGTATTTTTAATTTTACGTTTATTTATAAATCTTGGAACAAAACTAGACTCTGTTCTTATGTTGATTGTTTTAATTTGTTGGATAGTTGTTATTGTTCTTGCAGATTTCTTAAGTTCTAATGGGCTTTTCCAAAGTTTAAACAAAAATTTATTAGAATGGCTTTATCAATTTGCAAGCCACTTAATCATTTTGGGAGCAATTATAAAAGTTAGAGGCTAACAAAATGAAAAAATGTACCGTCTTATTTTTAGTATTTTTTATAATTTTTCAAAATGCATTTTCCGAAGATTTATTCAGTTTTTCTGGAGGGATTCAATCAGGATTTACATTTTATGGTGATAAAAATATAAAATCTCAAAATGATGAAATAGACGGTACAAATATTTTGATTGGAGCACTTGCAAATTTCAATATAAATCCTTTTAAACAAGTTAGTTTTTTTGTCGGTGCCGATTTTCTTTGTGATTTTCTTACTCAAAATGATTTTTATTCAAATCATTTACATCTTGACTTTCCATTCGGAATTAAAATTTATCCAGGACTTGGTGGATTAAGTTTTGGATTAGCGTATACTTTTGGTTTGCGTTATGATTTTGTAAATATACAATCTGATAATTATAAAAACATTACACCTTGGGGAAATGGTACAAAAATTCTTTTAGAATACAATTTTGCACATTCGGGAAAATCAAAATTTTTACCAACGTTTGGTTGTAGTTGGAAAATTTTACCACGCGGAAATAATACTTACGATAATATAATTTCTGCCTTTGCAATGTTAAATTTTTAAAATAAAAAAGAACTATCCAAAAAGAAATATCTGTATAAAACAAATATAACTTTTAGATAGCTCTTTCCTCCTAATTTATAGCCAGAAATCTGACGTATAATACAATTTAACGAGCGTATTCAACAATTCTAGTTTCACGAATCATTGTGAGCCTAATTCTTCCCGGATAACGTAAATCTGATTCTATTTGTTTTGCAATACTTCTTGCTAAATCTTTTACATCGCTATCAGGAATTTTTTCATTATTTACAAGAATACGCAACTCTCTACCAGCTTGAATTGCATAAGCTTTTTCTACACCTTCAAATCCTTCTGCAATTGCTTCAAGATTTTCAAGACGTTTTACATAATTATCAATTGTTTCTCTACGAGCACCAGGTCTAGAAGCAGAAATGGCATCTGCAATCTGAACAATAACCGCTTCAATTGTTTCTGGAATTACATCATTATGATGGGCAGCAATTGCATTTACAACGCGAGAATCTTCACCCATTTTACGAGCCAATTCTGCACCAACTTCTGCATGATTTTGATCACTATCAGATTCTGCACCTTTTCCAATATCATGAAGAACAGCCGCTCTTTTTGCAAGTTCTCTATCAGCCCCAATTTCAGCAGCAATCATACTTGCAGCCATAGCAACTTCTTTTGAATGAACAAGAACATTTTGACCATAACTTGTTCTGAAATATAATCTACCAAGAGCACGAATTCCTTCAGAAGTCATATTATGAATTCCTAAGTCAAAAAGACAACGTTCACCTTCTTCATAAATTTTATTTTGAATTTCATGAGTAACTTTTTGAACAATTTCTTCTATTCTACCAGGATGAATACGGCCATCAGAAATTAAACGTTCAAGTGATTGTTTTGCAATTTCTTTACGAACAGGATCAAAACAAGAAATAACAACTGCTTCTGGAGTATCATCAATAATAATATCAACACCAGTTAAAGTTTCTAAAGTTCTAATATTTCTACCTTCACGACCAATAATTCGACCTTTCATCTCATCACTTGGAAGAGAAACTGTTGTTACAGTAATATCACTTGTTGTTTCTGGAGCAAGTCTTTGAATTGTTGTAACAAGAATATCTTTTGCTTTTTTTTCTGCACTAAGTTGAGCTTCTTGTTCAATCTTATTTATCATTGCTTGTGCATCATGACGAGCTTCATTCTCAAGACTTTTAATAATAAGTTCTTTTGCTTCTTGTTGAGAAAGACCAGAAATATGTTCCAACTCTGTTCTATATTTCTCTTCTTGCTTAGAAAGAATTTCTTCTCTCTTTAACATAGCATTTTTTGCTTCTGCTAATTCTTTTTCACTCTTTTCAAAATCTGCTGAACGTTGTTCAAGTAGTTCTTCTTTTTTGTTTACACGAGCCTCAAATCGCTGAATTTCAGCACGACGCTCTCGATTTTCTTTTTCCTGCTGATTTCGTTCCCGAATGAGTTCATCTTTTGCATTTAACAAAATTTCTTTTTTTTGTGCTTCAGCCTCTCTGATTGCATCTTGCTTTACACGTTCTGCCTTCTGTTCTGAGGCAGTTAATTGAAATCTGGCATAAACCCAGCGAATAATCCATCCAAGAACAATTCCAACAACAGGAAGAAGAATGTACCAAATAAATGTTGGCATAATTTTTCTCCCATTTTAAAGATTAGAATAGTTACTGTTAATAATAACTAAATGAACGTGCAATGTCAAATATTTATCTAGTTATATAGAAAAAAATTATTTCTAATGTTTTGATTTTTTTTAGTAAAAATTTTAGCTTAATCTTTCCACCAACTCGCATTTCGCAGTTCGGTAACCCTCAGTCGCTTCACATTTGTTCGCGACCACTCCGTGCTGCTCAATTCTCGCAGCATATAATAACCATTCCTTATGTCATTATTGGACTTTTCCTAGCACGTGTCATTGTCGGGCTTGACCCGATAATCTGCATTGGGTAGATTCCCGTGTCGGTGCACGGGAATGACTGTGTTGCTTACGCAACACACGAGTTTGCTTCGCAAACGTCGCAGTTGTTTGTTGCCGACACGCCCAAATTTCTTATTTATAAAGTTGCAAGAGTTTTTTCTACTCTGTTTATTGCTCTTTGTTCACCAAGAACCACAATAGAACCAATCAATGGTGGAGAAACTTTACTTCCTGTAACTGCCATTCTAATTGGCATCATAAAATCGCCAAGTTTGATTCCAAGTTCTTCTGCTTTTGATTTTGCAAGAGCTTCCGCACCTTCGTGGTCTAAAGAAAAACATTGATGGATAAAATCTTTTGACGCTTCTAAAACTTGTTTTGTTTTTTCTGCATCAAGGCGTTTTGGAATGATTTGTTCAACTGGAGGAACTGCTGGTTCTGTAAACATAAAATGAACCATTTCTGCTGCTTCTGTCAAAAATTTTAATCGTTCTTGAATAAGAGGCATAAGTCCGAGCAAAGTCTTTTTTACATCTTCTGATGTCATATTCATAGAAGAATCTACACAATAAGGATTTCCGTTTTCGTCTAATCCAACACCTGAAAATTCTGGTCCAACATTTGGTTTTGGCTGTGGATTTTCTGGATTAATTTCCAAAGTTGCATCGCCTGTTCCTGTTATAAAAGGCAAAGTCCATTTGTATAATTCTTCTGTAGAAAGTTTACGAATATAATTTGCATTGTAATATTCAAGTTTTTTGTAATCGAAAACGGCTGGAGCTTTATTTAAATGTTCAAGTTTAAAATCTTTTGCAAGTTCTTCCAAAGTGTAAAATTCTTTTCCTTCTTCGTAAGAACAACCGAGCATTGCAACATAATTAACAATTGCTTGAGGAAGATAACCACGAGCACGGAATTCGTTTACCGAAGTAGAACCGTGGCGTTTAGAAAGTTTTTTTCCATCTGAACCGTTTACCATTGGAAGATGACAAAATTCAGGATGTTCCCAGCCAAAAGATTTATACATTTGAACATGAAGCGGAGTTGAAGGAATCCATTCTTGTGCACGCATTACATGTGTAATTTTCATAAAATGGTCATCAACAATATTTGCAAGGTGATAAGTTGGAAATCCATCTGATTTTAATAAAACTGGATCTGGAGAAATATCTTCATTTTTCCATTCAATATCACCCAAAATATCATCATGAAATTTTGTTGTTCCTTCCATTGGAACTTTTAGTCGGATTACATAAGGTTTTCCAGCATCAAGATTTGCTTTTACTTCTTCTGGAGTAAGATGACGGCAATTTCTATCATAACCGGGAGCCATTTTATTTTCAGTTTGAATTTTTCGGATTCGTTCAAGGCGTTCTGAATCACAAAAACAATAATATGCTTCGCCTTTTTGAACTAATTCTTCTGCGTATTTTTTATAAAGTTCAAAACGTTCACTTTGTACATAAGGTCCAAAATCGCCACCTTTATCGCCACCTTCGTCCCATTCAAGACCAAGCCAAGCCATTGTATCGTAAAGATTTTTTACATATTTTTCATCATAACGAGTTCTGTCTGTATCTTCTAGTCGCAAAATAAATTTTCCGTTTTTAGAATGTGCAAACAAATAATTAAACAAAGCAGTACGAACTCCACCAATATGCTGAAGACCTGTTGGACTTGGTGCATATCTAACTCTAACTTCATCAGTTGCCATAATATCCTTCTTTAAAAATCAATTTTTTAATTAATTACTTATTCAATTTATTCTATAATAATAACGATTTTTTGTTTAAGAAACAATACAAAAAAAAGACTGCTAAAAGAGAAGAAAAATCCACCTTTTAACAGTCTTTTGTAAGTATTAATTATTTTTAGTACATTCCGCCCATGTCTTGTGCTGGAGCAGCTGGAGCTTTTGGTTCTGGAATATCAGTGATTGCACATTCTGTTGTCAAAAGTGTTCCTGCAACTGAAGCAGCATTTTTTAATGCAGAACAAGTTACTTTTGCAGGGTCGATGATTCCTGCTTCAAGCATATTAACCCATTCATTTGTGCGAGCATTGAATCCAATACCTTTCTTTTCATTTTTAGCACGTTCAGCAATAACAGAACCGTCCAAACCTGCATTTTCTGCAATTTGGCGAATTGGTTCTTCCAAAGCACGACGAACAATCTTAAATCCAACTTTTTCATCTTCAGAAAGGTCTGATGGAATATCTTCTAAAGCTTTAGTTGCTTCAATAAGAGCAATTCCACCACCACTTACAACGCCTTCTTCAAGAGCAGCACGAGTAGCAGCAATTGTATCTTCAACACGGAATTTCATTTCTTTCATTTCTGTTTCTGTGTTTGCACCAACATTGATTACGGCAACTCCACCAGAAAGTTTTGCAAGACGTTTTTGTAATTGTTCCTTATCGTAAGATGAAGTTGATTTTTCAATTGCATTTTTAATCTCTTCAACTCTTTCTTTAATTGCTTTTTGAGAACCTGCACCACCAACAATTGTTGTATTATCTTTATCGATTTTAATAGATCTTGCTTTTCCAAGAACATCAACATCACAAGATTCAAGTTTTAATCCAACTTCTTCAGAAACAACTGTTGCACCTGTTAAAATTGCAATATCCTGAAGCATATCTTTTCTTCTATCGCCAAAACCAGGAGCTTTTACAGCACAAACTTTAATTGTTCCACGAATTGTATTTAAAACTAAAGTTGTAAGAGCTTCACCATCAACATCTTCACAAATGATTACTAAAGATTTTCCAGCATTAGCAACTTTTTCCAAAATTGGAAGAAGGTCTTTCATTGTAGAAATCTTTTTATCATAAATCAAAACGTAAGCATCATCAAAATCTGCTTCCATTCTTTCTCTATCAGTTACAAAATATGAAGAGATATAACCTCTATCAAACTGCATACCTTCTACAGTATCAACAGTCATTTCCATATTTTTAGATTCTTCAACTGTGATTACGCCATCTTTTCCAACTTTTTCAATTGCATCTGCAAGCATTTTACCGATTTCTGGATCGTTATTAGCAGAAATTGTAGCAATATTTGTAATATCATCCGCACCTTTTACAGGTTTTGCATTCTTTTTGATTTCTTCTACCGCAATTTTTACCGCTTTATCAATTCCGCGTTTAATTTCGATTGGACGCATTCCTGCAGCAACAGATTTTACACCTTCTCGAACTAAAGCATATGAAAGAACTGTTGCAGTTGTAGTTCCATCTCCGGCATCATCATTTGTTTTTGAAGCAACTTCTCTAACAAATTGAGCACCCATATTTTCATAAGGGTCTGCAAGTTCTATTTCTTTTGCAACAGAAACTCCGTCTTTTGTAATTGTTGGAGCACCATATTTTTTATCCAACATAACCATACGACCGCAAGGTCCTAAAGTTGTCATAACGGCTTTAGAAATTTGTTCTACGCCACTTAAAAGCTTTTTACGAGCATCTTCACTAAATAATAGCTGTTTTGCCATTTTATTTACTCCCAAAAAAATCAATCAACAAAAGTTAATTAATTTTTATTTTGCATTCCTTTCGTTAAAGAAATGTCGTTGATTTGTGATGTTTGCAACGCAAACTCGTAATAAATAAAAGAAGAAAATTTTTATTTTTACGACTTTATTATCAACTCTTGTATCAATTATAAAGATATAAAAAAAATCATATCATCGGCAAGTTTTTTTTTCAAAAAATGCATTTTATTTTTGGCAAAATACAGAAATTCAATTACATTTCATAGGGATAACAAAAAGAATAAAAATTGGTGGATGAGTATAGTCGAAAAATCATTATATACTTAACATTATTGTATCCAGTTGTTAAGTGTTTCGACGTTGAGCAATAACCATCTGTTAAAGCACAACCAATTTGTCATTGTCGGATATGTACAAACTGTGTCATTGTCGGGGCAACATTAACATGTCATTATCGGGCGTGACCCGATAATCTACGACAGATTCCCGTGTCAAAGCACGGGAATGACTGTGTTGCTTACAGCAACACACGAGTTTGCTTTGCAAACGTCGCAGAATTCTATGACTGTGTTGCTTACGCAACCCACGAGTTTACTTCGTAAACGTCGCAGAATTCTATGACTGTGTTGCTTACGCAACCCACGAGTTTACTTCGTAAACGTCGCAGAATTCTATGACTGTGTTGCTTACGCAAC
>CAYPGB010000019.1:13892-33382 GCA_964410365.1 uncultured Treponema sp.
AAACGTCGCAGAATTCTATGACTGTGTTGCTTACGCAACCCACGAGTTTACTTCGTAAACATCGCAGAATTCTATGACTGTGTTGCTTACAGAAGATTAGTCGTCGATTGGAAATTTTCCTTCGTAACCAGCTTTTCTTAAGTCAGACTTTGATTTTTCGCTAAGAGAAGGTAATGGATAATAATCAAGAAGATATCCTCTGCCAAATTCATCTCTGCCATATGGAAAATATAATTTTTGCGATTGAATTTTTATAGATTCAAGCTTATCTCCTCTATATATCGCACCTAGAAATACTAAACTTTTAGGCAATGTAAGAGTTTTTGCCCCCCCAACATCTATTTCACCAATGCCGACTACAGGGTAGCCATCTATTTTTTCTGGTATGGTTATGCTAGTAACGTCGTCTTCGAAATCGATGTCACCAATAACACAAACTTTTCCTTTAGGAAAAGAATTTTCTGTTACACCGGTTACAACAACATTATCATAAGTATATCGAACACAAGAATCTTCTGGCCAAATGTTTCCGCGACTAACATAACGTGCAAGTTCTGAAGATGTATATACTTCTATGTCGTACAAAACATTCCCCACCTCCACGTCCTCATAATATTCAAAAGCAAACATATTTGCTCCGGCAAATGCTGCAAATAAAAGTGCAACAATCCATTTTAGAAAATTTTTTTTCATATAAAATACCTCCGCGTTTTATGCCCGCCGGCAATTAAGTACTCTATGGGTTTTCTTTTTTATATTCGTTTTGGATTTTTTTTATTTCTTCAGGATTTGGTTCTGAATCAACTTTAAAGCCTTTTTCTTTGTCCAACTGGTAGAAAATCTGTCCTGATTTGGAGAATTTTTCTTCTTCCAATTCGTGTAGTTTTTCAAGATATTTAAGGTAATATTCGACTGAATTATTTTTAAAACTTTTAGAATAGTCTTTGTTATTTCCCATGACAATTCGGTTTGCTCTTTTATCTATAATTTGAAAAACATCTGGATTTATAAAAAACAAGATTGTAGAAATCATAGGAAGTTTGAAACCTTTGACTTTTAAAAGTTCTTCTATTTTTTCTTTTACAAATTCTTTGTCTTGGTTGGTAGTTATGGATTTACATTCTTTTAGTTCATCAAAAATGTCAGTAATTTTCTTATCAATAGGTTTTTTGTCATAATTTGGAAAACGGCTTAATTTCCAAAGCATGATTTCATATATGTCGGATACTGTAATGTTCTTTTTCTTTTTAAATTTATTTTCAAGGTTTAATGTAAAATTGTAAACATCTTTTTTGTAAGCTTCGAGCAGTTCTGATTTTTTGAAATACATTTTTCTCCCCTGAATCACTTACTAATCGCGAGCACGAGCGTAGCAAGTGCGAGCGATTAGAGCAGCTCTGTCAATCTGCTCTAATGGTATACCATTAGAGCGCACCAAAGGTGCAGAAAAAAATGGGGCGTTGCGGGGCAAATTGCAAGATAATTTCTGCCCCGCTAGAAGGGGTAGGACGCAACGAAGTGCGGACGAGGGGAAGGCTTTCCCCAACAGTGATTTATAAGCTAAAAATATGTATAATAAATTTTACATTGAAAAATTTTCACCAAGGTAAATTTTTCTTGCAACTTCTGAATGTAAAATCTCATCTTTATTTCCTTGTGTCATAATTGTTCCTTGATTGATTATAATCGCTCTATCTGTAATTTCCAAAGTATCACGAACATTATGGTCAGTAATTAAAATTCCAATTCCTCTTTTTGCAAGAAGTCGAATCATACCTTTTATATCTGCAACAGCAATTGGGTCAATTCCTGCAAAAGGTTCGTCCAAAAGCAGAAATTTTGGTTCCATTGCAAGTGAACGTGCAATTTCTGTACGACGACGCTCACCTCCAGAAAGTGTATATGCTTTTTGTTTTCGGATACGTTCTATAGAAAATTCTGAAATCAATTCTTCAAGTTTTTCTTTCTTTTTTTCTTTTGAAAGGTCATTTCTAGTTTCTAAAATTGACCAAATATTTTCTTCAACTGTAAATTTTCTAAACACTGATGGCTCTTGTGGAAGATAAGCAATTCCCAACCTTGCTCGTTTATACATTGGAAGATTTGTAATACATTTTTCATCAAGAAAAACATCTCCAGCTGTTGGTTTATAAAATCCTACTACCATATAAAATGTAGTTGTTTTTCCAGCGCCATTTGGTCCTAAAAGCCCAAGAACTTCACCAACTTTCATAGAAAATTCTACACCGCGAACAACTTTTTTATGACCAAATTGTTTAAATAAACTAGAAACTCTTAAAATATGAGATTGAGATTCGGGAGATTGATTATTTGCATTTTCATTTACGGAAGAATCATTCATTTTGAGTTTCTCCTTGTGTTTCAACTTTGATTTTAGATTCTGAATCATCAGTTTTTTCAGATTTTGATTTTTCGTTTTCTTCACCAGATTTTTCAGATTTAGTTTCTTTTATAGAACCGCGAACATTTCCATCAAGAGTGATTTCTTGCGTTTCCATATTTAAAGAAATATATTGTGCACGGAAAGTATCATCTTTTTGTTTGATTTGTGCATTTCCAGAAAGTTCCAAAATCTGTTCATTTTTAAAATAAACTGCATACGAACCTGTACATTGATTTTCTTTTTGTTTTAAATCTATTTTTATTTGCAAAATTGCTTTATTTGTAGTTTGATTATATTCAATCATTTGAGCTTTTGCAGTTACATCATTATCATTATCTTTTAAATTCACATTTCCAAAAAGAGTTGCAATTTTTGTTGTTCTATCATACGAAAGTGAATCACAAGAAAAATCCAAATTGGAAGAAAAATTTTGCCCCGAAACATTTCCACTCGCT
Organism: uncultured Treponema sp.; assembly: GCA_964410365.1. Lineage (GTDB taxonomy): Bacteria > Spirochaetota > Spirochaetia > Treponematales > Treponemataceae > Treponema_D. The sequence continues at coordinate 16,752 of CAYPGB010000019.1, forward strand.
TTTATAAAACGATAATTTTCTCCAGAAAGTTCAATAGAATCTGCTTGAATTTTCATAGATTCAGTTTGAACAAACGCTTCTCCTAATAAATTCGTTGTAGAATTAGAATTTCCTGCTTGTCCGGTCATAGAATCCGCAGAAAAAAATATTTCTTCGCAAAAAAGATGATTAAAAACAAAAACTAACAATAATGAAATTATGATTTTTCTCATTTTTCTTCAAAAGATTCAGAATCTGTAATTGTTCCAGAAACTGCTCCTGTAAATTTATAAGATTTACTTACACCACTTGCAGAAAATCCACTACCAATAATTACAGTATTATCTTTTTCAACTTTTACAGAATCAGATTTTCCACTTGTAAGTTGCTCTGTTTTTCCGTTCCATTTTAATACATCTGCAGAAAATTTTATATTATCTGTATAATTAAAAACAGAAATATCATCATAAAGTTGATAAATTTCGTTTTTAGAATCTGCAAAAAGATACCCGCACTTTCCTTCGCTAGAAAGTTCCGAATTTTCATCATAAGACAAAAATTCAACATCTTTTGCAAAACTTTGTGAAGAATTTTTATATTGTTCTACAATTTGTGATTTTACTTCCATTTTTTTTGTATTTTTTTCATAACTAGCCATTTTTGCATTTTCAAAAACAAATTCTGGAATTATATCATTAACATTTTTAGTTTCTGTATATTTTAATGAACAAGAACAAAGTGAAAAGATAAAAATTATATTAAAAATAAAAAAAGTTTTTTTCATTGAATTTAAATTATGACTTTATAAAAACAATTGTCAATATGTAATTTTTTTGCATTTTCAAGACTAAATTTTAGTTTTATGATAAAGTTTTTTTATGAGTGAAAGATGTTTTAAATGTTTTAAACCGACTTCTGCTTGTTTATGCAAATATACGCAAAAACTTGATACTGGAATTAAATTTATTTTTTTGATGCATCCAAAAGAATTTAAAAGACAACGCACTGGAACCGGAAATCTTTCTCACATTTCATTAAAAGATTCAGAAATTATAGTTGGTTTAGATTTTACAAAAAATGAATATTTTCAGAATTTACTAAATGATTCTAAATATTTTCCAGTTTTAATGTATCCTGGAGAAGATGCTTTAAATGCAAAATCTGAAAATTTCAGCAAAATTCTTGATGGAAAAACTCTTTTAGTTATAATTTTAGATGCAACTTGGTTTTGTGCAAAAAAAATGATTGAGCATAATCCGTTTTTATTAAAACTTCCAAAACTTTCTTTTTACGGCGATTATCGTTCTATTTTCACTTTTAAGCATGAACCAAAACCAGAATGTGTTTCTACTATAGAAAGTTGCTATTATTTGATAAAAGAACTTCAAAGCGTAAATCTTGTTGAGCAAAATCTTAATCCAGAACCTTTAATGACAGTTTTTAAACAGATGATAAAACTTCAATTACAAGCAGAAAATGAAAGAATTTTAGGAATCCGTCCAAACACACATAATTATGATGGAAAATATAAAAAACTAAAAGAAATTCCTGATTTTATAAAAACTCAAATGTAAATAAAAACAGTGTCATTGTTGGACTCTTGCCTGTCCGACAGGTAGACGGCAAACAGGTTGCCCCGATAAATCAATATTAAAACTAGTAAGGTCTAATTCCTTTTGGTTCAAATTCTCCAGCAATTGCACCAATCATAGCTTTTAAAGAATAATCACATCTCCAACTATAACCTAAAAGAATTGAATCTGCCCAAGTAAGATTTTCTACCAAAGTTGGCGACATTGTAGATAAAATTATCACTTTTTTGCTTTTATTTTTAAAATATTCTGCAATTTTTACATGATTTTTATTATTTATACAAATTACAATTGTATCATAAGAAGATTCCACTGATGGTAAATTGTCTAAAACCCATTGAGTTTCATTTGGTCCACAATCATAAGTATAATGAAATTCTCCAGAATTTGAAAAACGCTTTTTTGCCGCAGAAAAATAACTTGACAAAGAACCAAGAAAAAGGATTTTTTTTGTATTTTCTTGTGTTAATGGTAAATCACCTTTTTTCATTACAGTGATTGAACGACAAGCTTGTTCCAAAAAGAATTTTTCACCTTCTTTATCTGGAATATAATTTGAAAGAGTTTTTTCATCAGGATAAAGTGGTGCTGGATTGCCATTTTTGTAATAATCTAATTTTGCTTTTATAACTCTGTACGCTGCATTTTTTACTGTAGCACGAAAATCATCATTTTCTGTCATCAATTCTAAATTTGCAGTCCAAAGTGCTTCGTTTAATTTTGCAGTCGTTGAAGAAAGAATAATATCATTTCCAGCTTCTAAAGCAAGTCTAAAAGCATTTGACATTGAACCAGCGTAAACCGTAGCTCCAACCATCATCATATCATCTGTGATAATTAAACCTTTATAACCAAGTTGATTTCTAAGTAAATCTGTTAAAAAATATTTTGAAAGAGAAGCCGGTGCTCCAGAAGAATCTATTTGAGGAAAAGCCAAATGCCCAGACATAACAGCTGGAACTTTTTCTTTTATAAGATAAATATAAGGAACCAGTTCCCGATTTTTAAAAGTTTCAAAATCAACATCAATAATTGGAAGATGCCCATGCGAATCTAAACTTGTATCACCATGACCTGGAAAATGTTTTACTGTAGGAATCACTCCCGCTGCGGAAGAACCAGCCGCAAACGCCGCTCCCAAAATGCCTACATTTTCAGGATTTTCTCCAAAAGAACGAGTTCCTATAATTGTAGAGTCGTGATTTGTAAAAAGGTCGACAGTTGGTGCAAAATTCATATTTATTCCCAATGCTTTTATTTCTTTACAAATATAATATCCAGAATACCAAGCATCAGACGGATAACCAGAAGCTCCAATTGCCATATTTCCAGGAGTGATTGAAGTATCACCTTTTACATGACGAATCCATCCACCTTCTTGGTCAGTTGCAACAAAAAGAGGAATTTTAAAACGTCCAGTTTGTGCAGATTTTTGTAAATTTGTAATTGATTTTGCGACAAGTTGAATATCATCAGTATTCCAACCAAAAACTTTTACACTTCCAAGCCCTCGAGAAACCCATTGATAAAGAAGTTCTGGAGGTTCAGTTCCTGCCCAACCAAACATAAAAGTTTGTGCCAAAAGTTCAGAATCTGTCATTTGCTCTGTAATTTGTTTAGCAAGTTCATCATTTGGAAGATTATCCCAAAAAGAAAGAGAATTTAGGGAGAAAAGATTAAAAATCACAAAAAATAAAACTGATAAAAAAAACTTGTTCTTCATAAAAATATTCATAACATTTAAAATTATTTTTTGCTTAAAAATTCTTTTGCAGAATTTGCAGCAATTGCACCATCGCTAACAGCAGTTACAATTTGGCGGAAAGATTTTGAGCGAACATCACCAGCGGCAAAAAGTCCTGGCATAAAAGTTTCCATTTTTTCATTTGTTTTTATGTATCCATTTTCATCTTTTGGAAGCATATCAACTAATTCTGTTTGAGGAATCATTCCAGCAAAAATAAAAACCGCATCACAAGAAAAAAGAGATTGTTCTCCCGTTTCAACATTTTCTAACAAAACAGATTCAACTTTTTGCGAACCGTTTATTTTTTTTACAATCGAATTATAAATTGGCTCAACTCCCAAAGAAAGCATTTTTTCCACAACCGCTTTTTGAGCTCTAAACGAATCTCGGCGATGTATAATAGAAACATTTTTTGAAAGGGAAGAAAGATAAATTGCTTCGCTACAAGCAGAATCGCCTCCTCCAACAACTACAATTTTTTTATTACGAAAAAAAGGACCATCGCACGTTGCACAATAAGAAACACCTTTTCCAAGAAATTCTTTTTCGCCAGGAACTTCAAGATTTTTATGAATTGCTCCCGTAGCAATGCACAAACAAGGTGATTCATAAATTTTATTTTTGGTAGAAACAATATAATTTTCTGAAATTTTATCGATTGATTTTACTTGAACAAGTTCTATTTTAGCACCAAAACTTTCGGTTTGATTTTTCATATTTTCCATAAAATCAAAACCGTTTACACAAGGAAAAACTCCCGGATAATTTTCTAATTCCGCAATTTGAGAAACTTGTCCACCCGCTCCAACCGCATCTAAAACAATACATTTTAAACCACCACGAGAAGCGTATTGTGCACTTGCCAATCCAGCAGGCCCAGCACCAATTATAATATAGTCGTATTTTTCTGTTTCCATAAAAAAATTATATCAGATTTAATAAATTTTAGGAATTCATCTTTTTTATGTTGAGTTTATTTTGACATAAATATAAAATATTGTCATTCATTTTAAAGTAAAATTTTATAGGAACAGTTTATGAACGAAACAATTTTAAAAAATTGGCATGATGATGATTTATCTTACAATCGACAATTTAAACTTTCTTTTGGAGAATGTACTCCAGATGGAAAAATGTCTTGGTCAGAAATTTTAAAAACAACTTCAGACAGTGCTGGAGAAGATTTTGAAAAACGAAATATGTCTTGGGCTTTTCTAAAAGAAAATGATATTGCCTTAATCGTTTCTAGAATTTCTTTTCTTGTAAAAAAAATGCCTCTTTATGGCGAAGAAATTACAATTCACACTTGGGAATCTGCTCCACAAGGTCCTTTATGCACCAGAAATTTTCAGATTTACGATACAAACACAAAAGAAGATTTAATCTTAGCTCAAACTTTATGGACAAATTTTAATATTTCAACAAAAAAAATTATGCCAGCAAAAAGTTTTCCATTCCGCCCTTGTCCAACAATCATCACAGATTTTGAAGGCATAAAACCCGGAAAAATAAAACTTCCAGAAGAAATGGAAACAATTGCAAATCATAAAATTTTATACTCAGAACTCGACGCAAACGGACACACAAATAATTCAAAATACATAAATTTTGCGATAGATTCGCTTCCTCAAGAATTTCAACAAAAACAAATAAAAAATTTACGCTTAAATTATTCAAAAGAAGCACATCTTGGTGATAATTTAGAAATAAAAGCGTTTTACGACGAAACAGAAAAAAAATATACAATTCAAGGAATTATTGAAGGCATTTCTAGTTTTGAAGCAGAATTGTATTATTAAGATTTTAGCCCATCAATTCACCAACTCGCCTTTCGCGGCTTACCTTACGGACGGTTGCTTAAAAAGCAACTGCTTCGCACCGCTACACGCTCGGGGCTAGTAAATTCGTACGTTAGTTGGATTGTCGGGTCAAGCCCGACAATGACAGTTTTTCTCGTGCAACAATGCAAAACAAAAAAAAGCGACACCAGAAAAATCTCTAAGTGCCGCTCGTAAAAATTTTTTGTAAAAAATTATACTAGACCTTGTGCAATCATCGCATCAGCAACTTTTACAAAACCTGCAATGTTTGCTCCAGCCACATAATTTACCCATTTACCTTCTGTTTGACCAAATTTTACAGCTGTATCATAACAGTTATTATGAATATTTATCATAATACTATGAAGTTTTTCATCAACTTCTGCTGCTGACCAAGAAAGTCTTTCTGAGTTTTGGCTCATTTCAAGACCAGATGTTGCAACTCCACCAGCATTAGAAGCTTTTCCTGGTGCATACAAGATTTTTGCAGCTTGGAATTTGTTTACAGCATCCAAGTTAGAAGGCATATTTGCTCCTTCTGCAACAAGTTTTACACCATTTTTCAAAAGTTGTTCAGCATCTTCGCCCAAAAGTTCGTTTTGTGTAGCGCATGGGAAAGCACAATCACATTTAACTTCCCAAACTTTTTTACCTTCGTGATATTCAGCAGATGGGAATTGTTTTGCATATTCAGAAATACGACCACGACGAACTGTTTTTAATTCTTTTACCCAATCAAGTTTTTCTTGAGTAATTCCATCTTTATCATAAATGTATCCATTTGAATCTGACAAAGTTACAACTTTTGCACCAAGTTGGATAAGTTTTTCTGCGGCATATTCAGCTACGTTTCCAGAACCAGAAACAACACAAACTTTACCTTTAAAATCATCACCAACTTTTTTGAGCATTTCTTGAGCAAAATAAATTAATCCATAACCAGTAGCTTCTGTTCTGATTAAAGAACCTCCAAAAGAAAGTCCTTTTCCTGTTAAAACTCCAGTATATTCATCACGAATTCGTTTATATTGACCAAATAAATATCCAATTTCACGTCCACCAACATTTTTATCACCAGCAGGAATATCAACATCTGCTCCAATATGACGATAAAGTTCTGTCATAAATGATTGGCAGAAACGCATAACTTCTTTATCTGATTTTCCATGAGGGTCAAAATCTGAACCACCTTTTCCACCACCCATTGGAAGTGTTGTCAAAGAATTTTTCAAAACCTGTTCAAAACCTAAAAATTTCAAAACAGAAAGATTTACTTCTTTAGAAAAACGCAATCCTCCTTTGTAAGGTCCAATTGAACTATTGAATTGAACTCTATATCCACGGTTTACGTGATAATTTCCTGCGTCATCCATCCAAGGAACACGGAACATAATAACTCGTTCTGGTTCTACAAGACGTTCAAGAATTGCATTTGGTTCAAGTTGAGGCATTTGCTCAACAGCAGGTTCCAAAGTTGTTAAAACTTCTTCTACAGCTTGAAGGAATTCTGGTTCGTTAGCATTTTTTGCTTTAACTTCGTCCCAGATTTTTTTAATGTAAGCGTTTTTCATTTATTAACTCCTCGAATACAATCGTATTCTTTCAAAAATATATCACAAACAATGTTTCTATGAAAAGTATAAAAAATTAAATTTTGAAATTTTATTAAAGTTTTTTAGCAAATATTAAGTCAAAAATCATACAATTAATTGACGTAAAACAGAAATATCATCATCAAATTTTGAATTTTCTTGAACTTTTTGTTTTATTTCATCTTCAGAATATTTTTCTCCTGGATAAAGAACAACAACACTAAAATCTCCTGATTGTAAAAAATTTGTTTCACCAAATTCAGAATATCTTGTTGCACCAATAGAAACCATAATTTGATTTGGTTTTTCGCACTCAAGAAGATAATCATAAATTTTTTCTGTTGGACCTTCATCAATCTGATTATTAAATTTGTCTAAAAGCCAATCAATCAATTTTTGATAAATATAACTATAATTTTTGATTTCACTATTTTCACCATAAACATACGCTTTATTTTGACGGATAAGAAAACTCGCAATTCTATAATTATTGATAATTCCGTTTTCATCAAAACTGTCGATTTTTAAAAGATTTTCAGAAAGTCCTTTTGAACTTTTTCCCCAATTTTTTTTCAAACTGATTTTTTTTGCACCTTGTTTACGAATAGAACAATCATTTGACGCTGCAAAAAATTTTGGTTTTAAAGATGCAATTTTTTCATTTTCCCAAACAACATCAAAAATAATTGCACATTCTGGTTCAATTTGCAGATTTTCTTGTTCTTTTGGAAAAATTATTTTTTGAGAATCAAAAGGAAAAATATGTAAAAAATCTGGAGTTTTTACTAAATTTGAATTATTTTTTTCTTTTGAAGAAGGAATATATGTTGGAAAAACCGCTTTAGGAGCCCCAACAGAAGCGTTTATTTTTGAAAAATCAATTGCTTCACCCGCTTGTTCAAGATGACCTGTAAAATTTCCAGCAACACCAAAACAAGGAATTTTTTGTAAATCTAAAATCATAATATTATTATTGATAATTATCAGATTTTGTCAAAGAAAAAACTAATTTTTTGTCAAAAGATATTTTAAGCAGATTCTTTACAATAAGAAAGATATTTTGTCATTATCAATTTCAATAAACCATTTTTTGTAGAATTATTTTCTGTTTTTTGATTTTCAATGTAATTTAATAAAAAATTTGATGCTAAATGTTTTGCTTCTTTTTTTGATGTTGATTCTGAACAAAATTCATATTCTAAGTCTTCTAAAGTTGCATAACATTTCCAGATGTTTTGTGCATTTTCTTGAATTAGTTCAAAATTATAAATCGGTTTTGAAATTAATTTTTTTTGATTCATTATATTTAATTCAGCAATAGAATTTATTTCTTTATATTCTGAAATATAATCTTTTAAAAGAAAAATCCAGGCTTCTTTACTTGCTTTATTTATTGCCGATAATTCTGAATCTGATTGTGATTTAAAAATTTGATTTGCATTTGGAATTGAAACATAACATTCAAAACAATCATCTCTTTGGTAGATTGCATAATTGGGTTCTGGCAAATGTCTTTTTTGACAAAAATTTTCAATCTTTTCAAAATAATTAACATCAATATTTTTATATTTTAAAATATTTTTTACTACAGAACAGATTATTTGAAAATCCCAATTACAATCTAAAGCAAGTGCACCAAGAATGGATTCTACAATATCACCTTTTTTAGTTTTATAATCGCTTGAAAGATGATAATAATCACGAATGATATATTTGTCTAAACCTAAAACTTTTGAGCAATGTGCTAAGGTTTCATTTTTTATAAAATCTTGGCGAAGAGAACTGAGTTTTTTTTCATTTGTTTTGCAAATCATCTGACCTTCATTATCAATTTTGCAAAATTCTTTTGTGAAATTTTTTACCACAGCAAGAGAAAGAACTGAATCACCAATAAATTCCAATACTTGATAATTTTGAATTCTATCACACGAAGCTGTAGTAACTGAAGGATTTGTAAACGCTTGTTTTAGTAAAGTTGGATTTTTAAAAGAATATCCTAATATTTTTTGAATAACATAGAAATTAAAGTCTGACATTTTCATCCTCCAAAAAGTTTATATTTTTATTATAAACCTTCTGAATGACATAGAATGTCGGTGTAAAAATTATCTTTCTAAAATTTTTCTGCCATCAATAAAAAGACCTTTTACATAACCTGAAACTGTTTTTTTATTAAAAGGTGTAAATTTTCCTTTGCTATAAAAGAATGATGAATCAATTTCCCATTTTTCATCAGGTTCTATCAAAGTTAAATCCGCATCATATCCTGCTTTTAATAAACCTTTATTTAATCCTAAAATTTTTGCAGGATTTGCCGACATCAATTCGCTAAGTTTTTGCGGTGAAATTCCATTTTCTTTTACTAAAACAGTGTTGCAAACAGCGTAAGAAATTTCGAGTCCAGTAAAACCTGGAGAACCGTTCTTTTTATCTTCTTGTGTGTGAGGTGCGTGATCTGTAGAAATTACATCAACAATTCCTTCTTTTATTGCTTCAATAATCGCTTGTCTATCACTTTCTTTTCTTAAAGGCGGATTTACAATATTAAAAATTTCTGGTTCATTTTCTCCAGAAAGCCCCAAATGATGAGGTGTAACTTCGCATGTTAATTTAAATCCATTTTTTAAAGTTTCAGATTCATATTTTGCAAGACGAATAGCATCAATACAATTTTCTGTACTAACATGACACAAATGGAGATGACAACCCGCAGTTTGTGCAAGAAAAATATTTCTAATTGTGTAAGAATCTTCTGCCATTGCAAGAAGTTCATTTGCTTTTGTAAGAGATTCTACAGTTCCTTCTTTTCTGTAAGCACGAGCTTTTTCTACCAAAGTTGGATCTTCACAGTGACAAGCAACAATCAATCCTTTTTTTGCCGCTTTTTGCATACCTTCAAGCATAATTTCTGAAGAAAGAACATCTTTTCCATCTTCACTAATTACAGGCGTAAATTTTGAATCTAATTCATCAAGATGAGAAGTTGTTTTTCCATCAAAATCTTTTGTGATACTCACAACTTGGAATAAATGCGAAAGCCCTAAAGAAGAAGCTTCTTGTTCAATTTGAAGAGCCATTTTTTTTGAAGAAACAACTGGATTTGTATTTGGCATTGCAACTACAGTTCCAAAACCACCAGCCGCTGCTGCATGCAAACCAGAATTCAAATCTTCTTTTTGAGTTTGTCCCGGATAACGCATATGAACATGCATATCAATAAACGCTGGAGTTACAGTAAGTCCATGAGCATCATAAAGTTCAAGTTTACAATTTTCTCCATAGCCATCTTCTTTTAAAACAGATTGAGCCAAAATTTCTACAGTTTTTGAATCTGTAAAATAACCTTGAAAAACTGCTCGAATAGTTTTTTCCACCAAAAGAATTGCTCCGGCAGTATCCATATTTTTATCTAACAAACGTGCATTATAAATTAAAGTTGAATGAGTCATATCTTTTCCCAAATTTTTATTTATTATTATAAGAAGTAAAACTTTAAATATCAATTTGCAAATAAAATTTTAAGTGATATTCTATCTTACTTAGATTTTTAGTATACTCTTAAAATTATGAAAAAATTAACTGAAAAAAATCGAATGGAAATTCCTTGGAAAGAATTTTCTCTTCATAACGGAAACATTCCTGTAAAACAAGCATCTCTTTATGAAAAAGCAGTTATCATTGGTAGACTTGGGTTAGAACTTTTATCATGCGGAACAGGAGCTTGGCGTGTAAGAAGTTCTATGAATTCTGTTTCAAAAAAATTAGGAATTAGTTGTTGTGTTGATATAGGATTGATGAATTTGTCTTTTAATTGTTTTGACGGTTCTGAATGTATTTCACAATCTTTCTGTTTGACTAAAACTGGAATAAATATGTTTAAATTGTATAAACTTGAACAATTTATAAAAAAATTTTCAAAAGAAGGAGCAAATCTAACAGTCGCTCAATTACACCAAAAATTTGATGAATTTGATGAAACAAAAAATTTATATTCTAGATTGCAACAAAGTTTTGCGTCTGCACTTGCTTGTGGAGCATTTACATTTTTACTTGGTGGTGGACTTTGGGAAATGGTGCTTGCATTTATTGGTGCAGGAGTTGGAACAGCCGTTAGAACTAAGTTATTAAAAAGAAAATATACACTTTTTATGAATGTTGCAATTTCTGTTTCTGCAGCGTGTTTAACTTATGCAATTCTTTTTAGACTTTTAAATTTGATTTTTGGTTTAGATACAGTTCATCAATCTGGTTATATTTGTGCAATGCTTTTTATAATTCCAGGATTTCCTTTTATAACTTCTGGAATAGACTTTGCAAAACTAGATTTTCGTTCTGGAATAGAAAGACTTGTTTATGCATTAATTATCATTTTAGTTGCAACACTTTCTGCTTGGATTATGGCTTTAATTTTAAATTTAAAACCTGTTGATTTTAATCCTCTTAATTTGCCTATTTATTTGAAAATAATTTTTAGAATCATTGCGAGTTTTTGTGGAGTTTTTGGATTTTCCATAATGTTTAACAATCCTTTAAAAATAACAGCAATTGCCTCTTGCATAGGAGCAGTTGCAAATACTTTTAGATTGGAACTTGTTGATTTATGTCATTTTCCACCAGCGGCAGCGGCTTTTTGCGGAGCGTTAGTTGCTGGACTTTTAGCTTCTCTTCTAAAAAGACATTTTGGATATCCTCGAATTTCAATAACAGTTCCTTCAATTGTTATTATGGTTCCAGGTCTTTATATTTACAAAGGAATTTATAATTTAGGAATTATGTCTTTACACGAATCAGCTTCTTGGTTATGTGCTGCACTTTTGATTGCAGTTTCTCTACCATTAGGATTAGTAACCGCACGAATTCTTACAGATAGAACTTTTAGACATAGTTTGTAATTTTTGTGTGATTACCATTATCAGACATTACTTTTTGTTGTCATTAACGTGTTCTTGCCTGCCCTGCCAGACGACAGACAGGTTGACCTGATAATCTTTTTAGAAGATTGCCGTATCAAGTACGGCAATGACATACAAAATATCATCAAAGTACAGAAATGATAGATGAAATATCATCAAAGCATAGAAATGATATATAAAATCATCATTAAAATACAGAAATGACATAGTCTGATGGGATTCCATTGCACAACACGGGAATCTTCATTTTATTTAGAAATTTTTCCTGCAATATACAAAGTATCACAATATTCACATTTATAAAGACCTTTTTGTCTATCTGCAAGAATAAAAGTAGGTTTTACATAATGCTCAGTTTGTGTTATACAACGTGGATTTTTACAGTTAAAAACGCCTTGAACTTTTGAAGGCAATTCCATTGTAATTTTTTTTACGATTTTTTCATTTTCAATTACATTTACACAAATATTTGGATCAATAAATCCTAAAACTGAATAATCAATATTTATAATATTATCAATTTTTATGATGTCTTTTTTTCCAGTTTTTTCTGAAGGAACATTTTGAATTAAACAAGATGTAAAAGGTAATTTATCTAAACCAAGCCATTGATAAATTTTCCAACCAGAACCAGCACAAATATGATCAATTACAAGACCATTTTTTATAGTATTTACATTTAACATATTTTCTCCCGTAAAATTTAACGCAAACTTTAGATGAAATAAAAAATCATTTTTAGATTATAAAGCACCTGTAATTTTTGCAATTAAAGCCATTCTTGCGTACATTCCATATTTTACTTGCTTAAAATACGCTGCACGAGGATCATCATCAACTTCTGGAGTAATTTCGTTTACACGTGGAAGAGGATGCAAAACAATCATATTTTTTCTTGCAACTTTCATTCTTTCAGAATCAAGAATATAACTATCTTTTAAGCGAATATAATCTTGTTCATTAAAAAATCTTTCTTTCTGAACTCTAGTCATATAAAGAATATCCAAATCTCCAATAACTTCATCTAAACTTTCTGTAATTTGATATTTTACGCCAGCAGGTTCTAAAATATTGGTGATAAGATATTCTGGCACAGTAAGTTCTTTTGGACTAATAAAAATAAATTTATTGCCTTTAAAATGTCTTAACGCTTCTGCCAAAGAGTGAACAGTTCTTCCAAATTTTAAATCGCCACAAAAACCTACTGTATGATTTTCAAGACCGCCTAAAAGTTGGCGAATTGTAACTAAATCTGTTAAGGTTTGAGTTGGATGAAAATGTCCACCATCACCGGCATTTATAATTGGGCAAGCAGAATATTTACTTGCAAGAAGTGCTGCTCCTTCGTGAGGATTTCTCATTGCAATAACATCAGCATAAGAAGAAACAACTCTAATTGTATCAGCTAAAGTTTCACCTTTTACAGAAGATGTATTTTCTGCATCAGAAAAACCTTCAACACTTCCTCCTAAACGAAGCATTGCCGCTTCAAAAGAAAGACGAGTTCTTGTACTTGGCTCAAAAAAAAGTGTCGCAAGAATTTTCCCACGACACACTTCATTAAAAGATTTTGGATCAACAATCATCTGTTCTGCCAATGAACAAATTTCTTCAATTTCTGAAACAGTTAAATCATCAGGTTGTATTAAATGACGACCAGCTAACATTCAAACCTCCTCAAAGCGATTAAAATTTTTAAGAGTTTAACATAAAAGATATGCTCTTACAAGAAAAATTAAAATATTTTTCAAATTTTGATTTTAATTTCGCTTTTAGTTTCAATCTTATAAATACGCTTTTTTATTGCAAATCACCTAAAAAAAAAGTATTCTAAAAGCGTCGAATTTATTTTATAGGGGTAAAAAAAATGGCTTTCGTTGATGAATTATTAGAAAAAGCTAAAACTGTAAACAAAAATATTGTTCTTTGCGAAGGTGAAGATAAAAGAGTTGTTGAAGCAGCATCTAAAATTGTAAAAGAAGGAATTGCAAAAATTACATTAATTGCCACAGAAGAAGATATAAAAAATAGTGGTTCAAATGCAGATTTAACTGGAGTAAAAATTGTAGATCCTTCAAAAGATGAAAATGCTGAAAAATATGCAGAAATTTTACTTCAAGCACGAAAGGGAAAAGTAAACAAAAAAACAGGACTTCCTGAATATCCTGATGTTGCCGCTGCAAAAGCCGCAATTATGAAAGATCACACAATGTATGGTGCGTTAATGCTCAAAGCTGGCGACGCAGATGGTTTTGTTTCTGGTGCGTGCCATTCTACAGCAAATACGCTTCGTCCTGGTTTACAAATTATAAAAACTGCTCCAGGATTCAAAACTGTTTCTTCTTGCTTTATTATGGTTGCTCCAGAAGGTGGAAATAAATATATTCCAGAAGGCGTTTGCGTTATGGGAGATTGTGCAATCAATATTGAACCTTCAAGTGATGAACTTGCTGATATTGCAATCGCTTCTGCCGAAACTGCAAAAAAAATTGCTGGAATTGAACCAAGAGTTGCAATGCTTTCTTTTTCTACAAAAGGTTCTGGAAATGATATGAAATACTACAACACAGTTGGCAAAGTTCAAAAAGCTGTAGAACTTGCAAAAGAAGCTGCTCCAGATTTAATTTTGGATGGTGAATTCCAATTTGATGCAGCAGTAGCTCCTGAAGTTGGAGAATTAAAAGCTCCAGATTCAAAAGTTGCAGGACATGCAAACGTATTTATTTTCCCTACAATTAATGCAGGAAATATTGGATATAAAATTTGTCAAAGAATGGGAGGATGGATGGCAATTGGACCAATCTGCCAAGGTTTTGCTCGTCCATTAAACGACCTTTCTCGCGGTTGCAATGTTGATGATATAATCGCAACAGTTGCCGTAACTGCTTTGCAAGCATAATTATTTGATTAGACATTTCCGTACTAGTTGTACAGTGTCATTTTTTTTTGATTGTCGGGTCACGCCCGACAATGACATCTGATAGACTAAGTCCATAATGACAAATAGCAAATGAATTAGCACAAAAGCAACAATCCTTCTACAATAGCTTTATGCTCTTCTGGTGCAATTCTTGAATATAAAGTTTCTGGAGTGTCATCTGACAAAACAGGCACTTTTTTTTGAATCAAAATCTTTCCACCATCACATTCGCCATTTACAAGATGAATTGTACATCCACTTTCTTTTTCACCGCTTGCTAAAACTGCTTCATGAACAAAATGTCCCCACATTCCAACACCACCAAATTTTGGTAAAAGTGCCGGATGAAGATTTATAATTTTATCGTGATATTCTTCTATGATTTTTCCAGAGAGAACCGTAAGCCAGCCCGCTTGAACTATTATATCGATATTGAAGTTTTCACAAATTTCAAGAACTTTATTACTAACCGCTAATCTTTTTTCTTCACGAGTAGATTTTTTTGCAACATCCGCACCCATAACAGAATAAGGACTAGTGATTGCAGTTTTAATTCCAGCTTGATTTGCACGTTCTAACGCAAATGCATCTTTATGGTCGCTAATTACAATCATAATTTTGTATGGACAATTTTTATTTTGTTTTTCATAATCGATTAACGCTTGAAGATTTGTGCCACTTCCGCTCACTAAAACTGCAATTTTTTTCATAAAATTCATCACCTGTTTTTATGCATTTTCAAATAAAACTTTTTCTTGTTGAGTTTCTGCTTGTCCTTCTGCATACGCTACTCTACCAATTTTATATGCTTTCATATCTGGACAATAATCTTTATGATATTTTGAAGCATTTTGATTAAACATCTCTAAAATAGAATCTGCATCTTTTGCATTGACAGCAAGAACAAAACCAATTCCCATATTAAATGTATTATAGATTGAATTTAAATCTGCACCACGACGAATAAGTTCACCAAAAATTGGAGGAATATCCCAAGAATCACGTTTGATGATAGAAATTAATTGTTTTTTTCCATCTTTTGCTTTTGGAAACATACGAGGAATATTTTCATAAAATCCACCGCCAGTAACATGAACCATTCCATGAACAGATTTTCTATATTTTGAAAGAACTTCCATAACTGGTTTTACATAAATTCTTGTTGGAGTTAATAAAACTTCACCAATTTTTTTTCCAGTATCTTTTCCGTCAATTATAAATGCATCGTTAAAATCTGGAACTAATTTTCTAACTAAACTAAAACCGTTAGAATGAACACCAGTTGAAGAAAGTCCGATTAAAACATCACCCTCTTTAATTTCTTCACCAGTAATCATTTCTTTTTTTTCACCAACGCCAACACCAAAACCAGCTAAATCATATTTTCCATCATCATAAAAATCAGGCATTTCAGCAGTTTCGCCACCAAGCAAAGCACAACCAGTGTCTACACAACCGTCAGCAACACCTTTTACAAGTTCACTAGCAACATTTGCATCAAGTTTTCCGCATGCAACATAATCTAAAAAGAATGAAGTTTGAACGCCAGAACAAAGAATATCATTTACACTCATTGCAACACAGTCAATTCCAACAGTGTCATATTTGTTCATTTTAAAAGCAACATCTAGTTTAGTTCCAACGCCATCAGTTCCACTTACAATTACAGGATTTTTATATCCTTTAGGAACTTCAAACATTCCGTTAAAACTACCAAGACCAGTTAAAAGTCCAGGAATTGCTGTTCGTTTTGCATGCTCTTTATATTTATTTACCGCACGATAACCTTCTTCAACATCAACACCAGATTCTTTATAAGATGCCATAAAAAACTCCTTTTATTTAGAAAGACTTTGCATATAGATAAAGCTATTATAGAGAAAAACTCTTTGTTTGGAAAGACAGAAGATTTTTACTCAATTGAGCGAATCATTTTTTCGATGAACGCGATTTCCTCAGGCGACAGATTGTATTTCTGATAAAGTTGCGCGTCGATTTCTGAGTTTGGAGAGAAGTCTTACAATGGATTTTTTATTAGAAGTCCGTCAATGAGCTGTCCATCATTTAA
>CAYPGB010000020.1:0-33221 GCA_964410365.1 uncultured Treponema sp.
GTTGTGTAGCTTCCCGAAAGCATAAAGACCGCCGTCCATTCAGGAACAGAAACGCCGGTTGTAAGTTTTCCGCAGCTTAAAGTGATTGTGTAGCCGTCTTCGCCTGCGTTCTCAATCGCAGTTTTTACCGCCGCAAGAGCTTCGCCTGTCGGATCTTCCGGATCTCCGTCGCCAGCCACGTTCACAATTTCAAAAGTCTGGAACACAGGATGCTTTTGCATAAGATGCTGCAGTGCAAGTGCTTCTTTTACCCCCGGAACCATCCAAAGCGT
This sequence comes from uncultured Treponema sp., assembly GCA_964410365.1. Lineage (GTDB taxonomy): Bacteria > Spirochaetota > Spirochaetia > Treponematales > Treponemataceae > Treponema_D. Next base: position 273 of record CAYPGB010000020.1, read on the forward strand.
GTGATGAAAAAGATTTCTGTATTCATCCGAGCTGAACGGATAAAAACTTTCATCGCTTTTTTTGGTGAGAAGATTTAAGAATGAAAAAACATCAGACTCGTACTCAAAGTTTCCGTTTTCATTCGTCCTGAAAAACTCCGAAAAGTTGAACGCCTTGTCATTGCTGCCATCTGATTTCAAGGCTTTGCCCAGATTATAGGTGAACATATTCATCTCAGGCAGGTCGGAATATGGATTTGAATCTCCAAAATGAGTTTCTTCCCATTCGCGCTTTGCTTTTTGCTCCATCACATAATCCCAGGTATAAACGGAAGATTCGTCGTCGTAGTTTTCAAGAATGTTGAACGGAGTTCCGGAAAGCTCCAGAAGTTTTGTTCCTTCTTTTTCCTTGAACAGAAGCGATTTCACTTCGTCGCCGAGCCTTGTCGTTGTTCCTTCGTGGGCCTCGTCAATGATTACGCAATTCCAGTCAATATTAAACACATCATCATTTTTCTCAAACTTTCCTCCCACAATTTTTGAACCACGCAAATCTTGAATTGACGCAAAGTAGATATAATGCTTTTTGTCTTTCTTAAAAGTTTTTTCAAGCTCTGAAATTTCTATTCCAGATTTTTTAGAACCATATCGGTATTTGTCTTCTTTTGTAAAAATCTTTTTGAAATCTTCATGCCAACCGTCATCAACCACGGGACGATGTGTAATTAAGACCGTGCGTTCAAAATTCATACGGCGAACAACTTCAAGAGCGGAAAGAGTTTTTCCAAAACGCATTTTTGCATTCCAAAGCATTCGTGAAGATTTTTTGAAATGCTTTACAGTTTTTTCTATTGCTTCTTTTTGCTCTGGACGGAAGTTGATTGGAACAAATTTTTCCATTGGAATAAGAGTGTCTATTGAAGTGTCGCCGTGCTTTACGGCAGTGATTGCTTTTATTGCGGTAACATTATCGCAGCAAAACCATTCATTTCCAAGTTTTTCATCACCAAAAGTTTTCTTTTTTATGCCTGACTTCAACAAAACTCTGTGCACATCGTAATCGCGAAAACTCTCTGTATTCCAGCTACCGTCCTTTTTCTGAGTTGTACGTATCGCAAGCTCAGTGTGAAGAAGATTTACTTTAACACTAGCAGTTTTTGTATACGTCTTAATTCTTTCAAGTGCAGCCTGATTCAATTCTTTGCAGTTTGGTTGCAAGCGGTCTTGTGTTAAATCAGTATCAAGTTTTGTGTCGCCAACTTTTACGCTACCTGCGTGTGCATCGTCTGGAATTGCAAAAATATAAATGAGTTTGTAAGAAAATGTATTCTTAAAAGTCTTTTCTGTTGAATCCGACATCATATGCCCCGCTTTTTAAAAAGTGATTTATATAAAATAACTTTGTTTTCTTTCCAGTCCATAATTTTGCAGGGAAAGCTTTTTGTTTCGTTCATCTCTTCAAAAAGAAAGTTCTGCCCGCTGTCGTTTGCAGAGGAAAACGGAGTCGAAAACGTGAGTCCGTCCATCTGCCACAAGTTCCAGGAGATGATTTCTGCAATTTCTGTTTTTTCTTTTTCAGTTGGATTGCGCCTTAGAAAATGCTCCGTGTATTCATCAAACGAAATAAGAAGATTCGCCCGTGCCAGAAGAAGACTGTCGCCCTGAAACTCAAAACCATAACAAGATTCAAATGCATTCTTTGTCCAGAAAAAATATTCTTCCTCGCTCGCAACATACTCGCCGACTACACGCATTTTTCTGTCGAGCAGTCCAATTCTTCTCATCAAAGCGATTTTCTTTCCAGAAACAGAATCATATCTACTTACAAGATAAGGTGCTTCCCCACAGGTAATCTCAAGTCGGGAAAGATTAACGTAATCTTGCCAAGTTCGTCCGCTTTTTATGTCAGAAGAAAATTCAATTTTTTCTTTTATTGATTTCCAATTCTTTCCACTTTGAATATTGAAAACGTTTTTTTTTCCAAACCAGGCTTCATCAACAAGATTATTCTGTGCGTTGCAAATCCAGCTCGGAGTAAAAACTTCTGCACGAATTCTTGTGCGTTTTTTCTGTTCGTCATTTTGCTTTTCTACGCGTGGCTTTATCCGCCTAGAATTTTTCCCTGTAATCTGCTCAATATTGATTTGCGATTCCGCACTGATACCTTCGTAGTCGCCTGTCGCCCAGAGAATGTTTTTTCCAGTTGTATGGTCTAAAAGAAGGACAGAAAGAATTTCTTCAGAAAAAGTAAAATCTAAGTGCGTTTGAGTTTTATTCACGTTTTTACAGTCCAAATGGATTATTAAAATCTATTATAAATCCATTTACACTAAATATTCAAGATAAAAAATCCATTTGCATTATTCTGTAGACATGTTAGATTTTTGGAATCATGTAAAAGAAGAACTTGACTATAAAGGAATGTCTCAAAAAGAATTGGCATCCATTACAAAAATCAGTTACAACACATTCCAATCTTGGATAACTAAAGACCGTCTTCCCGATGCAGCCGATTCTGTAAAAATTGCAAAAGTTCTTGGAGTAAGCGTAGAATATCTTGTTACTGGTACAGAAAAACTTCTAGGAAAACAGACAAATGCTGAAATAGATTCATTTTTCCGCGACATCAAACATCTTTCATCTGATGATTTAAAAATTGCAAAAACGATTGTTCACAGACTGAGTGAAACCTCATCATCAACTTTTTAGATAATAATTTTTTCACACAAATTCTCAAAATTGAAAATCTATTTGTAAATCGCTTATATTTTCTTTATAATCTTTTTTGTTATGATTAAAGAAATCACCGTTACTGTAAAACCTGAAGATGAAAAAAAATCTGATTTTATAAATTCTCTAATTTTAAAAGAACTAAAACGCCAAAATATAAAATCATGTCAAAAAAATATAAATTTTATTTTTGAAAAAAAATCAATTGATGCTCGCCACGGTCAAATAAAAATTCATTTACGTTATAAAGTTTTTATTGATGAATCCCCAAATTCACTTATGCAATCAAAAGAAAATGAACTTCCTCAATGGAAAAAAGTTGATGAAAAACGTTCTGTAATTATTATCGGTTTTGGACCAGCAGGAATGTTTGGTGCATTAAAACTTTTGGAAGAAGGAATCAAACCAATCATTTTGGAACGTGGTGAAAAAACGCTCGAACGAAAAAAAGATATTGCTTTAATTAGTACAAAAAATTTTGTAAATGAAGATAGTAATTATTGTTTTGGTGAAGGCGGAGCTGGAACTTTTTCTGACGGAAAACTTTATACACGAAGTAACAAACGTGGAAATATCAATAAAATTCTTCAAATTTTAGTTCATTTTGGTGCCGATAAAAAAATCTTAACAGATTCTCATCCTCATATTGGAACAAATAAACTTCCAAAAATCATCAACAATATTCGTGATAAAATTATTGAACTTGGTGGAGAAATTCATTTTAACACAAGAGTTACCTCTTTTATCACTGATGAAAAAAATTGTCTTATTGGAGTAAAAGCTAAAAACGTTCATTCGGGCGAAGAAAAAAATTTTTCAGGAAACGCTTTTATGCTTTCTACAGGACATTCCGCTTCTGATATTTATAAATCTCTTGCAAAAATTTCTCCTTCAAGTTTAGAAGCAAAAACTTTTGCAGTTGGAGTTAGAGTTGAACATCCGCGAGAACTTATTGATAAAATTCAATATAAAAAGAATGATAAAAATTTAGGTGCGGCAGAATATCGAGTTGTAACTCAAGTTCAAAATAGAGGCGTTTATTCTTTTTGTATGTGCCCAGGCGGATTTGTTGTTCCATCTTCAAGCGGGGAAGATGAAATTGTTGTAAATGGAATGAGTACGGCAGAAAGAAATTCAAAATGGTCAAACGCAGCGATTGTTGTAGAAACAAAACCTGAAGATATTCCTCAGAAATTTGTTGAAAAAGCAAAAAAAGAAAATTGTACAGCTCTTGCAGGATTATTTTATCGTGAAGAACTTGAACATCTTGCAAAGAAAAATGGAAACGGTCAATCTGCTCCTGCTCAAAAATTACCTGATTTTTTAGAAAACAAAATTTCTTCAAATTTTCCCAAAACAAGTTTTACTCCAGGAATTACAAGTTCAAATTTAAATGATTGGCTTCCTCCAGATTTATGCAAAAAATTAAAAGAAGGATTTTATCAAATCAATCAAAAAATGAAAGGTTTTATTTGCGAAGATGCAATAATGATTGCGATTGAAACTAGAACAAGTACACCGGTTCGAATTTTAAGAAATAAAGAAACTTTTGAATGTGAAGGAATTAAAAATCTTTTTCCGTCGGGAGAAGGTTCTGGCTATTCTGGTGGAATTGTGTCTAGTGCAATGGACGGTGAAAATGTTTGCAAAAGCATAATTTCTAGAATATAATAGAAGATTATGAACAAAAAATGGATAACGATAGAGAGAGTTGTTGCAATTTTTGCTTGTATCTTTTTAATTTTATCTATTATTTCTTTGCATTTTAGTGATACTATGCGTTCTGCAATACCACATTCAACTACAATTTTATTAGTAGTTCACACCATAAGTTTTTTCTTAGCATTATACTGTGTTTTTAAACCAAATTTTTCAATTGAAATTACAATTTTACAAGTCGAATCGATTTTTACAATTTTAACAGGACTTGCACCTTTAGGAATTTTTCTTTTTTATGGTTCGGTTTTTATTTTCTTTTGTAAAAAATCATCGACTAAAAATACAAAAACAAAACTTTTGATTGCATTAATCATTCATATACTTGTGATTTTTGCAACTTTTGTACAAGGTTTACTTTATACTTTTATGACATTAATTTGTTCATTTTTTTATTGTGCATTTTTTATTTGGATTTATTTTATCTTAAAAACACGATTTTCTATTTTTACACCAACTAAAGTGATTGAAAATTCTACAATTGTAGAAAAACTCCCAGGAACAAAAATAAATCTTTCAGATTACAATCTTACAGAAAGACAAAAACAATTCACCATTGAAAATATAAAAAATAATCTTTCTTATAATGAAATTAGTGATAAATATAATGTTAGTATTTCTTTAGTAAAAAAAGAATTTCGAGCAATTTTTCAGATTTTTGGAGTTTCAAAAAAAGAAGAACTTAGACTTTTACTCCTTCAATATGAAATTGATTTTTAAAATAAAAAAAGCCCACAAAAAAAATGCAGGCTCTTAAATGACCAAAACATTTGGCAGACTTTTTTAAATTACCAAAGAAAAGGCAACTTAATTTTATAAATTGTAGTTGTCTTTTTTTATTTGGCATAAAAACTCCCCAAAATGCCCAGTCATAAACTGTATATAAAAAAAGGAAGAACAATTACTTTTTATCTTTTTACAGAATAAAACTTTTGAGGAAAAAAATAAAGAAAATATCACAAAAATTGAAAAAAATAACCAAAGTTACGCTTGGTCTTATTTAGTTAAAAAGAGTTTTTTGCAATTTTATAAAACTGCTTTTAAAAATTGTTTAAGTCTTTCGCTTTTTGGATGTTGAAAAATGTCTTCTGGAGTACCTTCCTCCGCAATATATCCATCATCCATAAAAATAACTCGATCCGCAACTTCTCTAGCAAAACCCATTTCATGAGTAACAACGACCATCGTCATTCCTTCTGTTGCAAGTTGTTTTATAACTGCAAGAACTTCGCCAACCATTTCTGGATCCAAAGCAGAAGTTGGTTCATCAAATAAAATTACATCAGGATTCATGGCAAGAGTTCGAACAATTGCAATCCTTTGTTTTTGCCCACCACTTAAAGTTGCTGGATAAACATTTGCTTTTTCTTGTAAACCAATTCTTTCCAAAAGTTTTATTGCTTGAATTTCTGCTTCTTCTTTTGTTTTTAATTTTAAAGTTATTGGAGCAAGTGTTATATTTTCTAAAACAGTAAGATGTGGAAAAAGATTAAAATGCTGAAAAACCATTCCCATTTTTTGACGACATAAATCAAGATTTATTTTTGGATTTGTCATATCTACTCCTTGAAAGTAAATATGTCCAGAATCTGGAGTTTCAAGACGATTTAAGCATCTTAAAAAAGTACTTTTTCCAGAACCAGAAGGTCCAATCACAACGATTTTTTCACCTTTTTTTATATTTATAGAAAGGTCTTTTATAACGTGTAAATCACCAAAACTAATTTTAAGATTTTTTACTTCTATCACTTTTTGCCAACCTTTTTTCAAATATTCCAAAAATTTTTGTAAGACCTACAGTCAAAATTAAATAAATTGCAGCACAAGTTAAAAGAGGAATCCAAGCATTATAAGTTGAATTTCTAATCATATCACCTGCTTTTGTTAAATCCATAACAGCAATAAAACTTGCAACAGATGTTTCTTTGATTAAAACAATAAATTCGCTTGTATAAGTTGGAAGAACTGCTTTTACTGCTTGAGGAAGAACGATTTTAAAAAGAGTCTGCCATTTATTTAATCCCAAAGAGCGACCAGCTTCAGTTTGCCCAGAATCAATTCCTTGAATTCCCGCTCTAAAAATTTCTGTACAATATGCACCAGAATTAAATCCATAAGCTAAAATTGCAACTAAAAGTCGAGGCATATGTAATGGTGCAAAAATAACAAAATAAAAAATCATCAACTGAGTTGCTAATGGTAAACCACGTAAAATTGTGGTGTAAAGATTTGCGATGCATTTTGCAACTTTATTATCAGAAATTTTCATAAGAGCAAAAATGCATCCTAAAACAGTTCCAATTAAAACTGCACAAAAAGCAATCAAAAGTGTGACACCTAATCCTTGGAAAATTAGAACATATCTATTTCCTTTTATCATTGTGTCATAAAACATTTGGAATAAATTTCGATTCATGAAAATTCCTTGTTAGTGATAATTAAAAGAATCAGTTTCAAAAGCTTCAAAACACACGAATTTGCTTCACAAACGTCGCAAGTCTTGAATGACAGATTATCGGGTCAAGCCCGATAATGACGCAATAAAACCTTTGAAACAGTTTAAAAATTATTTTCTTACGATAATTACTTGTTCAGAAGCATAATATGGAGTTGAAAAATCAACATTCTTTTTTCTTTCTTCATTTACAGACATTCCAGCAGCAATAAAATCAATTGTTCCTGATTGTAAAGCTGGAATTAAAGAATCGAAAGCGATATCTACAATTTCAAGTTTTGCATTACAAGTATCTGCAATTCTTTCTCCCATTGCAATATCAAATCCAACAATATCTTTACCTTCAACATATTCAAAAGGTGGGAAAGATGCATTTGTTCCAAGTTTTATAGTAGAACCGTTTTTTGTTGATTTAAAAGTTGGAATTTTTACATTTCCATCTGCTGGCATAAATGCATTTACAAGTTCATCATACTGTCCATTATCTTTCATTGCACCAATAGTTGCATTAATTTCTTGAAGAAGAGTTTTATTTCCTTTTTTTACAGCAATTGCATATTCTTCTTTATTTTGTGCAAAATATGGGTCGCGAATAATTTTCAAATCTGCATTTTTACTAACAATTTCAATTGCTGGAAGTTCATCAAGAACAACTGCATCAATTGCACCATTTTTTAAATCCAAAGCAGCATCAATTCCAGATTTAAAACCTGCAACAGAAGTGGCTTTTGAAGATTCTTGAGCCCAAGCATCACCTGTTGTACCAGATTGAACTCCAATTTTTTTACCTTCCAAATCTGCAATTCCATTGATTACAACTTCTTTTTTAGAACAACCAACAAAAGCTAAACAAATCATTAAAGCACAAAAAATAAAACTGCACTTTTTCATATAAACCTCTTAAATATAAAAATTGCATAAATATTACATAGTTTTGTATATTTATGCAATCTTTTTTTTGAAAAATTATTTTACAATTACTTTTTTCAAATGCCAAATGTCTTTTACATAATCTTCAATTGTTCGGTCTGAAGAGAATTTTCCAGAATTAGCAATATTTTTCAGAGCCATTTTTGCCCATTTTTGTTTATCTTGATAAGCTAAAGCAATTTTTTCCCTTGCTTGAGTATAAGATTCAAAATCGGCAAGAACGTAATAAACATCTGGACGCTGACCTTCAACTCCGTAAATTAAAGAATCATGAAGTTCTTTGAAAAGTTGATGAGTTGGGTCGTAAGTTCCATCTACAAGTTGAGAAACTACTTTTGCAAGTGCTGGATTACAATCAAGATATTTTTGAGGATTGTAAGAATGTTCTGCTTCCATTTTTTTGATTTCTTGTGTTTCAAGTCCAAAAACAAAACCATTTTCTTTTCCAGCTTCTTCAAAAATTTCTATATTTGCTCCATCCATTGTTCCTAAAGTTAAAGCACCATTCAACATAAATTTCATATTTGAAGTTCCAGATGCTTCTAATCCCGCAGTTGAAATTTGTTCAGAAACATCAGCCGCTGGGAAAATCTTTTCTGCAACAGAAACTCTATAATTTTCTACAAAAACAACTCTAAGTTTTCCACGAACTCTACGGTCGTTATTAACTCTATCTGCAACTGTATTGATTAATTTGATGATTGATTTTGCTCTTCGATAACCAGAAGCCGCTTTTGCACCAAAAATAAAAGTTCTTGCTGGAGGATTGTAACTTGGATCTTCAACAATTTTATTATAAAGATACATTACATTCAAAATATTCAAAAGTTGACGTTTGTATTCATGAAGACGTTTTACTTGAACATCAAAAATAGATTCTGGATCAAGGAATTCATTTTGAGTATGTTTTAAATAATCTGCAAGAATTTGTTTATTTTCTTGTTTGATTTGAATAAGTTGATTGATAGACTCTTCATCATCAATAAATTTTTCCAAACCTTTTAATTTTGTCAAATCTTTTTCCCAACCATGACCAATTCTTTCTGTTATAAATTGAGCAAGTTTTGGATTTGCATTCAAACACCATCTTCGCTGAGTAATTCCATTTGTTTTATTGTTAAATTTTTCTGGATAAATTGCGTACCAATCTTTTAATTCAACACTCTTTAAAAGTTCTGTATGAAGAGCAGCCACTCCGTTTACACTAAAACAAGAATGAATTGCAAGCCAAGCCATATAAACCATATTATTATGAATGATTGCCATGTGTTCGTGTTTGTAATAATCATTAGGGAATTTTTCTCTAAGTTCAATTACAAGACGACGATTTATTTCTTCTACAATTTGATAAACGCGTGGTAAAAGCCCCTGGAAGATTGAAATTGGCCATTTTTCCAACGCTTCTGCCAAAATTGTATGATTTGTATAAGCAAAAGTATGAGTAACAACATTCCAAGCATCATCCCAACCAACATTATATTCGTCCATAAGAATTCGCATAAGTTCTGGAATTGCAACAACAGGATGAGTATCATTCAACTGAATTACATATAATTCTGAAAATTTAGAAAAATCTGTTCCATAATCAGCAACATAATGACGAACTAAATCTTGTAAAGATGCTGAACTGAAAAAATATTGTTGTTTTAGTCGCAACGCTTTTCCAGAAGGACCGTTATCATTTGGATAAAGAACTCGACTGATATTTTCTGCACTGTTTTGACGTTCTACAGCACGATTATATTCCATATTGTTAAAAAGTTGTAAATCAAATCCATCTGGAGATGATGCTTGCCATAAACGTAAAGTATTTACAGTTTTTGTATCATAACCGATGATTGGCATATCAAAAGGAGTTGCTGTAACTTCTTCTGCGTTTTCAATGTGGAAAGTTGTTCCGCCGTCTGGAGATTTTCCGTAAGCAATATTTCCACCAAATTTTACAGTAACCGCTAAATCTGAACGTTTTGTTTCCCAAGGATCACGATGTTTTAACCAATTATCAGGATATTCAACTTGATAACCATCTTCAATTTTTTGTTCAAACATTCCGTATTCATAACGAATTCCGTAACCATGTCCTGGATAATCTAAAGTTGCAAGAGAATCTAAGAAACAAGCAGCAAGTCTTCCAAGTCCACCATTTCCAAGACCAGCATCAGGTTCTTCATCTTCTATCATATTGAAGTCGATATTCATTTCTTGCAAAACTTCTTTTACAGAATCTTTTATTCCAGCATTGATAAGATTGTTACTTAATGCACGTCCCATTAAAAATTCTGCAGAAAGATAAAAAAGTTGTTTTGTTGGCTTTTTTTCATATTCTTCACGAGTTGCCATCCAATTTGGCATAATAATTTCCATTGCAGAAGCAGAAACTGCATCAAACAAATCGTGTTTATTTGCTTGAGAAATGTCTTTTCCATACTGACGACGTAAACGTGCCGATAAATTTTCTTTAAATTCTTCTTTGTTGAATTCCATTAAAATCCTCCAATGTTATTACTTTCCTATCAATACAACAGTTGAATCTGCTATTAAAACATAGCGCCGTTGTTCTTCAAGGAATTCTTCTTTTCCACTTTCTAAAATATCTATAGGGCTTTCAAAAGAACTATCTGCAACTCGATACCACTTTTTATTTCCCGACAGTGCTGGTAATGTAATTGTTAAATCATAACGATCCATATTTGTTGCAATATAAAAATCATTATCATTTATTAAAGAACCGTTTAGTTTAAAACCCAAAAAACGTTTCATTTTATTCCAATCAGGAACTTTTGCATTTATATCAAACCAAGAAATTTCTGTGATTCCATTTTTTGTACCAAAAAATTCTTGCATTCTAAAGATTGAATGATTTTTTCGCAATTTGATTAAATTTGAAACAAAATTTATCAATCCTTCATTTTTTTGTGCAAGCGTCCAATCAAAATAACTGAGTTCATTATCTTGACAGTATGCATTATTATTTCCGTTTTGAGTACGACGCATTTCATCTCCGCCAAGAATCATTGGAACACCTTGAGAAAGAAGCAAATAGATAAAGAAATTTTTGATTTTTTTCAATCTTAAAGTTTCAATTTTTGGATTTATACAATCGCCTTCAAATCCGTGATTATAACTTAAATTATCATCAGAACCATCTCGATTATTTTCACCATTTTCATCGTTATGTTTTCCGTTATAACTTACTAAATCATTTAAAGTAAATCCATCGTGAGCAGTTATAAAGTTGATAGATGATTGAGGCTTTCTTCCATCGTGATTGTAACAATCTGAACTTGCACAAATACGAGTTGCTGCTGCAGTTACCGCTCCATCATCACCACGCAAAAATCTTCTCATATCATCACGAAATTTTCCATTCCATTCTGCCCAACGATTATTTTTTCCGCCAGGAAATCCGCCAAGTTGATAAAGCCCCGCACAATCCCAAGGTTCTGCAATAATTTTTGTTTTTGAAAGAATTGGGTCTGAATTTATAAAACTTGTCAAAGAAGGCATTTCGTTAGAAATTGGTGAACCGTTTTCTGCACGAGTTAAGATTGAAGCCAAATCAAATCGAAATCCATCAACGTGCATATTTAAAACCCAATAACGCAAACTGTCCAAAATAAAATTCATTACAACAGGATGATTACAATTTAAACTATTTCCACATCCTGAATAATTCATATAATATTGCAAATCATTTTGTGGTAAAGAATAATAAACATTATTTTGAATGCCTCTAAATTCAAAAGTGTATCCATGTTCATTTCCTTCCGCAGTATGATTAAAAACTACATCTAAAATAACTTCAATTCCATTTTTATGAAGTTCTTTCACCATTTTTTTAAATTCTTTTACAGGTCCAAGAGGAGATTTATCAGCTGCATAAGAAGTTTTTGGAGCAAAAAATCCGATTGTAGAATATCCCCAATAATTTACAAGATTTTCTCCGGTTCGAGGATTTATATTCGCATTTTCATTTTCATCAAATTCAAAAATTGGAAGAAATTCTACAGAAGTAATTCCCAGTTTTTTTAGATAATCAATTTTTTTTGTAAAACCTGCATAAGTTCCTGCAATTTCTGATGAAATATCTGAAGTTTTAGAAGCAGTAAATCCTTTTAAATGAGTTTCGTAAATAATTGTTTTTTCCAAAGGATAATTTAAGGGTCTGTCCCCTTCCCAATCAAAATTATCATTTACAACAACATTTTTTGGAAAATTAGATAAATCTTTTATTTCTCCGCCTTCGTTTACAGAAAATCCTTGACTATGAAGATTGTTGTAACATTTAAAAACTGAACCATTTGTAAAAGATTTTGCGTAAGGGTCAAAAATATATTTATGCTTATTAAAACGCAATCCTTTTGTTGGCTCGTAAGGACCTTCAATTTTATAAAGATATAAAGTTCCTTCTTTTGCACCACAAACTAAAATGTGCCAAATATCACCAGTTTTATTTTTTAAAGAATCTAATTCAATTACATTTGAAGGCTGTGATGATTTTTCGTTCTCAAACAAACAAAGAAAAACTTTTTGAGCATCACGACTATAAATAGAAAAATTTACACCTTCTTGAGTAATTACGGCACCTAAAGCCATTGGACTACCGTTTTTTGTTGCTACATCTGACATGATTAAAAATACTAGCACACTTAACAATAAAATTCCATAAAATGAGAAATATATTTCTTTATTAAAAGTTAAAACTACCATATAATAGATAAACATCATAAATACAATTAAAATCAAAAAATATGGAAACAAAAGAAAATAAAATTGAAACTTTAAAAACAGCAACTGTTGCAATAATTGGGCGACCTTCTGCAGGAAAATCAACTTTTTTAAATACGGCTTGTCAAGAAAATGTGAGCATTGTTTCTCCAATTCCTCAAACTACAAGAAATGCAATCAAAGGAATTGTGAACACATCTTTTGGACAATTAATTTTTATAGACACGCCAGGCTATCACGATTCAGAAAAAAAACTCAATCTTCGTTTGAAAAATGTAACAGAAACTCAACTTGAAGATATTGATTGCGTTCTTTATGTTTTAGATTCAACTAGAGAAATTGGTGAAGAAGAATTTCATACCGCAGAACTTTTAAAAAATCTTCAAGAAAAAACGGTTGTTGCCATAAACAAAACAGATTCAAAATTAAGTAAAACTTTATCAATTAGAAAATTTATTTCAGAAACTCTTCCTCAAATTCCAAATGAAAGAATCTTAGAAATGTCTGCAAAAAATGATGAAGGAATAAATGAAGTTTTAAAAGCAATTTATGCAATTTCTCCAGAAGGAGAACCAATTTATGATGAAGAAACTTACACCGACCAAAATTTATCTTTTAGAATTTGCGAAATTATTCGAGGAGAAGCAATAAATCGTCTTGCAGATGAAATTCCTCATTCAATTTACGTTGATGTCGCTGATATTGAACACAGAAATAATGGAAAAAAATTGTGGATTCGTGCATTTTTATGTGTTGAACGCGAAAGTCAAAAAGGAATTGTAATTGGAAAAAACGCTTCCAAAATAAAAGAAATTAGAACAAGTGCAATCAAAAAGCTAAGCCAAATTTACATTCAAAAAATAGAATTAGATTTACAAGTAAAAGTTGATAAAAATTGGCGACAAAAAGATTATACTTTAAATAAAATAATTCCACATTCATAAATTTTGTAAATACTTTTCTATTTTAAAAAAAAGATTTATACTTAAAAATTATGACTATTACTTATAAAACTAAAGGAACTTGTTCACGTTCAATCACTTTTGATAAATCTGAAGATGGAATTATCACAAACATTCAATTTGAAGGCGGTTGTAACGGAAATTTAAAAGCAATTTCTAAACTTTGCGATGGAATGTCTGCAGAAGAAATCAATAAAAAACTTTCTGGAAATACTTGTGGGGTTAAAAATACAAGTTGTGCAGACCAATTAGCTCAAGCAGTATTAAGTAAATAATTTTATAGAGGATAAAAAAATGGCTCTTGAATGTGGCATTGTTGGATTACCAAATGTTGGTAAATCTACTATTTTTTCGGCTTTGACAGCAGCTCCTGCTAGTGCAGAGAATTTTCCTTTTTGTACAATCGACCCAAACATTGGAATTGTTGATTTACCAGATGAAAGATTAGATTTTTTGGCAAGTAAACATAATCCTAAGAAAAAAACTCCAGCCGCAGTAAAATTCGTTGATATTGCAGGATTGATAAAAGGTGCGTCAAAAGGTGAAGGACTTGGAAATAAATTTCTTGCAAATATTAGAGAATGTTCTGTAATTGCACATGTTGTTCGTTGTTTTGATAATCCTGATATTATGCACGTTCGAGATAATGCAAACGAATCTGCTCCAATCGACCCTGAATCTGACATTCTTACAATAAATTGGGAACTTTGCCAGGCAGATTTAAATACAATCGAAACAAGACAAGATAAAGTTACTCGTGCTGTTCGTTCACTTGGTCACGAAGAAGAAAAAAAATACGCACCTTGGATGAGTGCTGTTGCAAAAATAAAACCTCTTTTACAAGACGGAAAATGTGCTCGCATTGCAGATTTAACTGATGATGAAAAAAATGCAATTTACGATATGTTTCTTCTCACAATGAAACCAACTCTTTATGTTGCAAATGTTGATGAAGATTCCATTTCTGAAGGCACAAATAAATACGTAGAAATTGTAAAAAAATATGCTGATGAAGAAAAATCTGAGGTTGTTGTAATTTGTGGAAAATTTGAATCTGATTTAGCAGAAATTGAAGATGAAAACGACAAAAAAGATTTTATGGAAAGCGTTGGTTTAAAAGAAAGTGGGCTTGCAGTTTTAGCACGCAAAGCGTATCACCTTATGGGATTAAGAACTTTCTTTACAGGCGGACCAGATGAATGCCGAGCTTGGACAATTCACGCTGGTGATAAAGCTCCAAGAGCCGCAGGTGTAATTCATACAGATTTTGAAAAAGGTTTTATTCGAGCAGAAGCATATTCCATTGAAGATTTACGCCAATATGGTGATGAAACTGCCATCAAAGCAGCCGGAAAATATCGCCAAGAAGGAAAAGATTACGTTGTTCAAGATGGTGATGTTTTATTTTTCAAATTTAATGTTTAATTTTTGGAGATTTTATGGCAACGGTGGGATTACAACTTTGTCCAGATTATGATTTTGATAAAGTTTACAATTCAATTTTAGAACTTTTTAAAATTGTTCCACCTCCAGATTTTAAAGGAAAAACTATTCTTTTAAAACCAAATATTCTTTATCCCAAAAAACCAGAACTTGCAGTTTGTACACATCCAGTTGTAGTTGGTGCAGTTGTAAAAGCATTTGTTCAAGGTGGAGCAAAAAAAGTGATTGTTGGAGAATCTCCCGCAATGGCAAATTCAACTTCTGCCGCAAAAGCAACTGGAATGTATGAACAAGTTATAAAAAACGGCGGAGAATGGCAAGATTTTAAAGAATCAAAAATAGCAGAATTTCCAAACGGAAAAGTTGTAAAACAATTCAATTTTGCAAAACCGTTGTTTGAAACAGATATTGTCGTTTCGATTTCAAAATTAAAAACTCATCAATTTATGGCTTACACAGGTGCAATAAAAAATCTTTTTGGATTAATTGTCGGGCTTGAAAAAGCACAAATTCATTATAGATTTCCTGACAGAACAGATTTTGCCGATTTTATTACAGATTTAACAATTTGTGCAAATCCAACTTACGCAATTATGGATGCAATTGTTGGAATGGAAGGACCTGGCGGTCCTGGAAGTGGAACTCCAAAAGAATTAGGATTTTTAAGTGCATCAAATAATATTCTTGCTTTAGATTGGACTTGTGCATCTTTAGTTGGTTATAAACCTCATTCTATTCCAATTTTAGAACAAGCTTTAAAACGTGGATTTTGGTTAAAATCTGAAGAAGAAATTCAAACTGTTGGAGCTTCAAAAGAAGAATGCAAATGTCCAACTTTTAAAATTGTAAAAGAACCAAGTCCAACCTTACAAAAAATGATTCCAAATTGGATAAATTTTCTTGCAAAAAAAGTATTTATAAAAACGCCACATTTTAATCATAAAAAATGTATAAAATGCAAACGTTGTGAAAAAATTTGTCCAGCAAAATTAATCAATATGACAGGAAAAAATCAAACTGCAATTTTAACAGAACCTAAAAAATGTCTACACTGTTATTGTTGTCATGAAATTTGTGTTGGAAATGCAATCAAATTAAGAAGATTTTAAAATCATCCTCTTAAACCTAAACTTTCACTCATAGAAAAATTTTTATAATTTTCATCATCATAAGGAAAATCCCAAGTTCCACCAAAATGAGTTTTTTGTCCACCAAAACCAGTTTTAAAAATATAAAGTCCAGCCATCGGATTTTCTTTATTTTTATCTTGTGGAATTCCCATTAAATCATACTGAGAACATCCTTTTGAACGAGCAAATCTTATAACTTCCCATTGCAAACCATAATTTGGCATACATTCTCGTCCTTCCAAAGAACTTGCAGCATACATATAATACGCACGTTTTGAAGAAATTGCTAAAATCAATCCGCTGAGCATTTTTTGATTTTTAGAAGCCGTAAAAAGATAAAATTTTGGAGAAGGAACACAAGCATCTAAAGGCACTTTTGTTTTTTCTTCAAATCTAGGAATTACACTGTCAGAATTTTTTGCACATTCAAAAAGAGTTTTAAAATATCTGAATTCTTCAAAATAAAAACCTTTTCTTTTTGCAGTTTCTTCATAAATAAAATGCCATTCTTGTAAATTTTCCATCAAATCAGGACTGTGAGCATCGTAAATTGAAAAATCAATATCTTCTTTATATGCTCGACGAATTGAATTTCTAGTTTGTTGTCGCATAGAAGATAAAAGTTTTTCTGGAGAAGGTCGTAAATCCATAATTACAGTATCTGGACAAAGATGATTTGATGGTGCTTTTCTCAAATTATGATATTTACTTCCAAAATTCATAGCAAGTTCAAGCATTTCTACGCGTTCAGAAACATTTTTTACTCCAGGAACATTCCAAGGAATATCAAAACGAATAAAAATTGTTTCTTTTGGTAAAAAATCTTTTAGAGAAAAAGCTAATTCTTCCAAAATTGCACTTCTTTTTTCTTCGCTTATATTTACTTCTGGAGCACGCTGAGCATACGCATAAACAGAATTATTTTTGGTTTTACGCATCTGAACTAAAAGTGGAAAAATTATATTTTTTGAATTTTCATCAGACTCATCAGATTTATAATTTATCCAAAAATAAAGAGATTTTTGATTTGTAAATTTTTGTCGAAATTCTCCCCAAAATGAAGTTTGAAAAAGAACATCAGTTGCAGAAAAATCTTGTGGCGTAGCCTTTGAAATAGAAATCATATTTTAGAAGATTACTAATGAAAGAAAAAACTCGCAAGATTTATAAATGTTTGCCGTGCTAGTGTCGTACTAGTCAAATGTTTACCACACTAGTATTGTTTTTGCGAAGAAATTAAAAACTTCATCATTTGCGATATTTTCAAAAGTTTGCTTGAAAATATAACATTTTTCAATTATAGTAAATTTTCATCACACTGAGAGTGATACGAAGGCTGAAGTTTTAAATCGGGAAATTCTATAAATTAACTTTGCTTTCGATGGAAAATCAAAGAGGTTATTTTATGGAAAATGAAAATTTATCAGAACAACAAGAAGAATTTGTTCAAAATCAGAATGTAGAAAATGTGCAATCAAAAAATGAAGAAACAGAAGAAGTTTCTTTTGAAGATTTAGGCTTAGACGAATACACACTTAAAGCAGTAGAAAAAAAAGGATTTAAAATCCCTTCTCCAATCCAAATTTTAGCAATTCCACGTTTATTGAACGGAGATACAAATCTTATCGCAAGAGCAAGAACTGGAACTGGAAAAACAGCGGCATTTGGACTTCCAATCATTCAATCTATTAGAGAAAAATCAGATTCTGTGCAAGCGTTAATTTTGGAACCAACTCGCGAACTTGCTGTGCAAACTTGCGAAGAAATGAAATCTTTTTCAAACGATGGACTTCCACGAACAACAGTTTTATATGGTGGTGCGTCTTACTCAAATCAAATAAAAGATTTAAAACGCGGTTGTGAAATTGTTGTTGGAACTCCAGGAAGAATAAAAGATCACCTTGAAAGAAAAACTTTAGATTTATCAAAAATAAAATATTTTATTCTGGACGAAGGCGATGAAATGCTTGATATGGGTTTTATTGATGATATTCGTGAAATTTTCCAACAAGCAAATCCAGAAAGCAGAATTTTATTATTCAGTGCTACAATGCCTGCTCCAATTTTAAAAATTGCCGCTGATTTTATGGGCGAATACGATATTATTGAAGAAGAAAAAGTAATTGATGAAGCGTTATTGATTGAGCAAAAATATTGGCTTGTAAAAGAAAGTGAAAAAATTGAAGCATTAGTTAGATTGATTGATATTTCTCCAGATTTTTACGGACTTGTTTTTACAATGACTAAAATGGATGCCGACAATGTAACTCGCCAGTTAGATTTACGAGGATATGAAGCGGCTGCATTGCATGGTGATATTATGCAAAATCAAAGAGAAAAAGTTTTAGAACGTTTCCGCTCAAAAAAAACAAGAATTTTAGTTGCAACTGATGTCGCAGCAAGAGGAATTGATATTTCTGGATTAAGCCATGTTGTAAATTATTCACTTCCTTTTGATACTGCAACTTATGTTCACAGAATTGGACGAACAGGAAGAGCAGGAACAACAGGAACTGCAATTACTTTTGTACGCCCTGAAGAACGAAGAAAATTATCTTTTTTTATAAAAAATGTTTCAAAAGCAACAAAAAGTCAAATTGAAGAAGGAAAAATTCCTTCTGTAAATGAAGTTCTTTCCATAAAGGAAAATCGTTTGATTGAAGAATTAAAATCAAAACTTTTTAAAGAAACTTCATCCGAACAAATTTCAGAAAATTTAGAAAACGAAACATCTCAAAATATTGATGATTCGCAATCAGAAGAAAATATCAAAATTAATCAAACTGAAGAAAAAAAATTAGAACTTCTAGAAGTTGCAGAAAAATATCAAAAAATTGCTGAAAATCTTACAGAAAATCAAGATGCTATAAAAGTTTTAGCAAATGTTTTATCTGTAATGTATGGAGAAAAATTAAGTCCAAAACATTATGGAAGAATTAACACAAAAGAATTTGGTCAAAAAAGCAATCAAACGCGAATTTTTATTTCTCTTGGAAAAAAAGATGGTTATCACGCACGCGAAATTGCAGATTATTTAAGTGAAATGCTTCATATTCCAGGACGACTTATTGATGATATTGATGTTGCTCAACAATTTTCTCTTGCAAGTCTTCCAACCGATTCTGCAAAAAAAGCTGTTGAAATGTCAAAATCTAACAGAAAAATACCACACATTCATTTTGATGAAAAAGAAGAAGGTCGCGGTTCACGAAAATCTCGTTCACGAAAATCTGATTTTTCTAGTGCCAAAAAAGAACAAAAATCAAAAAATTTTACAGAAAAAGACAGAAATAAAAAAGAAGGAAGAAAAAAAGGTTCTCGTCCAAATGTTCATACACAAAGCGAGCGTTCTTCTAAAAGAAGTTCAAACAACGCAAAAGCATTTGTAAAAAAATTCTAAATGCATTTTATATCGCAGAAAATTAAATCTGCGATATTTTTTTTATTCATTTTTAGATGATTGTTCGTTTTCAGATTCTGTTTGTTCAGAATTTTCAGTTTGATTTTGTGTTTCTGTAGCATTTTCAGAAACATTTTCTTCTGAAAGATTTTCTTCTTGTTTTGGAGTAACTACTTTTGGCGTAGTTACAACATCATCTTCTGTGTAAAAATCAAAACTAACATTTTCAAATCTTTGTTTGTGGCGAGATTTCAAAAGCAACGTTTTTGAACTAGATTTATAAACATATCCAGAAGAATTATAAGTTTCAAATCTAGGGTCAGTTCTAAATGCCATATTGTAAATATAAATTGTTTTGAAAGAAGGAATTCCTTTGAAAATTACATAATGAGTATAAGTTTCTGGGAAATCAATCTTCACAGACATAGAATTTTTATTTTCTGAAGTATAATTTATATCTTTTGCACAAGTCCATGCCCAAAGTTTTTTATCATCATTTGTTTCAATTTTTTCAAAATGAGGATAATACCAATTATCAAATGCAAGAATTGGATAAATATTTGAAAGAGTTCTTAAATCAAAAGATGAACTTTCACTAATATAAGATTTTACAATAGCATATCCAATTTTTGTATAAATTTGATTTGCAAAAAGATTTCCATAACGAATTAAAGTTGTTCCAATTTCAACCGCTTGAATTACAGAAAGGAATGTATCATTTTCTGAAATTGTAAAAATATTTCCATCATAATTACAAGATTCTTCTATTCTGTGTAAACAATTTTCCAAAATTGGCAATAAATTTGAAGCAAGATTTTTATCATATTCAGAAAGTTCCAAATAAACTCTCAAAATTCCATTTATTTGCGACAAATTTGCATTATTTAAATCTGAATTTGCTAATTGCTGTAAAATAGAAGAAACTTCATTTTGTTTTGAATGAATATACATAAAGAAAGCAATATTTTTTGTTGTAAAAATGTCAAAATTAAAATTATTTGCCGTTTTTGTAATCAAATTTGCATTTTCAGAAATTGCTTTATTCAACGTAATATTCATTTCTTCAAGATTATTTAAATATGGTGCAGAAAGATAAGTTCTTGAAGTATTCTTTTTAAAACTTTGAGGAATTTCTTCAATCGCAGAAACATAATTTCCATTTTCTGCTTGAGCTGCAATATAAGAAACAACTGATTGTTCATAAAGATTTGAATCAGATAAATTCGCTTTAAAACTTGAAATTAAATTTGTTTTTAAATTATCAACAATATTTAAGAAAGTTAAATTTGTAACAGAAAGTTGTTCTGCAATTTTTTCAAAACTAAATTGATTTACAGTATTATCATATACAGAATATTTTGCGTGATTTTCATTCTTATTATAAGAAATTAAATTTGAAGAAAGATTTGCAGCAGAAATTTCCCAAGAAGATTTTTTTCCATCAACAACAATTTTAGAATCATCTTCTTTTTGAATTTTCATACTATAACTAAAATTATAAGGCAAATAAAAATTAGAAATATTTGCAGGAAGACTTACAAAAGTTGAAAAACTTGCATCTGGCTCTTCTGAAGAAATTGAAACTGTAAAAGAAACATCTTCCGAAAAATTAAATTTATAAGATAAATCATTTTTTTCCCAAGATTGTAAAACAAGATTTTCTTTTTTATTTGAATCTAAATATGAAATTTGAGCAGGATTTTGGTCATTACAAAATAAATTGATGCCATTGTAAGAAATTTGCAATTTATTTTTTAATTTTTGCTCATTTTCTTGAGATTCATCTAATTCTAAAGATACTTGAAGATTTCCGATTTTTTCGATAATTGTAGAATCTGTTCTAAATTGAATGACAAAAATGCCGATGATTAAAACAATATCTACAATAAGCAATCCTAATGCTTTTCTGATTACGCGCATGCTCATTGTTTTATTAGTTTAATCTATGACGAATTAAAAAGCAATAAGAAACACAGTTCTATAAGAAGCGTTTTTTATTGAAAAAATATTTATTAAAAGGATTTTAGAATGAAAAAAACATCATTTTTTGCACTTTTCTTACTAGAAATAGGTTTGATTTTTGGCATGCTCTCAAGTTGTGCAACAAAACCAAAAAAAGAAAACACAATAAAAGTATCAGAAGAAAAAACACAAGAAGATCCACCAAACATAAAATTTGCAAAAAAATTGCAAGCAGAATTAGATAAAGACAATGTAAAAGGTGCAATTTCTTTATTTGATGAAATTCCAGAATCATTAAAAGATGATAAAGAATTACAACTTCTTTTAGGTGCACTTTTTATCAGCGACTCTCAATATGACAATGCAATCAACATTGGAAATAAAATTCTTGAAACAGATTCTTCAAATTCAGATGCTCTTGAAATAATTTCGTATGCACAAAGAGCAAAAGGTGATAATAAATCTTACAAAGCAACTTTAAACAAAATTTTAGAACAAAATCCTTACGATGTTGCTGCAAATATTCAAAAAGCTCAGGATTATTCTCTAAATAAAAAATGGAAACTCGCTCGAGAATGTTATCGAAAAGCTTTAAAAACAGATTCATCAAATCTTGATGCAAAATTTGGATACGCACAAACATCTTACTACTGCGACGACATTGATATTGCAAAAAAAACATTTGAAGAAATTCTTGAACAAGATTCAAAAAACGCACCAGCTCTCGCCTATTTGGGAAAAATTTATGGTGAAGAAGAAAATTATTTAAAAGCCTCAAAATATATTAGTGAAGCATTACAATACGACAATAAAAATTATGATTATTGGTTAGATTATGGAAAATTTTTACGTTATCAAGGAAAATATGATGATGCAATTTCTGCCTGGAAAACCGCTACAGAATTAGACCCAACTTATTTTTTAGCATACGCTTATCTTGCAGGAATTTACGATGAATTAAACAAATTTGAAGATGCATTATTTTATTATCAAAAAGTTATAGAAACAAATCCAAAATATTTTTACGCTTATGAAGAAATGGGAATTCTTGCTTATCACACACAAAAATATGAAGATGCAATCACTTATTTTAATAAAGCGTATGAAAATTCAGCAAGTTATGCATACAAATTAATGGTTGCTGCAAGTTATTTAAAATTGGGAAAAAAATTTGAAGCAAAAAATACATTAAATCCTGTTTTAAAAAAGATGGATAGAAATTCAACTGAATATTTCTTAGTTAGATTTTGGGCTGAATCTTACAGTAAAATTGCAGAAAATTCTTTAATTGCAAAAATCAATAAAGAAGATAATAGCAACAAACGAGGCAAAATGTTATTCTATTTAGGATTGTATTATGAACTCAATGATTTTCCACAAATGGCAATTGAGTATTATACAAAAGTTACTAAATTAAATGCACCTATGTTTTTTGAATATAGAATTGCAGAATGGAGTCTTGAAAATGAGTAACATTCTAGAAAATAGCCAAGATGATGTAAAAACTCAAGAAGTATCAAAAATTTCACAAACAAAAAGAATTCTTGAATTTAACGGAAAGAAAATCACTTTAATAGGAACTGCTCACGTTAGTGCAGAAAGTATTGAAGAAGTAAAAAAATCTATAAAAGAATTAAATCCAGATTGTGTTTGCATTGAATTAGATGAAAAACGAGCTGAATCAATTCAAAATCCTCAAAAATATGCAGAATTAGATATCGTAAAAGTTTTGAAAAAAAATCAGGGATTTTTACTTTTGGCAAATCTTATTCTTTCATCTTTTCAGCGAAGAATGGGGCAAAATGTTGGAGTAAAACCCGGTGATGAAATGCTTGCGGCAATGCAAACGGCAAACGAAATGCACATCCCTGTAAAAATGGTGGACAGACCAATTCAAATTACATTGAAACGGGCTTGGGCAAAAAATTCTCTTTGGGGAAAATGCAAACTTTTAGCAACTCTTCTTTCTAGTGCATTTTCAAAAGAAGAAATTTCTGAAGATGAAATTGAAAAACTCAAACAGGGCAACGAAATGGATTCTATGATGAATGAACTTTCTGAATATCTTCCTGTTGTAAAAGAAGTTTTAATTGACGAAAGAGATAAATATCTTGCTAGTAATATTTTTACAGCAGAAGGAAATAATATTGTTGCAGTTTTAGGTGCAGGACATTTAAATGGAGTTGTTTCTCATCTTGAAGCATTTGCAAATAATTCTGAAAATACAGATTTAGAACAGATTTCAGAAATTCCTCCAAAAAGTATTTTTAGTAAAATTGCACTTTGGATTATTCCTGTAATTATTATTGGTCTTATTATTGCAGGATTTATTTACGGTGGAAAAGAAGCTGCTACAAAAATGGCTTTAAGTTGGTTTTTGTGGAATGGAATTCCTGCTGCCATTATGACAGCTTTAACTTTAGGACATCCAATTACAATCTTAACAGCGTTTGTTGCAGCTCCATTTACATCTTTATGTCCTTTTATTGGTGTAGGATTTGTAACAGGAATAGTTCAAGCATTAATTTGTAAACCAAAAGTTTCTGATATGCAAACTTTACAAGATGATGTTTCTAGTTTTAAAGGTTGGTTCAAAAATAGAATTCTTAGAGTTCTTTTAGTATTTATTTTTTCTTCATTGGGAAGTACATTTGGAACTTTTGCTGGTGGAGGAAATTTAATCAAAATCTTTACTACAATCGAATAAAAATAATCAAAAAAAACTGCCTAATGCTAAGGTGATTGAGAATTTCATAAAACTCAATCACCATTTTTTTAGACAGTTCTAATAAATTAAATCTAATTTTTTTGAAAATTAATATCCGTCAGACATTTCACGGTTTGCATCTTTTTTGCAAAGTTCATCATAAACTAAAGAGCGTTTACGAAGTTCTTCTTTTCTTTCTTTTGGAAAAGGCATATTTCTCCAGAAAATTCCACGAATATCTTTATCAAGTCGTTGAACACCTTCAGATTCCTTTGTAATCCACAAAATATAATCTTCAATAAAAAATTCTTTCAAATCACCTTTTAATTTTAATTGCTCTGCACGCTGATAATATTGCCCTGTAAGACCTTCTTCCATCCAATAATAAGATGCTTTTTCTTTTGCAACTTGCCATCGTAAATCGGCAACCGCAGTTATAACAGCAATTTTCAAATCTTTTGGATACATTGGAACAATAATTCTACCACGACTAGTTACTCGATTGTAGCGGTCAAAAGGTTCCCAGCAAAAACCTCTATCACCATAAGTTGGAACCAATAAAATATAAGGAACAATTCTATTTGGAATATTTTTATGAATTCGGTGAAAACATCCTGGATCAATTGATTCAATCCATCTCAAAACTTCTATTACATTTTCGCGAGTTCCTGTTCCTTTTTCTGTACAGTGATAAAATTCTCGCGTAAAAATTGGAAATTGATTTCCTCGTCGACCAACAGTCATTTTTGCCATTTGACGAACTGTTTCAAATTCAATTTTTACCGCTTCAGTATCATTTGTTTGCACGCCACCTTTATCAGAAATTTTATCTTGCACACTATCAAAACTTGCTTTTGACTCACGAAATTCATCAAGTGCTTTGGAAAGTTCTTTATCATTTTTTGAAATTCGTCGTAATAAATCTGAAATTTCAGGTAACATTTTTCTTTGAAATTCAGTAAGTCCTTGTTGATGAGGTTCTAGCCCCATAATTGCCTGATGTTCTGTGATTGCATTAATTTTATCTTTTAAATCATTTTCAAGCATCTGACGTTCATTTTCTTTTATACTTAAAAGATTTTCTGCACTTTGCATTTTTCCAGAATTTTTTGACTGAAGTTGATTAAGACGTGATTGCTCAAGAACAGCCGCTTCATCAGCAGTCATATTTGCAGTTTTATGAGTTTGTTTTTTTTCATCAGTTGCAGAATTCGACATTCTTCCAGAAGCAATTTCTTGAAACCATTCATCAGTATAAAGAATTGGTTCACATGTTGTATTTTCAAAAATAATTCGCGAAAAAAACTGTTTTTGTTCTTCTTTAAAAAGAGATGGCAACAAAACACCAAAACGCACGAGCATTCTTTTTGGCATTGGAACAGAAGAATTTACCATTTTTCCAACCATTCCACGCAATAATTCCCAATAAGAAGTTACAATTTGTTGTCTATAAACCGCTCTATCTTTTGGATCTTTACTTGTTAAATATTTTGATAAAATCTGATGAACGCGTTGAGAAGATTGATTTTCCCCCGTTAAAGCAGTTTTATAATAAGTTTTATCATTAAAAACTTCAGAAGGATTATCATTTAAAAGTTTTTCAATTGGCTCAAATTTTTGTTTACTTAAATTAACTTCATGAATTGATTTAGAACCGCCTGTTCCGTGAACAACTTCATCTACAGATTTTGAAAATAAAGATTTTCGTTTAGAAGGAACATCTATATCTTCAACATTATCTAAAATTGAATCTGTATTTCCAGAAGAATTTCCAACATTATTAAGAAGAGCTTCAATTTCGGGATCTAAGTTTTCTTCCATTATTCATAACTCCAAAAATAATACTAAAAAAATTATAACATTAAAAAAATCAGGGTGCAACAAAAGTTTTTAGCATAAATGATAAAGTTATTTTTTTTAAAAAGTAAAACTTCAGACAAAATTTAATCTTGTCTTTTTTTTACAACAAAATCATGATAACCATTTTGAATTAATTTTTTCTCCACTTCAGAAACTTTTTCTCCAGGAATTTTTCTAATACAAACACGAATTACACTACTCGTTTTTTGAAAAACAACATTAGAAAAACCTTGTTTTAAAAGTTTTTGTGCAACTTTATTTGCCGCTTCTCTTGTAGAATACGCACCAATTTGAATATCATATAAAGATTTTTCATCAAAAATTTGATTTTTATTTTCAGATTTTAAATTTGGAATTTGTGTTGAGATTTTTTCACCTTTTTTTGCCATAATTTTTGCAGCACTTAAAGCGGTTTGTTCGCTAAGTTTTGTATTTTTACCAAATTTTACAATTTCAATTTTTGCACGACAAGTTCCAGATTTTATCATATCAAGATTGAGTGCAGCCGCTTTAGAAACATCAACTTCTCTACCAACGACAAATGGTCCTCTATCATTTACTCTAACTTGAACAGATTTTCCATTTTTTAGATTTGTGATTTTTAAAATTGTATTAAAAGGCAACGTTTTATGAGCACAAGTAAAATCATTCATATTGAAAATTTCACCATTAGAAGTTTTTTTTCCATGAAACGCTTCCGCATAATAAGAAATGATTACATTATTTTTATAAATCTGTTCACCAAATAAAAAAAACATAAAAAAGAAC
This sequence comes from uncultured Treponema sp., assembly GCA_964410365.1. Taxonomy (GTDB): domain Bacteria; phylum Spirochaetota; class Spirochaetia; order Treponematales; family Treponemataceae; genus Treponema_D. The sequence goes on from CAYPGB010000020.1 coordinate 27,043, forward strand.
GATGATAAAACTATAATAATTTTTTTCATATTAAAATTATCGGAAATAAAATAGTATTCTCAAAATTTTAGATTGATTTTTTTTTCAAATTATTATAATATATTTTTGTTATGGGGAATTAGCTCAGTTGGCTAGAGCATCGGCTTTGCAAGCCGAGGGTCAAGGGTTCGAGCCCCTTATTCTCCACTTATCCTGAAGACATTTGTTTTCAGGATTTTTTTTTATCAAATCATCTAAATATCGCTAATATTGAAAAAAATGCAATAGTTAGATATAAATAAGTGTATAGAAAGTTAAATTTTTAACTAAAAATGAGGTTTTATTATGACAAAATTAGTATTAGTTCGTCACGGTGAAAGTGAATGGAACAAATTGAATCTTTTTACAGGTTGGACAGATGTTGAATTAAGCGACAAAGGTAGAGAAGAAGCTAAAAATGCTGGAAAACTTCTCAAAGCTGAAGGTTATGATTTTGACGTTTGTTACACATCTTATCTAAAACGTGCAATTCACACATTAAATGGAATTCTTGATGAAATGGATAGAAACTGGCTTCCTGTTATCAAAACTTGGAAACTTAACGAACGTCATTATGGCGATTTACAAGGAAAAAATAAATCTGAAGCCGCTGAAAAATTTGGTGAAGATCAAGTAAAAATCTGGCGTCGTTCTTTCGATGTAAAACCTCCAGTTCTTTCTGATGATGATGAACGTTCTGCAAAAAAACAAGCAATGTATCGCAATGTTGATGAATCTTTCTTGCCACAAAACGAATCTTTAGAAACAACTATTGCTCGCGTAGTTCCATATTTCTTAGAAGAAATCAAACCTCAAATGAAAGCTGGAAAACGTGTAATTATTGCAGCTCATGGAAATTCTTTACGTGCTTTAGTTTACTATTTGGACAAAATGACCCCAGAAGCAATTTTGGGGCTTAACATTCCAACAGGAACTCCACTTGTTTACGAATTTGATGATGATTTCAACGTAACAAAACATTATTACCTTGGCGACCAAGATGCAATCGCTGCAAAAATGAATGCAGTTGCAAATCAAGGAAAAGCAAAATAAAAAAATATTTTGTTTATAAATTGTCTAATAAATTCTCCCCCAAAAAAAAGAATTTATTAGACAAATCTTTAAAATCATTTTCAAATTAAAAATCTTTTATGAGTGTAGATATAATTCTTCTAATAATTGCTATTTTATGTCTTATAATCGGAACTGTTGGAACGGTTGTTCCTGTTTTACCAGGTGTTCCTTTAGCTTGGGGAGGACTTTTAATTGGAAGATGGATTTCTTTTGTTCACACACCAATTTGGATTCTTATTCTTACTGGAATTGCAGCAATTGTCGTTTCTATTTTAGATAATATTTTTCCAATCACAATGACGAAAAAATTTGGTGGTTCAAAAGCAGGAACTTGGGGTTGTACAATCGGATTAATCGTAGGATTTTTTATTGGACCTTTAGGAATTATTTTTTGTCCATTTGTGGGTGCTTTTATAGGTGAATTTATCAACGATTCTTCAAACACAAAAAAAGATTTAAAAGCGGCTTTAGGTGCGTTTTTAGGATTTGTTTTAGGAATTGGCGTAAAAATGTCTACATCACTAATTTTTATTTGGATTTTTGCAATTCTAGCAGTTTTTTAAAATTCACACAAAAATGATTTTTGAAATATCATCAGAAAAAATTTATCTTGTTATGAACAAACCTTCAAATTATGTTTGTTCTTCCGTTTCAGATTCTCACAAAACTGTTTATGATTTACTATCTTTAGAATTTAAAAATCTTTTAAAAGCAAAAAGAGGAGAAAAAATTCACACAGTTGGAAGATTAGATTGCGATACAACTGGACTATTACTTTTTACAAATGATGGATTTTTTTCAAATTTTATCACAAGAAATGAAAACAAAATTCCAAAAACTTATCAAGTTGAACTAGAAAAATCAGTTTCAAAAATAAATCAAACTTTTTATAAAAATAAATTTAAAACAGGAATTATTCTTCCTGCCGAAAAAAAATCATCAGAAGAATTTGTAGACAATGCAATCATCAATTTTATAACAGAAACAAAATGTGAAGTAACAATTACGCAAGGAAAATTTCATCAAATAAAAAGAATGTTTTTAGCATTAGAAAATAAAGTTGTAAATTTAAAACGTTCTTCCATTGGAAACTTGAAACTTGATGAAAATTTAAATTTTGGTGAATATCGCACTTTAACAAAAGAAGAATTATACAATCTTTCTACAGTTTAAAACTATTTTTGACAATTATTTTATATTAATATAGGATATAATTAAATTTTTTAAATTATTTGGAGGAAATATGAAAAAATTAAATTTTTTACTCGCATTTTTAACTTTTGCATTGATTTTTACTTTTACAAGTTGCGATCCAGAGGTTTTGCAAGGTCCTAAAAATACTTGGTGTTACAAAGAATTTGAATATAATGATACAATCACTTTTGATGCTTATTGTTATTATTCAACTGAAAAAAAAGAGCTAAAAATTGGTTCTTCATCAATCCCTTTGGAAGAAGGATTAAATATAATTATCACAAATGAATCTAGTGTAGAAAATTCATCATCATCTATTTTGAAAACTGTCACAGGAAAACAATATGCTTATTTTGTAAAAAGTTTTAAAGTTGGCGATGAAATGGAAATTGAAAACAACTCTGAAGAAAAAAAATCTTTAAAATTTAAAGAATCATATTGGTCATTATTTTATTTGGGAAATAAGTGGAATGAAAATTATACAGACGATATGCTTCCATTTGTAAAATATTCTTCTCAATTTGGAAAAACTTCAGACTTAGCAGATAATATTCAATTTTCTAAAATTTTGAAAAGAATTGCTGCTGAAAAACTTTTAGAAATGTTAGAATAGTTCAAGCTTAAACGTAATTCTGGATTTTTCAAAAAAAAGTTATTTCTGTGAATTGTTGAAATTGCCCCTGACAGATTGTCGGATCACGCCCTGCGACGTTTGCGTAGCAAACTCGTGTTACAATGACATTTTTTTCTCGTCCGACAATAATATTTTTTTTCAATTTCGATAATGCCCATATGGCAATTTTCAATCTTTAATAATGATATTTTTACAAAACAAAATCATTGTTTGAAGTAAATTTTTAATCAATTTAAAAAAATAAATTTTCTATATTTTTATCAACAAGTGCACAAAGTTCTTCTACAGAAATTCCTTTTTTTTGAGCGATAAAATTGTAAGTATGTTCTATATTAATTGGAGAATTTGTTTTTCCACGCAACGGAACTGGCGATAAATATGGAGAATCTGTTTCGCAAAGCAATCTATCATCAGGAATATAACGAATTAAATCTTCCATTTCTGCAATTTTTGTTTTTTTTGCATAAGTTACACTTCCACTCAAACTGATAAACCATCCTAAATCTAAAAAAACTTTTGCTTCTTCAAGACCGTAACTAAAACAATGAATAATTCCCTTTTCATATTTTGATTTTTTTATACATTCAACAGTATCTGAAAAACCTTCGCGAGAATGACAAATAAAAGGTAAATTCATTTTTTTTGCTAAATCTAATTGCATTTCAAAAAGTTCTTTTTCACCAAAAAAAGTTTTTTTATCAAAATCAGATTCACTTCTTTCATCAACTCCACTTGAATTCCAATGATGATCAATTCCCCCCTCACCTATTGCAATAATCTTTTTATTTAGAAAATTATTTTTATTAAAATCTTCTATACTTTTTTCCAAAATTTGCATTTTTTCAAACCGAGAATGAATTGAGTCAAAATCTGGCCAAATTCCTGCACTAAAATATAAAAAATCACAAATTTTTTTAGATAAAATATCATCATTTATTTTTTTTATATCATTTTTGATACAATTTTGACGTTCTTGTAAATCTTCCGCTTTTGTTCCAATATCCAAACCAAATTTGCAATTTCTTTCTGCCATTTTTTTCAAAACAGAAACGCCATCAACATCGCCTTTTAAAATCATTGATTGATAATGAAAATGAGTATCACTAAACATAATTTTAGTTTATCATTTTTTTCTAAAGTTATCTGTATTTTCTTCCGATACTATTAGTGGATTATTGTAATTTTTTTTGAAAATTATTAAAAAGGGAGTAAAAATGAAAATGATGGAAGAAAACGATTTTAAATCTTTTTTGAAAAAAGTTCCAAAAGCAGAAATTCACGTTCATATTGAAGCAGTTATAAAATTGGAATCTGTAAAAAAACTTTATAAACAAAACACTGGAGAAGAAATGTCTGATAAAGAATTAAATGATATTTTTTCTTATGATGATTTGAACGGATTTATTCAAGCGTTTATCAAAGTTCAAAATCTTCTTGTTTCTGTAGAAGATTTTAATATTGTTTTTGATGATTTAAAAGATTATCTTCTTGAAAATGGAATTACTTACTGCGAAGCGTTTTTTGCTCCAACTGCATTTTTGAAAAAAGGATTTAAATATGAAGAAATGATTAAAATCTTCAAAAAGAAAATCGCTCAAATAAAAGAAGAAACTGGAATTGTTGTAAAACTTCTTATGGATGTAAGCCGAACTTTTGGACTTGAAAACGCAATGCATAATTATGAACTTTTAAAACAATATCCTTGTGATGATATAATTGGAATTGGGCTTGGCGGAGCAGAAAGCAAAGGTGCTGCAAAAGATTATGCTCCAGTTTTTGAACTTGCAGAAAAAGAAGGTTTTAAAGTTGTTACTCACGCTGGAGAAGATGTTGGTCCAGAAAGCATTTGGGATGCGATAAAACTTTGTCATTCACAAAGAATTGGACACGGAATTACAGCAATTCAAGATGAAGAATTGATGGATTATCTTGCAAAAACACAAATCCCACTTGAAGTTTGCATTACATCAAACACATTTACAAAAAAAATTGTGAAAGAAGCAAAAAATCATCCTATAAAAACATTTTTTGAAAAAGGAATAAAAGTTACTGTAAACACAGATGATCCTGTTTTCTTTAAATCAGATTTGTTAAATGAATATTGGATTTGCTACAAAGAATTAAATTTCACGATGGATGAAATCAAGCAATTAGTTATAAATAGTTTTGAATCAACTTATCTTCCAGAAAATGAAAAAAAATCTTGGATAGAAAAAGTTGAAAAAGAATTTTAAATGACTCTTTTAGAGCAATATTACAATAAATTTCACGAAGAAAATCGCCTCAAAACTCGACATGGAACTGTAGAATTTCTTACAACGATGCACTATATAGAAGAATGTATCTCAAAATTGCAAAAAAATTCTACTGTAAAAATTGCAGATTTGGGAGCTGGCACTGGCAGATATAGTGTGGAATTATGCCATCAAGGTTATGATATTACAGCTGTAGAATTAGTAAAACATAATCTTGAAATTTTGCGTTCAAAACATGAAAACATAAAAACTTGGCAAGGTGATGCAAGAAATCTTTCTTTTTTGGAAGATAAAACTTTTGATTTAACTCTAGTTTTTGGACCTTTATATCATCTTCATAGCGAAGAGGATAAATTGAAAGTTTTTAATGAAGCAAAACGAATTACCAAAAAAGATGGATTTATTTTAACTGCGTACGTAATGAATGAATATAGTGTAATTTCTTACTGTTTTAAGCAACATAAATGGAGTGAAGTTCAGAAAAAAGGTGGATTATCTGAAAATTTTCACACAATTTGCAAAGAAGAAGATTTGTATGATTATGTTCGCCTTGAAGATATAAATTCATTAAATAAAAAAGCAAATCTAAAACGAGAAAAAATTTTTTCGGCAGACGGACCTTCAGATTATATGCGACGAGAATTGAATGAAATGACAGAGGAAGAATTTAATGCATTTTTAGATTTCCATTTGAAAAATTGTGAACGCCCAGAACTTCTAGGTGCTAGTAGCCACACAGTCGATATTTTGAGAAATTTTTAAGGAATATGCATTCTACTCGGGGAATATGCATTCTACAGAAAAATCCATACACCACAAGGAATATGCATTCTGTGGGGACGGATGCATTCTTAGCAAAAACGACTTCTCCCAGGGGAGAATGCATTCTACTGTTCCGTCGTCCTCTCCTCCAAAAAATCCCACTTGCTGCGAGAATTGAGCAGCGCGGAGCGGTCGCGAACGAATGTGAAGCGACTGAGGGTTACCGAACTGCGAAATGCGAG
>CAYPGB010000021.1:0-14234 GCA_964410365.1 uncultured Treponema sp.
AATCAGAGTACCACTTTTTCCAAGACTTTTTAATCATAGCATCTGTCGGGTCAAGTCCGACAATGACGAATTTGTTAGGTCATACGACGTTTGCGTAGCAAACTCGTGGGGTGCGTAAGCAACACAGTCGTTCAAGACTTGCGACGTTTGCGCAGCAAACTCGTGGGTTGCGTAAGCAACACAGTCATTCCCGTGCTCCGACACGGGAATCTTTCTGTACAGATTGTGTTATCGGGGCTAGTTCACTAATAACAAATAACAAGATAAACAATCCACAACATTTTGTTTTATAATATAAAAAAATGCTTTTAATTGAACAAAATATCATAATTTGTTAAATTGACAATACTTATGAATAAACTTGTAGCATTATGTGCCGTTGGTGCAGAAAAAATTCTTGGAAACGAAATTAAATTTTTAGGTTATAAACTCATTTCAAACGCACCTGGAAGAGTTAGTTTTTTTGGTGATGATGATTCTCTTTTTCGTGCAAATTTATGTTTACGCACAGCCGATAGAATTTATCTTCAAGTTGCAGAATATGATGCCATAAATTTTGATGATTTATATGATGGAGCGTATTCTGTAAACTGGCAAGACTTTTTCAAAAAAGATTCAAAAATCGTTGTCGATAAAGTTAGAATTAATAAATCAAAATTAAATTCAGAACATTCTATTCAAGGAATGGTTCACAAAGCAATTTATAAAAAACTAGGCGATAAATGGAATATGCAAACTTTACCAGAAACTGGAGAACGTTCTGATATTCGCGTTTACATCGATGAAAATAAAGTTATTTTACTTTTAGATTTATCAGGACTTCCTTTACACAAAAGAGGCTACCGCGTTGATGGAGGAATTGCACCTTTAAGAGAAACAACTGCTGCCGTTATGTTGCAAAAAATGCTTTGGCGCAGAAAAACTCCTCTTCACGATCCATTTTGTGGTTCAGGAACAATTCCAATAGAAGCAACTCTTTACGCTTTTAATGTTGCTCCAGGTTTTGGAAGGCGTTTTGCTCTTGAAAATCTTTCAATTTATAATGAAAAACGAGCGTTAGAAATTCGTTCTCAAGAAGCATCAAAAATCCGAACAGATGTTGAAGTAAGAATTACGGGTTCAGATATAGATACAAAAGCAATTGAAAGAGCTCAAAAAAATGCAGAATACGCTTGCGTTATGGCAGGAAGAGCTTTAAAATCAATCGGAATTTCTGCACATCTTCCACGCCCAGATTTTATTCAATCAGATTTCAAACAATTGCAAGCACCTTACGAAAACGGATTACTTTTATGCAATCCGCCTTATGGAGAAAGACTGGGAGATGAAGAAGAAGTTTCAAAACTTTACAAACAGATGAACAGCCTTTGGGAAGATTTTCCAAACTGGGATATTGGCGTAATCACATCAAATCCAAATTTTCAAGAAGATTTTTCGCACAAAGCAAATCATATAAAAAGTTTAAAAGCTGGAAATCTTGATACAGAATTTTATATTTATAATCGAATCAAGAAAAACTAAAAGGTAAAAAAATGGCAATCATTATTGAACACGACAAACGAAAACACGAAATTCTCCAAAAATCTTTAGATGTTTTTATTGATGAAGGTTATGAAGATGCAACTTTCCAAAAAATTGCTGACCGTTGCGGAATTACTCGTACAACACTTTATATTTATTTTAAAAATAAGCATGAAATATTTTTAGGAAGCATCAAAGAACTTCTTTCATCTTTGGAAATTTCTTTAAATAAAATTGTAAATGATGATAATCCTTCTGCAGAAAAAGCGTTGCGTGATTTTTTTGATAAAATCATCGATGAATGTCAAAATAACACTAAACTTTTTTCCGTTCTTTTAACTTATCTTTTACAACTAAAAAAATCTGGAGTAGACACAGAAGAAAGAGTTCGTCGTAGAGTTATCAGAATGCGACATCACATAAATACAATTGTGATTAGCGGAATTCAAAATGGTGAATTTAAACAAATTCCAGTAAAAGAAATAAATGAACTTTTATACAGTATGATAGAAGCAACAATTTTTAAAATAACAGTTCTAGGTTTAAAAGACGTTTCTTGCATAAAAGAATCAATTTCTCTTGCAATCGATGGAATTGTAAAAAAATAATAAAATTCACTGATTTTTTAACAAAATAAGAATAAAAAACTAATTCTCATAAAATGAAATACGAGATTATACTGAATCTAAGAAATTAAAATTTCTTAATAAAAAAGGTATCTTTCATTTAGGAGGAAAGTTTTATGAAAAAAATCGCTATTGCATTCGTAGCAACTGCATTAGTATTTTCTTTGATGTCATGTTCAAAGAAAAAAGCAAATGATGATATTTCTGCTGATTTATCTATGTTTATGGAAGAAGATGATGGACTTCTTCACCTTCCATACGATTCAACTGGAAAAATTGCAAAAGGAAATTCTTGCAATAAATTAAAAAATGTAAAAATTATTGCAAATAAAGACTATTCAAAGCCAACTCCAGTTGATATTTTCTGTGATGAACCAGAAATTGTAAAATTTGCAGGTCAAGAATGTGTTAAATTATCTCCAAACGGCGATGGAAATATTCGTGTTATTTGGTTATTTGACAAACCTGTAGATGCAGCTTCTTTAAGCACATTTACTTTCAGTGTTGCAGGTCTTGATGTTCCTGCTGATAACACTTGGACTTGGAATATTGCTTTAATGTACAACAATGATATTACAGAAGGTGAACATGCAACTGCTATGTACACAGGTCCTATGACAACAGATAGTTGGTCTACAACAACAATTAATCTACCTTCTGATGATGGACTTTGGGGAAATTCTTACAAACCAGAAGGCGAATTCCTTGGAATTCAAGTTTACTATGGCGGAAAAGATCCTATTTTCATAAAAGATCTTGAAGTAAAATAATTTATACCTATTGATTTTTTGGCTGACAAAATTAATTGGCTTTACAGTTGATTTTTCTCAGCCTTTTTTTGTTAACTTTTTTTTATCATTTCCGATAATCAAAACAGTTGGAACTTTTCTGATTGAATTTTGGAGTGATAAAATATGAGTAATTTTATTGGAAATGTTAATTTTTCTTATGGAAGCATTTATGGAACAAGTTCTTCTGCCACAAGTGGAAAACTTTATGTTCCAGTAAATAAATCTGCACTTTTATATTCTCATTTTGATCATGTTTCTGGTGTTGCTGCTCGTTCTGGGCAGAATGGAGTTTCAATCAGCAAAATAAGAATCCTAAATTCTTTAATAGAACGTCTTTCTTCAATAAAAAATGAACCAAAACAAAATTTTTCAAATCTTACAGAAAATCAAACAGATGCTCTTATAAAAAGTTATCAACAACAAATTCAACAAACAATAAAACAAAGTTCTTATCTTTTAGCTGGAGCTCAACCACTTCCGGGAGAACTTTTTCAAATTGATGCTTAATTATTTTTTTTCATGTAAAACTTGAGCAAGTCCACGCTTAAATTGAGGAATTCGTGCATAAGTAATAGAATTCCAATCATCTCTTTCACCACGCTTTAAAAAATGATAAGCAACACCAGCAATCATAGCACCATTATCGCCACAAAGTTTTAACGGAGGAAAAATACAATTTAAATCTTTTCGTTCACCAAGAATTTCTCTCAATCTAGAATTTGCCGCAACTCCACCGCCACAAACAACAGTTTTTAAACCAGTATCATCAACCGCAAGTAAAAGTTTATTTACTAAAGTTTTGATTGCAGTTTCTTGAAACGCTGCACACATATTTTCTGTAGAATGTTCAAATCCATCTTGCCAGAATAAATCACACTGATGAATTACAGCAGTTTTTAAACCACTAAACGAAACATCATATCTATGTTCTTTTTCATCTAATTTTGGAATAGGAAATTTTGCCGCTTTAGGATTTCCTTTTTTTGCAAGATTATCAATAATCACTCCACCCGGATAACCCAATCCATAAAATTTTGCAACTTTATCAAACGCTTCGCCAACAGAATCATCAACAGTTGTTCCTAAAATTTCCAAATCATCAAAATCATTTACTTTACAAATAATTGTATGTCCACCACTCACTAAAAGTCCCAAAAAAGGATATTCAACTGAATTTTGAAGTTGTGCTGCATACAAATGCCCCAACATATGATTTACTGCATAAAAAGGTTTATTCGTTGCCCAAGCTAAAGTTTTTGCAAAAGTAAATCCAACCATCAAAGACCCCATAAGTCCTGGACGATTTGTAGCAGAAATTGCATCAACTTCTTCCAAAGTTAAATTTGCTTCTGCCAACGCTTGTTTTACAACCGGCAAAATCCATTCAGCGTGTTTTCTTGAAGCAATTTCTGGAACAACGCCTTTATAAATTTGATGAAATGGAATTTGAGTTGCAACAACATTACTCAAAATAGTTTTTCCATCTTCCACAATTGCACAAGCAGTTTCATCACAAGATGATTCAATTCCTAAAACTTTCATATTCTTTCCTAAATCCAATTTTAATTTTTTCTTTCAGCCTGACTAACTTTTATAAATTTATAACCTTTTTTAGTTAATTCAGGATAAATTTCTTTTAATAATTCTGGTAAAAAATCTGCACTCCAAATATGCCCAATCATAATAACTTGACCATCTCTGTTTGCAATATTCAATCCTTTTTTTAATTCTTTCACCACATTTTCGCGAGTTTTTTCATTATCCAAAAAAATATTACGTTCATAATAACTATAACCCATTTGTTCTGCAACATACGGAACTTTTGTTTGAACATTTGTTCTACTATCCAAAAAATAAATGCCTTCTTCCGAAGCAAATTTTAACACCGTTGCCATTTTTTCTGCATCGGCGGTAATTGCCGAACCTTCATGATTATTAAAGCCTGCAATTGGAGCAATTTCATTCACATTTTCAAACAAAACTGAAATAATTTGATTTTCTGTCATTTCCGGTTTTATTGCACCAAGTCCCGGATTTACATTTGCATTTACAGATTGCATCGGCTGATGAAGAATTAATTCATTTCCAGAAGCCCGAATTTTTTTTGCAGAATCTACAGAATGAGGAAGTTTTGGAAGAACAGCAATCGTTATTGGAAAAGGAAGTGATAAAAATTTTTCTAATTGCGATAAATTTTGTCCGCCATCATCAAAAACAAAAGCGATTTTTGCATTATTTTTTGCATTTGGAAAATCATAATCTTTTTTTTGAGAATTTTGCTTTTCTTCTTTTTTAATAGGATTTTTTTTCGCTTCTTCAGATTTTTTTATATTTTCTTGCTTGGGTTTTGGTTTTTCTACATTTTGATTTTTTTGTACATTTTGAGAAGATTTTTTTTCTGATGAATTTATATTTTTATCCTGAGAAGATTTTTCTTTAGCTTTTTCTGTAGATTGATTTTTTTTCTCAGTTTCTACTTTTTGAACAGGAGTTTTTATTTCTTTTTTTGAATCATTTTCATCAATTTTTTCATACCGTTCTACAATGGAATTTGAGAAAGATTCACTTTTTACAGTTTTTCCAGATATATCGGCAATAAGATACAACAAAATACAAATTGCAACTGCCAAAGCACAATAAACTAAAACTTTATAAGTTGGAATTTTTTCATTTGATTTTTTTGATTTTCTTCGTTTAGAAGTTTTTTTTGGTGTAGTTTTTTTTGAATTACTAGAAGATACGCGTTTTTGTGCCATAATCTTATTTTATGCTTTTCTTTGACATATTTCAATAAATCGTCTATTCTAAGCAAAAGAAAAATAAATTCTTGTTTTTAGAAATTTTAATTTTTTTGGAGAAATTATGTATATTACTTGTCTTGATTTAGAAGGTGTTTTAGTTCCAGAAATTTGGATTGCTTTTGCCGATGCTGTTGGAATTCCAGAATTGCGTCGCACAACTCGCGATGAACCTGATTATGATAAATTGATGAAGTATCGAATTGCAATTTTAAAAGAACATAAACTCGGTTTAAAAGAAATTCAAGAAACAATTAAAAAAATAGACCCACTTCCTGGTGCAAAAGATTTTCTTGATAAATTACGCAAAAATGGACAAGTTATCATCATAAGTGATACATTCAGTCAGTTCGCATCTCCGTTGATGGAAAAACTTGGTTGGCCAACAATTTTTTGCAATTCTTTGGAAGTTTCTGATTCAGGAGAAATTACTGGTTACAAAATGCGTTGCGAAAAAAGCAAACTTACAACAGTAAAAGCATTACAATCTATTGGTTATGAAACAATTGCAAGTGGAGATAGTTTTAATGATTTAGGAATGATTCAAGCATCAAAAGCAGGATTTTTATTCCGTTCAACAGAAAAAATCATCAAAGAATATCCACAATATCTAGCGTTTACTGAATATTCAGAATTATTTGATGCAATTCAAAAAGTAATAAATAGTAAATAATTGTGAGAATTGATTGATTATTGATAAATAATACAAAATATAAATTTCTAGAAACTCAATGACCTCTATGTTAGTGGACAGTTTTATCAACTTAGATTGTCGGGTCTAGCCCTGCGATGTTTGCGTAGCAAACTCGTGCTACAATGAAAGTACGCTTGTTATTCCCTAAACCGCCCCCATAAAATAGGACACCCATGGAGGTGGAAAAAATATGGGGAATAAACAAAAATACAGCATTGACTTCAAGTTACAAGTTGTAGGAAAATACAAACAAGGTGTCTGTGGCTACAAAAAACTGGCTCGCGAATTTAATCTTTCTAGAGATACAGTACGAGGATTACTTTTCCATGCAGACAAGAACAACACAACCTAGTGCATACGTCCGATTGTTTCCTTGTGTTGTCTATATATTGTCTTTCTTCTATATTTCGGTGTAAATACGATATGATATTTACACAGCCATTTTGTATGGCTCAGCGAATCTCTTATATTTGCCATTTACTTTCCTCCTTGGTGTTTTGCAATAGACTTGAACAATCTTATTGTACACCTTCGAGGAAAGTTTTTTTGCTATAAGCTTTTGCCCACCACCCGCATAGCAGGTGGTTTTTTATAAAAATATTCCGCTTCGCTACATATTTTCACGAGACCACGTGCCCTTAATAAAAAATCTGATAATAATTTATTCTCAGGGACACTTGTCTTATAATAATTAAATGTTTCAATACGTTGTTCATCTAATATAGCAGACTTTTTCTCATTACTTTCATTAACTTCCATTTTTCACCAAGATTTTTAACATTTTCAAAATTTCTTTTCTGAGCTTTATCCATTATTTTTTGATACACTTCAACTTTTGAATTCATAATTTTACATTCCTATCTAAGCTCTCTGATCCCAAAATCATAATTTTCTTCATGAAAATCAGTGTACTCTTGATGAAAATCATTACAATTTCGAATTATCTCATCATCCAACCATGCATTTTTTGAATTTTCATAATGTTGGATAGGAATATTACCATCAAAAATATTTATAACAGTCTTAAGTATAGAAAGTACTTCATTAAAGTTAAATCTTTTTTCTGGATACGTATGTCTTACAGCTTTATAAAAATCAGAATACATCTTTTTGCCATCTTCTGTAACTCCGTTTAACATAAGTCTATTCGGAGTAATTTGAATGTCATTACCGTTTTTAATGTTGTGATATGTTCCATTATTCCAATATGTCCTATTCGAACCTTTTATACCTTGACTAACTTCACGATTAGCTTTTTCAAGATCAATTTTTCTAATTTTCATTTTATCATCAATTATTGAACTCATTTAAAAATCTCCTATAAACCAAAGATTAATTTAAAAAAGTCTTAATTTGGGGGGATTTTGCTTCAAAAAAATCACATTTTTTCCCACCTAAATGATATAATTTTAAAATGAACTACAAACAATACTTTGAAAATAAGTTCAACTCTAAGGAACAAAATAGTAAGAATGTAAATAAAGATGCGGTAGAAGATATCAAAGATTTTAAAAAAGACTATTTTCAACCTCTTCTTGCATGTTTAAAAATAAAAGAAGAATATAATGAATATTTTGTACCCACAAAAGAAATTGGTGACTTAGAAAAAAAATTTTTGGATTTATTCTTTACATTTATTACTGATGATTATGAAGCTGGTGATAATAGAAACAGTTCTCTTACAAGAGGTGTTGGTAAAAAGACTTCAAGAGGAAAAGGCAGAAACATTATAAATAATAATATTTCTCCTTTTTATAAAGAATTAATACCAATTTACGAAACCTTTTCTGAAATGCTATTAAAAGCAGGAACAAATTATAATTTAGACATAAATCCAATATATCAAGAAGCTTATAAAGTTATTAAACAACGACAAATTTCAAACGAAATTAAAACAATATTATCAAATCTAGAAAACCTAAATTTTAGTGATTTCAAACAACTTATATTAAGTCTACAAAATGATTTCGAATTATTGAAAAATACATTGAATTTAATTTTCAAAAGATACACTGAAAAAAAAGACGCAGTATTTATCTCATGTGATTCTAATAATCCTATAGAGGCTGTAGCAAACTATTTATTCAATTTTGATCTCGAAAAAACTGATAACGCAAAAAATATAGAAAGAAAAATAAAACAATGTGAAAACAATGCTTTAAACAGAAAAAATCAAAGTAATATTAATAAACTAAAATCGGAATTAAATGAAGAAATTCTAAACACTAACAAAGAAAACTTTGAAACAACATTTGGACTTTCATCTGATAATTTAAAATATGACAAAAATTTCAAAAAGGATCAAAAAGCACAAGCTATAATTGCAAAAGATTTTTATAATTCTATAACAGAAGGTATTCAAGATGTATGTATTCATTTTAATAAAAAACAAAACTGATAAATTCACGCGTTAGTGCTGTGAAAGATGCCGATAAAGTATAAAAATGCCGTGTAGAAAAGAAAAGTGCTTATTATACCACATAGGTGCAAACTTTGGCAAAGGGATTTTTTTCGCCTTGATGATTTAAGCAAAGGATAAACAGATTTATCTTTTGCTTAAATGGAAATATGATTTACATAACTATACGGTAGATAAAGCATATCTGAATTTATGTAAAGGAAAAATAGATTTACTCACAACTAAAAGTATGACCTTGAACTTTGCGAACAAACTCATAGTCAATTGTGCGGCGAAGTCCTTCTTCAAGCTCGATCGGCGCTTTAAATCCGGTTTGCAGAACACGCGAACTTTTGAAATATGTGTTCTGCGTGAACTTCTTGACGCGGATTGAGTTTATTGTGAACTTCCTGTGCAACAGAAAAGACGCAAGGTCAAAGCACTTTCCGCCCAGGTACGCAAGCCAATAAGGAAAATGGAAGAGCCGTTCCTTCGGCTTTCCAAGGTGTCTGTAGACATCAAGGACAAGATGGTTCATGTCGTAGGCAGGCTCGTCGCAGTAGTTGAAGAGAAATCAAACTTCTTTATGATTAGTGAAAGCAATATTTTTTTTAACTTAAAAAAGTGTTACCTTTAATAAAACGAACGACTTCTGTTCTTTAATTTCATATTTATTTGGACGGAAACTTTCAGATTCATCTTTTTTATTTTTTATAAATTCTTTTTAATTTTTCATTTGCAATTATTTCTTTAATTAAACTTTTATCATAAACTTTAACAATCATTTCAAGTACTTCGTGCTCTTTAATTTCTGCACTTAAAATATATTTATTTTTATCAGTTTCAAAAATAAGTTAATTGCAATAAATTCAATTTAAAAATAACATTCGTATTTTTAATTCCAATTTGGAAATCCGTAATTTTAGATTTATCTAAGTAGCCCAAATTTCGAGTTTTATAAAAATTTACAAAAAAGGCGTAATCATTTAAAATTTTGTCACCACACAAAAAACAAAAGGAATTACGCCCATGTATAAACAAATTTATAGCATAATTGATGAATTTATAAAAGCAGTGGAACTGGATAAAAAATTCTCATTCCTTATTAAAAACTAGAATGGAAAGTGCGGTCAAGTTTCAGCCTTAATGAAAAATCCCATATTCCGTCCATTTCTTATAGTTTGGACTGCCTGCTTTTATATTTTTAGGCTCAAAAAGACCTGTGTAAACTAAATATCTATAAAATGTGCCTTTAGAAACTCCAAGCGACTTGAAAATTTTAGATTTAGGATGATTTTCTTTTAGCTGTTCTATAATCCATTCCCTGTTTTTTTCACAGACTGGATTAAGCCTTTTCCTTTTTCCTGTCTCTGTTCCGCCGGTTGATTTTCCTTCTGCACGAAGCCGCGCCAGCGCCTCCTTAGTCCTCTGGCTAATCAAGTTCCGCTCAATTTCAGCACTAAGCCCGAATGCGAACGCGAGAACCTTACTCTGAATGTCGTCGCCAAGCCGGTAGTTGTCCTTGATTGTCCAGACCTTGCAGTCCTTTTTCATGCAGATTGAAAGAATCTCCATTATCATAAAAAGGTTTCTTCCTAACCTGGAAAGCTCCGCGCAGATAATCAAATCGCCTTTTTGGACGTGATTCAAGAGTCCTCCAAGTTTTCGCTTGTCGTAGTTCTTTGTTCCGCTGATTGTCTCTTCTATCCATCCATCAACCTCAATACTTTCTTTTCTGCAGAAGTTATTGATTTCAAAACGCTGGTTCTCTACTGTCTGTTTGTCTGTTGAAACGCGAATATATCCGTATGTCATAATTCACCTCTAAAAAAATTACGGTAGTTTAAGTTGTAAAAATAATGCTCATTTCCATGTTCCGACATGTCTGTCATTCTCGTGTGTTGGTTGAGGTTCTCGAAAACTAGCACGGAAATCTTTCAATACAGATTGTCGGGTCTAGCCCTGCGACGTTTGCGAAGCAAACTCGTGAGTTGCGTAAGCAACACAGTCATTGCCGTACTCGTCACGGCAATCTTTTCGCACAAAAAATTATCAAAAAAAACAAAATTACGTTTATAAGAAAATTCTTATATTTTTCTTATATAATTTGTATTCACAAGATTTTTTTTATCGAGTATGATTTTATCAAGATTTATAAAAGTGAATTAGTTTGCGTTGCAAACTTTTTATGATTTTAAAATTTTTCACAGGAGAAAAAAATGAAAAAAATTATTGCGTTGGCTGTAGCCGCTATAACATTAGTAAGTTCTACATTTGCACTTGATTTTTCACTTGGTGGAAGAGCAATTTTAGGAACAAATATTGCTGCTGAAAGTTCTATAAAAGAAACAGTAACAGGTCTTAAACCAGATTCATCATTTGATTTTGGTGGTGGAATTTATGCAAATTTCGCTTTGTTAGGAGGATTAGGCGTTCAAGCTGAAGCTAATATCATTAATAGTACAGTTTCTTTTAACGATGGAAATCTTCAAAATACAAAAACTCAAACTTTACAGTTAGATGTTCCTTTAATGGTTTGGTTAAATCTTGATTTGTGGAAATTTACATTTGGATTTGGTGCTGGAGCTAATTTTGGAACAACTTTAGCCGCTTTGGATGATGTAACAACTCTTAGTAAAGATTCATTCAAAATAGGTCTTGCCGCTGGTGCTGATGTAAAATTCTATCTTACAAAACATTTAGGAATCGTTGCTTCTGGAAGATATATTATGGATTTCAAAAAAGATGAACGTCCTATAGAAGTTGCTGGTTATGAAGCTGGAAGTTATCCAACAATTGAATATACACGCCGTTCACTTTACGCAACACTTGGTCTTGAATTTAAATTATTCTAAAAATCTTTATTTATGAGGAAGATAGATTCGTTTATCTTCCTCAATTTTTTTATTCGTACATTATCTTTTATTCAACCTTTCCACAA
Source organism: uncultured Treponema sp. (assembly GCA_964410365.1). Classification (GTDB taxonomy): domain Bacteria; phylum Spirochaetota; class Spirochaetia; order Treponematales; family Treponemataceae; genus Treponema_D. The sequence goes on from CAYPGB010000021.1 coordinate 11,770, forward strand.
AATTTACATTTTTTCACTTTTACAATTAATTTTTTCTGAATTAGAAAAGAACTCTTTTATATTTTTCAAAAATTTATCAAAAAAATGCTTGACTTATACCCTTATAATGTATATATTTATCACAAAAAAAATACAGTTATGGGGTAATTTTATGAATGAAGAAATTTTATCGCAAGAAAAAAAATGTTGTTGTTCTCAGAAAAAAAAGGAACGTTCTCCAGAAGAATATAAAGCTCTTGTAAATCGTTTGAGTAGAATTGAAGGACAAATTCGAGGAATAAAAAAAATGCTTGAAAATAATACTTATTGTCCTGATATTTTAATTCAAGTTTCGGCAGTAAATGCGGCTTTAAATTCCGTAAGCAAAATGATTTTATCTACACATATTCACACTTGTGTTGTTGATGATATTAAAGCTGGAAACGAAGAAGTTGTTGATGAACTTTGTAATTTACTTCCAAAACTTATGAAATAAAATCGTTAGTACTAAAAACTTGCGTTAGGCAATGGAAACCCAAAGTTCCGAAGTGGCGGTGGTTGAGGTTCTCGAAACCACCAAAACGTAGGAATGAGCGTTAGCGAAGGTTGGAACTGCCGACCTGCTTGACGAATGGCAAGCAGGGAACGCCCAAATAAAAAAAAGATTTCGAATCAAGTTCGGAATGACAGTTTGGAGGCTTAATTTATGCAAAAATTTGCGGTTTCTGGGATGAGTTGTGCGGCTTGTGTGGCTCGCGTTGAAAAAGCGGTGTCTAAAGTTTCTGGCGTTTCGTCTTGTTCAGTAAGTTTGCTTACAAATTCCATGGGCGTTGAAGGAAATGCAAATCCAAATGAAATTATTAATGCGCTTCAAAATGCGGGCTATGGTGCGAAAATTCTTGGCGAAAAGTCTAGCGAAAAAAAATCTTCAAGTGAAAATGCAAACGAAGAACTTTTAAAAAATACAGAAACTCCAATTCTGGTAAAACGGCTTGCCTGGTCGGCTGGATTTTTGCTTATTTTGATGTACGTGAGTATGGGTCATATGATGTGGAACTGGCCGCTTCCGTCTTGGTTTTTGAAAAATGGCGGAAATCACGTTGCAATGGGCTTGGTTCAGATGATTTTGGCTGCAATCGTTATGCTTATCAACAAGAAATTTTTTATCAGCGGATTTAAAAGTCTGCTTCACGCTTCTCCAAATATGGACACTTTAGTTGCACTCGGTTCTGGCGTTTCGTTTATTTATAGCGTTTTTATGCTTTTTGGAATGACTGATGCAGTTCTTGCTGGCGATTCTGAAAAAGTTATGCACTTTATGGATAATTTTTATTTTGAAAGTGCTGCGATGATTTTAACTCTGATTACAGTGGGAAAACTTTTGGAATCTATTTCTAAGGGAAAAACAACTGACGCTTTAAAAAGTTTGATGAAACTTTCTCCAAAAACTGCAACTCTTCTTCGCGACGGAAAAGAAGTTGAAGTTGAAATTGATGAAGTTTGTGTTGGTGATATTTTTATTGTGCGTCCTGGAGAAAATATTCCTGTTGATGGCGTGATTCTTGAAGGAAATACTGCAATAAATGAATCTGCTTTGACTGGAGAAAGTATTCCTGTTGATAAAAATCCTGGTGATGAAGTTTCTAGCGCGACAATAAATCTTTCTGGTTTTATAAAATGCAAAGCAAGTCGCGTGGGAAAAGATACAACTCTTTCGCAAATCATTCAAATGGTAAGTGATGCAGCAGCGACAAAAGCTCCAATCGCAAAAATTGCTGATAAAGTTTCTGGCGTTTTTGTTCCTTTTGTGATGGGAATTGCGATAATCACTTTTGTTGTTTGGCTTTTACTTGGTGCAGAATTTTCGTTTGCGTTAAGTCGTGCGATTTGTGTTTTGGTTGTAAGTTGCCCTTGTGCTTTAGGATTGGCGACTCCAGTTGCAATTATGGTGGGAAACGGAATTGGTGCAAAAAATGGAATTTTGTTTAAAACTTCTGCTTCACTAGAGCAAGTTGGAAAAACTCAAATTGTGATTTTGGATAAAACTGGAACAATTACAAAAGGCGAACCTGTCGTAACTGATATAATTCCTATTGAAATTGATGAAAAAACTCTTATTCAAAAAGCGGCAAGTCTTGAATCAAAAAGTGAACATCCTTTGGCAAAAGCAATTTTACAAAAAGCAAAAGATGAAAAGATTTCCATTTTTGAAGTGAATGATTTTATGGCAGTTCCAGGAAACGGATTAAGTGCAAATCTTAATGGAAAAAAAATCTACGGTGGCAATTTGAAATACATTCAGTCAGTAACACCGTCTGTCATTGTTGAACGAGTTTGCGATGCACACGTCGCAGGACTTGACCCAATAGCTCAATCTGTCATTGTCGGACTTGATCCGACAATCTTAAATATCATCGAAAGGTTGAGCGAGGAAGGAAAAACTCCACTTTTCTTTGCGGAAGATGGAAAATTGCTCGGAATTATTG
>CAYPGB010000021.1:14334-33118 GCA_964410365.1 uncultured Treponema sp.
GAAGGAAAAACTCCACTTTTCTTTGCGGAAGATGGAAAATTGCTCGGAATTATTGCGGTTAGTGATGTTTTAAAAGATGACAGTCCAAAAGCAATTCAAGAACTTAAAAATCTTGGAATTTATACAATCATGCTCACAGGCGATAACGAAAAAACAGCACATGCGATTGCAAAAAAATCTGGCGTTGATAAGGTGATTGCGGGCGTTCTTCCAGACGGAAAAGAAAAAGTTGTTCAAAAATATAAAAAGTTTGGTAAAGTTTGCATGGTTGGTGATGGAATAAATGATGCTCCAGCGTTAACTGCGGCAGACAGCGGAATGGCGATTGGTGCTGGAACTGATGTTGCAATCGATGCTGCGGATGTTGTTTTGATGAAAAATTCTTTGTGCGATGTTACAAAGGCAATTCGGCTGAGCAGAAAAACGGTCAAAAATATTCATGAAAATTTGTTCTGGGCATTTTTTTACAATATAATTTTGATTCCACTTGCGGCAGGCGTTTATTACAAATGGCTTGGAATTGATATGAATCCAATGTTTGGAGCAGCAGCAATGAGCCTTTCAAGTTTTTGCGTCGTAACAAATGCGTTAAGATTGAATTTTGCGAAAATTACAAAATCATCTGCCATTGTTAAACGAGTTTGCGGTTCAAACGTCGCAGGACTTGATCCGACAATCTTAAATGAAAATAATAAGGAGGACAAAATTATGTCTACAGAAAAAACATTAAAAGTTGAAGGAATGATGTGTTCTCATTGCGAAAAACACGTTCAAGATGCTTTAGAAAAACTTGATGGTGTAGAAAGTGCAGTTGCAAATCACGAAAAAGCAGAAGTTATTGTAAAACTTTCAAAAGATGTTTCTGATTCAGAATTTGAAAAAGCGATTTCTGATGCAGGATATGAATTTGTAAATTAATTCAAACCGACGCAGATTTTTTCTGCGTCAATTTATAAATCTTATCAATTTCTTGTTAAATCTTTTACCCACTTATATTTTTTATAATGATAAAGAACCCAAGGAATTTTTCCAACTTCATCAAGACAAGTGCATGCATAAACAACTAACGGATTCCAATTAAAAACAAAAGTTCCTAAAGCGGCAAGAGGAACAGCTAATCCCCACATACAAATTGCAAGAGAATACAAATCAAACATTGTATCTCCACCTGAATCAAAAATTCCGTTAATCAAAATTGTATTTACAGTTCTACCAATCATATAAAATGACATAATGCACATCATTCCTATTAAAAGTCGAGTTGCATTTTCTGTCATTTTTACAAAATGAATTACAATTGGTGTAAGTGCAAGCATCACAATTGTACACAAAATTCCTATAAAAAATGCTATTTTTACAAGATAATCACCATAAAGTTTGCCTTTTTCAAGATTTCCCGCACCTAATTCATTTCCTACAATAATTCCTCCACCAGCAGCAATTCCATTACAAAGGCAACAAACTAAATCGCGAACCACAGAAGCAACAGAATTTGCAGCGGCAGTATCAACTCCTAAGTGCCCCATAAAAGCTGTGTATGATGAAAATCCAATTCCCCAAAAAAGACACGCACCTAAAATTGGCAAAAGGCATTTTGAAAAATCAAAAATCAGCATTTTGTTATATGAAAATAAATTCTTGAGTGAGGGATGAATATATCCTTTTTTGTAAGAAAAAATAATACAAATAAAAATTTCGATAATTCTACTGATTAAAGTTGCAAGAGCCGCTCCTTGCACATTCATCGCTTTAAAACCAAATAATCCAAAAATCAAAACAGCATTCAAAAATATATTCAAAATTACAACGCCAGAACTGATAAACGCTGTAGTTTTTGCTTTATCACCAACTTTAAAAATTCCAAGATAACTTTGCGAAATTCCTGTAAGCAAATATGATATTGCTGTTATTTTTAAATAATCAATTCCAATTTTTATAAGATGCTCTTCACTTGTAAAAATAAGCATCAAAGAAGCTGGAAAAAATTCACACAAAACAAAAAAAATAATCGAAGTCAAAGAAGAAAGTCTAAGACATATACAAAAAATTTTATTTACAGTTTGAGAGTCGCCTTTTCCCCAATATTGTGCACCTAAAATTGTTGTTGAACTAACAATTGCCATAAGAATTAAATTTTGAATAAATTGGATTTGAGTTGCAAGAGAAACTGCAGCCATCATATCTTGAGAAACATTTCCAAGCATAAGTGCATCCGCTGCAGCAACAAGAGCAAGCATAAGATTTTGTAAAGCAATTGGCAAAACTAATCGAATTAATTTGCGAATAAAAATTGAATCAAATTTAGTTTTCATAAGTTTTGGAATATATCAGATACTTTTTTTTTATTCAAGTAATATGATTTTCTTACTCAAATAAACTAAAACTTTCCGCCGCCTAAACTTGCATTTAATTTTAAAGAAATTGTTGGTTTTGAGTCTAAACTTTCCATTGTGATGTAAGGTCCAATTCCAAATGAAAATTCTTTTATTGGAGAAAAATTCATCATTGCAGAAAAAATTGCTGAACTTAAAAAACTAGAATTTATTCCAGAAGATTTCATCATTTCTTTCAAAGTTGATGTTAATTCTTCTTTTCCGATGTTTATCATTCCAAAAATGTTTGCGGTTATATCAGTTGTGCCAAAAATCCGTCCAAAATTTGCTAAAAATGCAATATTGTGTCCTTGAGTTACATATTGATGTGCAAAATCTACATCATTTCCGTCATAATAATATTGTGCTGCAAGTGTGATTGAAGGATTTTTCCAATATCGACTTAAACCAATTGTCGCTTGAAAAATATTTGATTTGTCTTTCCAATCATCTTTTGCTTTTTCCCATTCTGATGATGCTCCATATTGATAAACTGCTTCACCAAAAAAACTAAGACTTTTTAAACTTCCTGTTGCAGTAAGCATTGCTTTTGGAGCATTTTGATATTTGTAAAATCCGCCAACGCCAAATTCCCAACCGCCTAAAACAAAATCGGCTTTTCCGGCAAGTGCAGTTTCTCTCAAATAAGATTCTGCGGAATAAATTGAATTAAAATTTGTAGAAGGAATTACATAAAACCAAAGACAATTTTGTGTTCCTGGAAAAACAATTTGAGTTCTTAAATTTACGCTTCCATCAACTTGAGCATCAACATCTTCTGGATTGATTGAAGAAGTATTTATCATATCGCTGACTGGACTGTAAAAATATCCGGTTCCCCAAGTTACAGTGTGAAGTCCAAAACGGAAAAATGCTCTGTCGTTTATAGAAAAATCTGTAAAAAGTTCTTTGAGTTTTAAATAGTCTGAAATTGAAGTTTGAACTTGTGTAAAATAATTTTCTCCAAGCGAATTTGTCGTTGCTGATGAAAATGCTTTACTTTCAAAAGGATAGTCAAATCCAAATTTTGCATACATTCTTAAAGTTTGAGTTGGACGAGCATCAACATTTAAAAATGCACTTAATTCTGGAGTTAAACTTGTATTTTTAAGATGATTTCCAAAATTTTCATCATCATCTGCCCAAAGCGTTGTTAAAGTTGAAAGTGATGTATCAAATTTTCCACCAATTTTTATGCTTCCAGTTTCAAATAAATTCCCGCGATTAAGTTCTTCGGTTTTTGAATCTTCAGAAACAATAAATTCTTCAATTCCATCATCTTCAAAGAAAAATAAATCATCATCTGATTCTTGTGCAAACGCTGGAAAAAGAACGAACGTTAGTAAACTAAGATAAAATATTTTTTTCATAAAAACTCCTATAAAAAGATTGTTGGATCAACCTGTCTGCCGACAGGCAAGAGTCCGACAATGACATTTTATTTACGCCCGACAATGACATCTGATGGACTACGTCCGATAATGTCAAACTTCAACCACTAATTTAATCCTTCGAGATATGCTTTTGTAAAAATTTTATCTGGTAGGGTGTCAAATGTTAAATCTGAAATAATTTGCTGTGTGTTTTCGCCTTTGTTTAATTCGTCGCGGAGGATTACTTGTGTTGCAACGTATCCTGCTGGAACTTTTGTATATTTTGGCATTAAAATTGTTCGCATCAATCTGTCGGAACCTGAAAAATCTTCTTCTTTTAATGTGAGAGGAATGTCTTTTCTGATATAAAATTTTACTTTTGCGTAAGAAGGTTCGGTTGTTTTTGCAACAAGACTGATTACATAAATTGGAAATTTTCCTAAAGTGCTTTCTTCAAAAGATTCAACATCATAATTATCTCGCCAATGAGTTTTACTTCTATCAACATCATCAATTTTTACATCAGAGTCGCCCAATGCTTCTTTTATTGAAGTATGCGTAAATTTTCGGCTGATTGGGTCGTACGCCCAAATATTATCATCATCAATTAAATAACCGTTTCCTTTATCTGCTTCTGGAAAAAGTTGTACCATTGTCATTTTTTCTTCATCTGTACGTTGAAAGATTTTATATTGAAGATTTTCTTTTGGTTTGTTTGGTTTTTCGATGATTAAAGAAATTGTTGCAGAATAGTCGCCGTGATAAGCTAAAACATCGTCTGTAGATTCCATAATTTTAAACGCTTTTTCGCTAGTTTCGTTATCAACTTGGGCGAAAAGGCTTAAACTTGTAAAAATTAAAGTGATAAAGATAAAAATTTTCTTTTTCATAAAATTAATTCTCCTTTTATGAATTATAATTGCGTTAGCGCTGGTAGGGGCGACACTGCCGACAGGTAGTGTCGTTGCGTAGCAATGAGCGTAGCGGAACCCCGAACATAGCGACCCGAAGGGGAACGCCAAAATTCAAATTATTTTATTGTTCTAAGTGCTTCGGCTGGACTTAATGAGGCGGCTTTTTTGGCACTTCCTCGAACCGCTAAAGTTGTAAGAACGATAAGTAATAAATACTGCACTAAAATTGTTCCAAATGATAAAGTGAATGAAAAATGTCCGTGATGCAGGAAGAATGATAAACTTTCGTTTGTAACTGGAATGCAGTGAACAATTAACATTACGAAAAGTGAAAAAACTAATCCTAAAACGGCACCAATTAAACACAAAATTACGGCTTCTGTAGTAAAAACTTTTCCGGTGTTTTTGCCGGTCATTCCCAAAGCACGCATTGTTCCAATTTCTCGGATTCGCTCGTATAAAACCATTCTGTAAGTGTTTGCAACTCCAACCATAACGATTAAAAGAATTACAATTAAAATTACTGTTGTAACAATGTGAACGACATTCATTACGGTTTTTAAAGCTGGAATTTCATCGTCCAAAGTTTCTATGGCGTATTTTGTTCCGTCCCACATAATTTCTTTATTTGTAAATTGTTTATCAATTCCTTTTCCGATATTTGCTGGATTTGTCTTTTGTGCTTCGGCTCGTGAACTTACATTGTGTCCATCTTCGCGAATTAAATTTTCTAGTTTGATTGCAACTTTTTCCTGTTCTTTTTTATTTTTAAGGAAGATTGTGAAAACTGAATATCCGCCTTCTGGAATTCCAACTAATTCATTTACTGTGTCGATATTTGCAAAAACGCGGGCGGTATCTACCAAAGAAGATGCTTTTGTAATGGCTTCTACTGTTAAATCTATTACGTTATTTTGTCCGTAAATTGTTGATGTTGTAAAAATGACTGAATCGCCTACTTTTAAGTTAAGATTTTCTGCAACTTTTGTATTGATGATGATTGCATTTTTTTTGTGGATATTTTCAAGGCTTCCTTCGACAATTTGAAGTGAATCTAAAAATGATTCTTCATGCAAATTTCGTCCATAAACGGCAACAATATTTTTTTTGCCATTAAAAATCATTTGACCAGAAGCAACTGTATAACAAGAAAAATATTTGTAATTTATATCGCTTTTTTCTACAAGATTTGTGATGTAATCTCTGTCTTTTACAATATTTACAAGTTGAGGATTTCCGCCTTCTTCAAGTGGAGGATTTTTTTCGTAACCAGCGACAAGAACTGTTCCACCGGCAACTTGAGTTATCATATCTTCAAGATTTCCAACCATTCCGGAAGTTAATGCATCTATAAAAGTAACTACGAAAAAACCAAAAGCGATTGCAACTGCTAAAATGGCATTTCGTCTTTTTTGACGCGTAAGATTTTTTAATGCAAGTTTTATTATCATATTATTTTCCTTGAGGATTATTCTCCGTGGCTTAGTGCTTTTAGCGGGGTGATTTTTAATGCTGAATTTACTGGATAAAAATTACTTATCACGCTGCCGCAAAGTGCAATAAAAATTGTCAAAATGATGATTTTTGGAGTTGGGCTAAAATGTAAAAGTCCGCCGCCTAAAATCATTTTTGCAATACTGTTTGTAATTGTGATGTTAAGAGAATTAAAAATCGCCATAATTATAAAAGCTAAAATAATTCCTATAACCGAAGAAACAAAAGTCAAACTTAATGATTCTGTATAAAAAAGTCGTTGAACAAATTTCTTTTCTGCCCCGATTGCTCGCATTGTTCCAATTTCGCCAGTTCTTTCAATCACACTTACAACCATCGTATTCATAATGATGATAAAAACTACAATCGCCAAAATGATGATAAGCAAATTAAAAATAAATCCAATTCCTTCAACAGTTTGTGAATATGAATAAGCCGCACCTTTCCAGTCTAAAACCTGAACATTTAAATTTTCTGCCGCAAATTTTTGATTTAATTCTGAAATTATTTTTTTGATTTGAGAATGATGTTTTACTTTTGTTAAAATAAATTGCCAGGAACCATCATCAGTTTTGTTAAGTTCATCTCGCAAAGTTGTGTCGCCTAAAATATCATCAAAATTTGTTGAACTTGAACTTAAAAACGAATCATCAGATTCTTCGATGTCTGTAAAAAAATCATCACCAAAAAGGTCATCTTCGTCCATTTCTGAAATTGATAAATCAACCGAAGAAGGCAATTCTTCTGTAAAAGATGCTGCATAAGTTAAATCTGCAAAAGAACGTGCCAAGTCTGGATTACAATAAATAATCTGGAACATTGCAGAATTTTTTTCTGGTGGGTCAAAAATGCCAACAACTACACCTTCGCGAATAATTCCTTTTGTGTTTGCACCGGCAATTAAAATTGTATCACCAATCGACAAATCTTCACGATACATTCCTTTAAACGCTCTTTGAACACGAGTGTCGATTATAACTTCATTTGTGTCTGGATTTGGATATCGACCTTCTACAAAATGAACATCCGGAAAAACTTGATGATAAGTTTCATTTTCGCCAGCAAAAAGCATTGAAATTGGTAAATCATCAAAAGTTAAATCATCACGTTCGGCAAGTTCGGTCATATCCATCTCTAAACCTTTTGCAACCATTACCATTGCAGAAATCATTTTTGTTTGAGATTCAATTCCTTCCTGCTCATTGATGATTTTTTGAACTTTATCTAAATCTGGAATTGCTGGAATTTGTGGAATATCGCCAGAAATATTTGATGATGAAACTTGAAAAATATCGATTTTATCACCCTTTTCCGGTTTGATGGAAATTGCAATATCGCCAGTGTAATTTTCACTAAAATCTTTCTCAAGTCCACGATTTACAGATTCCAAAAAAGAATTTCCCAAAACTACAATCGCAACTCCAAAAATTAAAAAAAGTGCAATTATTATTGTTTTAGATTTATGTTCGCGTAAATTTCGCAAAGCTAATTTAAAAATCTGATTCATTTTTTAATTTGACTCCACTTTATAAATATCGCTACCTGCTTTGTGTTCATCATTTTTTACTTCGCCATCAAAAATATGAACAACATGATCGCACATATCAACAATTCGTTTGTCGTGAGTAGAAAAAATAAAAGTTGTTTGTAAATCTTTATCTTTATTTAAATCTTTCATCAAAGAAAGAATTTGTGCAGAATTTACAGAATCCAAATTAGCAGTAGGTTCATCAGCAAGAATAACTGGAGCTTTTGTAACTAACGCTCGGGCAATCGCAACGCGCTGACGCTGTCCTCCAGAAAGTTCACTTGGTTTGTGTTTTTCCCAATCTGTAAGTCCAACTTTTTCCATAAGAAATTTTATCCATTCTTCTTTTTCTTTTTTAGAAAAGGAATCAACTGGGCACGAAAGAGATTTGTCTTTTGATTCAAGCAAAAGTGGAAATTCAATATTTTCGTAAACATTCAAAACTGGAATAAGGTTAAAAGTCTGGAAGATAAATCCCAAATGAGAACGACGCAATCCTGTAATTCTGCGGTCAATTTTTGGAGGAATTGTGTTTTTGATTTTTTTAGAAGATTTCTCTTTTTTTTCGACGTAATTATTAAGTCTATCAGAAGAAAGTTGAGTTGATGATAAATCAAAACCTTTGTAAACATTTATTCCGTCAATAATAATTTCGCCGTCGCTTGGCAAATCAATCAAACCAATCATATTTAACAAAGTAGATTTTCCAGAACCAGAAGGCCCAGAAATTGCAGCAAATTCGCCTTTTTCTATATCAAACGAAATACCTTTTATGGCTTCAACTTTTTGCTTTCCAAGTGGATAGATTTTGTGAATATTTTTTAATGAAACAACAGACATAAAAACCCCAAAATAAATTTATTGTTTAAAAATTTAATTTTATGTTTTTAAATTAAATAATAATGAATACTAAAGTCAAGAAGAAATTTTTTGTTTTCAGAAAGCGTTTTCTGATTTTAAATTGATTTTTTTGAGATTTGATGTTTCCCGCAGATGACGCGGATTTTCGCAGATTTTGTTATTTCTGTGTGCTGGTTGAGGATATCGAAACACACTTACTCGACAGGAAAGAGTCTGATAATGACAAATTTTAGCATCCGACAATGAAAAAAAATAAACTAAAAGGATTTTTATTCACTTTTTCCGAAAATTTCTTCTTTATGATTTTTTCCAAGAATATGAATGTTTTCTAAAAGATTTTTTTCTTCCGAATGTTCTTTTTTGAAATTTTGTAAATCTATACTAAAACGATTCATTGAAAAATGTTGAAAAACAAAAACATCATCCCAATTTTTTTTGAAATTTTCATCATAATTTTCTTTTAATTTATTTTTATATGGAACGAAAATTCCTTTTTCTTTTAATTCTGAATAACCAACTAACCAAAGTTCTGTATGACTTTCTTGATTTAACAAAGAATGTAATTTTGCAGTTTTTTCTGCCATCCATAATTGAGTTTCTAAAAGTAAAGATTCAACTTTTTTACCACCGTTTTTTACAATAAATTTTAATTGTGCGGTTTTTGCACTATGAATTGGAGTTTTATTTAAAATAATTACGTTTTTTCTAAAATCAATGTTTAGTTCTGGATTCCGTCTAAAAAATCCTTCCGCAATTTTTCCCGCTTGACCAACCAAATATTTTTGATTTTTTTCAAGTTGTTCATCTTTTCCAGGATTATCGCCAATTACAATAAGTTTAATTTCATCACTTTTTGAAATTTTATCTAAATCTGAATTATAAACAATTGGAGTTTCAAACGAATATTCTGGAGTTTTAAAAAATTCTGCGGCATTTTTTTGTAATTCTTGCAATTTTGGAACCATTTCTGACCATTTTTTTATCTGATTTTTTAATTCTTCCCGAAATTTACAAAAAATTTCCCATTGAAAATCTGTCATAATAAATCCTTTTTTTTTATACAATTATATTATAAAATAGATTGAATTGATATGATTGTAAAAAAAACGGAGGTCATATGAAAAAATTATTATCTTTTGCTTTTGTTGCAAGCGTGTGTTTATCACTTTTCGCAACTGATATTTTTAACTACGTTCCATTAAATGGAAATGTAAAATCTTACACAAGAACTGATTATAAAATCACTTCTAAATTTGGAAATTATTATAGAACACCAAATGTTAAGATTTTAAAAACTTTTGATTCTTTTGGAAAAGAAATTGAATCTTCGGAATTAAAACTCAAAGATGGTGAAAGTAATAAAATTTCTTCAACTTATGATTCAAATGGAAATCTTATAGAACAAAACGGTTTCAATTCTGAAAATGAATTAATTTGGAAAACCATAATAACTTACAAAAATAATCTAAAAATTGATTCTTCAGACTATGATGCAAACGAAACTTTAAAAGGAAAAACTATTTTTACTTACGAAAATGATAAATTAATCGATGAAACTGGCTACAACGGCGATGGCGAATTAATTTTAAAAATCATTTTTACTTATGATGAAAATGGACTTTTAGCAACAGAATCTAAATATAATTCTGATGGAAGTTTAGATGGAAAAATCGTTTATTCGTATACAAAAAATAATAAAATTGATTCTATAACAACTTACGATAGTTACAATAAAGATTTTATTCAAGAAATTTTCCGCTACAGTGCAGATGGACTTTTAAATGAAATTACAACTTATACATCTCAAAAAGAAGTTTGTAATCGTTTAGTTTTAAAATATGATTCATCAAATAATTTAGTTAGAATTTCTGATTATGAAATTTCTCAAAAATTTGGAACAACTGCAAACGATTTAGTTTCACAATCAGAAATTTCTTATAACGATGTTTCAAATGCTGATGCAAAATAATTTACATTAGCGGAGAAAATATTCTTAAAAACCTGCCAATTCCTCTTTGGATGGCAGGTATTTTTTTATATTTTTCTTTTGTCAATAAACTAGATTCTTTTAAAATTTCAGAAAAATCTTGCTCAATATTTTTAATTTCATCAACATTATACATAAAACAACCACATTCAAAATGATAAAACAAACTTCTATAATCTAAATTAATTGAACCGACAGTTGCATATTTTCCATCACAAATAAAAGTTTTTGCATGAATAAAACCTTTTTCATAAAGATAAATTTCAACTCCAGCGTCTATTAAATCTTTTAAATATGTTCGCCCAATACAAAATGTAAAAAAATGATCCCAAACAGAAGGAACTACAATTTGAACTTTTACTCCACGACGAACCGCAAAAATCAAAGCAGAAGAAAGCTGGCTGTCAATTACAACATAAGGAGTTGTTATACACAAATAATTTGTCGCTTTGTTTATCATATAAATATATAAATCTTCAGCAACATCCAAATTGTTGTAAGGGTCATCACCATAAGGAATAAGAATTCCTTTTTCGTCATATTCTTGATAAGAAAGTTTTAAATATTTTTGATAATCTTCTTCACCTTTTGTTTGCAAATTCCAAGTTTGTAAAAACATTGCAGTAAGATTTTCGATTGCAGAACCTTCTATTTTTACTTCATTATCTTTCCAATAAGAAAATTTATTTTTTCCTCTATTAAAATATTGATTTGAAATATTTAATCCGCCTGTAAAACCAATTTTTCCATCAATCACAACAATTTTTCGGTGATCTCGATTATTCATTTGCGTAGAAAAAAGTGGAATTAATGGAAAAAAAGTATGAAATTTTATTCCTTTTTTACGTAAATATTTTTGATAAGTTTTAGATGATGCCGCAACTGAACCAAATCCATCATACAAAAGTCTAATTTCAACACCTTCCTTTTGTTTTTCTTCAAGAATTTTCAAAATTTCAGACCAAGATTCATCAACATGAATAATAAAAAATTCTATAAAAATAAATTTTTTTGCAGATTTTAAAGCTTCTAATAAAACAGGAAAAAATTCTTCTCCAGAAGGATAATAAGTGATTTTATTTTTTTCGTGCGGATAATAATCGCCAACATTTAAAAGATAATTTCCAATATCCTTAATTTCCGGATTTTTTTCCAAAATTATTTTTGCTTGAGCCGCTTCAGAATCATCCTTTTTCATTGTTTTCACATGATTTTTAAAACGTTCTCTGTAAAAAATTCCACCAAAATTAAAATGATACATCAAATATGCACCAATTCCAAACAAAGGAAAAATTGCAACAGGAACAAGCCAAGCTATTTTAAATTCATTTTTTCCGGGAGAATTTACAAGATAAATCATAAATCCTGTCGTCATTAAAATAGATGCTCCATAGTAAAATTCTATATGAGGATTTAACCAAACACAAAATGCAATAAAAACAAAAATTTGAATTAAAATCAAAAGAAGAGTAAAAATCACATGACTATAGAAAAATTTGGAAAAAAATTTTCGCCGATGATTATCTTTTACGATTAAATAGTTTAAATCTTTATTTTTTGAACTTTTGTTTTTCATAACAGAAATTATACGAATTTAATTTTATGTTTCAAGAAAATTACAAATCTTTCTAAAAATAAATCCTTGCAAAAATAAAACTCTTCCTAAAAAACTGTTTTAATATTATAATTTTATTTATGTCATACGAAGTTACCGCTACAAGAAGACGACCGCAAAAATTTGATGACCTTGTTGGACAAGAATTTGTTGCAGAAACTCTAAAAAATTCCATAAAATCTGGAAAAATTGCTCATGCATATTTATTTTCAGGACCTAGAGGATGTGGAAAAACTTCTACAGCTAGAATTCTTGCAAAAGCATTAAATTGTGTAGAAGGTCCAACCGATTGTCCTTGTGGAAAATGTTCTAATTGTCAAGAAATCACAAAAGGTTCATCTTTAGATGTTATAGAAATAGACGGAGCCTCAAACACAAGTGTAGAAAATATTCGTCAAATTAAAGATGAAGTTCTTTTTCCACCAAGTAATTGTCGCTACAAAATTTATATAATTGATGAAGTTCATATGCTTTCAACTTCTGCATTTAATGCATTGTTAAAAACAATTGAAGAACCACCTCCTTATGTTATTTTTATTTTTGCAACTACAGAACTTCAAAAAGTTCCTGCTACAATAAAATCTCGCTGCCAACAATTTAATTTTCGTTTGGTTGCAATTGATAAAGTAAAACAATGTCTTTCAGATGCTGCAAATGAACTAAATATTCAAGCTGATGATGAAGCATTATTTTGGATTGCACGAGAATCTACAGGTTCAATGCGAGATGCATACACGCTTTTTGACCAAGTTGTTGCATTTAGTGATGGACATATCACTTATGATAAAATTCGTGATAAATTAGGATTAGTTGGAATTGACAGATTGAATACACTTTTTGAAGCTTGTGCTCAATCTAACCAAGAACAAGTTATTTCTCTTTTAGATAATTTTTTACAAAACGGAATTTCACAAGAACAATTAATTTCTAACAGTGCAGATTATTTACGTTCTCTTTTACTTATAAAAAGTGGCGTTACAAAAGAATCTTTACTAGGAAATAATATCGAACGTTATAGTAAAATTGTTCTAGACACTTGGAATACAATTCAAATTGAACGAGCATTAAGTATTTATTTACAACTTTATAGAGATATTCGTTATTCTATTTCGCCACGTTATGAAATTGAACTTTCATTTAGTCGATTATGTTTTTTGAGTCAGTATGTTTCTAATACCGACGTAAAAAAAGCTATTGATGCAGCACAATCACTTTTGAGTCAATCTTCATCACAAGTAATAGAAAAACAAATTCCGCAAGAAAATAACGTGCAAAATCACACTTCGGAACAAAATACAAATATTCCAGAAGGTTTAAGATTTTCTAACTCAATGATGACTCAAATTCAGAATGATGAGAATCAAACTGAAAATCAAGGAGAAACGCAAACCCCTTTTTCTGATGGCGGTCCACTGCCGCCTAAACAATCAGTGGAAAAAACTGAAACTGTAAAGTCGGCACAAATTGTTGATGAACGATTAAAATTAAATATTCCTCAGTTAAATGAAATTCCAAAAAGTGAAGCAAAAATTTTTGTTCCTCATTCAGAAACTGGATATTCTGTAAATCCAGATTTGCAAGATTCAGATGTTGATGATTGGACAAATACTGATGAACCTCCTGAAGAAACGTATATTCCAGAAGATGATTTTTCTTCTTATGAGGAAGATTTTCTTGAAGAAAAAAATCAAACTCAAATTTCGCCTGCACAATTGGAAGAAAAATTTCAAACTGGAGATGGTCGCATCATTTCAGTTGCACAATTAAAAGGAAGTGTAAAAGCCGCTTTGGAAATTTCCGATGGTTTTGCAGCTTCCAATATTGATAAAACTGGAGATTGGAAAGTACAAAATTCTGTTATAGAAACAACTGTGCAAAATAATTATGATTTAGAAATCATAAAAAGAAAAATTCCTACAATTGCAAAAGAAATTTCTACAGTTTGTTCAAAACAAATGGAATTTAGAGTAACATTAAAACAAGAAGATGTTACTAAAAAAGAAAATACTGAAGAAATTCCAATTCAAGTTAAATTGCTATTAAATGCATTTAAAGGTAATATCGTAAGATAATTTTTTATTTATATAAAATTTGTTAAATTTTTCAATAAAGATTTGCGTTGCAAAAATCTGATTTTTTGGAGGAATTATGAATCCTTTTGATTTATTAAAAAACACTCAAGCACTTAAAGCTCAAACAGAAAAACTAAAAGATGAACTTGAAACTCTTACAGCTGAAGGTTCTTCTGGCGGAAAAATGGTTACAGTTACATTAAATGGAAAATTTGAAATGTTAAACATAAAACTAGATCCAATTTGTGTTGATAATCGTGATGTAAAAATGCTTGAAGATTTAATTGTTGCTGCACACAAAAATGCACTCGATAATATTCAAGAAAAAATAAAAGAAAAATCATCTTCTCTTTTAGGCGGAATGGATTTATCTCAATTTGGTTTATAATTCTGGTGAAAAAATGAATGCATTTGATGAATTAGTTGGAAATTTTTCGAGACTTCCTAGCGTTGGAAAAAAAAGTGCAATTCGTATGGTGAATTGGCTTTTAAAACAAGATTCAACATTTGTAAAACACTTTGCAAAAAATATCAGCGAAATTCAAGAAAAAATAAAAACTTGTTCCATTTGTGGAAATTGGAGCGAAACTGAACCTTGTCCAATTTGTACAAATCCATTAAGAACAACTTCTCAAATCTGTGTTGTCGAACAACCACAAGATGTTGCAACAATAGAAGCGTATGGAGAATACAAAGGAACTTATCATGTTCTTGGTGGATTGATAAAACCTCTTGAAGGAATTGGTCCTTCTCAATTAAGTATTTCAAAACTGTTAAATAGAATAAAAGATGGAAATATTTCAGAAATTATCATTGCAACAAATCCAACGGTCGAAGGAGATACAACTGCTCTTTACGTGCATAAAGCAATAAATGATTTAGAAATTTCTCAAAAACCAAAAATCACTCGTTTAGCAACAGGAATCCCAGTTGGTGGAGATTTGGAATATATTGATAAACGAACTTTAGCTTTGAGTTTTAAAGGTCGTAGTGAATTTTAAGAATTTTTCCAAGCGTCAATAAATTCAAACATAAATTGTTGAACATTATTAAACCATTTTTTTTGAAATTTGCACGCTTCTACACCAATATAACGAAAATGCCAACATTCCCAGCGATAACCAGTTACATCTTCATAACCTTGAGGAAAACTTAAACTCCAACCATATTTTTCACTATTTTCATTTAGCCATTTACATTGTGCAGTTTGAGCAAAACTATCATCGATATTTCCAAAATCAATTGCAGTTCCAAGTTGATGCTGACTAGTTCCTGGTCTTGCAGATTCTCTTTCCGCTTCGTAAAGTCCATCTACAGAAACCCAATAATTAAAAGTTCTTTCTTGAGTTTCATAAGAACGATAAGTTGA
The DNA here is from genome assembly GCA_964410365.1 of uncultured Treponema sp. Lineage (GTDB taxonomy): Bacteria > Spirochaetota > Spirochaetia > Treponematales > Treponemataceae > Treponema_D. The sequence continues at coordinate 29,920 of CAYPGB010000021.1, forward strand.
ACTTACATCAAGCGTAATGCCATCAGATTTTGCAGCACGTGCCATCACTCGAAGAGCATCTTCAACATCTTCGCGTAAAGAAAGCGTATTTTTATTAATAATATAATCATCATTTTTTACAAGTTTACGAAGATGAGTTGGTTCGTAGTCTGCCCCGATATTGTGTTTTTTGTCTATTAAATAGTAAAGACTTATGTCATCTGCGGGAAACTTTTCTTCTTCGTCTAAAACCTTTTTTAAATCTGAAATCAATTCTGTTGCAGAACCATCTGACATTTCTTGTTTGCAACGTTCACTCATTTTTGCAAGAACTTTTTGAAGTTTTTCTATTTCTGGATTTTGCATTTCTTTTTGTGTTTTTTCTTCAACTTTCACATTTTGATTTTTTGATTTTGCACAAGATGTAAAACTAAAAAGTAAAATTATTGTTGTAAATATAAAATATTTTTTTAAAGTTTTCATTTTTCTATTCTTCCTGTAAAATTCCATCTTTTAAAATTTCGCGTGTTGAATCATCATTGTAAATGATTGTGATTGTAGGATTTTTTACAACTCCATCCAAATGAATTAAACAAGGTGCATCATTATCATAATTCTGACCAATTGCAAAATGACAAGTATTAAAAGCTTTTTCATCTTCCAACATATTTCCAGTAATTTGTGCAGCAGGATTTAATCCAATTCCAAGTTCACCAATATTTCGTGCCATTTTTTTATAAATAGACGCTTGTCCTTCTGGAAGTTTTTTTTCTTTTTCAAGTGTAAAAGGACGAGTTTCCGCTTCTGAAATTGTTTTTAAAAGTCTGCGAGCTTCTGAACCGCCTTTTATTTCCGTAACAAAACCTTCTTCAAGTTTACAAGTAATTGGAGTTTCCAAAATGGAATCTCCATCGGAAAAAGTCATAGAACCATCATAAACAATTATGCCTTCAGTTTTTCCAACTACAGGACTGATAAAAACTTCTCCAGAAGGAATATTTCCTCCAGTTCCCGCTTTTGAAAAATCACCATCATCAAATAAAAGTTTTCTACCTTCTACGTTAATTGTTAAATCAGTTCCGCTTGGAGCCACAACATGAACAGATTTTGCATTTTCAAAATATTTTTGTAACATTAAACATCTTTTTTGTAAAAGTGCATAATCAATTGCCGCTGTTCTTGCCACCATATCAACTGTAACTCCGGGAGTCCAAACCGCTCTCATAGTTTTTTTTCCGTCTAACAAATAATCAAAAATATGGTCATATTCAGAACCATCTTCCATTTTGTAAGGATTTGCTTGTGCTTTTGGGTCTTTTCCAAGTTTGATATTTGAAATTGAAAAACAAACATCAGGATTTGCTCCAATTGCAGCCAAAACTTCTGGAGTTGCATTATCAAAACTTGTTCTATCTGGTTGAAAAATTAATGTTGTGATTGCATTTTCATTACAAGATGCTTTATAAAAATCTTGAGCAATTTCGCTAGTTGCAGGATTTGCGATGATTAAAACCCGTTCACCTTTTTTTACTTTTACAACATCTTGAACAACAACTTCTGCTGGAGTTCGTTCTTTTTTATTTATAATTTTATCTAAAATCATTTACATCTCCTTTTCAATTATCACAAGATTTCTTTCATTTTGTTCAAGTCCTGGAACATTTAATTTTATAATTTCATATTTAGGAACTAAATCTTTTATTGCATTCATTTCTTCGTTTATAGAATCCAATTTTGCTTTATATGCAACAAGTTTTCCACCATTTTTAGTCATTTTTAATAAAGTTTTTGTCATTTTTTTATCTAAAGGCCTAAACGCTCTAAAAACGACAATATCAAAAAATTCTGATGGAATTTGTTCTGCTTCAAGATTCATAATTTCTACATTTTTCAATCCCAAAATTGCAGAACAATTCTCCAAAAAAGCACAACGTTTACTCATTCTTTCTACAAGCCTAAAATTTACATTTGGAAACGCTATCGAAAGTGGAATTCCTGGCAATCCTCCGCCAGAACCAATATCTCCAATTAAAACATCGCTGTCTTTTTTTTCAATAAGATTTTTAATCGTCTTGTAAGCACTAAGAGAATCTAAAATATGACGCGTTACAAGTTCATCATAATCCGAAGTATTTGTAAGATTGTACGCAGAATTAAAAAGTGCAATTTCATTTATATATAAATCCATTTTTGGCTGAATATTTTCAATCTGCTCATCAGAAAATCCAACTTTTTTTAAACCATTTTTTAATAAATTTTCTTTTTCCATTTTTCTAAATAACTTTTAATTTTTTGAATTTGTTTTATCAATATCTAAAAGTAAATCTACATTTAAATTATTATCACTTGAATGTAAAACTACAAGATTTCCAGTTTTTTCCGCAATAAGATTTTTTTGATTTGCAAATTTATAAACAAACGAATTTTCATTTTTAAAATCCTGAACAATACTTGGTTGAACTTCAAAAGTTGTAACAACTCCATTACTTTTTACAGTTTTAAAAAGAATATAAAAAGTTTCCGTTCGTTTTTTTTGATTTGTAAAATAACTTCTATCAGCTGTTAAAAGAAAACTTCCATCATTTTCTGGCTCACTAAAAAAAACTTTTACCAAAGAATCTTTTATATCATATCCGTTAATTTTAAAACGCAAGATTGAAGGTTCTCGCTGTTTAAAAGTTTCAGAATCGGTTTGTACATTTTGCAAATTTTGTTTTTCTGATGGTGATGAATTTTTTTGTTGAAGTTTTAATTCTTCCAAACTTGTTAAAATTTGTTGTAATAAAACTGTAGACGAATTTGAAGAAAGATTTGCATTTAAAGAATTAAAATCATCAAACAACCCCGAATCATAAAGACTAGAAATATCTGAAGCCGATAAAATTGAATTATTTGTCATTAAAGACGTAAAAAGTTCATCAGAATTTGTAGAATTTGAAATAATTGTTTGATTTTTTATTTCTGATGATAAATTTTCTACTTTTTGATTTGTTGAATTTGTATTTTGAGAAATTGAACTTGGAGTTGATGGCTGATAAAATTCTCCGCCCAAAGTTGGCATTGAAGGAGAAGTAGGCATTTTTGGCATAGAAGGCATTGTAATTGATTGTGCAAAAAAGCAAACTTCAAAAAAAATGCAAACTACAAATAAAAATGCTTTTTTTAAATTACATACTTGCAAGAGATTCCTCCACATATTCAAGGCGTTGCGTAAGTTGAG
>CAYPGB010000022.1:0-32669 GCA_964410365.1 uncultured Treponema sp.
CAGCACAAAGTGGTCGCAAACGAATGTGTGGCGACTGAGGGTTACCGAACTGCGATATGCGAGTTGGTGGATTGTCTCGGCTAAAATTTTAATCTTAACAATTTTAAAATATTCATTTATAATTTTTATAGAAATAAAAATTTATTATAATAAGGAGAAAAAATTAAATTTTATTATTTCGTTTTTCTTAATTTCGTTAGGTTTATTTTCTTGTAAACCTGAAGTTACCCCCCAGTAACAACAGGCTCTTTGACTGGAACAATTAGTATTGATGGAACAACTTCGGAAGAGTTATTGGACCTTGAGGTTTTTATTGTAGGAACGTCTTATTTTTCAAAAGTAGGATTAGATGGAAAATACGAAATTTCAGAAATCACTGCAAACACTGGTTATATTTTATGCTTACAAAAAGGTGAGCAGACACAAATTATTAAAGAAAATGTAGAAATTATTGCAGGACAAAATACTGTAATAGAAGCTGTAAAATTTTCTAAAAATAACAGTACTTTTTTATGGTTAGGAACTCTTACAGAGGCACCAGAAAATCCAAAAGCAAATGATGCATATTTTAATACAACAGAAGGCATTTTTTATCTTTACAATGGAACATCTTGGGAAATTTTAGCAAAAAATCTTTCGAAAAAATATAATGGCATTCTAGATTTAGAAAATTTTTTACCAAGCAAGATGACGATGAATCCGAATGCACCTTATTCAACTTCTTATGTAACTACAAAAAAACTCCCTTATACAAATCAAATTCCAAATATTTACGATGTGGTAAAATTAGAATTTAGTTTTACATCTCCAAAGGATATAAATGACTTTTTTATTATACTTCTAGATGATTCAGGAGATTGGGTTCCTTTAGCTGACGGGCACAATATCTCTAATATAAAAAAAGGTGAAGTGATTAATATTTCTGAAACATTTGAATTAACTGTTCAACCAAAAGGAAACATTATTTTAAATTTACAAGAAAGTCTAACAGAAGAAGAATATAAAAATCATTCGGGTAAATATGATTTATCTATTGAATCTTCAAAAATTTCTGTAACAAGCTACACTGGAATTCCAAATTATCTACCTTCATCAAACACTACTACTCAAATAACATGTAATGCAACTGAAAGAGGAATTTTATTTGAAGGATGCTCTATTTCGGATACAAATATTTTCATTACTGATAAAAATAATGATGTTTGTATGAATATTAATTACAAAAAACCAGACTGGTATCATAAATGGAATTACACATATCCTTTAGTAAAAAAAGATACAGAATATGATTTTTATGTAAGAGTAGAAAGAAGCGATGGTTTAATCCTCGAAGAACAAAATTTTACTGTTACAGCGATTGGCGGACTTGGCGAATATAAAGTAGAAAATACAGATTATGAAGTTACTTTAAGTGATGATTATGTTCTTTCAAGAACTCTACAAGAATTTACAAACAATGAAAATGTTCCTATTTTGGATTATGGAACTTATTATCAAATAGTTTCTAATGATAAAAATGCTGATAGAGTTTGGACTGATAACACACTTTGGGTTAATGCTTGTGATTGTTGGAATTCTGAAACTCAACAAAAATATGATTTACACAATAGTTCTTGGCAAGATATAAAATCAATGTTACAAGGAAGAGCTCTAGGTGCTGAGGTCAGAACAAAAGTAAAAATTGCAGGTTATACTTATAATGATACAGTAACTTTTTCTCTAAATGATTTGAATCAACTTGTTTTACCTCGGAAAACAGAAAATAACAAAAAAGAATACAAACTTTTAGTTATGTATGGTTCTGATTTTGACAATTTATACACCGATGTTCCAAATACAAAAAAATACATTATGTCTAAAGATTTTAAATCTTTTGTAAGTGCAGGAACTTCTGGTGCAAGAGAAGTTTCTGCTCAAGAAGTATTAATTTCAAAGAATTTAGAAGAACCACGTTATATTCCAGAATCATTCCTGGGAAAATGGTCTGCTTGGACAACTGATTCCGAAATTTACGAATCGGAGTTAAGTTTTCCTTCTAGTGCTTGGGATATTATAAACTATATTATAAGCAACAATCCTGACACAATAATAAGTGGAACAGATGGAGAATATTGTCCAATATTACTCGCTCCAAAAGATAAAAAAATAAACAAAGAATTAACTTTTAAATGTAAAAAAGAAACATGGGGTAATGCAGGAAGTATTGAAGTTGACTTACCTGAAAAAATTACAGTAGCAGAAGGTGATATTGTAGTAATAAATGGCACTTTTGAATTTGGAATCCCAAGTGCTGGTAAAATTATTCGGTTTTATCCACAAGACTGTGTAGGTTGGGATTATCTAGTTCCTAGTTTGATTTCATCTGATAATGATGATGGACTTAATGGCTCTGAAGTAACAAAAGAAAATGTAGAATGGACAATTAAAGCAAAATCTGCAGGTACTTGGTCAAAAATCCAATGGGTACTTGGCTGGGAAGATGAGGATGATTCAAATGCAGGTGCAACTTGTACTGTAAACTTTAAGAATGTTACAATAACTAAAAAATAATTTAAATTAGAGAATTTCTATTCCCCAACGGAATCTTTTCTGTTGGGGATTTTTTTTCCGTACTGCGACGTTTGCACAGCAAACTCGTGCTACAATGACTATTTTCTTACAATGAAGATGCAACTTGCCGCGAGAATTGAGCAGCACAAAGTGGTCGCGAACGAATGTGAAGCGACTGAGGGTTACCGAACTGCGAAATGCGAGTTGGTGGATTGTCTCGGCTAAAAATGCTAATATTTTTATACTTATGGAATATTTTTTTCTTGGATTTTCAATAATTGTTATTTTTATTTTGTTGTTTTGTGTGATTAAATCTTACCAGTCAAAAAAAATAAAAACTGAAAAAGCAAAATCTTTAAAACCTGTAAAATGTCCGCTTTGTAGTTTTGAACTTTATGTTGGTGAAAATATCATTTCTAAAGTTTACAGACCGATGAATGTTCCTGACCAACTTATGACTATTTGGGGATGTCCGCATTGTTATCCGAAATGTGAAAAAGGTTTAAAAAGAATTTGTCCTGTTTGTCATAAACCTGTTTCGGAATCTCAATCTTTAACTGCAAGACTTTTTAATAAATCTGTTGGAAAAAAACACGTTCACATTATTGGTTGTTCAAATTGCCACAAACCAAGAGCCGATTAATTTATTTCTGCCCCGCATTTTACATAATCAACATACATTTTTGCTGGCAATAATTTTGGATTTAATTCTCCGCCCCATTCGCCAAATTCTGAAGAAATAATTATCCAATTTTTTCCATTGCACATTCCACCAAAATGTTTTTCGTCGTTTTTAGAAGCATCTAAAGACCAAAGTAATTTTCCATCAAGATAAAAATCATAATTCGTGTCGCCCCAAATAAAAATTGCTGTGTGAAAATCATCATAAAAACTATTATCTACTTTATAAGGTCCAGAATCGCACGCTTTTGAATGTTCTCCGTATGAATCCCAATGAATTGTCGTTTTAAAATAATTTGGTCCGTTCCATGGTTCATTTGGAACTAATTCAAAACAGTCAATTTCTGCAGCATCGGTCGCTCCGTTTCCAATATGCTCATCATCATTATGTCCTAAAAGCCAAAATGCATACCACAAACCAGAAGTTTTTTCGCATTTAAATTTTATTTCATAATAACCGTGAGATTGTTCAAACAAATCTTTTGTTTCTATTGCTCCAGAAATATTTTTTCCATTTTTAATTTTTGCTTCTATTACAAGATTTCCATTCTCCAAATAAGAACATTCATTTTTCCACCAACCATGATTTTTTTGTGATGCTTGACGTTCTTCCTCTGAAGATTTTTTCCAATTTTCAAGATTGAGTTCAGTTCCTTCAAAATCATCATAAAAAGTTTGATAATAAGTTTTTCCACCAAAATCAAATTTTTGTGTATTATCGCGAGTAAAAGTATATTCAATATTGTCAATTTTTAAAGTTTGATTTTCTGATGTTGAAAAATCCAAAGGATAATTTTTTTCTTCTGTTAAAGTTTTTACAGTTAAATTAACATTATTTTTTGCAGCATAAATTTTATAATCAGTTTTTTTGGGATTAAAAAGTGGACGAAAAACTCCAGACTCGCAAGTTATATCAATTATTGAATGATTGTCGTGAAAAGATTTTTTTTCATCATTTTGAACAATTACAAATTCCCAAGTTTTATTTTGATAAGTAACTTTTGTAATAATTTCAACACAAAATTCTTTTCCAGAAAAAAAACTATACGAAGGAGTTAAATCTATTTTAGTGGAAAAAGAATTATATCCGTTCCATTTTGAATTTGAATAATCAATTTGACCATTTTGCACTAAATAAATCATTCCCATAAAAGTTGAAAAATCAAAATCAGAAAATTTTTCAGGATTACAATCTTCTAAAACAATTTGAATATTTTTTTCATCATAATGATAATTACTAAAAATTTCCCCCAATCCGTTTTTTGCAAGAATTTTTACTTTTTTTGAAGTTGTATAATTTTGATAGTTTTTGTCCAGCATTTCTAGAAAAATTTCATATTCTTCATTTTGATTAACAAAAGGAAAGAAAAATTCATTTTCAGTATCTGTTGTTGAAATTTTAAATTCTTGTCCATTTTGATTTTTTATATTTATTTTTATGTGTTTAAATTTTGAAGAATGTTTTTTTGTAATAAAAATTCCATTTTTATCATTTTTTACAGAAAGAATTTTGTCTGAAGAAATAATTTCTTCTGCATTAGAAAGATTTTTTTCGTTATTAGAATCTTTTACATCAAAAGTTGAACAAGATAAAATCATCATCGTAAAAGAAAAAAGCAAAATAAATTTCAATTTTGTCATAAAATCCTCGCGTTTATTTTATCATATTTACTTTAAAAAAACATTTTTTTTAAAATTTTTTTCTATAAGTTGTAAGAAACATCTTTTTTTTATAAACTAAAGTTATGAATATTATAGTTGTAGGCAGTGGTGGAAGAGAGCACACTATCTGTTGGAAATTAGCTCAAAGCTCGATTGTTGATAAAGTTATCGTTGTTCCAGGAAATGGCGGAACTGCAAATGAATCTAAATGTCAAAACGTAAATCCTGAAAATTGTGATTATATCAAAGAAGGAGAAAATCCTTATATCGCAATTGCAAAACATGAAAATTGTAGAATGGCTGTAATTGGTCCAGAAAATCCTTTGGCAGAAGGTTTAGCTGATGATTTTTGGAATGCAGAAATTCCTTGTGTTGGTCCCAAAAAAGCCGCTGCTCAACTTGAAGCAAGTAAAGATTTATCTAAAAAATTTATGAAAAAATACAATGTTGCTTGTGCGGCGAGTGAAACTTTTGTTTCTAAAGATGCGGCAATTGAATATGTAAAAAAACACGGTGCTCCAATTGTTATAAAAGCTGATGGTTTGGCTGCTGGAAAAGGCGTTGTTGTTGCCGCAACAGAAGAAGATGCAATAAACGCTATAGATGATTTAATGGAAAATGGAAAAGTTGGAACTGCGGGAAAGAAACTTGTCATTGAAGATTATTTGCAAGGCGTTGAAATTTCAGTTTTAGCAGCTGTTTCTGTAACTCCAGAATTTGCACTAAGTGAAAATGCAACTATAATTCCATTTTTGCCAGCAAGAGATCATAAACGACTTTTAGACGGAGCAAAAGGTCCAAACACCGGTGGAATGGGTGCAATCTGTCCTTTAGACGATGTTTCTTCTTCTATGATGGAACAATTTAATAAAGATATTTTGCAACCAACTTTAAACGGACTTATCAAAGAAAAATTTGATTATCGAGGATTTATCTTTTTTGGTGTTATGCTTACTCCAAAAGGTCCAAAACTTCTTGAATACAATGTTCGTCTTGGCGACCCAGAAACGCAAGCGGTTCTTCCTTTAATGGATTTTGATTTTGCCACAATGTGTGCTTCAATTTTAAACGGAACTTTGAATAATTTTAAATTTGATTGGAAACCTGGTTATCAAGTTGCTCCTGTTATGGTTAGTGGCGGTTATCCAGAAGCGTACAAAAAAGGATTAAAAATCACAATAAATGAAGAACTTTTAAAAGCAAGTACAGCAAAAATATTTATTGCAGGTGCAAGTTCTGGACGACGCGGAAGTAATGATATGCTTACAAGTGGAGGAAGAGTTCTTGCAAGTTCTGCGTATGGAAAATCATTTAAAGAAGCTTGGGAAAATGCCTACAAAGGAATCTCTAGCATAAAATTTGATAATGCTTTCTACAGAAAAGATATTGGTCTTCCAGGTGCAGCGGAAAGTGGAAAACTTTAATGAAAACATCTAATTTTAGCAAAATTGCATCTTTTTTTGTCATATTTTGTTGTTTTTTTACATTAAATGCACAATCTGGCACAAAACTTATGATAGAAGAAGATGATAAATTTTTACTCCAAGCAAGTCCAATTTATGAAGGCGTTTCTGAATTTGAAGAAAAATTAAATCTTATTCGCAAAAATGAAAATCGCGAACCGATGGGGCTAGTTCTTTGCGGAGGTTCTGCAAGAGCGTTTGCTCATATCGGAGCATTAAAAGCGATGGAAGAAAATAATATCACTCCAGATTTTATAATTGCAAATTCAATGGGTGCAATAATCGGAATGTTTTATGCGTACGGATTTTCTCCAGATAAAATTTTAGAAGTTGTTTCTAACATAAATTTAACTCAATATTTTGAACTGGTTTTACCAATGCACGGAGGAATTCTTTCTGTTAGAAAATTTCGTGCATTTATAAACGATTTACTTGGAAAACCTCAAACAGATTTATCAGAATGTTCTATTCCAATTTTAGTTGTAACTGAAGATTTATATTCAAAACGACAAATTTGGCATGCGTCTGGAGATTATGCAAAAATTATGACAGCAGCGTTTGCAATGCCAGCAATAATGGAACCAACAGATTATCATTTAAATGATGATGAAAAAACTGAAGTAAAATTGTTAGATAGTGGAGCGATTGATATTGCAGCTCTTTCTGTTGCAGAACATTTTTCCAAAAATATCGTAATTTCGACGGCTTTTTATGATTCTGATTTAAATTATAATAATATGATTGTAGTTTTAAATAGATTGATGTCTATTGGAAAAGAAAGACAAGCCGCTGTTGATATAAAATCTTACAAACCAGTAATTATCAGAAATGATGTAGAACATTTTTCATTTATGGCTTTTGACAAATCTGATGAGCTTTCTAAAATCGGATATGAATCTACTTTAAAACTAATTGATGAAATCAAAAAATGTCCTCACAGTTTTAAAAATTATTCAGAAAGAAGAATTCAAACAGATAAATTCGCAGATAATGCAATTTCTCACGCTAAAAAAAATGAACCAATTTTACAAGACGAAACTTATTTTGGCTTAAAAATTTGGCCAGTTTTTCCAGTAATAGATTATCCAGATTACAATCTTTTTAATTCTACAGGAATTTCAAGTTTTGCATTTTTAGATGCATCAAAAATTTTTGTTTCTGGCGGAATTTTTTTTCCATTTAAAAATCAATTTTCTGTAAATGCCAATTTTTCTTTTAAACCTTCTTCTGTTTTTGAATTTTCACTTTTGACTTTATATAGTTTTAAATATCAACATTTTCAGCCCGCAAATTTTTACACAGCAAGTAGCATAAAATTCAGACCTTCGATTTTTCCTTACGCATTTAAATCTTTTTTCTTGATTTCAGAATATGCAGCAGATTACAATTTAAAACCTCAAGAAATGCTTTTTAAACTTGGATTTGATACAGAATTTGGAAATGATAAAAAATCATATCTTTCTTTAAAACCTTATTATTTTATGTCTGGTTCGGAAATAAAAAAACTTTCTTCCGGAGTTGGTGTAAAACTTCAAACAATGATAAATGCTTCTTGTTTTTCAAAAAAGGAACAGAATTTTTCAGTTGGAATTGCAGATAATTTTTCTACTCGTTATGCATTTTTTAATTTTGATAAATCTGCCCCAAAAACTCGAATTTATTCTTCAGATTTTTACAGAACAACAAAACCTGCTGATGAAAACAATTTTATTTTATCAAACGACACAGAATTATATTTTGTAAATTTAAATCCTTCTTTAACTTTTGCAGAATTAATTATTGTTCAACAATGGAAAATTGGCGGATTTTTTGACGAACTTTACAATAAACAACTTTATCTTTGTGCTGGCGGATTTTTCCGAGCAAAAGTTTCTTTAATTGGTTTGTGTGATTTTATTTTAGAAACAGGATGTGGATGGAATATCACAGAGAAAAAATTCTTTGGTTATTTTGAGATGAAAAATAGAATTTAATTTATGAAAAAACTTTTTTTGCGAATATTTTTAATTTTTTTTATTTTAAGTGATTTTATTTTTATTTTTTCGTGTAAATCTTTACCAACTTATGCAGAAAATTTTCTAAAAACGGAAGGTTCTCCTCTTTTTTTGGAAGAAAGAAATTCAGAAGAAAACATAAATGGATTTTTTCCAGATTCTATTTTTATCAAAACGCAAACTCAAACTTTTTCTTTTGAATATGATTTTCTTTTAAATGATGGAAAAATTTTTTATAAAAAACGCGAAGAATCTTCTGAACATTGGAAACTTTTTCAAAAAACTGGACTTCCTTTTTCTGCAAAAAATAAATTTGAATCTCCAAAAAAAATTGTAGAAATTGCCGCAGATGCTGATGTTTTGTATGCATTTAGCGACGAAGGAAAACTTTTTAGAGTTTATACAAAAAAAATCACACATTACACGCCTTTTGAATGGATTGATTATTTTGGTTGGCCAGAAAAAATTCCACTTTATCAAAATTCAAGCGTAAAAAATAAAAAAAATTGGACAATTGGTTCAAGTAGAAAAGATGTTTTATTTTATGAAGATGCTTTAGGAAATCAACATCACTATGGACCTTTGGGCGTAGAAACTATCACTTTTTTGTGCGAAGACGGACAAACTCTCCGATATTGCGATCCTGCTTGCCCTTCAGATTTTAGTCACACTTTTAAAAGCCCAGAAAATGGAAATTTTATTGCAGAAAATTTGCAAGAAAGTGCATCAACTTTTTTTATAATTTCAAAAGCTGGAAAAATGTACACGCGACTTGTAGATTACAACACAGTTGGTTCAAATCCGATGTTATACGATTATTCTTATGATGAAATTTTTTCTGATTTAGAAGGTTCAACTCCATCTTCAAACACAACAATTTGGTCTTTACCAAATGAAGATTGGAAAATTCAGCCAGAATTGCCTCTTGGTTCAAAAGGAACAAAATTTATCACAATTATTCAAACGGGAAATGGAAATAGCGAACGAGAACTAAGAATTGCAGCATTGTCACCAGAAGGAAAAATTGGGTTTTATCATAAAAAAATATATGATTTAGAATGGAATTTTACAGAAGCTGATTTAATACTTCCAAAATCATCATTTTTTACAGAAGAAAAAAATCAACAAAGTGATATTTTACAAAAATATTCTGGTAATTTATGGAAAAATGGCAAAAAAATTGAAAATAGTGATTGTAGCATAGAAAATTTTCATTTTAGCGAAGGTCCGTTCACCGTAAATTTTTATAATTCAGATTTTAAAGTGAATTTTTATTTTTCTGAAATTTGGACACTTTTTTTAAGATTAAAACCCGGTTTTGAAGAAGAACCAATCAGATATTTTGGCACCGCCGATTTTTCAAAAACTGATTTTGCAAATTGTAAAAATAAAGAAATCAAATTGCTTTTTGGAAATTCAAACAGAAAAATTCATAATTTTTATATAGAAGCGTTTTCAACATATTTAAAAATAAGTTTTTCTGACAAAAAAAATCTTTGGGAAATTTATTTAACAAAAGATGGAATTGTAAAAGAAAATCCTGAAATTGATAGAATTTTTATTCAAAAAAATATTCAGATTGGAGAAAAAATTCAAAATCAAAAAGAATTTTATAAAACTCAAGATGAATTTTTCAAAGCAGAAAATAAAATCAACAAGGACAAAAAGAAAAAATCTGCACAACTAAATGCTTTAATTAACACAAAAAAAGGAAATCGCTCTAAATTTGTAGAACTTTTTTCTGAAAAAGCGGCTATTTTTTTACAATATTCTGGTGAAATTTGTAGAATAAATAAAAAATTTTATAAAGAAAATTATAATTTATCAAAAAAATTTACAAAATATTTAGAAGAATATAATGCGTTTAAAAAAGAAAATCCTGATTTTGACTGTTTAAAAGCAATAAAATATTTTGTAAAAAATCAAAAAGAATTTGAAAATGCAGAAATTATTTATTTTGAAGAACTTTCTTTTTATCCAGCGTTTATTGTAAAAACTGAGAACAATTACATTTTGTATGAATTGAACTCAGATTTTACAAAATTACAAAAATATTTTTTACAGCAAGAAAAATCTGTAAAATTTAATCGCGAAAAATTAAATTTTTATTGAACACTATAAAGTAAATCTTCATAACTTGGGAAAGGTTTATATTCTTCTCCAAGTAAAGGTTCAATTTTATCCGCAACAGAACGAACTTTTTTCATAAGAGGAAGAATTTCTGTTGCGTAAGATTTTGATTTTTGCATTAAATCTTGAATTTTCTTTGTTTTTTCGTGCAAAAGAAGAAGTTCATTTGATTTATTTTCAAGAATATTTATCAAATCATTTAATTCTTTCATCAAATTAATACCAGCATCACAAAGATTAAAAACTCGTTGCATTTTAAATTCTGTATCGGCAAGCATATTCATATATTTAAAAGCGGCTGGCATAATATCTTTATGAATCATTTCTAGCATTGTATTAACTTCAATATTTATAACTTGACAATATTTTTCTAGTTTGATTTCATAATGACTTTGCATTTCTTCTTTTGTGTAAATGCCCATTTGTGTATAAAGAGAAATATTTTTTTCATCCAGATAATGTTCCATTGCTTCTGGAGTTGTTCGATAATTTTTGAGTCCGCGAGATTCTGCTTCTTTTACCCAAGATTCATCATAACCGTTTCCATTAAATAAAATTTTCCAGTGATTTGTGATTTCGCGTTTTATCAACTTTTGCAAATCTTTTTCAAAATCCTGTGATTTTTCAAGTTCATCAGCAAATTCTTTTAAAGAATGAGCTAAAATTGCATTCATTGTGGTGTTTGGTCCAGAAATTGAAAGTGAAGAACCAACTGAACGGAATTCAAATCTGTTTCCTGTAAAAGCAAATGGAGATGTTCTATTTCTGTCTGTAGAATCTTTTGGAATTGGTGGTAAAACATCAACTCCAATTGTCATTTTTCCTTTTTCTTTATTATTGTAAGATGTTCCATCTTTTATAGATTCTAAAATTGAACCAAGTTCATCTCCAACATAAATTGAAATTATTGCTGGAGGAGCTTCATTTGCTCCTAATCTATGGTCGTTTCCGGCAGAAGCAACTGTACAACGCAACAAATCTTGATTTTCATCAACAGCTTTTATAACAGCCGTCAAAAATAAAAGAAATTGTGCATTATCTTTTGGTGAATTTCCAGGTGAAAAAAGATTTTCGCCAGTGTCAGTAGCAATAGACCAATTATTATGTTTTCCAGAACCATTAACTCCTTCAAATGGTTTTTCTGATAAAAGACAAATCAATCCATGACGACGAGCGACTTTTTTCATAATTTCCATTGTAAGTTGATTTTGGTCTGCCGCAAGATTTGATGTTGTAAAAATTGGAGCCATTTCGTGTTGAGCAGGAGCAACTTCATTATGTTCAGTTTTTGAATAAATTCCTAATTTCCAAAGTTCATTATTCAAATCTTCCATATATTCAATAACACGAGGTTTGATTGCTCCAAAATATTGGTCATCCATTTCTTGACCTTTTACAGGTTTTGAACCAAAAAGAGTTCTTCCACACATTTTAAGGTCTTTGCGTTTTTGATAAAGTTTTTCATCAATGAGAAAATATTCTTGTTCAGGTCCCATTGTCGTTGTGATATGTTTTGCTTTATTTCCAAAAAGTTTTAAAATTCGCAATGCTTGAACATTTAAACTTTCCATTGAACGCAAAAGAGGAGTTTTTTTATCTAACGCTTCTCCAGTATATGAACAAAAAGCGGTCGGAATACAAAGAGTATGGTCTTTTATAAAAGGATATGATGTTGGGTCCCAAACAGTATATCCTCTTGCTTCAAAAGTAGAACGTTTTCCTCCATTTGGAAAAGAAGATGCATCTGGTTCACCTTTTATGAGTTCTTTTCCGCTAAAACTCATAATTACTTTTCCTTCTTCAGCTGGAGATAAAAAAGAATCATGTTTTTCAGCCGTAATTCCTGTAAGCGGTTGGAACCAATGTGAATAATGTGTTGCACCGTTTGAAATAGCCCAATTTTTCATTGCGTCAGCAATTTGATTTGCAACTTCCAAATTTAAAGGAGTTCCATCTTCCATAGTTTGTTTTAACGCTTTGTAAGTTTGCTCAGGCAAAGTTTTTTTCATTACAGAAAGATTGAAAACCAAACTTCCAAAAAAATCAGGAATATTAGCGTTAGTCATAGATTTTCTCCAAATTTTGAGTTTATTTTTATAAAAATATTTTAGTGAAATGAATATATTAGGTCAAATGACTGTGTTGCTTACGCAACACACGAGTTTGCTTCGCAAACGTCGCAGAATTTAATCACTGTGTTGCTTTCAGCAACACACGAGTTTGACTTGCAAACATCACGATTTTGAAATTACTGAGGAATGCCTCTTGCTGCGAGAATTGAGCAGCACGAAGTGGTCGCAAACGAATGTGAAGCGACTGAGGGTTACCGAACTGCGAAATGCGAGTTGGTGGAAAAAGTCAGCCAAAAAACACTATAATAAAAATTATGAATGCAATTAGTAAAAATAACGAATACAAAAAAAATCTTTTAAATCGATTTGTAAAATATGTAAAAATTTGGTCTGAAAGTTCTTCTGAAATGGCTGATAAAGGGATTTTTCCTTCGACGGAACAACAATGGGATATGGCTCACGCTTTGGAGGAAGAACTAAAATCTTTTGGACTTGAAGTTACGGTCACTCAAGATTGTTATGTTTATGGATTTTTAAAATCAAATTGCCAAAATCAAGATTCTGTTTTGTTTCTTTCTCATATGGATACTGTTGATGAAGTTTCTGGTAAAAATGTTTTGCCTCAAATTCTCAAAAAAGATGATGATTTTATTATAAAATCTGACGGTTCTACACTTCTTGGTGGTGATGATAAAGCTGGAATTGCTGCAATTATGACGATGATTGAATATTTTGTAAAAAATCCTGAAATAAAGCACAAACCTATCGAAGTTATGTTTAGTCCTGATGAAGAAACTGGACACGGAATGGATAAAGTTCCTCTTGAAATTATAAAATCCAAATTTGCTTACACTGTTGATGGTGGCGATGAAGGAGAAATGGAATCTGAATGTTTTAATGCTTGGTCAGCAACTGTTAATTTTGTAGGAAAAGCTTGTCATACGGGAGATGCCAAAGCTGGTGGAATGATAAATGCAAATCTTCTTGCTAGCGATTTTATCTCAAGATTGCCTGAAAATATGCGTCCTGAAACAACTGAAAACAAAGAAGGTTTTATTGCAGTTATGAATATGAAAGGAAATATTGAAAATGCATCTGTAGAACTTCTTTTACGTTCCTTTTATATAGAAGAAATTGAAAAGGAAAAAAAGATTATTGAAAATGCAATTTTGGAAACAAATAAAAAAATTGGTGGAAATGGTTTTGTAAAATTTGAACAACAATATCTTAATATGAAAGAAAAATTAGATTCTGCACCAGAAGTAATTTCTAATCTTGAAAAAGCATATAAAGATGCTGATGTAAAAATTATTCGAAAAGCAATTCGCGGAGGAACTGATGGTTCTCGTTTAACAGAAATGGGAATTCCAACTCCAAATATTTTTACTGGTGCTCACGAATTTCATTCAAGAAATGAATGGGTTTCTCTAAATCAAATGTCAAAATCCGCCGATATTCTAGTCAATTTAGCAACGCAAATTTAATTTTAAGGATTTTTTATGTACGAATATTTAATTGAAGGTGGATACCCTATTTCTGGAACAGTTTGTGCAAGTGGAAACAAAAATGCAGCTCTTCCTTGTTTAGCAGCGAGTCTTTTAACAACAGAACCTGTTATTTTGCACAATATCCCAGAAATTCGAGATACAAATGTGATGATTGAGATTTTAAAATCTCTTGGAGCACAAGTTGAGCAAATCAGTAAAAATAATTGGAAAATTCAATGTAAAGAAATAAATAATTGCGAAATTCCTAAAGAACTCACTAAAAAAGTTCGCGGTTCAATTGTTTTTGCAGGTCCTCTTATTGGCAGAACTGGAAAATGTGATATGATGCCTCCTGGTGGCGATGTAATTGGTCGTCGCCGTGTTGATACTCATTTTTTAGCTTTAGAACAATTAGGAGTTACAATTCACGTAAATGGACATTTTTCTTTTTCTGCAAATAAATTAATTGGTGCAAATATCTTTTTAGATGAAGCATCTGTAACTGCAACTGAAAATGCGATTATGGCAGCTGTAACGGCAGAAGGAAAAACTTTAATTCAAAATGCCGCGAGCGAACCTCATATTCAAGATTTATGCAATATGCTTAATTCTATGGGAGCAAAAATTTCTGGAATTGGTTCAAATAAAATTGAAATTGATGGTGTAAAAAAACTTCATGGTTGTGAATATACAATCGGTCCTGATTATATAGAAATTGGTTCTTACATTGGAATGGCAGCAGCAACAAAAGGTCAAATCACCATAAAAAATATTCGCCCCGAAGAAATTCGTCCTTTAAAATATTCGTTTAGCAAATTGGGAATTTCTTGGCAAATAAAAAATGATGAACTTACAGTTTCAAATGCTCAAAAATTAAAAGTAAATGAAGATTTAGGAAATGCAATTCCAAAAATTGATGATATGCCTTGGCCAGGATTTCCAGCAGATTTAACTTCTATTATGACTGTTGTAGCTACTCAAGTAGAAGGAACTGTTTTGATTTTTGAAAAAATGTTTGAAAGTCGTATGTTTTTTGTAGATAAATTAATTTCCATGGGTGCAAAAATCACTTTGTGCGATCCTCATAGAGCAGTTGTGAGTGGTCCATGTATGCTTCACGGTGACCATCTTGTTTCGCCAGATATTCGTGCTGGAATGGCAATGGTAATTGCGGCGATGTGTGCTCATGGCGAAAGTAGAATTAGTAATGTTTATCAAATAGAACGCGGTTACGAAGATTTAGTAGGACGGCTTCAAGCACTTGGAGCTCATATTAAAAAAGTTGATGTTGAGTAATCATCTAAAATCCTCATTCTACCAAAAAAGATAATAACTTTATTCTCAAATAACGATTTTTAAAGTATAATTTATATCATTATGAGAGCAAAAACTTTTAAAGGGGGAATCCACCCTAAAGAGTTCAAGGAACTTAGCAACGGTTCTGCAATAACTGTTGCTTTTCCAAACTCAAAAATGGTAACCATTCCTGTAACTATGGGAGGCGCACCAAATTCGCCTTTAGTAAAAGTTGGGGATGTTGTCGTAAAAGGACAAAAAATTGCCGATGGCGATGGTCCTATGAATTGTCCAGTTCATGCTTCAATTTCGGGAACTGTCAAAAAAATACAAAACTGCCTTGTTACTGCAAATCAAGAAGTTCCTTGTATTATAATTCAATCTGATGATTCCGAAAAAACAGATTTTATGGAACCTTTAAATCCATTTACTTGTTCTACAGAAGATGCACTAAAACGCATTCGTGAAGCTGGAATTGTTGGTATGGGCGGAGCAAGTTTTCCTACCCATGTAAAATTAAATCCTCCAAAAGACAAAGAAATTCTTTATGTTTTGGTAAATGCTGCAGAATGTGAACCATATCTCACTTGCGATGAAAGAACTTTACAAGAAAATACTGAAAAAGTGATTGATGGACTTGCTATTGTTTTGCATATTACCGGTGCTTATGGAATAATTGCCTTGGAAGATAATAAATCATACATCAAACCTATTTTAGATAAAGTGATAAACGAAAAATCTTATAGTGATGATATGAAAGTTTGTCTTGTAAAAACAAAATATCCTCAAGGTTCTGAAAAATTCATCGTAAAATCTTGTCTTGGAGTAGAAATTCCTAGTGCAAAACTTCCAGCCGATGCAGGATGTATTATTTTAAATGTCGGAACAATCTGTGCAATTTCTGATGCATTTAGATTAGGAATGCCTCTTATAGAAAGAGCGTTTACAGTTAGTGGTGGAGCTGTAGAAAAACCTTGCAATTTACGTGTTCCAATTGGAACTTTAGTTAGTGATTTAATGCCAGAATCTTTTTCTGTAAATGAAGAGAATGTTGCAAAAATCATTTCTGGTGGTCCAATGATGGGTTTTGCAATGATTTCTCCAAATTTCCCAATCGCAAAAGGTTCTAGTGGAGTTTGTTTTCTCACAAAACAAGAAACATCACTTTTTGAAGAAGACCAATGTATAAACTGCGGAAAATGTATTTCAACTTGTGCAATGCGTTTGTATCCATCCTTAATCACAAAAGAATTAGAAAAAGGCAATTTAGACAAAGCAAAAAAATTCGGTTTAATGGATTGTATTGAATGTGGATGTTGTGCATTTGTTTGCCCAGCACATATAAAAATTGTTCAGCGAGTTAGACTTGGAAAAGGTCTTGTACGACAAAAAATGGCTGAAGAAAGAGCAAAAATGAATGCAAAAAAATCTGCTGAAAACGGAGGTTCAAAATGATGGAAAAATTAAATCTTTCTTCAAGTCCTCACTTTAATCTAAAATCTTCTACGCAATTAATTATGTTAACCGTTTTAATTGCACTTTTACCAGAATGCATTTGTGCTGTTATTTTATTTGGATTGCCTGCATTATTAAAAATTTTAATTTCTGTAATGTGTGCAGTTGGATTTGAAGCGGCTTTTCAATATTTTACAAAACAAAAAATTGTGATTAAAAATTTGAGTGCTGCCGTAACTGGCGTAATGTTAGCTTTAGTTCTCCCATCATCAGTTCCTGTTTGGATGTTAATTTTGGGAGATTTAATTGCAATTGTCGTTGCAAAAGGTCTTTTTGGAGGAATTGGAAGTAACACTTTTAATCCAGCATTAACTGGTCGTGCATTTTTATTTATCAGTTTTCCAGCTGCAATTGGTGCAAGTTGGCCTACTCCAAAAAATATCGATGCTATTTCTTCAGCAACAATTTTAAGTAGCATAAAATCTGGAAGTGTAACAACTGAAAATTTTGATTTTTTAAATTATTTTTTAGGAAATCGTGCCGGTTGTATGGGAGAAACATCAGTTCTTTTAATTTTAATTTCATTTGTTTTTCTTTTAGTTCTTCGCATTATTGATTGGAGAGCTCCTTTAGCGATGGTTGGAACAGTTTGCATTGGAACTTTTTTAAATTCAATAATCGGTTCTCACAGTTTTTATAATTCAATTTTAGAAGTTGTAATGACTTTATTTACAGGTGGAATTCTTTTTGGTGCAACTTTTATGGTAACAGATTACGCAACATCACCAATTACAAAAACAGGTAGATGGATTTTTGGATTTGGTTGTGGTTTAATCACTTTCCTTATCAGAAGATTTGGAGGTTATCCAGAAGGTGTGATGTTCAGTATTTTGATTATGAATGCAATTGCTCCACTTTTAAATAATTTTACAACAAGAATGTATGGTTACGGAAAAAAAGGTAATAAAAAACCTGAACAACCAAAAATCATACAAGAATTTGATATAAAAAACGCAAAAGAGGTAACAAATGAGTAAAGAAGATAATTTATGGTCTATGATAAAACTCGGACTAATTCTTGCAGCTTACGCAGTTGCTTCTTGTGCAATTTTAGCAGTTGTAAATAACGCAACATCGCCTGTAATTCAACAAAATCAAATAAAAAAAGCAAATGAAGCGATGAAATCTGTTTTTGTAGATGCAGAAAATTTTGAACAAATAAATGATTATGAAAAAGCTCAAAATTCTTCAATTTCTATTGATAATATGTATCTTGCAAAAAAAGGAACAGAAACGATTGGTGCCGCTTGTCAAATTTCAGGTCCAACTTATGACCAAGGAACAATTATCATCGGAATGACAAAAGATGGAATTTTGACTGGTCTTAGATTTTTAAAATTAACAGATTCTCCAGGATTCGGTTTAAAAGCAAATGACCCAACTTTTACTTTACCAAATGGAATGACTTTTTATGAACAATTTTCTGGAAAAGATGCAAAAAATGGTTTTACAGCCGGAGAAAATTATGATGCAATTTCTGGAGCAACAATCACAAGCGTTGGAATTGCTAATTTGATAAATGAAGGAACTGCTTCTATGATTAAGTATTTTGCAAAAAATGGAGGCAATAATGAATAAAAAACTTGCAATTTTTACAAACGGATTCTTAAAAGAAAATCCTCTTTTAGTTTTAAATATTGGATTATGTTCTTCGTTAGGCGTTACTACAAGTATTTTTAACGGTCTTGGAATGGGAATGGGAATGACTTTTGTTTTACTGATGAGTGAAATTGTTATCAGTTTATTTAGAAAAAATATTCCAACTTCTATTCGTCTGCCAATTTTTATCATCATAATTGCTGCCTTTACAACAATCGTTCAATTAGTTTTACAAGCGTATGTCGAATCTCTTTATGATGCATTGGGAGTTTTTCTACCACTTATCGTTGTAAACTGTATTATTATGGGACGAGTTGAAGCATTTGCTTCTAAAAATTTAGTTGGAGATTCTGTTTTGGATGCCTTAGGAATGGGAATTGGTTATACAATGGTTCTTGTTACAATTTCATTTATCCGCGAACTTTTAGGCGGAGGAACTTTGATGGCAGGAACAGCTTTAAAAGTAGAAATCATTCCAGAAGCATATAGAATTAGTATTTTTAACAGTGCTCCAGGCGGATTTTTAGTATTTGGACTTTTAGCTGCATTTGTTCAAGCAATGAAACAAGTAAAAGCTGAAAAAGAAAATCAAAAATGTCCTGATATTGAAGAACCAAATTGTGCTAGTTGTAAATTAAATTGTCCTTCAAAAATAGAAACTAATAAAGGAGAAAACCAATAATGATGGATATTTTAAAAATTTTAATTTCATCTGCCATTGTAGATAACGTTGTATTCATTCAATATTTGGCAATCTGTCCTTTTATTGGTATGACAAGCGAAACTGATAAAGCTGCTGGAATGGGAATTGCAACTTCTTTCGTAATTGTTTTAGCAACTGCTGTAACTTGGCCTATTTATAAATTAGTTATGATTCCTCTTCATCTTGAATTTTTGCAAACTTTAATTTTCATTCTTGTAATTGCATCTTTAGTTCAACTTGTAGAATTCTTCTTAAAAAAATCAATTCCAAGTCTTTATCGTTCAATGGGTGTTTATTTAGCTCTCATCACAACAAACTGTGCTGTTCTTGGTGTAACAATCAATTGTATCAGTAAAAACTATAATTATGGTGAAAGTATTGTTTATGCACTCGGTACTGCTTTAGGATTTTTAATGAGTATGGTCATTATGAGCGGAGTAAGAAGTAAACTCAAAACTGCAAAAATTCCAAAAGCTTTCCAAGGAACTCCAATTTTATACATCGCAGCAAGTCTTTTAAGTTTGGCGTTCTTAGGTTTTAAAGGTTTGATATAAAATTTTGGCAAATATTTCTTTTAGAATATTAATTTTATATCTTTTTAGAAAATTATTTGAAATGGATTAATTATGAAGACTATAATTTTTACTATAATAGTAGCATTGGTGATTGGATTTCTTTTAGGGCTATTACTTGGTTTATTTAAAAAACTTTTTGCCGTAAAAGTGAATCCAAAAATCGCAGAAGTTAGAGATGCTTTAAGTGGTGCAAATTGTGGCGGTTGTGGTTACGCAGGATGTGATGCATTTGCCGAAGCCGTTGTCAATGGAGAAGCTCCTGTAACAGGTTGTGTTGCTGGAGGTGCCTCTTGTGCCGAAGAAGTATCAAAAATTTTAGGAGTAAATGCACAAACTTCAACACCAAAAATTGCTTTTTTAGCATGTCATGGAACAAAAGAATGTGCAAAAGATAGAGGCGAATATCAAGGTGTAAAAACTTGTTCAGCAGCTCAACTTACAATGAACGGAACAAAAAAATGTTCATTTGGATGTATTGGTTTTGGAGATTGTGTAGAAGTTTGTCCTTTTGATGCAATTTCTATGGGAAAAGACGGACTTCCAAAAATTGATAAAACAAAATGTGTTGGCTGTGGAAAATGTGCAAAAGCGTGTCCTAAAAAACTTTTTCATTTTATTGAGAAAGATACAAAAGGAGCAATTGCACGTTGTTCTTGCAAAAGTGATAACAAACCACAAATCAGAAAAGATTGTACAGAAGGTTGTTTTAAATGTGGAATGTGTACACGAAAATGTCCAGTACAAGCAATTGTTTTGGAAAACGGACTTCCAAAAGTTGATTATTCAAAATGTACAAGTTGCGGTGAATGTGTAAAAGCCTGTCCTGATAAAGTTTTAGTCTTGATTTAATAAAAATAAAGGTAAAAATGTTTTTAAGCAGTTTTATCTTTATAAAACATTGTGATTACAATAAATCAAAGGAGGTTGTTATGACAAACGAAGAAGCTATTGAAGCTTTGAAACAAATCAAAACGTATACAGCAGCGTCTTTACTTGATGAAATTGACTATGTTATCAAAGTTATGGAAAAATTAGAAAAAGATGGCGTTTCAGAACCATTAAAAACTGATTTTACAAAACTTTCAAAAGAAAACTAAATTAGCTTTCTATTCTTTATATATGGAGAAAAAAAAGAAATGGCTGGTACATTTTGGTCTTTAGTGCCTGCAATTATAGCAATTGTTTTAGCACTTTGTACAAAAGAAGTTTATTCTTCTTTATTTTTAGGAATTATAATTGGTGCTATTTTCTACACAATAGACGCTGGCACTGGTTTTGGTGGATTTTTATCACAATTACTTTACAACGAAACAGATGAAGGAACTTTTGGTTTAATTGCATCTATAGCAGATTCTTACAACATTGGAATTTTAATTTTCCTTGTTATTTTAGGAATTATGGTTGCATTGATGAATAAAGCTGGCGGTTCTGCAGCATTTGGAAGATGGGCAAAAAAACATATTAAATCAAAAGTTGGAGCTCAAATCGCTACAATCTGTCTTGGAATTTTAATTTTTATTGATGATTATTTTAATTGTCTTACAGTTGGTTCAGTTATGAAACCAGTTACAGATAAATATGGAGTTTCTAAAGAAAAACTTTCATATCTTATAGATTCAACAGCCGCTCCAGTTTGCATTATTGCTCCAATTTCATCTTGGGCAGCCGCAGTCGCAGGATTTGTAACCGAAGGCGAAAACGGAATTTTACTTTTCTGTAAAGCAATTCCATTCAATTTTTATGCAATCCTCACACTCATAATGTTATTTGCTTTAGTATTTATGAAATTTGAATATGGCTCTATGAGTAAATACGAAAAAGCTTTGGAAATTATGAATAATGATGATGATAAATCTGAAGAAATCAATTCAAAAGGAAAAACAATTGATCTTGTAATTCCAGTTGCAATTTTAATTGTTCTTTGTGTTTTAGGAATGATTTATTCTGGTGGATTTTTCACAAAAGATTCAGATTCTTTCTTAAACTTTATAGAAGCATTCTCAAATTCAGATGCTTCCGTAGGATTAGTTATTGGTTCTTTTGGTGCATTAATCATCACAGTCATTTTCTATATGGTTAGAAAAGTTCTTTCTTTTAAAGATTCTATGGATTGTGTTCCAGATGGATTTAAAGCTATGGTTCCTGCAATTTTAATTCTCTGCCTTGCTTGGACTTTAAAATCTATGACAGATAGTCTTGGTGCAAAAGAATATGTTGCATCAATTGTAAGTTCTTCCGCTTCTGGATTAAAAATGTTTTTACCTGCGATAGTTTTCATCATTGCTTGTCTTTTAGGATTTGCAACAGGAACTTCTTGGGGAACTTTTGGTATTTTAATTCCAATTTGTATTGCAGCATTCCCAAGTGGTGCAATTAGAATTGTTTCAATTTCTGCTTGTATGGCTGGTGCTGTTTGTGGCGACCATTGTTCACCAATTTCAGATACAACAATTATGGCTTCTGCCGGAGCACAATGTAATCACGTAAATCACGTTTCAACACAACTTCCTTATGCGATTACAGTTGCCGTAGTTTCTTTCTTAACTTACATAATTGCTGGAATTACTTTATCTTTAGGATTAGTTGTTTCTGGAATAATTTCTTGGATTTTTGGACTTGCAGCTTTATTTGGAGTTTTAATTTTCTTCAAAAAGAGAATGGCAAAAAAATCAGAAGTAAAAAAATAACATAGCTCAAATATCGAGTTTTTTAAAACAATATCATTGCCGTGCTTGACACGGCAATCTTCTTGGAAAATTACATACAAGATTATCGAGGCAAGTCCATAATGACAGAATTTGTAATTAACTTTTCTGTTTTATCACAATTTTTTTATAAAATCTGTTAATTTTTGGGCAGCAAGTTTGTGAGTTTTTGGACCAGGATGACCGCGACTTCCTTTATCTTCTGGTAATTTTTCAACATCTTCCATTGCGTCAAATTCTAGTGTAAAAACATTTTTATCATCATTTTCGGTTTTAAAATCGTCTACGGCATTTTGAATGAATTTTGGAATTGCAGTAAGGCGAATCATTCCCCAAGTCCATATAATTTTTGCATTTGGATTATGATTTCGTATATTTTTCAAAAAAGATTTTACGCCATCATAAATTTTTTTACCATCTTCATCAGTTGCTTCTCCATTTTTATTTGTATGAAGAACGTGTTCAATTCCATTTTCATCTTTCCAAGCTGGTTGAAAAAATGCACCATTATCGTTTGTTCCAAGATTTATTACAACAAAATCAGAACCATTTCCAAAATCATATTTTTGCGAAACGCCAAGTTTTTCTTGATATTCGCCCCACATCACAGAGCAAACATTTTCATAATGAGGAGGAATTGCTGTGTGAATGTTTCCGTCCCAGCCCCAACAAATTCCCCAACCGCATTGGCTCATAATGTTCCAGTCAGCATTTAGTGATTTTGCAGTTTGAATTGCATAAGTTTTACTTGCACAAAACCATTGCGGAATCCATTCCCATTCATCAATTCCGCCAGCAAGACCTTCTCCGCTAGTTATGCTGTCCCCAATAAATTCGATTTTCATTTTTCGTGGCGTGATTTTTGCAAAAGTTCCATCGTCATTTAATCCAATTTCATTTATAAAAAGAGAATGATATTCATCGGAACTCATTGCTTGAGTGTCTTTTATAATAGAAATAAGATTTTCTTTTTCTGGATTTAAATTTCTTGCAACACAAATCCAAGTTTTTTCTTTTGGAGCGATAAAACGAGAAATTTGCATTCCATTTATTTCAATACAAACCCAAGATTCTGAATTATCAAAATCTGAAGAAAAATTTATCCAAACTTCACTCGCTTTTACACAAATTTCTAAAGCAGAAGCTCCCCAAAATAATGCCAAAGATGATAAATTTTCTGCATCTTTTACATTTCTTCCAAGAATTCGCTTTTCTGATATTTCATTTAATTTATAATTTTTCATAACTTAAATTGTACTAAAAAAAAATGACTGGTCAAGATTAAATTTTACTTCAATAAATAAAGTTAATTTACTTAAATAATAACAAAAATTAACTAAAAAATCTTGACAATTCACCTAAGTGGAAGTAATCTAAATATAATTACATTTGCGGTAATTCAATTAATTAACAAGAGTGATAAAAAGTCAAACTAATATTTTCAATGACTTTTTTACTTTCTGAAGGAGACTTATATGTCAAAAATCATCAGTGGTGGCAATTTACCAAACATTCCATGGCAGGACAAACCTGCTGACTGCTGGCTTCCAATCTGGCGTTATACAGAAAATCCTGTAATTGGACGAAATCCATTTCCAGGAATGGGACGCATTTACAACTCGGCTGTAATTCCTTGGCAAGGAAAATTTAAAGGCGTTTTCCGTTCGGAAGATACATCTGCTCGTCCTTTCCTTTATATTGGAGATTCAGAAGATGGAATTCATTGGGATTTCCAACGTGAAAAAATTCATATGCACGATCCAGATGGAACTCCTCACGATCCTTTTTATGCTTATGACCCACGTTGTGTAAAAATTGATGATACATATTATATTCTTTGGTGTGGTGATTTTGATGGAGCTTCTATTGGAGTTGCTACAACAAAAGATTTTAAAGATTTTACTCGTTTAGAAAATCCTTTCTTGCCATTTAATAGAAATGCAGTTTTATTTCCTAAAAAAATTGATGATAAATTCATAATGCTTTCTCGTCCTTCAGATTCAGGACATACTCCATTTGGTGATATTCTTCTTTCACAATCTCCAGATATGAAATATTGGGGAGAACACAGACTTGTTATGCAAAAAGGCGGACAAGGTTGGTGGCAAGGAGTAAAAATTGGATGTGGTCCTGCACCAATTGAAATTTCTTACGAAACTCCAGAAGGAAAAACAGAACAAGGTTGGCTTATGTTCTATCACGGAGTTGCTACAACTTGTAACGGATTTGTATATTCATTCTCAGCAGCAATTCTTGACCATGATAAACCTTCTATTGTACGTTATCGCTGTGGAGATTATATGCTTACTCCAGAACAACCTTACGAAACAACAGGATTTGTTGATAATGTTTGTTTCCCAGTTGCAGCATTAACAGATGAAAAAGATGGAAAAATTGCAATTTATTATGGATGTGCAGACACTGTAGTAGGACTTTGTTTTACAACAGTTGATGAATGTGTAAAATTCATCTTAACTCATAATGAATTAGGCTACTGGGACAAAGACGAAGGTAAATTCTAGCAAAAACGTTAAAACAAACAGATGCAAATCTGTTTGTTAGTTTTTTCCTTTACTTCTAGCAAATGCGTTAAAAAAATGGTGGTTGAGGTTCTCGAAACCACCATTTTTGTACAGATTGCCGTATCAACCTGTCTGCCGTCTGGCAGGACTGGCAAGAGTACGGCAATGTCATACTGTTGGGAAATCCAATAATGACAGATGATAAATCAAAACCAACAAATTCAACATCACTTTTAGTTTTGTAAAATTTCAACCCAACTTCTAGAATCTTTTTTATCTGGAGAAAGCCCAATCTGTTTAGAAAAATCATTTAAAGCATTTTTTATATTTTTTGCATCACCAAATTCTTGAGTAACTTCAATTTCTGCATAAAAAAAATCATTTACTTTTTCTATTTCAACATGAAAAATTATTTCACTAAAAAGAGAACTTTTACACAAAGAACCAAAACTCATTTTTGTTTTTTCAAACCATTTTTGATAATCACTTTCTAAAAAAAACTCCCTTAAAACTTCAGGATTTTCTATAAAAGTTTCATCTTCTTTATTTAATTCAATTCCATTTTCACGAGTTTTATGTTTTATTGTAAAATAAGACTTTTCATCATCATTAATCTTTTCTGTTCTAATTCTGATAACTTGAGCTTCTTTATTTTTTATACGTTCATCTCTAGTTTTATAACGCGACCAATATTCATCTTGTTTTAAAATTTGTTTTGAAGAATTTTTTAAAATTTCAACACCAGAAAGACTTTTTCTTTCAAAATAAAAAACATCACACAAAAAATCAAATTCCTGCTTTGTAAGTGGAATTTTTATTTCAATTTCTCGACCCATACTGAATTATATCATTTTTTAGTTTTTTTTTAAGTAAATATATGATATAATTTAATCAATTATGGAACAAAAGAAAAAAGTTAGACTTTCTGATATTGCAAAAGTTTTAAATATCAGCACAGTTACAGTTTCAAAAGCACTTTCTAACAAAGAAGGCGTTGGCGATGATTTAAGAAATAAAATAAAACAAGTTGCTGATGAGTTAGGATATATTTCAAAAAAAACTTCTCCAGCAGGAAATGGAAAAATTACTGGAAATATTGGAATCTTAATTCCTTCTCGTTATTTTTCAAAAGATTTTTCTTTTTATTGGTATATTTTTAATCATCTTTCTACAGAACTTTTAAATCGTAATTATTATAGCATTATGGAACTTCTTTCTAATGATGATGAAGAAAATCTTTCGCTTCCAAGAATTTTAAACGATAAAAAAGTTGATGGGCTTATCATTTTAGGACAAATTTCAAACAAATATATAGAAAAAATTGAAAATTCTTTTGAAAATTTTATTCTTCTTGATTTTTACACAAATAAAATGAATTTAGATTGCGTTTCAAATGATGATTATTATTGTTCGTATATGCTTACAAGTTATGTAATTAATCAAGGTCATAAAAATCTTAGATTTGTTGGAAATTTTGATGCAACCACTTCTATTCGTGATCGTTTTATGGGTTTTCAAAAAGCGATGTTGGAAAATAATCTTAAAGCAGATGTTCATGAAATAATTGACGACCGTGATGAAAAAGGAAAAGTGATTGATATAAAACTTCCTCTTGAAAATATGCCAACCGCTTTTATTTGCAATTGTGATTTAACGGCAGCAAATTTAATTGATAAATTAATTTCTTTAGGTTATAAAATCCCAAATGATATAAGTGTAACTGGATTTGATAATTATCTTTCTCCAGATAGAATTTCTATTCCGCTTACAACAGTTTATATAAAACCTGAAGATACAGCAAATGTTGCGGCAGAATTAATCATCAAAAAAATAAACAAAGAACCTTATATTCACGGAAGACATCTTGTGAGTGGAACTTTGGTTATTCGTGATTCTGTAAAAAAACTTAACTAATTTTAGGCAAATTAAATGAAAAAATCTGAACTTATACGAAATCTACTTTTTAGTTTTTTAATTCCAATTATTTCAAGCATTACAATTTATTTTTTAACATATTTTTTGCCAGACTCTTTTCATATTATCACAAATATTTCTCTAAATTATTTTTTTGCAGAAATCTCTTGTGTTTTCTTTTTATTTTTGGAAGATAAAAAATATTTTAGATATTTCGCAAGATTTTTCATCTTAGTTTCAATTTGTACAAATATTTATTTAAATTTTTATGTGTTTTACATTTTTCATATTTCAAGAATTTTAAGCATTTTCTTAAGTGTGTTTTATTTTTCGATTGCAATAGTGATTTGTATCTTTGCAAAAAAACAAAAAATTTCTGTATATTTATGGATTTTCATCGCTATTTTGATAAGTGGATTTTTTAATTACATTTCTACTATAAATTTAATTTATTCTCACAGACTTTATTCAATCTTTTTATTTTTAGCTTCTACAATTATGCTAGCATTAATTTTTTACTATATGATTGATTTAAAAAAATACCACTTTAAACATTCTAAAGTGGTACGTTTTATTTTATTGATTGCTTATCAGTTATTTTTATCTTTGTCAGCGTTTTTTATGATTAATTAAACAAATCATTCCAACCGTAAAGGTTGCCTGTATTTTTGTAAAAAAAAACGACATTTTTTCATATTTTGTCAAAATGTCTATTGTGTTAATTTTTTGTTATTGTTATACTCATACATAAATTAATTTTAAATTTTATCACCTTCATTTTTATAAACGCCAATCTCTATAATTTATAAGGAGTTTTTTTATGAAACATAATCGTTTTTCATTTTTCCTATTATTTGTAATATTTTTCGTTGGATGTGGAACAAAAGGGCTACAACATAACATAAAAATACAGAACAACACTTCGGAAAATATTAATATTACATCTTGTGATATGACTAGTTCTACACAATTTCCTATAGAAATTGCACCTTCATCTAAAACTAATATTATCGTTGAAGGTCCAAATGAATCTACAACTTTTTATTTAGAAATAAATAATAAAAACTTTAGACTGAACACAGGATATATTCAAGACAGTAACTCTGTTGATATAAAAATAATCGAAAAAAATTTAGAACTAAAAGCATTAAAGAAATACAAAAATGAAGAAAGTGAATTAATTCTTGAAGAATATAAATAACATATTTAATTTTATTTTTAAAATCGAATATAAATGTTTAGCAAAAAATACGAAATTGAGATGTCATTTTATGTTTATAAAAAAAACATTTTGACATCTCACATAGAATCTTTATCAGCGTTTTTTATGATTAATTAAACAAATCATTCCAACCGTAAAGGTTGCCTTTTGAAAGTTTACCGCTTTTCAAAGCTGATGATAATTTTACCAACGATTCAACAACTCCAACTGCAAAACCTTCTCTACTTCTTGCTGTATGAGTAATTTCAATTGTGTCGGCAGTGCCATCAAAGAAAACTTTATGAGTTCCAGGAATATTTCCACAACGAGTTGAACTTACATGTAGTTGATTTTCTTTTGGTTGTTCGTGAAAAGCATCTGTTACAATTTCTGTTTTATTTTTATAACCAGATAAAACTCTATTTGCAATTTCAAGTGCGGTTCCTGAAGGACTGTCTGCTTTTTGGTTGTGATGAGCTTCCCAAATTGCAACATCATAATCTTTATATTCAGACATAATTTTAGAAGCTTCTTCTACAATTTTATAGAACATATTTACGCCAATAGAAAAATTTCCCGCTGTCATAATTGTTCCACCAACTTCTTTTGCAAAATCAGCAATTTCTTGATATTTATCATTCCAACCAGTTGTTCCAACTACCAAAGGAAGCCCTAAAGGCAATAATGCTTTTATATTTTCAATTACACAACTAGGATTTGTAAATTCAATAACACCTTCTGCCCCACTAGATTTTACGGCTCGAACAATTGCATCTGTATCGCCTGTTGAAATTTTACAAGAAGCATCTTCTGCAAAATTATCAATTGTAACTACAATTTCGTGTCCAGATTTTTTTGCACATTGTTCAATCATGTGTCCCATTTTTCCATATCCAACTAAAGCAATTTTCATAAAAATAACCTCACTTTTTGATTTTTTTAATTAAAATAAGCCGCATGCAAAATCTGCACAGTTTTTTCTGCTTCATCTTCATTTACAATCATACTAATATTTACTTTACTTGCACCTTGACTAATCATTTGAACATTAATTCCTTCATCAGCAAGAGCGTCAAACCCAGAAGCCAAAATTGCAGAAGAATGAGCCGCATCACAAATTATAGAAACAATCGCTTTACCTTTTCTTACAGTTACTTCGCTTGCTTGTTCCAAATCTGCAACCAAACCAGATAAATCAGTTTTTGTATTTACAGTCAGAGAAACTGAAACTTCCGAAGTTGCAATTACATCAATACTAATATTCCATTTTAGAAAATTATTAAAAATATGAGCTAAAAATCCGGCAGCACCCAACATTCTTGAAGAAACAATATCAATTAAAGTGATATTTTTTACAAGAGTAATTGCACAAACTGGAGGAACTTTTCCAGTATGCTTTTCTACAATAATTGAGCCTGGACTAGAAATATTATACGAATTTTTTACACGAACAGGAGTTCCTGTTTTTCTGACAGGAATCATAGAACGAGGATGTAAAACTTGTGCACCAAACATTGCAAGCTCTTGAGCTTCTTCATAAGTAATTTCTGGAACAGGTTTTGCAGATTTTACCATACGAGGATCTGTTGTCATAATTCCATCAACATCTTTCCAAGTTTGAACTTCACAAACATCCATTGCGGCACCAATTATAGTTGCAGTTAAATCAGAACCACCACGACCTAAAGTTGTGATATTTCCTTTTAAATCTTTTGCAATAAAACCAGTTACAATTGGAATTTGATTTTCTTCTCCATTTTTGTATGGATTCAAAGCTTTTGGAATATTTTCCCAAACTTCATCCAAAAGTTCAGCCGCCATAAAATTTGAATCCGATTTTATACCAAGTTCCCAAGCATCATAAAATTTTGCAGGAATGTTTCTTGATTCAAGATATGCAGCCATCATCCGAACAGACATTCTTTCACCAAAACTTACAAGATAATCTCTAGTTCTTTTGCTTAATTCTTTTAACATAGAAATGCCAGTAAGAAGTTGTTTTAATTCATCAAGCAAAGAATTTATCGTTTCAATATTAATTTCAAGTTCTTTCGCAGTATCTTCATGAAGTTTTGCAACACCAGCAACATCAACAATTCCATTAACAGCTTTATCAGCAGCTTCAAGAAGATGGTCAGTTGTATCACCCATTGCAGACAAAACAACAACAGGACGTTTTTCTTTATAAGCCTCGATGATAGAAGCAACATGTTTTATTCTTTCTGCATTAGCAACAGAAGAACCACCAAATTTCATAACAATCATGAGATTTCTCCGTAATTTTTTTATTGTATTATAATGATTTTTTTTTCTATAGTAAATGTAATTTTTTTGAAGAGAAATTTATGATTTGAGAAAAACTTAGAAATTTAAATATTTTTCACAATCGGACAACATTACTATGATTATCGACTTAAATAACCTTATCATTGTAGCATGACTTTATCTTGCAAACATCGCAAATCTCAAACTTAATTTTTTAGATTTTCTTCACTGCGGCATCAAATCGTTTCAGCACGTTGTGCATATCTTCTGTTGTAAATTCCAAAACTTTATTTTTCAAATCATCTGGAATTCCATAAAACGCTTCTGCCATTGCAGTTGCAATATCAGTTAAAGTATCACAATCACCACCAAGAGAAACAGCTGTCCTAATTACATCTTCAAAACTTTCACCTTCTAAAAAAGCGGTAATTGCTTCTGGACAAGTTTTCTGACAACTTTCTACGTGGCGATAGTTTGGACGAATTTCATCGCAAGTTCGACTCAAATCATATTCAAATTCTTTTTCAACATAAGTTTTAATTTCTTCTTTTGACTTTCCATTTCTCGAAAGCCAAATTACAGACGCAATCGCTTCGGCACCTTTTATTCCTTCAGGGTGATTATGAGTTATTTCCGCAGACCATCTTGCAACTTCACGCGTTTTTTCCAAAGTATCAAAAAACCAACCAACAGAACTCACTCGCATTGCAGAACCATTTCCATAACTTCCGTAAGGTTTTGCATCTTTTGTCGCAAGCCAAATATAAAACTTACGACCATAACCAGCATTTGGATACTTGTGTCCCCATTCTTGCATACTTTTTACCATTGCATTTTTCATCGTGATTTCATCAGTATCAAGCCCCGCTTTTAAAATTCCATCACAAATTGCAATCGTCATAACAGAATCATCTGTAAAACAAGGATTTTTACAAAATAATGGAAACGATTTTGTTTTTTCACCTCTATCAAATTCATAAGGTTCACCAATAATATCACCTAAAATTGCTCCGTACATTTTTTTTCTCCTATAAATTAAACTATGAACTTATAATAAAGATTTTTTCCGTGCAGATGGTCGCTTTTTTGGCGAATATTTTAGGAGGGGAAAGTCTCCCCCTACGGCCGCACTTCGTTGCGTCCTACCCTCTCTCCTAGGGGCTGCCTAATAAGAACAAAAATTGAAACGTGAGTTTATCGAAACATTGCTTATTAGTCGCCCCTAAAACCCCGTTTTAATTTGAAGAAAAACATTCTTCTCCATGGTCATCTAAAATTACATCAACATTAATAAGATTATAAATTTGATTCATTACACAATATTTTATAATCAAATCAAAACGACTAGAAGGCATAAAAGCATAACCTGCACTTGCAAGAAGAGGAATCGCAACCGATTTACATTTTTTTTCTAAAGCAATTTTCAGAGCAGATTTATAACAATTTCTAAGAATTTCAATTTCACCAGACTTTCCATCTTGATAAAGAATTCCAACACTGTGGATAATATATTTCACACCATTTTTTTCAAGATTAAATGCAGGCGTACAAGCAGAATTACCACTTTTAATAAAACCAATCTTTTTTCGTGCTTCTAAAAGTTCATCAATTCCAGCCGCTTTATAAATAGAAAAATCAATGCCATGTCCAATGATTGTGAAAGGATTCGCCGTATTTACAATAGCATCCGCACAAACTTTTGTAATATCATTTCGAAAAATCTTAAAAGCCATAGAAATTTATTATATCATCAATTTTAGATTGCATTGAAAAATTAAGAAAGAAAATAGTAAAATTCTCGTTTGTTGCTTCAAGAAACACAGTCATTCCGTATTGTTGCAAGCAACGCAGTTATTCCGTATTGTTGCAAACAACACCGTCATTCCCGTGCTACGACACGGGAATCTATTCGCTACAGATTGCCGTATCAAGCAGAATACAGTTAATCAAATAAAAACTACAAATAACAATAAGTTGTGATACAATGATATTTAGGAGAAACAAATATGAAAAAACTATTTTTATTTTTTACTTTGATTTTGCTGCCTATCGCAGTTTTTGCCGCACCTTTTGGATTCGAAATGGGAATGACGCTTGAAGAAATCGCAGAACAATGCGAAGGAGAGCCAGAGTTTCTGGAAAACGATATTTATCTAGTAAAGCCTATAAAAAGCCATCCTGTTTTTACTGTATATGGAGTTTATGTAAACCAAAATGTTGGCTTGTATCAAATCCGTGCTGTTTCCGATGAAATAAAAACGAACAAATATGGAACAGAACTTCAGAACACTTTTAACGATGTAAAAGACAGAATCTCAAAAACTTATGGCAAGCC
>CAYPGB010000023.1:0-30429 GCA_964410365.1 uncultured Treponema sp.
TCAGTGCGGCAAAATCCTCTTCGCTTGTAAAATATCCTACAGAAAAACGCACGGTTCCGGCTGGAAAAGTTTTCAAAAACTTATGTGCAATTGGAGAACAATGTAAACCAGTTCTAACAGAAACATCTTTTTCATCAAAAACATTTCCAATTTCTTCTGGTGAATATTTTTCAAAAATTGTAGAAACAACTCCAATACATTCTGTTTTTTTACAAAATCTATTTTCTGGCCCAATAATCTCTATAAAATCAAATTCATTTAAAATTTCTAAAAGCCTTTGATGATTTTCTTTTTCTTTTGTACGAATTTCATCTTGATTTTTCAAAAACCATTTTGTCGCAGCATAAAGTCCAGAAATTGCATGAATATTCAAACTTCCCATTTCATATTTTTCTGGAATAACATCAGGCATATTTTGATTTTCAGAATCAATTCCAGTTCCTCCAAACAAAACAGGTTCAAGTTTTACAAGTTTTGATTTTGCAAAACCAGCCGCACCAAAAGGTCCATACAAAGTTTTATGACCTTCAAAAACTGCAAAATCAATCAAATCATTTCCAACATCCAAAGGAACTAATGCCGCAGTTTGAGCCATATCAGTTAAAGTTATGCACTCAAACTTTTTTGCAAGAGAAAAAATCTCTAAAACTGGAGCAATTAAACCAATCACATTGCTTGCATGACTTATAATTACAAAATCAGGATTTTCTTTTTCAAACTGAAACTCTATTTTTTCTAAATCAAACTCAAAACTAGAATTTACAAAAAGTTCTCTTACAACAATTTGACCTTTTTTTTCAAAATGATGTAAAACTCGCGTAACCGAATTGTGTTCAAAAGGAGAAATATAAACAGTCATTGTTTCATATTCTTTTTTTTCTAAAACGCCTTGAATTATCATATTTAAAGCAAGCGTTGCTGTCGGAGTAAAAATTATATCTTTATTTTTACAATTCAAAAGTTCTTGTAAATTTCTTCTCGTTTCATAAATTATCTTTTGAGATTCACTTGCAATTTTATATTGACCGCGTCCAGCATTTCCTCCATTTTTTCTATAAAATTCATTCATAAAATCGTAAACACATTCAGGCTTTGGAAAAGTCGTCGCTGCATTATCAAAATAAAAACTCATTTTTTTCTCCATATAATTATTTGGGCGTTCGTCGCAACCGTTGGTTGCTTCCGTCGGGCTTTTCGCACTTCCGCTTTCGCTTCATTCCTGCGGAACGCCTTCGGCGGTGCTACAATCCCTAACGCAATTTTGTTAACATAATTTTTCTAGTAAATTCAAAAGAATCTGTCTTTTTTCAGCTTCTGACACAGATTGCCCTACTTCTTCAAAAGTACGATAAATTTCTTTTTCAAGATTTTTTGCTCTTGAAGAACATTCAACTTTATTAAAAGATTTTTTTTCAATTTCATTTGCAAAATAAACTGTGTAATTATTCGTTGTGTTTTTTGCTTCAAAATTTGTTTTTTCATTTTGTAGAGATTTTTTTTCTAATTCAAAATCTTCTATTGATTTATGCAAATCTTTCAGACGTAAAAAATATATTTTTTCTGTTTCAACTCCCCAATCTTCAAAAGAAAGACCTGTTAAAACTTTTGCCATTTCTTCAATAATTTTTATTTCATCTTGTTCATTATTTTCTATAACCAATTTATAAATTTTTAAAAGAGAATGTGAATCATTTTCAAAAATATGATTTTTTGTTTCCAAAGAAATATTTTTATAAAAATCTGAAATTAAATTTTTTAGAGAATTTGTTTCTTGTATTTTTATCATTTTATCAATAAGAAAATTTGTAAATTCAGAAATTGTATTTTCTAAAATATCTTTTTTTAATTTTAAAATTGCATTATCAAAAAATAATTTAGTTTCTTTTATTTTTTCTACAATCGATTTTTCTATTGAAATAAAATCATAAACTTTTGGAATTTTTTCAAAAAGAATTTCTTGAGTTCCGTATGTTTCTTCCCTCAAAATCTCTAAAAATTTAGAATGTGGTTTTTGCTTTAATGATTTTGCATATTTTGAAAGAGAACGTTGCCAACGATTCATCGCATTTAAAATATATAAATATCCGCTATAAATTGTTTTTTCATCATCAATTACAAAATCAGAAAAAATATTTTCAAGATTTTCTATGTATGCAGATTTTTCATCAGTCCATTTTTCAATCTTTAAACTAAAATTTTCAGGATTTTGAACAATTTCACAAAGACTTTGCGAAGTTAATGAGATTTCAGTTTTTTCCTTTTTTAAAACACAATTTTTTGAATATGAACGTAAAACAGCCGCAATATAAAGTGGAATTACACCAAATCTCAAGCCAATTTTATATTTTGGATTTACTAATTTTTCTAAAAGTTCATCAAATGAAATTTCATTTTGTTCTGCTTTTTTTACAAAATCATTTATAATTTTAAAAAGATTTTTAAACGCATCATCATTTTTTTGATTATTTGTTTTTGGTTCAAAATTAAATTTTTGTTGTATAGAATTATCGCTCAAAATTCCTGGAACAATAAATGCACTTCTTAAAAATGAAACTTCTTGAGCATTTCCAGAAAAATTAAATTTTTCTAAAGAAGAACTCAATATCGAATCTAAAAGTTTTGCTCTAGTTTTTTGAGAAGCTCCTGTTAAATTATTTTTATTTAACATTTCATTATTTATAATTGGAGTTTTTTCAAAAATTAAATTACATTTTTCCGAAAGAAGTTTTGATAAATCCGCTTTTCTATAAAGTTTTTTTTCTTTTCCATCTGTTATATAAATTGATTTATTTTCTTCTGGTTGAATATAAAAACGAACAGTTTGTTTTAAAACTTCAAATAAATCTTTATAAATTATTTCAAGTTCGTCAAAAACAAGAATATCATTTTCAAAAGATTTTTTTAAAGATACAACTGCATCAAATTTTTGTAGAACAGATTCTATATTTTTATTTTTAATTTTTGGCAATATAAAAACAAAATCATTATTTTTAATAGAAATTTCTTTACATTTTTCTTTTAAATTTTCTAGTTCACTATCATTTTTTTCATTAAAAATAGCAAAAATAAATCCATCTGCAAAATTTTCATGAAAATTAAGTTTTGAAAAATCATTTTCGTTGATAAATTCAAATTTAAAAAAACGAGTCATTTTATTTTTTACATTGTATTCACTCGGATAAAGATATTTTTCTGTATTAAATTCATTTAAAATTTTGATTGCATTGAATGATTTTTTTCTTTTTTCAATAGTTTCTAAAATAAGTTTAGAAATATCAAAATTTGAATTTGTTTTTAACTGAAAATAATTATTATGAATATTTAAATATAAAACATTAAATTTTTCTGTAAGATTTTTTATTGCTTCACGAATTTCTTCTTTTGAAAAACCAGCATCTAAATAAAGAGCAAAAATAAAATTTAAATCTGGAGAAAGTCTTTCAAATTGATTTAAACTATAAATCAGAGAAATTGTTTTTATAATTTTTAATTCAAGATTTGTTTTTTTATCAATTTTTTCATTTTTTGAATTTGCATTTTTTATAACTGATAAAGCACTTTTTGCAGAAAGATAATTTTTTTTGATTTCGCTTGTATAAACTTCATTTTGCATTTGATTTTCAAAATAATCAAAAAGAACATCTGGCGTAAAAAGTTTGAGATTTTCATTTTCAAAATTTAAATTTTTACACAAATTTGGAAGTGCATTTTTTTCATTTCCGGAAAGAAAAGTAAAAAGAGTTCTTTCATTTTGTGCAACTTTTTCTGAAAGCCTAGGCAAAATATAAGAAGTTACTGGATGAAGCGGATAACAACCAAAAACTATTAAATTTTTTAAGTTTTCATCATTTTTAATTTCTGAAAAAATTCTAAATGAATTTTCAAACCAAATGTTTTGTAAATTTTCAAACTGATTTTTATGAGTATTTACAAATTTTTCATATTTTGATTTTTCTTTTATAATGGCTGCAGAAATTAAATTATAACTTTCTAAATATGTATTAAAAAGTCTAATATGCATAAAACGTTCAGAAACGCCTTTCCAACCATCAACTTTTTGTTTTGGAAGAACATCAATATAATTTTCTATTTCTTTATGACAAATTAAAAGTAAATGAAGTTGATTTTTTCCATTTTGATTTTCTTTTGAACGTTCGGCTCGCTCTGCAAAATCTTGTAAAAATTTTACATCTTTTATTGTTGCTGTAGAAATTGAAGATTCAAGATATTTTCCAAATTCATCATACACAACAAAAATTCCATCATATTTTCCAGTTTGACAGATTTTTTCGTTTACTTTTTCAAAAACTTCAATAAAATCAAATCCAAAAAACGGATTAAATTCACTTCCAGAAGTTAAAATTGGATAAAGTTTTTCAAATTCATCAAAAATTTGTGAATCAAAATTGCGAAGTTTTTCTTTAAATTTTGAAGATTTTATAGAAGCAAGAGAATTAAATTTGTTTAAAGTTTCTGGAAAATCTTTTTCCCATTTTTCTATCATTTTTGCGGCAGATTCAAAATGAGTTTCTGGCATTAAATTTTTAAATTCATTTTTTTTAAGAGTGAGATTTAATGCATACAAAAAAGATTGTGAAAGACTTGAAGAATTTCCATTTATAATGATTGGAAGAAGTCGTTTTTTTGATTTTAAATAATTTGAAATATTTTCTGCGGCAAAAGGATTTGAAATTGCAATTTTTTCTACAATCTTTTTTAAAGAATCTTGTAAATCAGGATTATTATATAGAAGAGAAAGAGTTTCTAAAACAATATAAGATTTTCCTTTTCCGTACGCACCAATTAAAATCTTTGCACGATTTGTATTTTTATTTTCTGAAATATTACTTGCACTTAAAATTGTTTCTTCAATAAATTGAATTCCTTGTATTGTTGGAATAAAATTTTCAATTTTTTCTGCATTATCAAAATCATAAGCAATATTTACAGAAGTCTGAAATTTTTTAGAAAAACTTATCATTTTTTTAACTCCGCATAATAATCGCTCACACAAGAGCTAAAATCTTTTTTTTCACTAAGTTGTACGACATCTAACCCGGCTGTTCGAACAACTTTTATTAAATCACGATTTTCAAGGTCGCTTAAAATATCCATCAAAGTGATTGTATCCAAATTGAAAATTTTTCCTGGCATACAAATTTTATTTTGAATATCTGAAAGTAAAAGTTCATAATTTGTTTGATTTTTATCATCATTTTCTTTTTTTAGACTTTCTTTTTGAATTCTGTCGTACAAAACTGCAAGAAAAACTAAAGAAGGAATATTTTTTTTAGGTGGAATTCTTTTTCTATAAAGTTTTTTTTCTTCTAAAAAATCTAAAAGTCCTAATTCTGAAAAAGGACATTCAAGATTATCTTCTGGCTCAAACTGTTCAAAACTTTTAAAACGAGAAATATACGTATTTGTTATACATTCAAAATCATCTTCTAACGAACGTAAAGCAGTTTGCCCACCGTTTATTCTGTCAAAATTTTGTAAAGCAAGAACAAAATCGTCTTTTGAAAACTCAGAAAGATTAAATTCGTTGTAAAAAAAATACCAAGATGTTGCATTTTCTTTATTTGTGGCTAAAAAATAATGCAAAAGCCAAAGAGTTCCTGTTTCTTCGGCAAGTTCATCGTTTTCAAAGACAAGTTTTCCAAAATCTGTAAAAAAAGTTTCTGTTTTTTTTGTTTGAAGATTGCGTTTTTCTTCTGTAAGACCGACAGTTTTGAGCCAATATCGTAAAGATAAAACCATATTTCGACCAATACCCAAAACGTCCATCGGATTTTTTTGTTTATCTGTAAAAATTTGTGGATTTTCACAAACTGCTTCAATTCCTTTTGCGAGCCAATTTTTACGAATAGAAAATGTTTCGTGTCCTCTGTATTTCATTTTTCTTTTGTCCTCAAATATTTTTCCATCATGCAACCACCAACTAGATATTTTTCTGTAACACATTTTTTGCAATGAATGCATTTTTCTGGATTTATGTAATATTCATTTTCTGACAAACTGATTGCTCCCGATTTACAAACACTTTCGCATTTCAAACAAGCTCTACATGCATTAAATTTTCTAACTTGATAACCAATTTTCCGTTGTAAATCATCATGCTTTTTTACATTCATCGTGCGAATTTTTACAGCATAAACAAATCCACTTTGATTAAAAGGTTGAACTGAAATAATTGGAATTTTTGTTTTTACATCGAGAATAATTGTTTCGTGAACAAGTTTTCTTCCAAGTTCTGGTGCTAAGTTTCCAAAAGGAATCATCATATTTAAAAAACTGTCATCAAAAGGTTTTACAAGTTGATAAATTTTAGAATGTTCTTCGCTAGTACAAGATGTAAATTTTAGTTTGACATCTTCTGCAGAAGGAAGTCCGTTTCCACCTTGACGTGCTTTCCATTTTCCAGAATCAACATATTCTTCTGCATCAGGTTTTCCAATCTG
The DNA here is from genome assembly GCA_964410365.1 of uncultured Treponema sp. Classification (GTDB taxonomy): domain Bacteria; phylum Spirochaetota; class Spirochaetia; order Treponematales; family Treponemataceae; genus Treponema_D. Next base: position 6,462 of record CAYPGB010000023.1, read on the forward strand.
CTTTGCAAAATCAATTAAAAAATTTCGCCAAACTGTACTTTTTTCACTCATATAAATTCTTGAAAGAAATTGAGCTCGCTCGTTATTATTTGGACAACACCAACAACCAACGCGGTCGTATCCAAGTTTGTAAGCATCATTAAAATCAACTTTTTCTCCAAGAAGATAAAGCCAAACATCAATATCTTTCCATTCAAAAATTGGACTTGCTACTGTTTGTTTTTGAATTTTTACATTTTCATTATTTTCTGTAACACGAGAATATTTTGAACGAGCAACACTTTCATTTTTTCTAATTCCATAAAAAGTTAAAATCTGTTCAGAACCAAATTTTCGATTTAAAACTCTTGTGATTGGACCAGTTTTAAACATCGAACAACACCATCTCATCATTCTTGCAGGAGGACCAATTTGTTTACAAACTTCATAAAAATCTTGCTCAGAATTTTGTGCAATTCTAAATTCCACAAGCGGATGATTTTTTCTATAACGGTTTGCATAATCAATTGTTGAAGGAAATTCCAAAGTTGTATTTCCAAATAAATGAGTTATATGAGGATTTCCTGTTGATTTTAAAACAATATCAGCAGTTGCACTTGAATCTTTTCCACCAGAAAAAGAAATTACTACGCATTCTAATACTTTTTCTTTTTCATTTTGAAAATCCAAAGATGATTTTACGTTTCTTTTAGAAAAATCATTTATCGTTTTTTGTACAAAATTAAACGCTTCATCTTTTATAAAATCTAACCGAATTTTATTTGCTTGAATGAATTTTTCAATTTGATGATTAAATTCTTTCTGACTTTCTGTAATTTTTTCTTTTTGAGTTTGATTAATTTCATCTAATCTTTTTTTTAGTTCTGAACAATTTGCATTTCTAAAAACTGATGAAGAAATTGAAATAACTTTTCCGTCAATATAATAACGATTCGTATTATTCCACACAGAAGATTTTGCTAAAGAAAAAGGTTCTTTTTGTAAAAGAATTTCTAATAAAAGTCGCTCTTCTGGAAAAACAGGTCTTAAATCGGAAGAAAGATATTTTGTAACATTATGACAAATCGGACATTTTGGAGAAAAATCATCATTAAGACAAATTGCTTCTTTTTGAGAAATTATGGGAAGAAAACATTTTGAACAATAGAAGACTTGATTTTTAAAACGGACGATTGTTAAATCAAGAATTATTGACAACAATCCGTCACTGACGTATTATAAAATATGGAATTTCTAGAAACTCCAACGTTTACTCGGCAAATTACAGAATTGATGGATGATGAGAATTATCGTAAACTTCAAAATGAATTAACTCTGAATCCAAATAAAGGTGCAATTATCATTGGCGGAGGTGGACTTAGAAAAATTCGCTGGAATATAGACAATAGGCATGGAAAAAGCGGTGGAGTTAGGATAATTTATTACTATAAAGAAAAAGAAAATCAAATTCTGATGATTTTTGTTTATCCCAAAAATGTGATGGACAATCTTTCTGAAAATCAGAAAAAGATTCTCGCTGAACTTGCAAAGGAGTTCAAAAATGAAAAATAAAAATGAATATATGAGTGACGAAATATTCAATGAACTTGTAAATAGCATGAAAGAAGCAGTGGCAATTAGTAAAGGAGAGGCTGAACCTTCAAGGGTTTTTAATTTTTCTCCTATCAATGTAAAAGAAATCCGCGAAAAAACGAAAAAAAGTCAGTCGGAATTTGCTGATATGATTGGCGTTAAAGTTGGAACTTTACAAAACTGGGAACAAGGGAGGAGAAAACCACAAGGAGCGGCACTCACGCTTTTAAAAGTTGTTTCTGCAAATCCTGAATATGTAGAGAGAATCCTTCATGTATAATTCTGCACAAAATATCGTCCGTTTTTTAGAACAACTTTAAATTATGTCTTGGAATTCTAAATCTTCTGAAATTCAATATACTTCGCTTTCTGATGATGAATATTGGAGTTTATTCAACTTTGTTTTTTCTTCGCAAAGTAAAAAAACATCAACATACAAATTTGCACTTGTAAAATCGATTTTAGACAATCTTTTTAATAATATTCCAACTGAAGATTTTCAAATTATTTCTTATGATAATATTTTTTCAAAATTTGCAGAATCTTATTGGAATTTAGTTGTAAAATATCATCTTCATCAACAAAAACCGACAATTGAAGGAAAAACTTCCAAAATTGAACAAATTTTTCATTCTTTAGTTCAAGAAAATCCCATACTAGAAAATATTGATTTTAATTCTATCGACGAAAAAACAAAAACTTCGCTTATAAAAAAAGTAAAATCTGAATGTAAAAAATATGTTTTAGGTGCACTTTGTGATGATTTTGACAAAAAAATCTATGGATTTGCAGAAAACGGCGATTTTATAAAAATTACAAATGGTGCATACGCTTTTATGATTAAATACAAAATGGAAATTGAAAAACTCAACTATTATGAATGGGCAAAATATCTTGAAAATATAAATTCTGAAAATTTACTTTATAAAATCTTAACAAAACTTGAATTTTCTCTTCCAGAACGAAAACCTCTTGATATTTTTAGAAAAATTCTTTTTACAGAATTTGAAGAATGTAATTGTTTTTATTGTGGAAAAAAATTAAAACCAGAAAATAATAAAATCCACGTTGATCATTTTATTCCTTGGTCATTTATAAAAGAAGATAAACTTTGGAATTTTGTTTTGGCTTGCCCAGAATGTAATCTGAAAAAAAACAATTTATTACCTTCTCATAATATGATTTTAAAAATTCAAAAACGAAATCAAATTATTTTAAATCAGAATGATGAAAAAAACTTTAAAATTAAACAAAATTCTTCATTTATAAAAAATCAATTTGCAAATTACAATGCAAACATAATTGATAATCTTTGGAATTATGCAAAATTTGCAGGATTCAAACCGATTGAAGAAAATGCCACCTACAAAATTCCTCAAAGTTTTGGAGAATTAGAGGTGGCTGAACGGTAAATTATTGTTTCATAAAATTTGCCCAAACTTTATCAGCTTTTGCAATATGATTTAAAACCCATCCTGCAATATATTCATAAAAACCAAGAATATTATTTTTATCATCTGCGGAAAGTTTTTGAATTTGAAATTCTACTTCTTTTATAAAATAGTTATGTGCATTTTTATGAGCAGAAAGTCCTACATAACCAATTTTTTCTTGAAGTTGTTCTTCACTCGTAAAATGATATTGAGTATAATCTGTTAATTTTTTCAAAATTAAACTCATTTTAGATTTGTAATCAGCATCATCTTTTGTAACAACATCATAAAGTTCATTTGCAATAGAAATCAATTTTTTATGTTGAGAATCTATTTCCGGAACTCCAAGAAGATAAGAATCATTCCATTCTATTTTTTCCATAATTTCATCCTTAAATTTTTAATCAATTTTTTATCATTCTTTTGAAAAATTAAGTTTACCTTCACTTGCAGAAACTTTTATTTTTGTACCTTCTAAAATATCTCCAGAAAGTAATTCTTTTGCAAGTGGATTTTCTACATAATTTTGAATTGCTCTTTTTACAGGTCTAGCTCCCATTGTAGGTTCATATCCAACATCACAAAGAAAATCTAAAGAAGTTTTGTCAAAATCCAAAAGAATTTTTCTATCATTAAGTCTTTTTTGAACTCGCTCTAATTGTAACTTGATAATAGAAGTTATACAAGTTTTATCTAATTGCTGGAACATTACAATTTCATCAATTCTGTTTAAAAATTCTGGTCTAAAAGTTTTAAACAATAAAGAATGAATTTGTTCTTTTAAATTTGCATTTAAACTTGGTGAATTTGCTGCTTCCAAAATCAAATCGCTTCCTAAATTACTTGTCATTATGATGATTGTATTTTTAAAATCAACAATTCTACCCTGCCCATCTGTCAATCTTCCATCATCCAAAACTTGTAATAAAACATTAAAAACATCTGGATGAGCTTTTTCCACTTCATCAAACAAAATTACTGAATATGGACGACGGCGTACTGCTTCTGTAAGTTGCCCACCTTCATCATAACCAACGTATCCTGGAGGAGCACCAATCAATCTAGTAACACTAAATTTTTCCATATATTCGCTCATATCAATTCTTGTTAAAGCTTTTTCATCATTAAACAAGAAATCTGCCAAAGTTTTTGCAAGTTCTGTTTTTCCAACTCCAGTAGGACCTATAAACATAAAACTTCCAAGAGGTTTATTTGGGTCACTCAAACCACTTCTGTTACGACGAATTGCATCACTTACAACTTGAACCGCTTCATTTTGTCCAATAACTCGTTTATGTAAAACATCTTCCAACTGCAAATATTTTTGTTTTTCGCTAGTAAGCATTTTTGCAACTGGAATGCCTGTCCAAGTAGAAACAACTTTTGCAATATCTTCTTCTGTAACAGATTGACGAAGCAAACTTTCGCGGCCAGAATCATTTTTTTCTTTTTCCAAAGATAAAGCATCATTTAATTGTTTTTGCAAAGAAGGAATTATACTGTATTTTAATTCTGCGGCTTTTCCAAGATTTCCTTCTCTTGTGAATTTATCTTCTTCAAAGCGAGCTTGTTCTAATTTTTCTTTTAATTCACGACTTTTTCCAATGCTTGCTTTTTCATTTTGCCACTGAAGTTTCATACTATCACGTTTTGATGTAAGTTCAGAAAGTTCTTTTTCCAATTTAGAAAGCCTTTCTTTTGAAGCGTCATCATCTTCCTTGCTTAAAGATTGTTTTTCTATTTGAAGTTGTAAAATTTTTCTTTCTACCTGATCCAATTCTACTGGCTGACTTTCAATTTCCATCTTCAAACGACTTGCCGCTTCATCAACTAAATCAATTGCTTTATCTGGTAAAAATCTATTTGTAATATATCTGTTTGATAAAGTTGCAGCAGAAATCAACGCTTCATCTTCTATTCGAACTCCGTGATGAATTTCGTATTTTTCTCGAAGTCCACGCAAAATGGCAATTGTATCTTCTACACTTGGTTCGGCACAATAAACTGGCTGAAAACGTCTTTCAAGTGCAGAATCTTTTTCAATATATTTTCTATATTCATTTAAAGTTGTTGCACCAATTGCTCTTAATTCTCCACGAGCTAAAGCGGGTTTTAACAAATTAGAGGCATCCATACTTCCTTCGCTTGCACCCGCTCCAACCAAAGTATGAAGTTCATCAATAAACAAAATAATTTGTCCATCTGATTTTTGAACTTCATTGATGAGAGCTTTTAGTCTTTCTTCAAATTCTCCACGGAATTTTGCACCAGCGACAAGGCTTCCCAAATCTAACGCCAAAAGTCGTTTATTTTTCAAACTTTCAGGAACATCACCGCTAGCAATTCTTCGTGCAAGACCTTCTACAATTGCAGTTTTTCCAACTCCTGGTTCTCCAATTATGACAGGATTATTTTTTGTTCGACGACAAAGAACTTGCATAACACGACGAATTTCTTCATCACGCCCAATAACAGGGTCAATTTTATCCATTCTTGCAAGAGCAGTTAAATCTTTTGTAAATTTTTCTAAAGTTCGAGTTTTACTTTCAGGATCTTGACTATCTACAGTTTGATTTCCACGCACAGATTTTAAAGATTCTATAATTGCTTTATGGTCTATTCCCATTTTTCTGAGTAGTTCTCCAACTCTACCTTCAGATTGAGACATTGCCAAAAGCAAATGTTCTGTAGAAAGATATTTATCGTGCAAAGAATTCATTTCATCTTCTGCTTTTGCAAGAATTTTTTGCATTTCGGAAGAAAAATAAACTTGTGCAGTTCCAGATACCTTAGGATTTTGTTCTATAAGTTCTTTTGTTTTGTTTGTTAATTCAGAAACAGATGCACCTACTCGCTCTACAATTGGAACAATAAGACCATCTTGTTGCTCTAAGAGAGCTAAAAGCACATGTTCTGACCCAATTTCAGAATTGTCTTTTCTGTTTGCAATAGAAGATGCTTCTTGAATTGCCTCTTGTGTTTTAATTGTAAAATTTTCGTAATTCATACCGTTAAGATAATATCAAAACTTTTAAAAGGCAATTTTTTTAAATTCTATTTTCTAAAAATTGTTTTCTTCTAATTCTCCAAATTCACAAATACAATTTTCAATTTTTGCATCTTCAATTTGTTCAAGATTATTTTTTACTTTTCTATAAAGTTTTATTTCTCCAGTTCCGGTTCCGCCTTCAAGAAGATTTAAGATTTTTCGTTCTCCATCAGGCAATTCCAATTTTCGATTAAAAAGTTCTGTAATTTTACAAAAAACATCAACATCTAAAATCCAATGTTTATTATGAATACTAACAGTCCAATGTAATTGATTTTCTTCAATATCTTCTTTTTCTGGCATTTGTGAACATTGCCAAACATCGTTATATTTATTTTTAGAATCTAAAGAAAAAATTATTTCAGTATCATCAATTATTCCGGTAAAAGAAACGCGTTTTCCAAAAGCACCTTGAATTGAAAAACTAGCTCCAGTTAAAATTTTTCCAGAAATATTACTAATAAGATTTGATGAAGAAATATGAAACCAAGGTTGCATCAAAGTTTTTCCCCAATAACGTTCCACATATCCAAAAGATGATAAAGGAAAAACAACATATTCTTTATCATCAAAAATTAAATTTCCGCTAAAAGTTGAATTTAAACCACTTGGAAACCATCTATCACCATTATTATTAAAACCAATTCCCAAAGATTTATTTATTACATAATTTAAATTCCATTTTGCAGAACCTTCATCACAAAAAAATTCAGGATTTTGAGTTAAATCTTGAGATGTTACAGTAATTTCACCAGAAATAGAATCATTTGAAAAAGTTTGATTTTCTGTTTCAATTAAAAAAGGTTTTGAACTAAATTTTATTTTATTTACTGGATAATATGAACAAAGTTGTTTTCCATTTTTTCCAAATCGTCCAATTCTAACAACGCAATAAGATGGCTGAACGATTTTTTCTGTTTTTAAATTGATTGCACTCTGAGTTCCTGCAAGAGCATATTGTAAATTTTCTGGAGAAATAGAAACTCTAGATTTAAAACCTAAAACACATTCATTTGGAGAAATATAAGGATTTAGCATTTCAAATTCTACAAAAAACATTTGATTTTCTGAAGAATATTTTTCTTTTCCGTTAAAGAAAAAACGCCAATAATTTACACCAAATTTCTTTTTTGAGTTTGTAAAACCGAATTTAGAAAGATTTTCTATTTTTGAAACTTTTCCCATCCCGACAATTCCCTTTTCAATACTAAATTTTCGGAATTTTAAGAAAAAACTTTAGATTTGTTTTTATAAAGAAAATAAATGATTAGAAAAAGATGTCATTATCGGGCTTTGCCTGTCTTGCTAGACGGTAGGCTGTTTGCCCCGATAATCTCTCAATGAAAAAAGCACCCTCCAAAACTGAATGTTTTCTTCAATTTTAGACAGATGCTTTTTATAAATTTTAAATAAATAATTTATATCTTTTGGACATTCTATTTTTCAAACAATTTGTCTATTGTTTTATTTAAATCCACTTGTTCAGATGGAAAATTATCATTTAAAAACTCAAAACATTCTACAGCAGCTTTTTGAGCATGATCATACCAAATTGAATAAAGTTCTGATTTTAAATCGCCTCCAGGAAAAGGAGCACCTTGAACATCTGATACTAAATCTCTTAAAAGTTGGATACATTCTTTTGTTTTTTTATCCATTTTGACTTCTCCTGTAAAAATCTCTATCTTATATGAAATCTATAAATCTAAAATTATATCTAAATAAAAAAATTAGACATATAATATTATAATGGAATTTTTATATTATTGCCAATAGATTTATCAGTTTTATTACAGAAAATTGCCTTTTGATTTTCTTTTTGAGATAATTCATAAAGTCGTTTTGCTGCATTTTTTACATCATCCGGTGTAACTTCAAAAAGATTATTTAACCGAATTTGTTTAAAATCTGGTGAAATTCCATAAATCATACTAATAAAACTTCTTGTACCTCTATCTTTTGGAGAAGCAGGAACAATTGCATCTCCATAACAAGAAACTATTGTTTTTTCTATATCTTCTTTTGGAAAATCTTTTTCAGAAATTTCTTTTAAGGATTCTAAATAAACTTCCAAACTTTTTTCTGGATTTGGGTCGCGATAAGACCAAAATGATAAAATCTTTTCCAAACTATCAACATCAACTCCAGAACCGTACGCTCCTCCCATAGTTCTAATTTTATCCCAAAGAGTATGACTTCCTAACCAAGAAGCAAAAATAGTTTCACTTGCAGATTCTTTTGAAAGATATTTACTTGCTGGAGAACTTAAATATGCATATCCTGTTTGAGAAGAATAATTAATAATTTGTATATTTTTATTATCAATTGCATCATTTTGCGAAATATAAGGTTTTAAATCTTCAACTGTAAATTTTTTTGCTGGAAGAAGTTTTGTGATTTTTGCATTTTGAACAAATTTTTCTAATAATGGAAAAATTTTATTTAAAGAATCTTCATCAGCGGTTATATGAACAATTCCTCCAGAATTTAAACATTCTTGATAAATATATGCAAAAGTATTTAAAGTTTCGCGTAAACTATTTTTTGTATAATTTTCTACAGTATAAAGTTGACTTATTCCATTTAAAATTTCTGATAATGATTGTATTGGACTTAAAAATGCTTTTGCTCTTTTTGAAGCATATTCTAATCCACTTCCAACTAAACCCGCTTTTTTTTCTGATTTTAATTCTTGCACCAAAGTTTCAAAACGTTTTTCATCACTAAAATTCATTGTTGTAATAATTTCTGCCAAAAGTGATAAAGTTTTTTCTGCCATGCTAGTAAGTGCTTTACAAGAAATTCCAAGCCATTGTCTTCCATAAAAATTATAATCTTTATATTTTGAAATATAATCTTCTATTTCTTTTACATCGCCTATTTTTCCTGTAGAAAGTCTTCCCCAAACATCTCCCATAACACAAGAACTTTCAGAAATACATTCATCCCAAGGTTTATTATTCCATCCAAGATTTGTAATTACGTTTGACAAAAAAGGAAGATATTGAAAATATTTTGGTTCCAATCTATCAAAAGGAAAAAAAACATCGATATAAAAAATTCCATTTGTATCTTCTTTATTAACAAATAATGGAATTTCGCTACCGTCAAAACCTTTTATAAATTGTAAATTTGTAACTGGAAAGTCAATTTTTGAACTTAAAGATGATAATTTTGTTGTTGGAATGCAAGAAGTTTCTTCTGGAGTTTCTATGTGCTGCTGATATTGATGCAATTCATCTAAATCTTTTTTTAACTGTTCTTTATCAAGATTTTTTTCTAGATTTTTGATTAATTCATTTTCAGATTTATTTCTTTCTTCAAAAAATTTTGGACTTGGTTCTGCCACAAATTTTACAACAATTTTATTATCTATAAAATATTTTTTGATAAGATTCTTTGTAAAATTTTTATCTTCTTTTATTTTTTGTTTTATTTTTTCAAAATTTGTGATTGGAGTTAAATTTGAAGGACAAGATTTTCCATTCGACCAACCTTTCAAAACTTTTTCCATTATTTGAATTGAAGGCGGACCAAAATATCTATTAACTTCTCTAAGAGAAAAATCTATTCCCATAATTGCAGAATCAATATCTTCTTGACTAATTCCATCTTCATAAATTTTATGAATTGTTTTTTCTATTAAATCATAAACTTTTTGTTCATCATCTTTTTTTACTCCAAAAAGTCCAATTGAGAAAAATTCTTCTGAAAATTGACCGAAATTTCCACAACTTATATCATCACCAAGATTAGAAGTTTTTAACGCTAAAGAAAAAGGTGAACTATCATTTCCAAAAAGAACTTCAGAAAGATAATATTTTTCCATATCAACTTTTCCGGTATACCAATTCATAGAAACAAAATTTCCAGTTGCACCAGAATCGGGAGCGATTGCTTTTTTATAAGTACAGTTTTTTTCTAGATTTAATTTTTGTAAATCTTGAATTTCGTTTTTTATTAGAGGAAGTTTTGAATCATAATTTTTGATTATTTTTGTACAATTATATTTTTTTTCAATTCTAGAAATAAATCTTTTGTCAAAAAAATCAATCTGCTCTGAAGTTGGAATATCACCATAAAGAAAAAGTAAACAATTATCTGGATTGTAAAATTTTTGGTGAAAATTTAAAAATTGCTGATATGTAAGATTTGGAATTTCTAAAGGGTCGCCTCCAGACTCAAATGAAGGATATGAATCTGGAAACATTGCATTTATTTGTTCATTAAAAACAACTTGCTGAAAAGATGAATAATTTCCTTTCATTTCATTGTAAACAACACCTTGTATACTTAATTTTCCATTTTCATCCATTTCTAGACGATGACCTTCTTGAATAAAAGTTGCATGCTCTAATTTTGGAAAAAAAACAGCATCAGCATAAACGTCCATCATATTAAAATAATCATCATGAACGACAGATGCACCAGGATAAACTGTTTTATCAGGATAAGTTAACGCATTCAAAAAAGTATTTAAACTTGTACAAGATAAAGTTGTAAAAGGTTCTTTTAAAGGATATTTTTCACTTCCACAAAGTGTTGAATGTTCCATAATGTGAGCAGTACCAAGATTATCTTTTGCGATTGTACGAAAACAAAAAGCAAAAAGATTTTCTTTATCATCTTTTACAATATGATAAACTTCTAAACCAGTTTTTTTATGCCGAAGATAAACGCCTTTTGCTTTATAATCTGGAATATCATCAACAGAAATAAGTAAAAAACCTTTGTATTCTTTTCCAATATTATTTTCATCTAAAAAATCAAACATATTTTCCTCTCAATTTGTAAAAAATTATTATACAAAAATATCATCGTTTCTATCTTTTATAATTAAATGTCCATCTTCAAACGCTCGACGCAATTTGCTAAAAAATTCAGAAGTAATTCTTTCACAATCACTACGACGCATGGGTTTTAAAATATCTTCTTGATAAAGAACTTCTTGTCTTTTTCCAGAAGAAATATTTTCTAAAATTTTAGAACGAAAATCATCGGTTTTTCCTGCAATCAAATATGCAATATCACTTTCTGACATTTCGCGTAATTTTTCTTGGATAAAACGATTATCTGATTTTATAACATCATCCATTGTAAAAAGACGACTTCTTAAATCTTGACCCAAATCTGGATCGTCTTCAGAAAGATAAGAAAGAATATCATTTTCAGATTTTACATCCATCTTCTTTAAAATTTGAGCAAGAGCATTTCTTCCATCAATATTTTCTGCTTTTTCGGTAGTTTGTCGTAAAGATTTTTCATGTAAACCTTGATCTACGCGGCGTAAAATTTCTGGATTTACAGGTTGCATTTTTGCAAGACGCAAAACGACTTCTTTTTTTTCATCATCATCCATCAAATTTATAACTTGTGCAGATTTTTTTGGTTCCAAATTTGAAAGAACCAACGCTTGAACTCCAGGATTTTCATCTTTTAAAAGTAAATAAATTCTTTCATTGTCGGAATTTGCTAAATATTCAAAAGGTTTTGTTCCTTGAAATGGAATTGCCTTTTCTAACATTTCTTCAGCACGTTTTTTTCCATACGCTTTTTCTAACATTTCGCGAGCAGTTTCTACACCGCCACTTTGTTTTGCTTTATTTAAAAGAGAATCAAATTCCGAAAGAATAACTTGAGCTTCATCTTTATCAACACTACGAATAGAAGCAATTTCTGGAATAATTTTTTCAATTTGTTCTTCAGAAAGATATGGAAGGATTTTTGCAGCTTCATCTTCGCCAATGATTAAAAGAAATTTTGCAACTCTGCGATAAACAGAATCTTTTCCATCTTTTTCTGTTTTTTTTACAGGAACTTTTAAAAGGCCACCTTCTTTTAAATGTTCTGTTACATTTTTTAATTCTTCACTTTCGTACGATTTTTTTTCGTAAGAAGTAGTATTTTTTTCTTTTTTTTCATCATTTTGTTTAGATAAATTTGCATTTTTTAAATATGCTGCTGCTCGAAAATCCTTTATATCCATAATTTTTACCATTAAATATGAGAAGTTTTAAAATTTGTAAATTTTCCAACGGCTCCATTTTGTGCATAAAGTCCCAAGAAAACACCTGTAAAACCGCAAGCAACTTCGCTAGAAAGATAACGAGAATCGGCTTGTCCTAAAAAAGTTTCGTTTTGAGAGTCTAAAACAGAAAAATTGTATCCGTAAGAATTTGCATCAGATTTTAAAACCGCTTTATTTGATGAAAGTTTTATCTCATTTTTTACACAAGAAGCAGGTCCAATTGTAACTTTACAACAAGCATAAAAATCATCATTTCTTTTTTCAAGATAAATATCATAATGATGAGTTGGGTCCATGTAAACAGAAAGTCCTGCTTGAGATTTAGATTGAGAATCTAAAATTTCTACACAAACTTCTGTTTTTTCTTCAAATTCACATTGACGAATACCAACAAAAGTTGGACTTCCGTTTTGTGTATCAATTGTTTTATCAGAAGAAGTTAAAATAAATTCATTTTTATTAAGAGAATATTTTGTTTCATCAGGATTGCAAATATAACACCAATCAAGTTTTGTAGATGTATTTTCAAAAGTTTTTGTATAAGAAAAATTTTGTTTTTTAAATTTGTGATTTTCTGGAGAGGCAACTTCAAGTAATGCTTGTCCAAAACCTTGTTTTTGATTATAACCATTTGCAACTTTTTCTCCACAAGCAGTTTCTTTTGGAGAAACATTTTTTGTTCCAATATAAAACCAATCATCTTCCCAAAAAACAGGTTCCATACAAGTTTCTCTTCCAAGGTGATGAAATGGCATATATTTATCAATCTGTCTAAACGCTAAATGACAAAACCACCAAGTTCCATCTGACGCTTGCAAAATATCTCCATGACCTGCTCCTTGCAACTGATAACCGCCTAAATTTCTATTTGTTAAAACTGGATTTTGAGGACAAGGTTCATAAGGTCCACGAATATTTTTTGAACGAGCATAATTTACCATGTGTCCATATTCAGTTCCGCCTTCTGCATTCAAAAGATAATAATAACCATTAAATTTATACATATGAGGAGCTTCTATATAACGTCCGCCAGTTCCGTACCAAAGAGGTTCATTTTCAGAAAGTTTTTTTCCAGTCGCAATATCAATTTCACTCATTTGAATAAATCCACGACCTTCTTTATCATTTCCGTTAGAAATAAAATAAACTTTTCCATCATCATCAAAAAAAAGAGATGGGTCGATTCCATTTTGTTCAACTAAAATTGGTTCTGACCATTCACCGTAAATATCATCTGTATAAACATAAAAATTTCCAATATTTTCTACATTTGTTACGACCATATAAAATCTGCCATTATTGTAACGAATTGAAGGTGCATAAATTCCAGTTGCAGTATTATTTTTTTCTATTAAAAGTTGAGATTTTCTTGTAAGACAATGTCCAATCTGTTTCCAGTTGATTAAATCTTCACTTTCAAAAAGTGGAACTCCCGGAAAATATTGAAAAGTTGAACAAACCATATAATATTTTCCATTTGGACCAGCACACATACTTGGATCTGGATACATTCCACGCAAAACAGGATTTTGATAATTCATTTTTACCTCACTAATTTTTATATTTTGTTACATCGCTGGTTTCGGTGCTTTGCATCTACCTACTCAACCATCATTATTCATATTTTCTATTTCTTAAATATATTTTTCATCATCAATTTTGTCGTTAGAAACTAAATTTACATTTGTAAGTTTTTTTTGAATAACACGAGTTCTTGTTTCTGCTTTTTCAATTTCATTTGTTGCCGATTCTAATTTCTTTTTTGTTGCTGCAAGAACATCACCAAATTTTTCAAATTCAGTTTTTACAGTTCCTAAAAGTTCCCACACTTTTGAAGTTTCTTTTTGAATTGCTAAAGTTCTAAAACCCATTTGCAAACTATTCAAAAATGCATTTAAAGTTGTAGGACCTGTAATTGTAACTTTATATTCATCTTGAATTTGTTGAAAAAGACCCGGAAATCGTGTTACTTCGGAATAAAGTCCTTCAAAAGGTAAAAACATTACTCCAAAATTTGTTGTATAAGGTTCTTGAATGTATTTTTCTTTTATATCTTTTGCAAATTTTTTTATATCGGAAATTAAATTTTTTCTCAACAATTCAATTTCTGTTTTTTCGCCTTTTTCATAAGCAAGAGTTAATTTATCCCAAATTTCAGCAGGATATTTTGAATCGATTGGAATATAAATAAATCCATTTTTAGTTTCTTTTGCAGGAATTTTTACGGCAAATTCAACAACTTTTGTTGGTTCAGAAGGATTTGGATGTGCATTTTTTTCATATTGCTCAACACTGAGAATTTGAGAAAGTAAATTTTCAAGTTGAACTTCTCCCATTGTTCCAGCAGTTTTTACATTTGTTAATGCTCGTTTTAAACCGCCAACATCACTTGCAAGATTTTTCATTTCTCCAAGTCCGTTTTGAACAGCTTCTAATTGTTTACTTACAATGTTAAATGATGTAGAAAGTCTTTTTTCCAAAGTTGATTGAAGTTTTTCATCAACAGTTAAACGCATTTGTTCAAGTTTTTTTTCATTTCCATCCTGAAGATTTTTTAGAGAAACTTGCGTTGCAGCAGAAACAGAATCTAACCTATGAGAAAGAATATCTGTAAATTTTGTAAGAGAACTTGTAACTGAAGATTGAAAAGTCATTAAATTTTGAAGAGATTCTTTTCTTGAAATAGAATTTGAATTCGCAGTTTCTTTTCTATTTCGCTCAAATTCATCTTTTAAATTTTTTTCGTAAGAATCCAGTTTTTTATTTAAGGAAGAATTTTCATTTTTTTTTGCAAGAATGATGATAAGAAAAAATGTATTTAAAACAAGTAACGCTAAAATCAATAAAAAAAATATTTCACTCATCTATTTTCCAAATAAAAATTATAAGCAAAGATTAAAATATTATATCAGACTTTATACAAATTTTATAGTAAAAATAATTAAAACTAGGAATTTAAAAATCACATTCTTAAAATTTTGTGATTAAAATTCCTAGTTTATCATTTTATTTTTTTATACTTACAGATTGAACTAATTTTGCATAATAATTATTCAATGCCATAAGTTCATCATGATTTCCGCGTTCTACAATTTCTCCATGGTCTACATAAAAAATTATATCAGAATTGCGGATTGTAGAAAGTCTATGTGCGATGATAAAACTTGTTCTATTTTTTAAAAGTTCATCTAAACCTTTTTGTAAGGCTTTTTCAGTTTGTGTATCTACAGAAGATGTTGCTTCATCCAAAATCAAAATTCTTGGGTCAGAAAGAAGAACTCTTGCAAAAGCTAAAAGTTGTTTTTGACCTTGAGAAAGACCTCCTCCATTTGCCGTCAATTTTGTATTGTAACCTTCTGGAAAAGCCATAATAAATTCGTGAGCTTGAACAGTTTTTGCTGCATTTATACATTCTTCATCTGTTGCTTCTAATCTTCCATAACGGATATTTTCCATAATTGTTCCTGTAAATAAAAAAGAATCTTGAAGCATAACGCCAACTTGTTTTCTAATTGATTTGATTTTTAAATCTTGAATGTCAAATCCATCTATTAAAATTTTTCCACTATCTGGATTATAAAATCTAGTTAGAAGATTTACGATTGTAGTTTTTCCAGCTCCAGTTGGTCCAACAATCGCAACAGAAGTTCCCGGTGTAATTGTAAAATTTACATCTTTTAAAACAGGATTTCCTTTTTCATAACTAAAAATTACATTTTGAAAACTTACATGCCCGCGAATTGGTGGAAGTTCAACAGCATCACTCTTATCTGAAATATCTTCAGGTTCATCTAAAAGTTCAAAAATACGTTCTACATACGCACCAGTTGTAACCATAGAATTATAAAAATTCCCGATATTTTGAATTGGATTCCAGAATCTCCAAATATATCCACCAAAAGCAACAAGTGTTCCAACAGTAACAGTTGCTCCAACACTAGAACCAATCCAAGTAACACCTGCAATATAAACAAGAGCAACTCCCAGCGTAGAAAGATTATCTACAACGGGCCAAATTATATTATTGATATTTACCGCTCGAATCCAAGCTTTTTTACATTTATCGCAAAGTTGATTAAAAATACCTTGATTAATTTCTTCTCGCGAAAAACTTTGTGTAATTTTCATTCCGTTTAAACTTTCAGAAATATACGCAGTAAGATTTGAACGTTTATAACTTTCTTGTTTCCAAGATTCATGCTGTTTTTTCTTCATAGAAAATAAAACAATAAATAAGATTGGTAAAACTGCCATACAAACTAAAGTTAATCGAACATCAATCATCAACATAAAACAAATTATAACAATGAGAGTAAATAAATCGCTTATAAGTTGAATAATTCCGTTAGAAAGTAAATCTGAAAGTGAATTTACATAATTTACAACACGAATTAAGATTTTTCCATGAGGACGAGAGTCAAAATATGTAAATGGTAAAGATTGCAATTTTGTAAAAACTTCTTTTCTTACAGTTACAATAATTTTTTGAGCAACTCGAGTCATCAGTTTTAATTTTGCTGCCAAAAGAAATCGTACTACAAGTGTAGAAACTAACAGAAAAATTGAAATTTTTAGTAAAAGTCCATATTTTTCAAAAAAACTAGCGGTTGAAGGAAGAGCTTTGGCAGCAGGAATTGCAGTATCAATTGCCATACGAATTAAATATGGACTTAAAAGACTTATTCCAGAAGCTAAAAGCATAATCAAACAAGCTAAAATCATATAGCCAAAATAAGGTTTTATCCATTTTAACATTCTTAAAATAATTTTAGGATTTACTTTTTGTTCAATCTGTTCATCAATATCAAATTTATTTCTCATAAAATATTCCTATTTAAATCTATTGTTGAGCGTTCATTACAGTTTTGTAATATCCATCTTCTTTCATAAGTTCAGAATGAGTTCCCATTTGTGTGATTTGTCCATTTTCTATAACAAAAATAACATCACAATCCATAAAAGAACTTAATCTGTGACTTATAATAAAACTTGTATGACCTTTACTTTGTTTTTTTATTGATTCACGAATTTTAGTTTCTGTTTCAATATCAACTGCACTTGTTGTATCGTCTAAAATCATAATTTTTGGATTTGCAAGAAAAAGTCTAGCAAGTGCAATTCTTTGTTTTTGTCCACCACTTAAACCAACTCCACGTTCACCAACAATTGTGTCATAACCATCACTCAAATCACCAATAAAATCTTTTACTCTAGCAAGTTCACTAGCATTTTCAACTTCTTCCATTGAACAAGATGGATTTCCAAATGCAATATTTCCTTCGACAGTTTCGCTAAATAAAAATGCTTCTTGCATTGTAATTCCAACATTTTTTCTTAAAAGCTGAAGATTGTAATCGCGAACATCTTTTCCATCAATTAAAACTTGACCTTCAGTTGCATCATAAAAACGACACATAAGATTTGCAATTGTAGATTTTCCGCTTCCAGTTGGTCCTAAAATGCCGACAGTTTGACCTGGTTCTACACAAAAAGAAATATTTTTCAAAACAGGAATTTCTTTATTGTAAGAAAAACTTACATTTTTAAATTCAACTTTTCCTTGAATTTTTTCATCTGCTTTTTTAGATTCAACTTTATTTACAACTTTTGGTTTTGTTTGCCAAAGTTCCCAAAGGCGTTTTGCACTTGCTCCAAAATTTTGATAATTATCAACAATATTTCCAAACATATTAATTGGTTGAGTAAATGCCCACATCAATCCGTTAAAAGTTACTAACTGCCCAATTGTCATTTCATCATTGATTACTAAATATCCACCAAATAAAATTAAAATAACAGGAAGAATTGAACAAAGTGTTTCTATCCAAGGTGTATATTTTACGCGAACATCAGCATTTTCTACTGAAACTTTTTTATAATTTTCATTTTCAATATCAAATTTTTGAATTTCGTAATCTTCGCGAACTAAAGCTTTTACAATTCTATTTCCTTCAATATTTTCTCCAACGCGAGTATTTAAAACTGCAAATTGATCACGAACTTTCATATGAGCAGGTCCAATATGAATTTTAAATTTATTAACTAAAATGATAACAAAAGGTGCAATTATCAAAAAAGCCAAAGTGAGTTTCCAGTTTATTGCTCCCAAAGTTATGATAGAAAAAACGTAAATCAAAATATTTTCTACAGTTTGATATAAAACCCAAGCTACAAAATGACGAACTTTATCTAAATCTGAAGTAAGTAAAGTTAAAACATTTCCAGCAGGAGATTTATCATACCAAGCAAAATCTAAAGTTTGAATATGATTGTACAAATCTTCACGCATAGAACGAATTACATTTTGAGAACAATGTTCAAAAATAACTTGATAAGCATAACGAAAAATCGATTTGAACAAAGTACAAGAAATCATAATCAAAATAAGTTGGAAAAGTAATTTTAAATTCTTATTTTCCACTTTTATAACTTTATCAACAATTTCTCCAGTTACAAGAGGATTTATCATATTCATTGCAGCAACTAAAGAACTTAAAAATAAACCTGCAAGCATCCAAAAACGATATTTTTTTATGTAAGACCAGATCCATTTTAGCATCTGAAGCCTCCAAAGATGATATTTTTTATTTTTACACTAGCATTTCAATCATTTACGTGATATAAAAAAAATAAGATAAAATTGTACAAATCTCTATTTTTATTTTGATAAGGATTTTTACCGATGAACGAATTATTTGAATATAGTGATAGTTTAAACGCACCTTTTGAAGCATTTAGCGGAACTTGGAAAAATGTAAAATCTCATTGGCATTATTTTACAGAAATGGTTTATTTGGTTAAAGGAAAACTTTGTGCAGAAATTGAAGAAAAACAATACATTTTAAGCGAAGGTGATTTGATACTTTTTCATCCAAGACAAATTCATTCATTTTCAAAATATCAAAATAATGATGATGTACTTTTTTATTGCATAAAATTTGATAATATGATTTTAACAAATACAACTCCTGGTTCTCCAAAATTACCAAAACTTCTTGAAAATATAGGCAAACAAGATAATTCTCAAAATATTATCACTTGTGATGAATTAAAATATAATCCAGTAAAACTTTTTTTTGAAAATTGCATTTGGGAAATTTCTCACAAAGAATTTGGATATGATATAAAAATTGCTTCTACAATCAGTTTGATTATCACAGAACTTATGAGAATTTGGATGAGAAGAGGTTATGTTTTTTCTTCAAAAAATAATTTTGACCAATTTTCTACAAAAGATTTTTCTGTTTTAGAATATATTGATAAACATTCTGCAGAAAATATCAGTGTCGAACAATTAGCTATAAAATGTGGAATGTGTTATTCAAATTTTGCAAAACAGTTTAAAGCTCAGTATGGAAGAACTTGTAAAGAATACATTGAATTTGTAAGAATTTGTAAAGCTGATACTCTTCTTCTTTATACTGATAAAACTCTTGACTACATTAGCCAAGAAACTGGTTTTACAGATGCGAGTCATTTTATAAGAACATACAAAAAAATAAAAGGTTCTACTCCAAAACAAAGAAGAAATTCAAAGCAAAAAAATATTTAATTTTTTTACTAAAGTTATTGACATAAAAATTAATTTTATATAATATATAAACATCACGCGGGCGTAGCGAAGTTGGTTATCGCGCTGGCCTGTCACGCCGGAGATCGCGGGTTCGAGCCCCGCCGCTCGCGCTAAAAACTTCCTTTATTTTGAAGGAAGTTTTTTTTTATTTTCTGCTATTCCACTACTATCATTATAGAACATTCCATTTGTATTATTGACGGACATGCCCTAGTACGTGTCATTGTCGGGCTTCGACCCGACAATCTGTCACAGGAATGACTGTGTTGCTTACGCAACACACGAGTTTTTATTCTTTTTCCTCATCATCTTTATTTTTATTGAATATTTTATTTGTACTTGTAAAATCCTTCGCCAGAAGAAACGCCGAGTTTACCTTCATCAATATATTTTTTTAGAACTTCGGCAATTTTTTTGAAATTGTAAGGAGCAAGAAATGAAGGAACTTTTACGTACATCAGCACAATGTTATATGCAGTTTTTAAGCCGACAACATCAATAATTTGAAACGGTCCTTTTGGAGCACCAGTTCCAAGCGTCCAGGCTTTATCAATACTTTGTGCATCTGAAACACCAGTTGCAAACAAATCGAGTGCAGAAAATAAAAAAGGAACCAGCATTGAATTTAAAAGATAACCTGCTTTTTCTTTGCGAACAGGAAGCGGAACCATTCTGATTTCTTTAGCAAATTCGACAACATCATCAAAATATTTTTGTTGAGTTTTGCTTTGAGCCATAATTTCTGCTGTGTTATTGAAATAAATTTCGTTTGCAAAATGAAGTGCCAAAAAACGTTCTGGGCAACCAGTAAATTTTGCAAGTTTTGACGGAAGTAAAGTTGATGAATTTGTTACAAGAATTGTTTTTTCCTGAATAAGCGGCGAAAGTTTTTTGAAAAACGCTTCTTTTTGTTTTAAATCTTCACTCATAGATTCAATGATTAAATCCGCATCTTTTACCGCTTTTTCTAAATCTAATTCGATTTTTAATGAAGATTCTGCATTTTCAACTTTTTTTAAACATTCATCTTTGTTGAAAGTATCTAAATCTGCAATTCCGCGAGCCCAGACAGAAAAAGATTTGCCTTCTTCAGTTGCCATTTTATTTATTCTTTCAATATATGTATTTTTTATTGCATCAAGTTTTGGTTTTGTCCGTCCAGTGCTACTTTCACTTCTAAGCCAAATTGTAACATCGAATCCGCAGTAAGCCGCTTGAAAAGCAATTTGACTTCCAAGAACGCCACCGCCAGCGACAACTATTTTTTTCATAATAACCTCCAAATATCACAATGTTAGTTTTATATAACTTATTAAAATATCGTAATAATTTCGTAAAAAGTCAAATTTTTTATAAAACCATAACAAGAGTTCCTACCGTAAGTAAAATCATTCCAATCACAGATTTTAAAGAAATATTTTCATGTAGAAAAATAAAAGCTAAAATCAAAGTTAAAACCGTACTCATTTTATCAATTGGAACAACTTTAGAAGCCTCGCCCATTTGCAATGCTTTATAATAACAAAGCCAAGATGCACCAGTTGCAAGACCTGAAAGAATTAAAAAAATCCAACTTTTCTTCCCAATATTAAAAATTCCACTTTGAGCATTAGTAATAAAAACCATTACCCATGCCATTAATAAAACTACAAAAGTTCTAATTGCTGTTGCAAGATTTGAATTAACACCTTCAATTCCAATTTTAGCTAAAATAGAAGTTAATGCTGCAAAAACCGCAGATAAAATTGCAAATAAAAACCACATATAAAAACCTTTTATAAAATAATTCTAGAACTTTTTTTATGTTTTGTATAATAAAAAATTTTATAAGCATTTTTCCTTGACAAAAAAAAAAAATGTCATATTAAAACAATTTTAATATATTAGGAGGAAAGTTTTGGGAAAAACAACAGTAAAACCTGGCAACAGTCATTATGATGAAGGTGGCAGAATGCCATCTACAACAGGAAATCCAAGCGGTGGAGATAGAGGAAATAATCCTTCTTCTTCTAAAAATTCAAGTTCAAATTCTGGAAAAGGTGGTAAAAAATGAAAAAATTAATTTTAAATTTTGCAACTGTACTTTTTGTACTTTCTTGTTTTTTTCTTACAAGTTGTGAGCCAGAAGTAGAAAAAGTAGAAAAAGTAGAAAAAACATTTTCTTTTGAAATTCTTAATGCAGCTGATGTTGATTTAAAAATAAATTCTATTGTTTTTTATAAGTCTAATATTTCGCCACTTCAAGATTGGGAGAACTATATAGGAACAGACATTAGACAAAATATCGTGCAAATTAATAAAGAAATTCAAAAAAAATCGCTAACACAAAATCCAGCATCTTTAAAAATAGATGAAACAATAGAATATGATACTTACAATACACCATCAGAGTGGTGTATTAAGATAAATTGTTCATATCTAACAAGTAATGGAACTACCGCTTATCCTTATGTAGGAACTTTAAACGGAGAAAAGGTAAGTATAGAAACAACATACTCTGAAAAAAAATACAAAACAACAGACCTTTATCTTGCCTACGAAGAAGGTATCACCTTAAATTTCGTAAAAACAACAGAGGGCGATTACGTTCTTTGTATTGTAAAATAAAACAACCAGTGTTATTTTTTTCAGGTTCAATTTCTATATTTGAAGTTGAACCTTTTTTTATTGATAAATTATAAATCTATTTTTAACGGAGTTTTTATGAGTAAAATTGCAGTTTTTTTTGATGCTGAAAATGTTTCGGCAGAAAAAGTTCCTGAAATTATATCATTTTTATCTAGCAAAGGTGATATTTTATTTCAGCGTGCTTATGCTGATTGGTCAATAAATAATACAAAACCTTGGAAAGACCAAATTTCAAAAACGCCAATCACTGCAATTCAACAATTCCATCACAATCAAGAACAAGCTGTTGATAAAGCCATAATGATGGACGCAATAAAACTGGCTGTTGAACAAGAAGAAATCGATATTTTTACAATTATCACTTCTGACAACGGATATTATTCTTTAAGTTTAAGATTACGTGAATTAGGAAAACGAGTAATTGACATTGGAAGTAAAGAAAAATGTAACTCAATTTGGATAAATTCTTGTAATGAATTTACATATTTTGAAGATTTAGAAGAAGATGATACAGAAATTTTAGTGGAAGACAAAAAATCAGAACTTAAAGACTTTTCGCTAGAAAATTTTTTAGAAAAAGCTTTTACATCAACTCCATTTTACAAAGACACAAATACCGTTTTGCTTTCTCAAATGTGGGAATCTATTTTACGAATGAAACCTGACTTTAACGTTAAAGAATATGGCAAAAAAACTGCTTTAGAATTTATACGTTCTTTCAAAGATAAATTTAAAATTTCAGATGATGGAAAAAATCAAAGAACTTTTTTTGTAGAAATGATTGAATCTAACAAATCCTGTGAATCTAAAAAATCAGAAAGAAAAACTGGAATTATTAAGAAAAAAATTGGTCGTTATAGAATTATTAGTGCGGACGATAATTCTGGAGAATATTTCTTTTATATGAATGAAATCAACAAAAATTTTAAAAATGAAAAAGTTGATGAAGGTACAAAAGTTGATTTTTTAGTTACTAAAATGCCAGATTTAAATGCTGATAGTCAAAAAGACAAAAATGGCAGAGCAAAAGATTTAAAAGTCATAAAATAAAATCCAAATTAAAATATCTTGCGAAGTTCAAAATTTTGGCTCATAATATTTTTGTATAAGGAGAAAATTATGAACAAATACGAAGGTACCCAAACTGAAAAAAATTTGCAAGCGGCTTTTGCCGGTGAGTCTCAGGCGAGAAACAAGTACATTTATTTTTCGGCTGTGGCGCAGAAAGACGGATTAGAAAAAATTTCTGAAATTTTCAAAAAAACTGCAAACAATGAAGAGCAGCACGCAAAAATGTGGCTTTCTGAACTTGGCGGAATTAACAGCACAACAGAAAACTTAAAAAATGCAGCTGACGGTGAAAATTACGAATGGACTGATATGTACGCTAGTTTTGCTGAAACTGCAGAAAAAGAGGGCTTTCCTGAACTTGCAAAAAAATTTAGGGCGGTTGCAGAAATTGAAAAACGCCATGAAAATCGTTACCGTTCACTTTTAAATGATGAAGATTCCAAAGCGGAACTTAAAAAAAGTCAGGTTAAGATTTGGGAATGTTTGAAATGCGGACACATTGTGGTGGGACCAAACGCTCCTGATTATTGTCCAACTTGCGGCGAATACAATCAGTATTTTGAAGTTCGCGAAGATAATTATGATTTGATTTTGACCTGGGGCAGATGATTTTT
>CAYPGB010000024.1:0-29273 GCA_964410365.1 uncultured Treponema sp.
TCGAATCAGAGTACCACTTTTTCCAAGACTTTTTAATCATAGCATCTGTCGGACTAAAAAAAATAACTGTCATTGTCGGGCTTGACCCGACAATCTGTATTCAGTGTCTAAGACTGGAATATCAATTAAAAAAATCTTTGCTATCTTTTTTCAAATCTTCTATAATCATTTTTGATGTTAAATTCAAATCATAATTTTGAATCTTTACCGGGTTCAGAAAATGTTATTTCAGTAAAAAACTCTTCTATTCGTCGCGTTATAGGAATTGACCCAGGTCTTGCAAATACAGGTTTTGGAATTGTAGATTTTGTAAATGGTCGTTATAGAATGGTAAGTTATGGTTGCATCACAACAAAACCTCATTCTCCTCATGGAGAACGCCTTTTAACTATTTATAATCGACTTTCCGCAATTATTGATGAATTTCGTCCATCAGAAGCTGGAATGGAAACTTTATATTTTGCAAAAAATGTTTCATCAGCAATGGGAGTTAGTGAAGCTCGTGGTGTTGTAACTCTTTTACTCGCTCAAAATTGCATAAAACTTGGAGAATATCGTCCTGTGCAAATAAAACAAGCGGTAACAGGTTCTCAAAGTGCAGATAAAATTCTTGTGGAAAAATATGTTCAATTATTACTTGGATTAAAAACTCTTCCAAAACCAGACCATGCCGCAGATGCTTTAGCCGGAGCAATCACACATCTTCATTATAGTGGAGAAATTTTATGAAAATTTTAGTTATTCCAGATTCTTTTAAAAGAAGTTTATCATCTTTTGAAATTTGCAAAATTATAGAAGATGAATTAAAAAATATTTTTTCTGATGTAGAAATTACTTCAATACCAATTGGAGATGGTGGCGAAGGCACTTTAGATTCTGTTTTATCTTTTGTAAATGGAAAAAAAGTTGAATGTTTTGTTCAAAATTCTCTTTATGAAGATATTGTAGTTCCAATTGGATTTTATAATAACGGACGAAACGCAATCATTGAATCATCTTTATCAAATGGACTTAATTTAATAAAAGGAAGAGAAAATCCTGAAAATACAAGTTCTTATGGTGTTGGTCAGATGGTTGGTTTTGCAGTTGATTATGGAGCAAAAAATATTCTTTTAACTTTGGGTGGAAGTAGTACAAACGATTGCGGACTTGGAATGTTAGCGGCTTTAGGTTCATGTTTTTATAATAAAAATGGAATTTCATTTGTTCCAACAGGAAAAACTCTCTGTGAAGTAGAAGATTTTGATTTTTCACAAATGTACCCACGTTTAGTTGGTGCAAAAATTGATGCTTTGTGTGATGTAGAAAATCATCTTTGCGGAGAAAAGGGTGCTTCTAAAATTTTTGCAAAACAAAAAGGTGCAGACGAAAAAATGATAGAAAGACTTGAAAAAGGTTGCATTCACATAAAAAATCTTTTTCAAAAAAAATTAGGACAAGATTTTTCTATGGAAAAAGGTTCTGGAGCGGCAGGTGGTTTAGGTTTTGCGGTAATTTCTGCTTTTAAAGGAGAATTAAAAAGTGGAATAAAAACAGTTTTAAATCTTTCTAATTTTGAAAAAAAATTGGAAAATTGTGATTTAATAATTACTGGAGAAGGTCAATTCGACTCACAAAGTTTGATGGGAAAAACTGTCGGAGAAATTATAAATCGTGCAAAAAATTGTCCAGTTTTAGTTTTATGTGGAAATAAAAAAGATGATTTAATCCTTCCGCCAAATGTAAAAGTTTACGAAATAAATAAAAATCAAAATTTAGATTATGCAATTTCTCATACAAAAGAAAATTTAAAAATTGCAATAAATGAAATTTTTGAAAAGAAAGATTTTATATAGTTTAGAATTGTTTCAAAAATATCAAACAAAATATATATTCTTACATATTTTTTTAGTAAAATAGATTTATGATTAATTCAATTACAGGTGTGATAACTGGAAAATTTCCAAAACAGATTTTTCTCGAAAATAATGGAATCGAATTTGATATTTGTATGCCCGACTCAAATCTAGAAATGCTTCCTCCTGTTGGCAATGAAACTAAAATTTATACTTGGCTTCAACACACAGAGCAGATTATGAGTTTATACGGTTTTGCAACAGATGATGAACGTTCTCTTTTTTTTAATCTTTTAAAAGTTGATGGAGTTGGTCCAAAAGGTGCTTTAAAAATTATGAGTTCCGTTTCTAGTGGGCGTTTAATGGATGTTTTAGAAAGTGGTGATTTAGAAATGTTAGAAAAAATTCCTGGAATTGGAAAGAAAACTGCTGGAAAAATGATGCTCGCTTTAAAAGGCAAATTGAAATTTTCAGAAAGCGAAACCGTTATAAGAATTCCGTCATCATCTCCATATTCTGATGTTGTAAATTCTCTTGTTTCTATGGGATATGACAAAAGACAAGTTGAACAAAAGCTTTCTCAACTCATCGAAGAATTTAATTCAAATTCAGATTTTACAAAGAAAACTCAAAAAGAAAGAGAAGATTTGTTATTCCGCCGTGCAATTGTAGATTTAGCGTAAAGGAAGAAAATGCATTTTGTAAAAGTAAAGGGAATTCTTTCAAATCAAAATGGAATAAATCTTTATCGTGGATGTTCTCATGGATGTATTTATTGTGATTCAAGAAGTAAATGTTATCAAATCAATCACAATTTTGAAGATATTGAAATAAAAGAAAATGCAATAGAACTTTTGGAAAATGCACTAAAACGCAAACGAAAAAAATGTATGATTGGAACTGGTGCTATGACAGACCCTTATTTGCATCTTGAAGAAAAAATCCAGAATACAAAAAAATCACTTGAACTTATTTATAAATACGGATTTGGACTTGCTGTTCAGACAAAATCAACACGAATTCTCCGCGATTTAGAACTTCTAAAAAAAATAAACGAAAAAACAAAATGTGTTGTTCAAATGACTCTTACCACCGCAGATGAAAATCTTTGTAAAATTATCGAACCCAATGTCAGCACAACAAAAGAACGTTTTGAAGCATTAAAAATCTTTCGAGATGAAAAAATCCCTACAGTTGTTTGGCTTTCGCCAATTTTGCCATTTCTTAACGATACAGAAGAAAATATTTCTGCCATTTTAAAAATGTGTATAGAAGCAAAAGTTTACGGAATAATTTGTTTTGGAATGGGGCTAACTCTTAGAGAAGGAAATCGAGAATATTTTTATGAAAAACTTACACAATATTTTCCCGGTCTAAAAGAAAAATATCAAACTCTTTATGGAAATCAATACGAAATTTCAAGTCCAAATTCTAAAAAACTTATGCAATTATTTCATAAAACTTGCGAAGAAAATCAAATCAAACATAATCCAGATGAAATTTTTCGTTATCTTTCTTATTTTGAAGAAGAAAATCCTGAACAACCAAATCTTTTCGATTTTTAATTTCTGGAGGCATTTTTTGCTTTGCAAAAAAACAGGCTTTTCGCACTTCCGCTTTCGCTTCATTCGTCCGCTAACGCTTCCGAACGCCTTCGGCGGTGCTACAATCCTTTGCCCGATTTTCTAAAATTAAGAAATATATATTTTTTGTGTTGTATTTTAACTGATTTTGCTTCGCAAACGTCGAAGACGTGACCCGATACTCCTTTTTTCATTGTTGACTTAAAGATTTTTGTCATTGTCGGGCGTGACCTGAAATAAACTGTCATTGCCGTACTTGATACGGCAATCTAAAACAGCGGATTCACGTGTCGGGTTTCGAGAGCATCACCCAACACACAGTAAAGTCATTATCTTATAATAAAATTGCTTTTATTTTTTTGACAGTATTTTCACCAGTTTCAAGAATTTCAAATTCAATATTATTATGAAAAAGAATTTTACATCCAACATCTGGAAAATCTCCTAAAGTTTCAATAATCCATCCACTTATTGTATTTGATTCAATATCATCATCTTCTTTTATGTCAAAAAATTTTAAAAGTTTATGAACAGGAGTTTCTCCGCATACAATATAAGAATTTTCATCACAAGGTTTTATTGAACAAATTTCATTATCATGTTCATCATAAATTTCACCAACAAGTTCTTCAAGAATATCTTCCATTGTAACAAGTCCCAGAGTTCCACCATATTCATCTAAAATAATTGCCATGTGAGAACGTTCTTTTTGCATTTTTAAAAGAAGTTTTGAAATTTTTATCTTTCCATTTGCAAAAAAAGGTTTTGTGATTGTTTTTTCAATTGGAAGATTTGCATAATACGCTTTGTAGAAATCTTTTTCGTGTAAAATTCCAATTACAGAATCAATTTCGCTATCATAAACTGGTAAGCGTGAAAAACCGTTTTCTTCAAATTGAGATTTTATTTCTTCTTTAGAAGCAGTTTTTTCAATCGCACAAATATTTACACGAGGAACAATTATATCTTCTGCATCAAGATCATCAAATTCAATTACCGAACGAATAAGATTTGTTTCATGCTCTTTGATTGTTCCATCTTCTTCAGCTTCTTCCACCATTGTGATGATTTCTTCTTCTGTAATTACGTTTTTTGCATCAAAGTGAAAAATTTTTGTGATTAATTTTTTCCACCAAGAAAAAATAGTATTTAACGGATAAAAAATAAAAATCAAAATTTTTATGATTGGATAAACTAACATTGCAAATTTTTCTGCACACGCTTTTCCAATATATTTTGGTGTAATTTCTCCAAAAATTAAAACTAAAATTGTAATCACAACTGTAGAAACAACTGAAGAATTAATTGTTGAATTGATTAAAAGTTTTGCAAAAAGGAGAGTTGAAATTGTTGAAGCTGAAAGATTTACGATATTATTTCCAATTAAAATTGTACTTAAAAGTTTATCGTAATTATTTTCTGTTAGATTAAGAACTTTTCCTGCACGGTTATTTCCGTTTGAAAAAAGTGATTTTAATTTGATTCTGCTTGCACAAGTATAAGCGGTTTCTGTTGCAGAAAACAAAGCAGAAAAAGAAATAAGAATTATAAGAGAAATAAACAAGGGTATGGAGCCGTCGGGCATAAAATCCTCCCAAAAAATAAAAATGTGGAAACATGCATTTCCTAATTCAAACTATAACAGTTTTTTTGCAAAATACTCAATGGGTAATTTTTTAAAATTACATTCTACTTGAAAATAAAAATACAAAATCATAGAATATAAAAACTTGGGGATATAGCTCAATTGGTAGAGCATTTGGTTCGCAATCAAAGGGTCGTCGGTTCAAATCCGATTATCTCCACTTTCTTGACGCAAATAATTTTTTTTTGTATTCTGCAAAAAGAATATATGCAAAAGGGGAGTAGTTACTTCCTCAGAATCAACAACCGACTTTAAAAGTCTGGTTCTGTGGCTTCAATTTTGAAGAAACAAGACCTTTTGCCTGTTTTCCTATTTTTTGGGACGACAGGCAAAAGGTCTTTTTTTTTGATTATCGGGTCAAGCCCGATAATGACAGATTTTACTATGTCAATAATGACATTGGTTTTTATCGAATTTTAGAATGACAGTGTAATTGTCATCTTTAAATGTGGAGGTTTTATTTTATGGAACAAGTTTTACTTTATTTTACAGAAGGTTTAAGAGCGATTGGTTGGCAAGAACTTGTAATGTATGCAGTTGGAATTGGATTAATCATTCTTGCTGTTGTAAAAAATTATGAACCAATGTTACTTTTACCAATCGGATTTGGTGCAATTCTTGTAAATTTGCCTTTAAATGTGGTTTGGGAACATGCTGGAACAGATGGTGCTTTAAAAATCCTTTTTGAATGTGGAATTATGACTGAACTTTTTCCATTACTTATTTTTATTGGTGTTGGTGCAATGATAGATTTTCGTCCTCTTTTACAACGTCCTTGGATGTTGATTTTTGGAATTGTTGCTCACTCAGGAATTTTTATTGCAGCTTTTATTGCTTGGAAATTTTTTGGATTTTCTATAAAAGAAGCCGCAAGTATTGGTGTAATTGGAGCAGCGGATGGTCCAACTTCAATTTTTGTAACTTCTCGTTTTGCACCAAATCTTATGGGACCAATCACCGTTGTTGCGTATTCTTATATGTCGCTAGTTCCAATTATTATGCCTCCTGTTATAAAACTCCTTACAACAAAAAAAGAAAGACAAATTCATGTAGACGCAAAAGATTCTACCGTTCCAAAATGGATTGTTATTGCGTTCCC
Organism: uncultured Treponema sp.; assembly: GCA_964410365.1. Lineage (GTDB taxonomy): Bacteria > Spirochaetota > Spirochaetia > Treponematales > Treponemataceae > Treponema_D. Next base: position 6,163 of record CAYPGB010000024.1, read on the forward strand.
AATTTTTTTAACAGTGATAATTGGTATTTTAGTTCCTGTTGCAGCTCCTCTGATTGGATTTTTAATGTTTGGAAATTTAATTCGTGAATGTGGAGTTCTTGAAAAACTTTCTAAAACTGCACAAAATGAACTTTCAAATTTAGTAACATTATTACTTGGAATAACAGTTGGTTCGTCAATGCGAGCAGAAAATTTTATTCAGGTGCAAACTCTTTTAATTATGATTTTAGGATTAATTGCTTTTATTGGAGATACTGCTTGTGGTTTACTTTTTGCAAAACTAATAAATCTTTTCCGCCCAAAAGGAAAAAAAATCAATCCGATGCTTGGAGCGTGTGGAATTTCTGCTTTTCCAATGGCAAGTCGAGTTGTACAAAAAATCGCACTTGAAGATGATGATCAAAATTTTATTTTAATGCATGCTGTAAGTGCAAATGTTTCTGGACAAATAGGTTCTGTAATAATTGGAGGAATAATTCTTTCTATTGTTCCTTTAATCGCTGGATAATTTTTTCAAAAACAAAATAATAATGCAGATAGAAAACGACAGAATTCTTTTATCTGCATTATATAAAAGTACATAATTCATTATTTTTCAAAAAAATGATAGAATATTTTTATGTTTGAATATTTGCTTTTTGATTTGGATGGAACTTTAACAAATCCTGCTTTAGGAATTACGAATTCTTTTAAATATGCTTATCAATATTTTGGAATGGAAATTCCTTCTTACGAAAAACTTTGCACTTTTATTGGTCCTCCACTGATTGAAACTTTTAAAAATAATTTTGGATTTGATGATAAAAAAGCAGAAGAAGGTGTAAAAATCTATCGTGAATATTTTTCTACAAAAGGTTTGTTTGAAAATTCAGTTTATCCAGGAATTAAAAATCTTTTAGAAAAATTGAAAAAAAATCAAAAACATCTTATTGTTGCAACTTCAAAACCAGAATTTTATGCATTGCAAATTTTAGAACATTTTGGACTTTCTAAATATTTTGATTTTATTTGCGGAAGTCTGATGGATGAATCTCGAAGTGAAAAATCAGAAGTGATTTTGTATGCTCTCAAAAAATGCAAAAATCCTCCACAGGAAAAAATTCTTATGATTGGAGATAGAAAACATGATGTTCTTGGTGCAAAGAAAAATGGAATAAAATCTTGTGGAGTTTTATTTGGTTATGGCTCAAAAGAAGAACTTGAAAAAAGCGGTGCAGATTTTATCTGTCAAAATATAGAAGAACTTGAAAAACTGTGTTTGGAATAAAAAATGATAAAAGTAACAATTTTTAACGAAAATTATCATGAACAAATTTATGATAATATACGAAAAATTTATCCAAATGGAATTCACGGATGTATAAAACAATTTTTGGAAAAAGATAAAAATCTTCTTGTTAGAACTTGCACTTTTGATGAAGAAGAACATGGTTTAACAGAAGAAATTCTTTCACAAACTGATGTTTTAATTTTTTGGAGTCATGCAAAACAAGATGAATTTTTAGATAAAGTTTCTCTCCGAATCAAAAAATATGTTTTACAAGGAATGGGCTTTCTCGTTCTTCATAGCGGACATTTTTCTAAACCAATAAAAGAACTTCTTGGAACTTCAATGACTTTAAAATGGAAGCATGATGAAAGTGAAAAACTTTGGTGCATAATGCCTTCTCATCCAATTGCAAAAGATATTCCAGAATGTATAAATCTTCCTAAAGAAGAAATGTATGGTGAATATTTTGATATTCCAACTCCAGAAGAACTTATTTTTTTAGGTCATTTTTCCAATGGCTATGTTTTTAGAAGTGGATGCGTTTGGACTCGCGGTTTAGGAAAAATTTTTTATTTTCAGCCAGGACACGAAGAATATCCAATTTATTATGATGAAAATATTCAAAAAATAATAAAAAATGCAGTTTACTATCTTAATAATTCTGAAAAATCTAAAAAGTATTTGGAATGTTGTGAGGTAAAATGATGAAATTTTCTATTTTTTATGAACATATAAAAGAAGCCGTAGAACAATCTAAAAAAAATGAAGAAAAAATTCTTTCTTTTGTAAGAAAATCTGGAATAGCTGGAATTGAAATTTGTTTTTCTCAATTAAAAAATGATTTTTCGATTTTTGAAAAACTAAAATCATATAATTTTGAAATTTCTTGTATTTATGAATTTTATTCTTGGTCTGATATGGAAGATTTTTCTAAACTAAAAAATCATATTGAAATGTCAGAAAAAGTTTGTGCAAAAAAAATTCTGATTGTTCCTCCTTTTTTAGAAGAAAATAAAAATGTATTTATAATAGAAGAATTTTTAAAAAAAGCAGTAGAAATTGCATCTTCCAAAAATATCACAGTTACGCTTGAAGATTTTGATAATGAAAAATCACCGTGTGCAAAAATTTCTCAATTAAAAAACTTTTTTACAAAAATTCCAGGTTTAAAATGCACTTTTGATTTAGGAAATTTTGCTTTTAGTGATGAAAATGTTTTAGATGCATTTGACGAATTAAAAGATTTTATTTCTCATGTTCATTGTAAAGACCGCGGTTATGAAAATGGCATAAATCTAAAAAATAATAAAGGTCTTGCTTCTGTTCCAACCGGTTTTGGTTATCTTCCAATAAAAGAATTAATTTTGAAAATTTTAGACACAGGATATGATGATTACTTTGCAATTGAACATTTTAACGCTTATGACCAATTAGATTATATAAAAAAATCATCTGAATTTTTAAATGAAATAAAACAAACTTATAAAAAAAAGACAATTTTGGAGAATTAAATGCTTTTTATTTTTGATATGGGTGGAGTTTTAACTTCAACTTTTAAAATTGAATCTTTCTATAAAGAAATTGGAATTTCAGAAAAACAATTTTTTGAAATTTGTAACCAAAAAAAAGATAAATTTGGTGATGATATTTGGGATTTATTTCAAAAAGGAAAACTTGAATCACAAGAATTTTGGAATCAATTTAATAAAATTTCAAAAAAAATGAAAATAAAGCCAGTTTTAAATGATTTATTTAGACTTTATTTTCATCCTATTTTAAATGAAGATACTTTACGTTTAATAAATGCATTGAAAATCAAACATAGAGTTGTTTGTGGAACAAATACGTGTCAAAGTCATTGGGAAAATCATCTTGAACGCGGAGATTATTCTTATTTTCATCAAACTTATGCTTCAAACAAAATTGGAGAAGTAAAACCAAATCTTAATTTTTGGAAATTGATTATGAATGCAGAAGGTTTTTCTCCAGAAGAAACTTTTTTTACAGATGATAAACTTTCAAATGTAGAAGCCGCTCGTTCTCTTGGAATAAATGCAGAGCTTTTTACTTGTGCAGATGATTTATATAAACTTTGGGAAAAATATATTTAAAAAAAATTACAAAAAATATAGGATAAAAAAATGAGTACAAATAATTTTCCACGTGTATTTTTAAATAAAAATGAAGAAAAAGAAATTCAACAAGGTTATCCTTGGGTTTTTGATAATGAAATTTCACATTTAAAATTTAGGGAAGATGAAAAATCTGAATGGAAAAATGAAAATTTAAATGTTTGTTCATTAAAAAATGGTTCTGTAGTAGAAATTTATTCAAAATCTGGAGGATTTTTAGGAACTGGTGTTTTTAATAAAAATTCCAAAATAACAGTTAGAATTATTGGAAATGAACATGCAGATAAAATTTTAGAAAATCCGCAAGAATTTTATGATGAAAAAATATCTGACGCTTATAATCTTCGTAAAAATTTTTATTCAGAAAACGATTCTTTTAGACTTGTTTTTGCCGAAGCAGATTTTATACCAGGTTTTATATGTGAACGTTTTTGTACAGATGATAAAAAAATCATTTTGGTTGTGCAATTTCTTTCAATGAGTTGTGAAATTTTTAGAACTGAAATTTTAAATGCACTTGTAAAATTTTGTAATCCAACTGGAATTTATGAACGTTCTGATGTTTCTGTTCGAGAAAAAGAAGGTCTTCCTCTTGTTTCTGGTTTTTTAGATTTAGAAAAAGAAGATTTTCCTCTTGCAAGTGAAAATTCATCATATTTTAATGAAGATAAAATTTTTACAATTCTTGAAAATGGAATAGAACTTGAAGTTGATATTGCAAACGGTCAAAAAACTGGTTATTTTCTAGACCAAAAATTCAATCGAATTGCGGCTGCAAATTTTTGTAAAGGAAAACGAGTTTTAGACACTTTTACACATACAGGTGCATTTGGTTTAAACGCTGTAAAAAATGGTGCAAAAGAAGTTATTTCTGTTGATATTTCTGAAGAAGCTGTAGAAATGGTTAATCGAAATATAAAACTCAATCATGCAGAAAAAAATATGAAAGCTGTTTGTGCCGATGTTTTTGATTTATTAAAAAAATATGAATCAGAAAATGAAAAATTTGATGTAATCATTCTTGATCCTCCAGCGTTTACGAAATCTGCAAAAATGATAGAAAAAGCGTATGGCGGTTATAAAGAAATCAATCTTCGTGCAATGCGTTTGTTAAAAAAAGGTGGAATTTTAGTAACTTGTTCTTGTTCATATTTTATGGAAACTTCAATGTTTTGTGATATGATTATGCATTCAGCGATGGATTCTCACAAAAAAGTACAGATTCTTGAAAAAAGAGGAGCAGGACCGGATCATCCTGTTCTTTTAGGCTATCCAAAATCTGAGTATTTAAAATGTATAATTTGTAAAGTAAATTAGGATTTTTATGAAAAATTATAATTGTGTAGTTGTTTTAGGTCCTACTGCGGTTGGAAAAACTTCTGTTGGAGTAAATCTTGCTTTTGAATTTGATGGAGAAATTATTTCTGCAGATTCAAGGCAAACTTATAGACATTTAGATATTGGTTCTGGAAAAGATTTAAAAGATTACATCATACAAGAAAAAGAAATTCCTCATCATTTAATTGATATTGTTGAATTGCCAGCAGAATATAATGTTTATAATTATCAATTAGATTTTTACGCAGTTTTTAAAGATTTACAAAATAGAAAAAAACTTCCAGTTGTCGTTGGCGGAACTGGAATGTATCTTGATTCTGTCATACGAAATTACAATTTAGTTATGCTTCCTGAAAATCCTAAATTACATTCTGAACTTGAAAAATTGCCTTTAGAAGTTTTGTGTGAAAGATTGTTAAAAGAAGAACCAAATTTACATCAAAAAAGTGATTTACTAGAAAAAAATCGTGTGATAAAAGCATTAGAAATTATAGAAGCAAAAAAAAATGGAGTTGATGTAACGTCTGTAAATCGTCCTGAAATAAAACCTTTTATAATTGGAATGACTCTTCCACGACAAGAGCTTTGGGAAAATATTTATAAACGATTAAAAGAAAGAATTGATGAAGGTATGATTGATGAAGTTTTTTCAATTCACCAAAGTGGAATTTCTTGGGAAAGATTGGAAAAATTAGGTTTAGAATATCGATATTGTTCGTTGTTTTTACAAAAAAAGATAGAAACAAAAGAAGAAATGACCGAAAAACTTTTTATTGCAATTCGTCAATTTGCAAAAAGGCAAGAAACTTGGTTTAGATTTATGGAAAGAAACGGCGTAAAAATAAATTGGTTAAAACAAGGTTCTAAAGAAGAAAGAATTCAAGAGGCAAAAAACCTTGTTTACAAAAATTTATTTTAATTTAAGCACCAATTGCAACTTTTTCTTTTATTTCTGTAAGATAACCAGTTCTTACGCAACTGTCAAAAAGTTCTTTGCTGATATAATCAGTTTTTATATCATTGTAGCCGTCCATATCGCGAACAATTTTTACTACAAAGCCATCTTCTAATTCTCGAATGATTGTCATATAATCAGTGTTTTTTCCAATACTTTTGAGCGTGAATTTTTTCATTTTTCCCCTCTAAAATTGATTTATAAAAAATTTCGTAAAGATAAAAATAGATTATCTTTCACTCTTAATTTATTTTCGGATATAATAAAAAATATGTTAGAAAAAAATCATAATTTTTTTTGCGATGCACATTTTCATTATGCAGATTCTCTAAAAAAAGAAAGTTTTGATGTTTTTTCTCAAAATTGGTGTGGATGTTCTTGTGCTCATTCAAAAGATGAATGGAGTTTGCAATTTCAAGCAAAGAAAAAAATTCCAAAAAATCAGTTTTTTTTGTCTTATGGAATTCATCCACAAAGTTTAGGTTTTATCAATGTTCAAGAAAATCTTTCTTTTTTGGAAGAACTTTGTAAAGATAAAAAATTAAATGCAATTGGAGAAATTGGTTTTGATTTTTTTTCAGATGAATTTAAAAATCATAAGGAAATTCAAGAAGAAATTTTTATTACAGAATTAGAAATTGCAATAAAATATAATCTGCCAGTTGTAATTCATTGTAGAAAAGCAAATGAAAAACTTTTTGAATATGCATTTTTATTGAAGAAAGTTCCTCAAGTTTTATTTCATAGTTTTATGGGAAGTTCACAAGAAGCATTTTCGCTTTTAAAAAGAAATATAAATGCATTTTTTTCTTTTGGAAAACAGATGATGAATCATAATAAAAATGTAATTTTGTGTGCAAAAAATCTTCCTTTAGAAAATCTTCTTTGCGAAACGGACGCACCTTTTCAATTTTTAAAAGGTGAAGAAAAAACTTTATGTTCGGAAATTATGATAATTTATGAAGAATTTGCAAAAATTCGTTCTGAAAATTTAGAAAAAATTTGTTTTCAATTAAAAAATAATTTCTCACGTTTTCTACTTATTCACTAACTTTATTAATTTTGATACATTAAACTTATGAATAAAAATACAGATAAAAAAAATACCTTTAAAAGATTTTTAATTACAAATTACATTGAACTTTGTGCAGCAACTTTATTTTCCTTTTTTAATTTAAGTTTTCATGCAGATATTTCACTTTTAGCTTTTCCGTTAAGTTTAATTTTTACTGGAATTTTAGCTTATTTATTCTTTTTTAAAATAAAAAAACAAACAAATGGAAAATTTTATATTCCAGTTTTAAAAATGACATCTTATTTGCCGTATGTTCTTTTAGTTGTTTTTATTATTCGGCGAGCAGGGCAGTTTGGAACACCTTATTGGTATGATTTAGTTACAGTTCTTTTGTGGATTGTCATTTTTGTTTGTGCTCTTATGATTACAAGAATGATGAATGAAAAACGTTCTAAGCAACTTACAGAAAATTGGAAAATTCAACCATCTTTTAAAAAACCAAAAGGAATTTTTAGATTTTTTTACGAAATTGTAGATTGGGTTGATGCAATTGTTTGGGCTTTGTGTACAGTTATGCTTGTTCAAATTTTTATTTTTCAACTTTACACAATTCCATCCGAATCAATGGTGCCAACTTTTTTAATAAAAGATAGAGTTGCAGTTTCTAAAATTGATTGCGGACCAAAATTTCCATTAACAGATATTGGGCTTCCAAATTTTAGAAAATATAAACGTGGAGATACAATTGTTTTAAGAAATCCTCATTACACAATTGACCGAAAATCTGAAGTAAAAAGTGTTGCTTCTCAATTAGTTTATATGCTCACTCTTATGCAAGTAAATTTAAATCGTGATGAAAAAGGTGAACCAAAAGCAGACCCTCTTGTAAAACGTATTACAGGTTTACCAGGTGAGCAACTTGTTATGCAAGATGGCGTTTTATATACAAGAACAAAAGATAGTGATGAATGGCTCCCTTCAAAAATGGATGAAAAATATGCTTGTTGGGATTTAAGTTCTATCAAATCTGATTTATATCAAAATGTTCAAACTTATCCTTTATCATTAATGAATGAACAATATAATCAACTTGGACAAAGAACAAATACAAAAGCAATCGTTTCTTCCGCAAAAGAAGGTTATTCTAAAATGTTAGAAATTGAACAAGAACGAAGAAATTATGATTTAAATATTGCAATGTATAATGCTCAGAATTTAGTTGAAAATTTAAAAGCAATTGTTTCTTTGCCAGATTCTCCACAAGATTTTACAGAACCTTCTCTTCAAATTTATCAGATGTTTGCAAATAATAATCTTCAAAATTTAACTAAAAAAATTCTTACTCAAAAGGGTGGAATTGAATGGTTTGAAAAATTTATGACATCTTGGATTTCTTCAAAAAATAATGTCCGCGATATGTATGAAGAATCAAATTTTAAGTTAAATGTTATGACGAAAATTTGTTTTGGAAATATGATTGTTCGTTATGCAGATTTAATTCGTAATAGTGTAAGCTCATCTTTGTGGAATTCTGATTCAGTTTTGGTTGAAAATATGATAAAAGCAAATAATCTTGTTTGGTATGTTCAATTTCTTTTAGATAGTAGAAATATGAAAGTTTTTCCTTCTTGTGATGATGATGGAAATCCTCAATATCTTCCTGAAAATTGTTATTTTATGATGGGTGATAATAGATTTAATTCTTTGGATTTACGTCATTCTGATGATTATTTTGTTACAAATTTAACTTCTGAAGATTCAATGTCTTTTACTTATCAATCAATCTTAGAACCACAATATGTTAACAAAAAATATATAATTGGAAAACCAATCTTCAGATTTTGGCCACTTTCTAGAATGGCAAGAATTAGATAAAAAAAAAGTTCATTGGGATTTTTTTTCTCAATGAACTTTTTTTTTATTTGCCACCGATAATTTTATCTGCCACAACAGTTTTTATATTTTTTTCCGCTTCCGCAAGGGCAAGGGTCATTTCTTCCAACTTTTGGACTTGTTCTACGAACAGTAACATTTGCTCCTTGTGTATGTTGTTGCATTGCTCCGTTTGAAGCTTGTCTTCTAGCCATATTTCCATTAAAAGGTGATTTTGCAGAATTTTGTGCTTCATTTTGTGCAATTTGAGAACTTATAGATTGAGCTTCATTATGTTGTGCATTCATATTTTTATTTTGTGCTTCTAGCATTTGTTTTCTATGTTCTGCTGCTTCTGGGGAAAGTTGAATTTTTACTTTAAATACTCTCGACATAACAGTATCTCTAATTGTAGAAAGCATTTCATCAAAAATATTAAATCCTTCAATTTTATATTCTGTGAGAGGATTTTTTGAACCATAAGAACGAAGTCCGACTGCTTCTCGTAAACCTTCCAAAGTTTCAAGTTGGTCTAACCATTTTTTATCAATAATTTGAATATATTGATAACGAATAAACATATTGAGATTTTCTTTTCCAGCAAGAGTTTCTTTTTCTGTAATATCATTTTGGAGTGCTGCTAAAACTGCATCTTTTGTAAGATTTTCTGTAGGAAGAGCAAAACCAAAAGTATTTTTTATATTTTCTGATAATTGATAAATTGCTGAATTATCTTTTTTGTTATGTTTATAATTTGCTTCATATTGAGTAAAGAAATCTTCTACAGTTTCTTTAGCATTGTTCATAACGCGTTCAGAAAGAGTTTTATCTGCAAGAATTTCATCACGTTGTTGATAAATAACAGTTCTTTGTTCATTTAAAACATCATCATAATCTAGCAAATGTTTTCGTATTTCAAAGTTTCTGTCTTCAACTTTTTGTTGAGCTTTTTCAATTCCTTTATTTAACCAAGGATGATCAATTGGTTCGCCAGGTTGCATACCAATTCTTGTCATCATAGCTTTCATTCTTTCTCCACCAAACAAACGCATTAAATCGTCGTCCATAGAAATAAAGAATTTTGAGCGTCCAGGGTCGCCTTGTCGTCCAGAACGTCCTCGAAGCTGATTATCAATTCGGCGAGATTCGTGGCGTTCAGAACCAATAACATATAATCCACCAAGATTTTTTACTTCTTCATAATCTTTTTTCCAATTTTCTTTTTCTATTTCTAATGCTGATTTGTATTGTTCTTCAGTTGCATTTGTTCCTGCTCGTTTTCTTGCTCTGAATTCTGGAGAACCACCAAGTTTAATATCTGTACCACGACCAGCCATGTTTGTTGCAATTGTAACAGCACCTTTTGCACCAGCTTCCGCAATAATCATAGCTTCTCGAGCGTGATTTTTTGCATTCAAAACTTCATGTCTAATTCCTTTTCTTGTAAGAAGTTGTGATAAAAGTTCAGATTTTTCTACAGAAACAGTTCCTACTAAAACTGGTTGACCTTTTTCATGTGCAATTTGAATTTCTTTTGCAATTGCTTCCCATTTTTCTTTTTCGTTTAAATAAACTTCATCATTTTCATCAATTCTTGCAACTGGAAGATTTGTTGGAATGGAAACAACATCAAGACCGTAAATTTTATTAAATTCAACCGCTTCTGTGGCAGCTGTTCCTGTCATACCAGAAAGTTTGTCATACATTCTAAAAAAATTCTGGAATGTGATTGTTGCCATTGTTCTGTTTCGTTGTGCAATTTTAATATGTTCTTTTGCTTCAATTGCTTGATGAAGTCCATCTGAATAGCGACGTCCTTCCAAAACGCGTCCTGTAAATTCATCAATAATTTCAACTTTTCCATCGCGCACAAGATAATCAACATCATTATGAAAAAGAAGATGAGCTCTTAACGCTTGTGTAAAATAATGTGTGTATTCAAAATTTTCTTCATCTTCCAAATTTCCGGTGATAAGATTATGTTTGTGAAGAATATCATTTATGTGGAGCATTCCTTTGTCTGTAAAAGAAACTCTTTTTGATTTTTCATCGATTGTAAAATCACCTTCGATTTTTGCTCTTTCTTCAGGAAGCATCATTGTTTCATCTGGATATTCTCCAGTTTTAGGGTCTTTTTCAACTTCTTTTAATTCATCAACATATTTATCAACTTCATGATATTTGTAAGTATCATCTTCACCGGCACCAGAAATAATGAGAGGAGTTCTTGCTTCATCAATTAAAATAGAGTCAATTTCATCAACAATACAATAATTAAATCCACGTTGCACTTTATCTTTTAAATCGATTTTCATATTATCGCGAAGATAGTCAAAACCGAATTCATTATTTGTTCCGTAAGTAATATCACAATTGTAAGCGGCTTTTCTTGCTTCATTATCCATATCAGAAAGGATTGCTCCAACTGTACAGCCTAAATATTCATAAACTGGTCTTAAAGTGTTAGAATCTCGTCCTGCAAGATAATCATTTACTGTAACAATATGAACGCCTTTTCCTGAAAGAGAATTCAAATATGCTGGTGCAACTGCAACTAAAGTTTTTCCTTCACCAGTTTTCATTTCAGTAATTTTTCCCTGATGAAGATTGATTGAACCTAAAACTTGAACATCAAAAGCTCTTTCTCCACGAACACGCCAAGCCGCTTCTCTACAAAGTGCAAACGCTTCTGGCAAAATATCATCAAGAGTTTCTCCATTTGCAAGTCTTTCTTTAAATTTTTTAGTTTCTTCTGGAAACTGTTCTGGTTGTAAAGATTTTGCCCAAGACTCTTTTTCATTAACTTTTGCTAAAATAGGTTTTAATGCTTTTAAATCTCGGTCGTTTTGTGTACCAAATATGGCAGTAAGAATTTTGTCAATAATCATGTAATTTCCCTCAATAAGTATTAATACATCTTACTATAAAAATTACTAATATTCTATAATAATTGACAAGAGAAAATTGAACATTTAAACTAGAATTGAATTATGAAAGAAAAGAAATATATTTTTGGAATTATATTTGTTGTTTTTATTTTTTTTGGATGCACAAAATCTGGAGCAATAAAATCTATTAGTGAAAATGAACTTTTTACAATTCCTTATGGAAATTTTGAAGAACAAATTAGTATTTCTGATTTAAATTCTGTCGGAAATGTTAGATTTGGTTTATATATGCGAGATGGATTTTTTTACCTTGTGAATGGAGAATCTAAAAAAGTGATGGAATTTAATTCTTATGGAGATTTAATCACTTTATTTTATAATGAAGATTCTGATACTGCAAAATTTTTAGAAAAATCAAAAAAAGAAGATAAAAGTATTCATCATCCAATTTCTTATCCTTTTGATTATCCTGGACAACTTTCTATTGATTCTAATAAAACAATTTATACAGTTTGTACAATTCCTTTTGAAAGTCAAGAACAAAGTAAAGATGGAACAATGCTTTTTAGTCAAACAGTTTTAAAATTTAACCGAGATGCATCTTCCATAGAATTTATTGGTCAAGAAGGTCCGGGAGGAACACCTTTTCCTTTTATTGATAATATTTATACAACAAATAATAATGAACTTGTGGTTGTTGGAACGTCTACAGAAGGATTTATGATTTATTGGTTTGCAACAGATGGATATTTAAAGTATGAAATTCCTGTTTTAAATAAAGATGCTCCAAAGTTGGAAGGGTATGAATCGTCAGATATTTATTATTCTATAAAAAAAGTTATTCCAGATTTGTATGAATATAAACTTTATGTAGATATTGATTATTATACACCTTATATTGATGATGAATCTAAAGTTCAATCTGGCATAAATTATGAATCTAGTATTCTTTATACATTGAATATAGAAGATGAAATTTATGAAAATCCTATTTCAATTCCTCCTTACGAAGAATCTGTCGTTGTCGATTATAGTCGTTTTTATTATAAAAATCCTTATGAATTTTTAGGCGTTACAAAAAATGGATGGAAATTTTTTATTATAAAAACATCTGATGGTTTTACAATTGAAATGTTACAAAATGAAAGTCAAAGAATTCTTAGAAGGCATTTTGATGTAAATCATTCAAATATTTTATATAATACAATTTCACTTTCTGATGATGGAATTATTAGTGCATTATATCTTGAAAAAGAAAAAGCTAGAGTTGTTTGGTATAGAACTGATAATTTAATTGCAACTTTTTTGGAAAAATAGATGTTTGAAAAAGTAGAAGAAATTAAAAAAGATGGCGAACAACCTTTGCATTTTTATTACAATCGTGAAGAAAGAATTTCAAAAGCTCCTGAAAATGTTCAAAAATATTATCGTGGAGAAATGAAACCTGTAAAAGGTTTTAAAGTTCTTTTTACAGGTTCAAATAAATTTATTTTTATTGCAATTGTTTTTTTTGTAGGAATGATTTGGATTTATTCAGGTTTTAATAAATCTAGGAATTATGCAAAAATTGAAGGAATTGATTGTGAAGTTGTTTCTTATGCTTATGAAGATTCCATTTATTCTAGCGTGAGTTTTAATTGGAATCCAAAAACACAAGATAAAACTCCAAAAAATGTTATTGCAACAATGTATCTTATAAATGCAGATAATCAAATAGCGAGTAAAGAAGAAAAACAAATTTTTTATAAACAGGATACTCAATATATTAGATTTAAAAATATGGATTTAGATATTATTCGTTGTGATGTTGAAATAAAAATCAATAATACACAAAAAGAAATTAGTACAGTTGTAAAAAGGTAAAAAAAAATGAGTAAATCGGTTGCTTGTATTGATTACAGAAATGGAAAAGTTTTTATTGCAAAACGACAAAATGTTGGTGATATGGGTGGTCGCTGGGAATTTCCTGGTGGAAAGATTGATGATGGAGAAGATGAACATTCTGCCATAAAACGAGAAATGAATGAAGAATTTGGTGCAGATGTTTTGGTTGGAGAAAAAATTTGCGAAAGTACATTTTTTCATAAAGAAAAAAAATGTGCTCTTTATGTTTATTTTATTCATTTTAACGATGATGGTCTTGAAAAAAGATTTACACTTACAGAACATACTGATTATAAATGGATTGAAATTGAAAAAATTCCAGAATTAAATTTTGTTGATTCAGATTTAAAAATCTATCCAGAAGTTGTAAATGCAATTAAAAATTTATAAAAGGAAAACTTATAATGATAAAAAATTATAAAAAAAACTTTATCACTTTATTTATTTTTACAATTTTATTTTTAAATATGTCTTGTTTTAATAAAAAAGATGAAACTATAGTTTTTGACTCATCTTATCCTTTAGCTTTATCTCCAGATGTAAGTTGGGCAGTTATAAATGACCCTTATGTTGCTTTTAAAGAAGAAGTTGATTGGAATTCAAAAATTACAGGGCATTCAAGAAGAGGTGAAATTCTCCAAGTTTTAGGAACCTCAAAAGATAGTGATAATCAAACTTGGTATAAATTTGATTTTGGTTGGCTTCCATCTTCTTGTTTAACTGTTTATTCAAATAGATATAAGGCTCAATCTATTTCAGATTCTATGAAGGAAAAATAATGAGTACAATAATTGCAGAAATTGGAACAAGTCACGAAGGTTCTTTAGAAAAAGCCTACGAAATGATAGAAGCTGCTAGTTTTTGTGGAGTAGATGCAATTAAATTTCAGTGGGTTTATGCTGATGAAATTCTCCATAAAAATACTGGTTTTGTAAAACTTCCAACAGGAAATATTCCACTTTATGAACGTTTTAAACAATTAGAATGTAGTAAAGATTTTTATAAAAAATGTTTAGATTTTGTGCATCAAAAAAAATGTAAATTTTGTTGTTCTCCTTTTGGACTAAAAAGTTTAGAAGATTTATTAAGCATCAATCCAGATATTGTAAAAGTTGCTTCTCCAGAATTAAATCATTATCCAATGTTAAAAAAATTAGCAGAATATCGTGAAAATCAGAAAAAAAATGGAAAATCACCAATTTCTGTAATCATTTCTTCTGGCGTTTCAAAACTTTCTGATATTGAAAAAGCGTTGGAAATTCTTGGAACAGAAAATGTTTCATTGTTGCATTGCATTACAAGTTATCCAGCACCGGAAGATGAATATAATTTAAAAGTAGTAGAAAATTTAAAAAATATTTTTGGAATAGAAACTGGAGTTAGCGACCATTCTTTAAATCCTGTTTTAGTTCCAGTTTTGTCAATTGCGGAAGGCGGAACAATTATTGAAAAACATATTACTTTAAGTAAAAAAACTTTGGGTTTGGACGATCCTGTTGCTTTAGAAACAGAAGAATTTGCTCTTATGGTTCACGAAGTTCATCAAGCAGAAGCAAATTTACGTCATTATGGAGAAGAAATTGGGAAAAAAAGAATTTTATCTCAAATGGCAGAACAATTTGGTGATGAAAAAATAAAATCAGTTTTGGGAAATGGAGTAAAACATCTTGCAAAATCAGAATTTTTAAATTATGGAAGAACAAATAGAAGTCTTCATTTTATGAAAGATTTAAAAGCTGGAAAAATTATCACAGAAAATGATGTTGGCGTTTTACGTACAGAAAAGATTTTATCTACAGGAATCAGTCCTGAATTTTTAGATACAATTTTGGGTGCAAAACTGACAAAAGATGTAGAAAGTGGAAAAGGCGTTTCTTTTGACGATTTTCTTTCTAGGTGAAAAGTTTATTAAAAAAAAGTATAATCAAAATCAACAAAATAAAAAGGAAATATATAAATGAAAGTAAATGCATTAAAAGGAATGAAAGATATTTTACCATCTGAACAAAAAATGCGTGATTATGTTCAAGGAAAAATTTTGGAAACTTATAGAGCGTCTGGTTTTGAGAGAATTTCAACTCCAATTCTCGAAGATTCTGAAAATCTTGATAAATCTGATGGAGGAGAAAATCTCAATCTTATTTTTAAAGTTTTAAAACGTGGAGAAAAACTTTCTCAATCATTATCAGAAGAAAATCCTACAGAAAAAACTCTTTCTGATATGGGATTGCGTTATGATTTAACTTTACCACTTACAAGATTTTACGCTGCAAATAAAAATTCTCTTCAAAATCCTTTTAAAGTAATTCAAACTGATAGAGTTTACAGAGCAGAACGTCCTCAAAAAGGAAGGCTTCGCGAATTTATTCAATGTGATATTGATATTTTAGGAGATTCTTCTCCAAATGCAGAAATTGAACTTATTGAAGTTACAGCTCAAGCAATGTTAAATATTGGTTTTAAAGATTTTTGCATAAATATAAATGATAGAAAAATTTTAAGAAATATGCTTTTATCAATGGGATTTTCAGAAGATTCTTTGGATTCAGTTTGCATCACTTTTGATAAAATGGATAAAATTGGGGCAGAAGGAATAGAAAAAGAACTTGTAGAAAAACAATTTCCAGAAGATGCAATCAAAAAATTAGTTGATTTTGTAAAATCTGATGAAGAAATTACTTTAGAAAATGTTGCTTCAAAATGTTCAGATTCTTCAATTGCAGATAATTTAAAATATATTATAAAAAATGCAACCGAAATTGCTCAAAATCGATATAAAATAAAATATTGTCCAAATTTAGTTAGAGGGCAAGGTTATTATACTGGTGCAGTTTTTGAAATTGCTTGCGAAGGTTTTAACGGAGCAGTTGGCGGTGGTGGTCGTTATGATAATCTTGTAGGAAAATTTATTGGTCAAGAAATTCCTGCTGTTGGTTTTAGTATTGGTTTTGAAAGAATTTGTTCTATTCTTCTTGAGAAAAATTATAAAATTCCTGGAGAAAAAGAAAAATGCGTCATTCTTTATGATGATTCAGTTTCTTTTCCTCAAGTTTTAAAAGATTCTGAAACTTTAAAAAAAGATTATATTGTGTCTATCATCAAAAAAGCAAAAAAAATGGGACCTCAATATGATATGTTAGAAAAACAGAACTATACAAAATTTGCAGTTTATAAAGAAGGAAAATTAACCTTAAAATAAAATGCTAAGCAACTTATTTCTGACAAAAAATAACAAAATTGTCAAAAAACTTGACATTATTTCTTAAAAAAAATATACTTACAAAGTCAGTTTAATAATAATATTAAAAAGACTCGAGTTCCCGCTCGGGTCTTTTTTGTTATAAAAATAGGTTTTATGGAATATACATCATACAAAGACATTAAATATTACAAAGAATGTGAACCTCTTGTTGAAGGTTTAGGCTACAAATTAGTAGATTTAAAAATTATTCCTGCTAAAAATACAACAAAAATTTCAGCAGTAGTTTCTCCTATAAATCCACAAGATAATATGGGAGTTAATGATTGTGCAAAAGTTCATAGAATTTTACTTCCTAGATTAGAAGCATTACTTGGAACAGATGACACAACAATGGAATTAACAAGTCCTGGAATTGAACACAATATAAAAAATGCTGCTGAGTTTTCTGTTTTTACGGGGCGAGATGTTCGTGTTTGGGATAAAATTAAAACAGATTGGATTAGTGGAAAAATTGATTCTTCAGATGAAAAATCTGTAACGTTGGAACTTGAGAATGGTGAAAAAATCACAATTCTTTATGAAAATATAGCAAAAGCAAAATTTATTTATAAGGTATAGGAGGCTTGATATGTCAGAAATGGCAGAAGCTATCCGTCAGTTGATTCAGGAAAAAGGTTATTCTGAAGATTCTGTACGACTAACAATTGAAAGAGCGTTAAAAGCAGCTTACAAAAGAACTTATGGAACAGATGAAAATGCAATCGTAAAATTTAACGATGATATGTCTGATGTTTCTATTTATTCAAGAAAAAAGGTTATTGATGGTGTTTACGATCCAGTAAGAGAAATAGAACTTGAAGATGCAAAAAAACTCGCTGGAGATGATGTTGATGAAGGTGATGAGATTGACATTCTTGAAGATCCAAAAACTTTCAATCGCTCGGCAATTTCAACAGGAAAACAAACTGCTCACCAAGGTTTAAACGAAACTTATAGAGATTCTCTTTATAGTGATTATAAAGATAAAATTGGTGAAATTATTATTGGTTATTATCAGCGTGAACGCAATGGAAATATTTATGTTGATTTAGGAAATTCTGGAAAAATTGAAGGAATGCTTCCTGTAAAATATCAATCAAAACTTGAATTTTATGAAAAAAATGATCGCATCAAAGCATTGATTGTTGATGTAAAAAAGACAAATTCAGGAATTCAATTAGTTCTTTCAAGAAGCGACCCAAAACTTGTAAGTTCTATTTTGGAAAAAGAAATTCCAGAAATTGGAGATGGAACTATTGAAATTGTAAAAATTGTTCGTGATGCTGGTTATCGTACAAAAATCGCAGTTTCTACAAAACGAGAAGAAGTTGATCCTGTTGGAGCATGTGTTGGTTTAAAAGGTGTTCGTATTCAAAATGTAATTCGTGAACTTTTAAATGAAAAAATTGATGTTCTTCGTTATGATACAGATCCTGCTGAATTTATCAAAAATGCACTTTCTCCAGCACAAGTAGAAAAAGTTGTGATTATGGACGCAGAAAAACGTCAAGCATTAGCAATTGTTGAAGAAAGTCAGTTGTCATTGGCAATTGGAAGACAAGGTCAAAATGTAAGACTTGCAAATAAACTTTGTGATTGGAATATTGATGTAAAAACTGTTGAACAAGCTCAAGATATAGATTTCTCTGCAGTAAGTGCTGTTGCTGCAAATGCTAGAAATCTCTTTAAAGATGATGTGGATTATGATGAAATTGCCACAATTGCAGAATTACCTGGAATTGATGAAAATGTTTCCACACTTCTTAAAAATAATGGATTTGAACAGATTCAAGATTTTGTAGATGCTTATGATGCTAAAACAATAAATATTGAAGGTGTAACTCAAGAACAATTAGATAAAGTTTACAAACTTATTGAAGAAAATGTGGAATTTGTTGAAGATGAAGAATCTGAAGAAACAACACAAGAATCTCAAAGTGAAAATACAGAGGAAGATGGTTCTGAAGAAGAGGAATATTTCTGCCCTGAATGTGGAGCAAAAATCACTCTTGATATGACACATTGTCCTAACTGTGGTATTGAATTTGAATTTAAAGAGGATGAGGAATAGTATAAATATATGGCAGATGAATTAGAAAATAAGCCCAAAGTTGTAGTTCACAAAAAACAACAAGAAAATTCTCCTGTTGCTAATGAAAAAAAACGTGTAGTTGTTGTAAAAAAGAAGACTCCTGTAATGCAGAATTCTAATAATGCAACTTCTAAAACTACAACAGAAGCTCCAAAAAAAGTTGTCGTAAAAAAATCTGAGCAGACTCAAAAAGAAAATCAATCAGTTGCAAATGAAAATCAGTCTCAAAAAACTGAAAATAAAGTGCGAACTTTTGAATTGAATCCTTCGCGACCAAATGTAAAAGCTGGAAATCTTTCTGATAAAGCTAGAAATAATAATCGTCAAAATGGAGGCGGTTATTATAGAAATAATTATAACAATCAGAATGGACAGAATCGTAGTTTTAATCGAAATAATGGTTCTTCCGGATTTAATGGAGCTCAAGCAAGACAAAGTTATCAGCAGAATCGCGATAGAGATAATAATAAGGGTGAAGGAAATAATAATCGTTATAATGGACAACATAATAACGGACAACGTGGAAATTTCAATCGAAATGGAAATGGTCAAAATTCTTTCAACAGAAATCAAAATAATAATCGCTTTAATGCAAATAATGGCGGTTTTAGACGTCCTGGAATGGCAACTGCTCCTGCTGCTTTACCTGTAGATCAGTCAAGACAACAATCTTCTAAAAAAGCAGCGTTTAAAGGTAAAAAACAGATTTATAACAGAAAAGATGCTGAACAATATGATGATAATCTTTTTGAAACAAAGAAAAAAATAGAAACTCCAGCATCTGTAGTTCCAAAATCAATTGATATTATGGAAACTATTTCTGTTTCAGATTTGGCTCGTAAGATGAATTTAAAAGCAAGTGAAGTTATTGCAAAACTTATGGGCATGGGAATGATGGTTACAATTACACAATCGATTGATTCTGACACGGCAACTTTACTTGCAGCAGAATATGGTTGTGAAGTTCATCTTGTATCACTTTATGATGAAACTGTAATTGAAGGTGATAAAGATGATGGCGTAGAATTAAAACCACGTCCTCCAATTGTTACTGTTATGGGACACGTTGACCATGGTAAAACAAAAACTTTGGATGCTATTAGAAATGCACATGTTGCAGAAGGTGAAGCTGGTGGAATTACACAGTCAATTGGTGCATATTCAGTAACAACTCCAAAAGGAAAAATTACATTCCTTGATACTCCAGGTCACGAAGCGTTTACAATGATGCGTGCACGTGGTGCCCAAGTTACAGATATTGTTGTTCTTGTTGTTGCCGCAGATGATGGAGTTATGCCTCAGACTTTGGAAGCAATTTCTCATGCAAAAGATGCAAAAGTTCCAATTATTGTTGCTATAAACAAAATTGATAAGCCTGAAGCAAATCCAGATAGAATTAAAACTCAACTTTCAGAACATGGTCTTACTCCAGAAGAATGGGGCGGAGATACGCAATATGTTAATATTTCTGCAAAACAAAAAATCGGTATTGATGACCTTTTGGATGCAATTCTTTTACAAGCCGAAATGCTTGAATTAAAAGCAAATGAAGTTTGTCGTGCAGAAGGAAAAATTCTTGAAACTAGAGTTGACCAAGGAAGAGGTGTTGTTTCTTCTGTAATTATTCAAAGAGGTTGTTTACATCAAGGTGATCCTTTTGTCGCAGGAATCTATTCTGGTCGTGTTCGTGCAATGTTTGATGATCGCGGAAAACGTATTCAAGAAGCAGGTCCTTCTATTACTGTAGAAGTTCTTGGTATGGAAGAAATGCCAAATGCTGGAGATCCATTCCAAGTTACAGAAACAGAAAAAGATGCACGTGCAATTTCTGCAAAACGTCAAGAATTAAAACGATTTGAAGCTGCAAAAGCGGTTAAGAAAACTACTTTGGAATCTCTTTATAGTGATATTGCGGATAGTGAAGTAAAAGAACTTAAAGTTATCATAAAAGCAGATTTACAAGGTTCTGCAGAAGCGTTAAAAACTTCTTTGGAAAAACTTTCTACAAGAGAAATTCGTCTTTCTGTAATTCATTCAAGTGCAGGTGCAATTAATGAATCTGATGTTACTCTTGCAGCCGCTGATTCAAATGCAATCATCATCGGATTTAATGTTCGACCAACTCCAAAAGCAAAAATTTTGGCAGAACAAGAACAAGTTGAAATTAGAAAATACAATATCATCTACAAATGTGTCGAAGAAATTCAACAAGCTATGGAAGGAATGCTTCAGCCAGATACTAAAGAAGAAGTTATTGGTCAAGTTGAAGTTAGAAATACTTTCAAAGTTCCAAAAGTTGGTGTTATTGCAGGATGTTCAGTTTCTGAAGGTATTGTTAGAAAAACAGCTAGCGTAAATCTTGTTCGTGATGGAATTGTTATTTTTACAGGAAAAATTGCTTCTCTCAAACGATTTAAAGATGATGCAAAAGAAGTTAGCGTTGGTTATGAATGTGGTATCGGTCTTGAAAATTGGCAAGATATTCATGTTGGTGATAAACTTGAAGTATTTGAAATTATTGAAGTTGCAAAAAAACTTGGAAAAACAATTGCCGAAGAAGAAGCCGAAGCTGCTAAACGTAATGTAACTGCTAGTGGTTCTGAAGGAGCTCAATAATGGGACAATATAGATTACAGAGATTGAATGATCAACTCCGTGATGAAATTTCCCATTTAATTTTGCACGGGGATGTAAAAGATCCTCGTGTAAATACTTTTTTGAGTATAAATAGAGTTGAAATCACTTCTGATTTAGGATATGCAAAAGTTTATGTTTCAAGTTTTTTGCCAGATGGACAACTTTCAAAAGGTGTTGCTGGATTAAATGCTGCTGCTGGTTTTATTCAGCGAGAAATTGCAAAAAAATTAAGAATTCGACAGTTTCCTAAATTAAATTTTATAGTTGATTCAGGAATGAAAGATGGATTTTATATGGTTCAAAAATTAAATGAATTAGAAAAAGAATCCATTCAAAATAATAATTTGGAAAGTTAAATATTTTTATGGATGGAATTGTTCTTCTTGCAAAACAACCTGGTCCTACATCATTTTCGTCTTTACACGATGTAAAAAGAGCATTTAACACTACAAAAGTTGGTCACACAGGAACTTTAGATAGTTTTGCACAAGGTCTTTTGGTAGTTTGCACTGGACGACTTACAAGATTGGCTGGATATATCACTCAATTTAATAAAACTTACAAAGCGGTTATAAAATTTGGTGAAGAAACAGACACTTTAGAGCCAGAAGGTAATATCATAAAAAAAGCACCTTTACCTCAAAAAGAAGTTGTTATAAATGCAATAAATTCTTTTTTGGGTGAACAAGAACAATATCCACCATCATTTTCTGCTATTCACGTGGATGGAAAACGTGCTAGCGATTTAGTTAGAAATGGTGAAAAAGTAGAAATCCCACCTAGAAAAATTACCGTTTTTAAATCAAAAATTATCGATTTTGATTGCACAGAAGATAATCTTGTAAAATCAGTTTTAGTGGAATTTGAAGTTTCAAAAGGTGCGTACATTCGTTCTTTAGCAAGAGATATTGGAAAAAAAGCGGATAGTGCAGCACATTTATTAGGACTTTATAGAACTCAAGTTGGTAATTTTAAAATAGAAGATTCCGCCGGTTATGATTTTTTAAAACCTTTTACAATTCAAAATGTATATTCTCAAGAAAAAATAAATTTTAAACAATTTAAGTTAGATGAAAATCTTCAAGATGAAATACGAAGTAAAGTAAAAGTTGTTGATAAAAAATTCTCAGAAAATTGCGGATTTGTAAATCTTGATTTGGTTGATGAATTAGCTTGTGATGATTTTAAAAATGGTCGTCCAATTAGAAATAAATTATATATTCAGAATTTGTATGAAATTCCAAATGAAAAAAAATGTGCAGTTTTTTTTGATGATATTTTTGTTGGACTTTTAAATAAAGATTCTGTTGGAAAATTGCGATATGATTTTGTAATAAATTAATATTTTTTTTATTTTTTTTTATAAAACTTATTGACACAATTTTTATAATTTAGTAATATATAAACATAACGACGGACGGTTAGCTCAGCTGGTACGAGCGTCTGGTTTACACCCAGAATGTCGGGAGTTCGATCCTCTCACCGTCCATAAACTTCTTAGAATAAGTTTTACTTGTTTTAAGAAGTTTTTTTTTTGCCCTTTTTTGATATTCAATTCCAATAAAATCAAAATATTTTCTGTTTTTTTTACTTTTTGTTTGAAAAAAAGATATTGTTGAGTCTAATCAAACGATGTCGCTGAGTTAGTTTGAAAAATGTGCATTTAGATTTTTGAAATGATATTACCAACTTTTTTTATTGATGAAAAATCGGTAATATGTTACCTTAATACAAAGTAATATATTACCTAATAATTGGCGTTGAGAGGTGTAATGAATATCAAAGAA
>CAYPGB010000025.1:0-28921 GCA_964410365.1 uncultured Treponema sp.
TTGCACAGAAAGATATTGAAAATATTAAGTTATCAAAAGAAATTACAGAATTAAAAGAAAAGATTGCATTTTTAATGCAAAACATCCAAAATTAATAAAAATTTTCTTCTATCCATTCACAAATAGAATTATCATATTTTTCTGGATTATTTATTCTCAAATGCGAATGAACTCCCTTTTCAAACCAAATTATTTTTTTAGAAGATTTACATTTTTCATAAAGTTCTATTGCATTTTTTGGCAATGAAAATTTATCTTGTTTACTGTATAAAAAAAGAATAGGTTTTTCTAAATTTTGTATACAAGTTTTTGGACCTTCTTTAAATGCATTATGCCCTGAATGAATAGAAACTAAAATCATCATAATTTGAACTGTTGGAAATTTTATCTTATGTTGAAGAACTAAATGATTATAAAACGACTCTCTAAAACTGGTAAACATTCCATCAGCAACTAAACCAATCATATAATTTGGGCATTTTGAATTTATAAGTGCATACAAAGCAGTAGCAGCACCAATACAAATTCCATGACATAAAATTGATTTATTGTTTTTTTTATCATGTAGAAATTTTCCCCAAGCAAGAATGTCAACATATTCTTTATAGCCAACATTATTATATTTTCCATCAGATTCTCCATGAGAACGATTATCAATCACCAAAATATTAAATCCACTCTTCCTATAAGGCTCTGCAAAATAACAAGAATACAAACAACTTTCACTTCTTCCCGCAATAATAATTACAGATTTTTCAAAACCAAAATCAAAATAAATTCCAACAAGCCTAAATCCATCACTTTTTATTTCTACATTAAAAAGATTTTTTTCATAAGTTTTCAGCCATTTTTTCCCAATTTCAAACATTTCTACTTGTTCTTTATCTTTTGTCCAACTACATTCTCGTTGCCATTTTGATTTTTTTGTTCTAACAAGAAGAATTCTATAAATTATAAAAGGCGGTAAAAAAATTAAAACCAAAATCAGAGAGCAAATAATAAGAAAAATTATCATTTCGATTTTCATTTTAAAATCCTATTACATAATAAAAATCTTTTTGCCCAGATTTTATAAAAGCAACTTCGATATTTGGAAGATTTTTTTCAAATGTAGATTGTATTAAATCACTCATTTTTTGACTCGCTTCTGAACCTTCAAAAACGATGCAAGATTCTTTTTCCTCAAGATTTTTAATTTTTTTTACAGAATTTTCTATTAATTTTTCAAAATTTTCTGACATTGAAATTAATTCTTCATTAAAAAATGCAATAAAATCATCTTTTTTAGAATTATTTTGAGCATTTTTTGAAGCAACCGCAATAGAAATTACATCCACCGAATTTATTCCATCTTCCATAGCGTTAATTCTGTTTTCATAATCATCATTTCCAAGATTTGCCAAAGCTAAAGCATAATATCCTTCTGCAATATTTTTACTATTTAAAATTTTAATATTTTTATTTTCAGAAAAATTTATTGATTGTTTTGCCGTTTGAAAAATGTTTTTATCATTTGGAAGAACAACAATTTTTTCCGCATTCAGATTTTTGTATGCATTTAAAAAATTTTGAGTTGAAACATTCTTTAAAAAATCATTTTCAAGAACAATATCGCAACCCAATTTTTTATATAAATCAGAAAGTTCTTTTCCCGTCGAAACAGAAATTATCGCAAGGGATTTTTTCTTTAAATTTTGATTAGATTCTTTTTGTAAAAAAATTTGTTGATTATGCTGAATTTGCATATTTTCCATTTTAAAAGTAACAAATTCTCCAAAATTTTGTGCAAATAAAATAATTGGAGATGGATTTTTTGTATGAATATGAACTTTTACTCTTTTTCCATCTTGAATTGCAACTAAAGAATTGCCAAATTTTTCTAATTCTTTAATAAAAATTTTTAAATCAAAATTCTGATTGTATTTTTTATCTTTTAAAAGTTGAAGTAAAAATTCTGTGCAATAACCATCTTCAAATTTACTATTTTCATTAAAATCATCATTTTTTATAAAATTCTGGTTATTTTCTAGCTGAACTTTCAAATCATTTTGAAAATTTAATTTTTCTCCGCAAAGAAATTTATACATTCCATCAAAAATATAAATATATCCGACCGCTCCGCTATCTAAAACATTAGATTCTTTCAAAACTGGAAGAAATTCTGGCGTTTTTTGAAGTGATTTTTGCATTTTAAAAATATAATCTTGAAAAAGTTCTTCAAAAGTTGATATATGATTTTTTAAATTTTCAATTCCTTCTCTTGCAACTGTAAGAATTGTGCCTTCTACAGGATTTATTACAGATTCATATGCGATTTTGTATGCATTTTGTAACGCGTTTACAAATTCTTGTATTGTTACAATTTTCTTTTGTACAAGAAAAATAGACATTCCCGCAAAAAGTTGAGATAAAATAACTCCAGAATTTCCTCTTGCTCCTAAAAGCATTCCTTTTCTTACAGATTCTAAATATGCTCCCAAATGTTCTGTAGAAAATGATGATTTTATTCCATTTTCTAAAGTTAATCGCATATTAGAACCAGTATCTCCATCAGGAACAGGAAATACATTCATATTATTAATTTCTTTTTCATGCTTTTGAATGTTTTTTAATCCATTTTCAAGCATTTTTTCAAAATCAAAACCATTTAATTTTTTAAAACTCATCCTTTTATTTATTTTTTTCGATTAATTCCGAAAATAATTTTTTTTCTACTTCAAGACCTTTTGAAATTGGTTTTCCAGCGTAGTATGCACTCATAAGTCCTGGACCAACATTAATTCCACATCCACAAAAAACATCACTCATAAGAATTTTTTTAGGATGGAACCTTTCTTCAATCATGCTTTTAAAAAGCTGAGCCTGTTTTTCTCTTTGAGAACAACCAATAATGATTGTTTGGTTTTTTGCATCCAAAATGCTACTTTCAATATAATCAAGACAGACTCTAAAGGCAAATTTTTCTCCTTTTAAATTGCCTAAAATTGTAGTTAGTCCATTATCATCAAATTCACCAATTGGTTTGATTCCAACTAATTGACCAAAAAACGCTTTTGAATTTGAAATTCGTCCTTTCTTAGCAACAAAACTTAAATCATCAAGCCATCCACATTGATGATAATTGTTAAAATTTTCTTTAAAATAATTGCAAACTTCAAAAAAATTTTTTCCTTGAGAACGCATTTCTGACGCGTGAACACACATCAATCCATGAGCATGACCATAACGACGCGAATCTAGAATTTCTATTTTTGCATTAGGATATTTTTGTAGAATTTGTTGTTTTGCAAGAAGTGAAAAATTATAAGTTCCGCTGATTGCAGAAGAAATTGTAACAAAAAATACATCAATTTCTTGACTTGCATAAATTTCAAGTTTTTGACGAATTTCTTCTACATTTGCTGGTGAAGTTTTGTAAAAATCAATATCTTGGGAAATTTTAGAATAAAATTCTTGTTTGGTAGAAAATTTCCAAGATAAATCTAATTCACCTTGATTTCCATCTGAATCAATAAAATGCCCCGGAATAAAATCAATTTCATAAAATGTTCTAATTTCTTCGCTCAATTCGCAAAAAGAATCTGTCAAAATTGCAAACTTATTCAACATAAAATCCTCCGATTAATTTTTACTATTGATAAGATGAAATTTTGAATCAAATTCTATTCATGAAGAATATATTCAATATCTTTATCAATAATTTCTATCATTTTATCTGCAAGTTCAGAATCAAACTGCAAACCTTTATTTTTTACAATTTCTTCCCGAACATCTTTTTGAGCCATAAAAGAACGATAACTTCTATTGGAAGTCATTGCATCGTAAGCATCTGCAACTGCAATTATTCTTGCAATTAGAGGAATTTCTTCTCCTTTTAAACCATCCGGATAACCTTTTCCGTCAAAGCGCTCATGATGTCCTCTAACTCCAATTGCAATTTCTTTCATTGACGAAATTGAACTTAAAATCTGACTTCCAATCACAGAATGTTGTTTGATGATTTCATATTCTTCTGGAGTTAATTTTCCTGGCTTATTTATAATTGAATCTGGAATTCCAATTTTTCCAATATCATGAAGCAATGCTGTGTAATAAACAAGTTTTTGTTTTCTTTTTGGAAGTCCAATTTGAAAAGCCAATTTTTTTGAATATTCCGCAACACGATTAGAATGTCCGTTTGTGTATTTATCTTTTGCGTCAATTGTTCCGGTTAATGCTTGAATAATTTCTATAAAAACTTTTTCTGTACGTTGCTGTTCTCTTTTTAAATGAAATATTTTTAAATAAATGATAAAAGCAACAATCAAAACTATAATTAAAATTGAAGAAATCATAAAACTAGTTCGTTGCCAAAAGAACGGTTTTTTTTCAATAATAATTTTTTCTGGAATTCCGGTAGAAACTTCATCACCATTTTGAGAACATACATAAAAAGTATATTTTCCGGGTTTTAAATTTGTATAAGATGATGAACGAGAAGTTTCCCATTCCGAAAATTTTTCATCAAATCCTTCTAATTTTGTTTTAAACGTAATTTGTTCCGAAGAAATAAAACTAATTCCCGTATAATTTATGATTAATCTTTTTGTTTCTGGTGGAATTGTAACTTTTCCGTCTTTTATTGCAACATTTTCACCATCTGCAATTATATTTTCAATTTTTACTTTTGGAGCAGAATTTTTTGATTCATTACGAACAGGATCAAAAATTGTAAATCCATCTATCAAAGTGAACCAAATTCTATCAAAATTATCTTGCATTGAAAGTGATGTTGCTGTAATTCCTCCAGACTTTATTCCATCAAGACGACCAAAATATTTTGGAGTAATCGATGTTCTTTTTCCAGCAATTAAATCATCAATATCTTTTTGTTTTACGTAAAAAATTCCTCGATTTGTAGTTCCCCACATTCTACCAGAAATATCTGGAATAAATTGAAAAACTCCATCTGTATTAAAGCCGTTTGAAGAATCTAAAGAAAAAAATTCTCCATTTTTATAACGACTTATTCCACTACCTGTACAAATCCAAATATTATCATCATCAAAATTTTGAATTTTAAAAACTACATTTCCAACTAAACCATCATTTTTAGTTAACGTTTTGATGATTTTTTTATCTTTTAAAATAAAAATGCCTCCACCATCAGTTCCAACCCAAACATTCTTGTCAGAATCTTCGTAAAGGCACATAATATAATCATTATCTATTTTCTGATTTTTTGTTATATTTGTAATTTCTCCCGATGAAGCGTCTATGATGGAAAGTCCTGTTGTTGTTCCAATATACAAATCACCGTTAGACATTTTTTCTGCAACTCTAACTCTATCACCAGCAATTCCTGAATTTTTAGTCCAACTTTCTACACTTCCATCAAGATTAAATTTTAATTGACCAAGTTTTTCATACGTACTTACAAGTAATTCTCCAGAATCTGTTACACAAACATGACGAATTCTAATATTTTTACAATATTTTGTGATTTCATTTTCTATGAATTCATTATTTTTATAACAGTAAAGCCCATCATCACCTGCAAGCCAAACTACATTTCTAAAATTATCTTGAGCGATTACATTTATAGTTGTTGGCATTGAAACTGTTTGGAATTTTCCATAACTGAGTTTTTGAAGTCCACCATGATCTGTGGCAATCCAAATATTTTTTTCTTTATCTTCAAGAATTTCTACAATGCTATTATCTGAAAGACCATTTGATTTATTAAAATGAGAATATTTTCCATCATGAAGAATTGTAATTCCATTATCTAAACCAAACCAAACATTTTTAGAAGAATCTTCATAAATTGAAGTTACGATTGTTCCTTTTTGAGAACCATATCCAACATTATGTAAAGTTTCTTCTCCAGAAGAAATATGAAGTGCGTAGTGAGGAGCAATTCCAAACCAAAATGCTCCGTTTGAATCTTGAGAAATTGTCGTAATAATCGGATTTTTTACAGATTTTATTCCTTTATAAACTGAAAATTTTCCTTTTTCATAAAGATAAAGTCCATTTTCACTTCGTGTAACAATCCAAATTCTTCCAGCAGTATCACAATAAAGTTGAACAACAATAAATTTATTATCTAAAGGAATATTAAAAAAAACAGATAATTGTTCTAACTCGTAGGATGGATTTATACAATTTATTCCAAATGCAGTTCCAATCCAAATATTTCCATCTTTATCTTCACAAAAAGAACGAATTGAATTATTAGAAAGCCCGTTTTTTGTAGAAAAACTTAAAATTTCACCATCAGTTTTAAAACAATATGCACCTTCATCGTTTGAACCAACCCAAATATTTCCACGAGAATCTTGCATAAGTGAACGAGCGGATAAAAAATCATATTTAGAATCATAAAATTTATTAAAAGTTAAAAATTTTACACCGTCAAAACGAGTTACACCACCATAAGTTCCAAAAAAAATGTATCCATCTTTAGCTTGAAAAATATCTGTAATCGAATTTCCAGGAATTCCATCTTCCGCAGTCCAAATTCGACTTACATAATCTTTAAAAAAAGTATCTTCTGAATCTTTTTTTGATTGTGCAAAAATAAACGAAAAAAGAAAGAAAAATGAAATAAACAATATCTTCTTTTTCATAAATTATAATTCTACGTTTAATCCTGTTTGTTTGGCATCTTCTGCTAATTTTTTTCTAAAAGCCAATAATTTTTCTTTTAATTCTGGGTATTTTATTGATAAAATTTGAATTGCAAGATAAGCAGCATTTTTAGAACTGTTTATTCCAACTGTTGCCACTGGAATTTGTGGAGGCATTTGCACAATAGAAAGCAAAGCGTCCATTCCGCCTAATCCATTTGATTTTTCAGAAACACATTCCAAAGGAACACCAATTACTGGCAAAGTTGTACAACCTGCAATCACTCCAGGAAGAGCAGCCGCAAGTCCAGCACCAGCAATAATAACTTCACAACCATCTTTTTCTACTTGAGCAACAGTTTCATGAAGTAACGCTCCAGCACGATGTGCA
This sequence comes from uncultured Treponema sp., assembly GCA_964410365.1. GTDB lineage: Bacteria > Spirochaetota > Spirochaetia > Treponematales > Treponemataceae > Treponema_D. Next base: position 7,003 of record CAYPGB010000025.1, read on the forward strand.
GAAATAATATACGCTTTATATTCTACACCAAATTCTTTTAAAATATCGGCACTTTTTTTCATAGTGTCTTTATCAGATTTTGAACCAAAAAAAATAGCAACTTTCATAGAAAAATATTATCACAATTCACCGCGGTAAACAATGAAAAATAAAATTAAAACTTGGTAAATAAAATTCTTAAATTTAATTTAATATATGCACAGATTTCACGAACATATGAATGAGGAATTTTTATAAAATCTGTTTTTGAACCAATTCCTTTTATATTTGTAAAACCAATTCTTTTTGCCAAGCGTTCTGCTCTTCGCAAATGATAAAAACTTGTGATTACAACTATTTTGCTATTTAAAATTTCTTCTTCCGTTTTTCCTGTAAAATCTTTTAAAACTTCAAGACTTTTTTGAAAATTTTGAATTGTATCTAACGCTTTATCTTCAACTAAAATTTGTTCTTCGGAAATTCCATTTAAAACTAATTGATTTTTTAATTCTGGAGCTTCAGCGACTGGAAGCCATTTTAAAGTTCCACCAGTAACAACACAAATACTTTCTGGATGATTTTTTAAATATTCTGCAGTTTTTTCTACACGATTTTTTACTGATGATGGTAAATTTCCATTTTTATCAATTCCTCCACCAAGTAAAATTACGTAATCAGAAGATTCTGAAAGTTCTACAGTTTTTGGACTTAAAATAAAAACAAGATTTATTACACAAATTAAAACACCAAACGAAATCAAACTGACAAAAGTAATTTTTATCCATTTCTTCCAAATTTTCCAAAACGAATGAGATGTTTTTAATCTGTAAATTCCAACAAAAATAAAATATGCACCTAAGACAAGCCAAATATGAGTAAAGGAAAAAACATTATCCCAAAAAGTTCCAGGACAAGATGCAATCAAAATAAAATCATAAGAAGTAATTAAAATTCCTAGAAAAATTAAAATAATCGAAAAAATTTTATTTTTCATAATTTTAAGATTCAACCTCTTTTTGCATTTTTGTTAATTTTCTTAAAAATATAATTAAAAAAGGAATAGCAGTTAAAACACTTAAAAAATCAGCAACAAATTGACTAATTTCTACTCCAAATAAACCAAAAAAGTGAGGAAGAAGAATTACTGCTGGAATAAAGAAAATTCCTTGTCTGTTTAAAGAAAGAAATGTTGCTTGTTTTACATGTCTTGTAGATTGCATAAGCATATTTGTTCCAACAATCAAAGGATGAAAAGGCATAAAAGCCGCTTGCCATCTTAAAGCAACTGTACCAACTTGAACAACTAAATCATCATCGCGGAAAATTCTTAAAATTTGAGGAGCAAAAATCACACAACCCAAAGTTAAAACTGACATCAAACAAAATCCGCTCACAACCATAAATAACCAAGCTTTTTTTACACGGTCATAACGTTTTGCACCATAATTATATCCACTTACAGGAGAAAAACCTTGTCCAATTCCAATCATAATTGATGCAATAAACATACAAATTTTTGTAACAATTGACATTGCAGCAATTCCGGCATCTCCACCGTAAGTTCCCGCAGCGGTATTTAATAAAATCGTAGCAATACTTGCCATTCCTTGTCGTGCTAATGATGGAATTCCTGTTGCAACAATATGACCTAACACTTTTGGCGATTTTGAAAAATATTTGATACTCAAACTACAAATAGCTTTTTTTCTTATGTACCAACTAACTAAAATACAGAAACTTATAAACTGACTAATCAATGTTGCAATAGCAGCTCCACTAATTCCCCAATCAAAAATGAAAATAAAAATTGGGTCTAAAATCATATTTAAAATTCCGCCAGTTGTTAAAGCAATCATAGAAAAAAATGCTTTTCCTTCTGAACGTAAATCATTATTTAAAACAAAAGATGCACACATAAAAGGTGCACCAAAAAAGATATATCTAGCATAATCTTGTGCATAAGGTAAAACTGCATCTGAAGCACCAACCCATCTTAAAAAAGTTGAAGAAAAAACATTTCCAAAAATTGTAATTAAAATTCCAAATCCAAGTGCGGAATAAAATGCGGTTGAAGAAATTGCAGAAGCTTCATCATTTTTGCGTTCTCCAAGTTTTATAGAAACTAAACTTCCAGAACCCATTCCTAAAGTAAATCCACACGCCTGAATAATTGACATTACAGGAAAAACTATTCCAACCGCAGCACTAGCCTCTGTACTAATTTGTGAAACAAAAAAAGTATCTGCCATGTTGTAGATTGAAGTAATCAACATCGAAATCACAGTTGGAATAGAGAGTTTTGTAATAAGTTTCCAAACTGGAGTTTTTATCATTTCATCATATTGAAAATCTGCTTTTAAATTTTTTTCCATCTTTCTTCCATAAAAATTAAATTAGTTTAGACTTTAAATTATATCAAATTAAGATAAAATCACGCAATATCTCCAAAAAAAACATTATTTGTTATATAATATTTTAATCTTTAAAATGAACACTTTTTGGAGATTTTCTATGGAAAAAAAATACGACATTATCATCATTGGAGCAGGTCCAGCTGGATTATATGCTGCTTATAATTATATTGCAAAAGAAAAAAAAGGAAAAATTTTGATAATCGATAAAGGACATTCTCTAGAAAAACGAATTTGTCCAATCACCGAAGGTAAAGTCCCAACTTGCATAAAATGTAAAACTTGTTCAATTATGTCTGGCGAAGGCGGAGCTGGTGCATATTCCGATGGAAAATTTAATATCACAAATGAATTTGGCGGAACTTTGTGGGAAAAAATCGGAAAAGAAGAAGCCATGGATTTAATGCACGAAGTCGATAAAATTAATGAAAAACTCACAGAAAAAACTGACTCAAAATATCCAAAATTATTTATTACAGATTCTGAACTCAAGAAAAATTGTACAAGAAAAGGTCTTCATCTTCTTTCTGCAGAAGTTCGTCATTTGGGGACAGACCTCAACTATAAAATAATGTCCGTTCTCCACGATTTTCTTGCAAACAATGGCGTGGATTTTCTTTTTGATACAGAAGTTGTTGATGTTCTTCTAGATATGCCTATCACTTCTCCACATAAATTCAAAGTTTATACAAATAAAAATGATGAAATTTTGTCTGCAAAAAATATAATTCTTGCTGTTGGACGTTCCGGTGCTCATTGGTTGGAAAATTATTGTAAAGCACATAATATTTTGACAGAATCAAATCGTGTTGATATTGGAGTTCGAGTTGAACTTCCTGCAGAAGTTTTTTCTGACATCACCGATAAAGTTTATGAAAGTAAAATTGTTTATACAACGCAAAAATATCAAGATAACGTTAGAACTTTTTGTATGAATCCTTATGGATTTGTTGTAAACGAAAACACAAATGGAATTGTAACTGTAAACGGACATTCAAATTCTGAAGATGGTAAAAAAAGTGATAATACAAATTTTGCACTTTTGGTAAGTCAACATTTTACAGAACCTTTTAATAATTCCAATGAATATGGAGAATCTATCGTAAAACTTTCAAATATGCTTGGCGGTGGAGTTATAGTTCAGCGACTTGGTGATTTAGAAAGAGGGCAGAGAAGTACAACAGATAGAATTGCTCGTGCTACAGTCCGTCCTACGTTAAAAGCTTGTCCTGGCGATTTAAGTTTAGTTCTTCCAAAAAGAATTCTTGATGATATTATAGAAATGCTTCATGCGTTAGACAAAATTGCTCCGGGAACCGCAAATGATGATACTTTACTTTATGGCGTTGAAGTAAAATTTTATAACACAGAAGTAAAAGTTGATAATAATTTGGAAGTTTCTTCTAAAAAAGGAATGTATATTGTTGGTGATGGTTCTGGAATCACTCATTCTCTTTCTCATGCAGCTGCTTCTGGAATTTATGCGATGAATAAAATTTTGGAGAATGATTTTTAGGATTTCAAAATGGAAAAAATTGAAAACACAATTATTATAAATCCTCTTGAAGATTTAAATAAAATAAAAGCGTTAGCATCACAACCAAGAATAGAAATGCTAAATCTGCTCAGAGAAAAAACTTTGAACATCAACGAAATTGCAGAAGTTTTAAATCTTCCTCAATCAACAGTTGCAACTCATATTTCAATTTTAGAAGAAGCCGAACTAATAAAAACAGAATCTGTAAAAGCAAAAAAAGGAAATCAAAAACTTTGTAGACCATCTTTTAGAGAACTTTTAATAAAATTTCCAGAAACTTCTACAAAAAATGATAATTTTATAGAAATTGAAATGCCTATTGGAATTTTTACAGATTGCACAGCATCTGCTCCTTGTGGATTATGTTCTACAGAAAAAATAATTGGAATGTTAGACACTCCAGATTCATTTTTAACACCAGAAAGAATAAAAGCTGGACTTTTGTGGTGTGGAGCAGGCAGTTTTGAATATAAATTTCCAAATAATTCGCTTTATAATCAGAAAAAATTAAAAAAAATGGAAATCAGTTTAGAACTTTCATCAGAAACACCTGGAACAAATTCAAATTGGCCTTCAGACATTACAATTTGGATTAATAAAACTGAAATAGGAACTTGGACTTGCCCCGGAGATTTTGGTGATAAACGAGGAAAATTTACGCCACTTTGGTGGAAACTTGAAGGCTCTCAATATGGACTTTTAAAACATTTTTTTGTTACAGAAGAAGGAAGTTTTGTAGATGATTGCAAAATTTCAGATGTAAAATTATCAGATTTAGAAATACAAAATCATCATTCTATTCGCGTGAGAATTGGTGTAAAAGAAAATGCAGAACACGTTGGCGGAATGAATATTTTTGGCAAAGGATTTGGAAATTTTAATCAAGGAATTATTCTTCGCTCGTATTTTGAATAAAAATCTTGACATATTTATCTTCTCTGGTTAAAGTGTATATATCAAATATACACACTTTGGAGAAAAGAATATGTTTTCGTTTGAAATTGAAAATCTTTCTAAAAAATATCCAAGTTTTTGCTTAGACAAAGCAAGTTTTTCGCTGGAAAATGGTTACATTATGGGATTCATTGGGCGAAACGGTGCTGGAAAAACTACAACTTTAAAATCTATGCTGGGATTTGTTCACGCGGATTCTGGAAGTGTAAAAATCAACGGTTTAAATCTTAAAACTGATGAACTTGAAATAAAAAAATCAATTGGATTTGTTTCTGGTTTAGACGGATTTTACAATTCTAAAAAAATCAAAACTGTTACAAATGTTACAAAACGTTTTTTTCCAAACTGGAATGATGAACTTTACAAAGAACTTTTACAAAAATTCAATCTTGATGAAAATAAATTGATAAAATCACTTTCTGCCGGAATGAAAGTAAAATATCAAATTGCACTTGCGATGAGTCATAACGCAAAACTTTTAATTCTTGATGAACCAACTAGTGGATTGGACCCAGTTTCTCGCGATGAATTGATTTTGCTTTTTCAAGATTATGTTTCTAACGGCGAAAATTCAATTTTGTTTTCAACTCACGTAATTTCAGATTTAGAAAAATGTGCAGATTTTATTACTTACATTAAAAACGGAAAAATTCTTACTTCAAGTGATGTTGTAAGTTTTAAAGAAAAATATCTTTTGGTTCAAGGAAAAAATTCTGAACTTACAGAAGAATTAAAATCAAAAATCATTGGGCTTCACAGTCATAATTTTGGTTTTGAAGGAATGATAAACGCTTGCGATAAAGAAATTTTCAGAAATTGCGAAATTACAAAAGCAAGTCTTGAAGAAATTATGATTCACATTGAACGGTAAAATAGAGGAAAATATGAAAAACTTTTTATATAAAGAATTTAAACTTTGTCTTTCTGCAATCAATTATCTTTTTTTAGGTTTTGCTTTAATGCAATTAATTCCAGGTTATCCTCGTTATTGCGGATTTTATTTTATTTGTTTGAGCATTTTTCACATTTTCAACAATTCTGAACTGAACAAAGATATTCAATATTCAATGATTTTGCCAATCACAAAAAAAGATATTGTAAAATCGCGATGCATTTTAGTTTGTGCGTATGAATTATTTTCTGTTGTGCTTTCAATTCCATTTGCAGTTTTATTCACCAAAATTATGCCTTCTGGAAACGTTGCCGGAATTGAAGGAAACATTGCATTTTTTGGACTTTGCCTGATTTTACTTTCAATTTTTCATTTTACATTTTTCAATTTATATTACAAAAAAGCAGAAAAACCTGGATTTCCATTTTTAATTTCTTCTGTTTTATTTTGGATTTTTTATTTGATTTTTGAATTTCCAGTGTGGATAAAAGATGTTGCTGGAATTGAATATTTTCAGATTATGGATAAAGTTGATTCAGAAAGTTTAATCAAACAAATTCCAATTTTGATTTGCGGAATTTTAATTTACGTTTTAGGATGGATTTTAACATTCAAAACAAGTGCAAAAAAATTTGAAAAAGTTGATTTGTAGATTTTGCAAAATAAAATTTTATGGATATAGTTTTAAATTCTGAAAAAGACGAACCAATGTATGTTCAAATTTACAATCAAATTTCTTCTCAAATCATTAGCGGAAAACTAAAAACTGGCGAAAAACTTCCTGCAATCCGCCAAATTTCCAACGAATTAAAAATCAGCGTAATTCCAGTAAAAATGGCTTGGGAAGAATTAGATAAAAATGGATTTATAAAAACAGTCATTGGAAGCGGAACTTTTGTAAATGAAATCCCAAAAATCGAAATTGAACAGAAATTTCAAGAAAAAGCAGAACTTTTGGCAGAAAAATTTTGCACCGAAGCAAAAAAAATCGGACTTTCAAAAACAAAATTGATTGAATTGATTCAGAAGAATTTTACCTAAAAAAATATCTTAACTAAAATTTAACATCCACTTAACTTATGTTTTATTTTTTTATGGTTAATTTTCCATATGATAATTTCAAAATTTAAAGAACGAATTTGGGAAATTTTATTTTTGTTGGCAGCAGGATTTTCTATTTTTGCAGTTGTGATGATTTGTATTTTCTTATTTGCAAATGGAATTCCAGCAATGCATAAAATTGGACTTACAAATTTTCTTTTTGGAACAAAATGGAAACCCGGAAACGAACTTTTTGGTATTTTCCCAATGATTGTTGGAAGCCTTTACATCACTGCGGGAGCAATTCTTTTTGGAGTACCAATCGGATTAATGACAGCTATTTTTCTTTCAAAATTCTGTCCAAAAAAACTTCATAAAATTATAAAACCGGCAATAGATTTATTAGCAGGAATTCCAAGTGTCGTATACGGATTTTTTGGACTTATGGTGATTGTTCCTTTTGTAAGAAATGTTTTTGGTGGAACAGGTTCATCAATCTTAACCGCAAGTATTTTGCTTGGAATGATGATTTTACCAACAATAATTTCTGTTTCTGAAAGTGCTTTAAATGCAGTTCCACAAAATTATTACGAAGGCTCTCGAGCTTTAGGAGCAACTCACGAAAGAGCAGTTTTTAAAACCGTTCTTCCAGCGGCAAAATCTGGAATTTTAGCAGGAATAATTCTTGGAGTAGGGCGTGCAATTGGTGAAACGATGGCTGTAATCATGGTTGCAGGAAATCAAGCAAGACTAACAAATTCTGTTTTAAAAGGAATTCGTACTTTGACCGCAAATATTGTAATAGAAATGGGATACGCAACAGATTTACACAGAGAAGCCTTAATTGCAACAGGAGTTGTACTTTTTGTTTTTATTTTGATAATAAATCTTGCATTTAATTTAGTAAAACACAAAAAATAATTTATTTCTCCAAAATAAAGAAGCATTTAATCAATTTTTAGTTTAAAACTGTAACTACAAAAAAAATTCGTAGTTTTTAAATTATAATTTTATTATTTTGGAGTTTTTATGAAAACTAAATTTATTTTAATTTGTTCCTTATTATCAATTTTTTTTGTTTCTTGTGGAAAAACTTCAACAAATCAAACTTTTTCAAGAACAAATAATTTAAAAAAAATAGGACTTTCTCAAAATGCCAAAACTGATTCAGTTGCTTATGAAGATAGTTTTGTCGAAACTGAAGAAAGTTTATCAATGGGTTCTGTACAAATCAAAAATAATCAGACAGAAAAAAAACTTATAAAAACTGGAAATATAAGTCTTGAAATTGAAAATCTTTCTGAAAGCATTTTAAAAGTTGAAGAATGGGTTTTTAACTATGATGGATATATTTCAACATCTTCCAATTCTGAAAAAAATGCTTGGTTTAATATAAAAATTCCAAGTACAAAATTTGATTATGCAATGAATTCCGCTTGTTCATTGGGTAAAGTTTTAAATCATTTAGAAAATACAGAAGATGTTTCTGAACAATATTATGATTTGAAAAGCCGTCTTCAAAATAAAAAAACAATGAAATCAAAACTTGAAAATTATTTAAAAAACGCAAAAGATATAAAAGATTTATTAGAAATCGAACGTGAATTAAATTCTGTAATCAGCGAAATTGATAGTATGGAAGGAAGATTAAAACGACTTGCAAATCAAGTTGAATATTCTACAATCACAATAAATTTGCAACTGCCTTCAAATCATTCTGAAAATGGTTTTATTTTTCCTGATTTAAAAAACGGATTTTCTAACTTTTTATCAAACTTTTTAAATTTCCTTTTAGGTTTTGTAAAAGTTTTCTTCCTTATCATTCTTTGCGGAATTCCAATTCTTGCGGCAATTGCATTTTTTTATTGGCTTTTATTTGGACGCATAGGATTGATTTTAAAACTTTACAAATGGCTTAAAAAACAAAAATAATTTGATATAATCATTTTATGTCTACAAAAGAAAAAGTTTTAGAAATTCTTACTGAAAATATCGGAAAATCTATTTCTGGAGAAAAACTTGCACAAATTTGTGATGTAAGTCGTACTGCCATTTGGAAAGCAATAAATTCTTTAAGAGAACAAAATTGTTTGATTGAAGGAACCACAAATGGCGGTTATGTTTTACGTTCTAAACCAGATATTTTTTCAAAAGAAAATATTCAATCGGAATTAGAAAAAAAATATCCAGAATTTTCAAATTCTCACATTGAATGTTTTCAAGAAATTGATTCTACAAATTCATACGCAAAAAGAATTTTAACTGAATGTGGAAATCTTCGCGATTTTAGCGGAAATCTCACTGAAGCTGGAAAAAAATATCATAATTCTATTTTTGTAGCAGAAAGTCAAACTCACGGAAAAGGTCGTCTTGGTAGAAGTTTTATTTCTCCCAAAAAAACTGGAATTTATTTTTCTATAGTTTATGCACCAAAAGGAGGAATTACAAAACCTTCAAAATTAACCGCTTTTTCTGCAATTGCCGTTTGTCGTACAATCAAAAAACTTTATAATATCAACTCACAAATAAAATGGATAAATGATGTTTATATAAATGGCAAAAAAATTTGTGGAATTCTAACAGAAGGTTTTACAAATTTTGAAACTGGAATTATAGAATCTGCAATTGTTGGGATTGGAATAAATATTGAAAATAGTGAAGAAGCCTTTAAAAATTTAGAAAATGTTGGTTTTATTTTTAATTCACAAAAAAATGAAAATCATCCTACAAGATGCGAACTTTGTGCAAATGTTGTTGGTGAAACTCTAAAAATCTTTGAAGAAAATCCAGAAAATCTTATTCAAGAATATAAAAATCTTTCTTGCACAATAGGACAAACTGTAAAAGTTCATCCTATTATTAATGACGATTCAAGTGCATATTTTGCAAAAGCAATTGATATTGATAATGATGCTGCACTTGTTGTTCAACTTGAAGATGGCAAAATAAAATCTCTAAATTCTGGAGAAGTTACTTTGCACAACTCAAATTAGATGTAGAATAACGAGAAGAACAAAAATATGCTTCCTGCCAAGAAAATTATATTTCCCACAAGATGCATAAATTTTATCTTTCTTAAATAATAGAAAACAGTTCCTCCAATATAGAAAACGCCTGCAAGAATTAACATTGTAAAACTTATTGGAGAAAGGACTTCAAATAATTTGTTTGCAAAAATCAAACCGATTGAACCAGAAACCACATAAAGAACTAAACAAGCTCTTTCCATTTTGATTCCACCAATAGAATAAAGCAAAATTCCTGTAAAAACTAAAGCCCAAACAATTCCAAATAAAACCCAACCTCTAACACCTTGAATTTTTGTAATTGTATAAGCTGTGTATGCAAAACCAATTATCAAATACGAAAAAACGTGTGTTAAACGACTAAAAACATCTTTTGCTGTGATATTAGTAAGTGCATGACTTAAAAGTGAAAATAAATACATTAAAATCATAGAAGAACCAAATAAAGAATAACAAACAATTGTTAAACTTTTAAAATCCATTCCTTCTGTAATTCCCAATGTATCTAAAATTGAAATTCCTGCAATAAAAAGTGCAAAACCAATTCCTTGAATAATAGAACTACTAATTTCTTCTCCAAGTGTAAAAATTCTCTGTTTTTCTGCAAATTCAATTTTCTTTTTTTCTGATTCTATTTTTCTTTCCGAACGGCGTCTTGCCTTTTCAGATTTAGAAAAATCTATTGCCGCATATTTTGCTTTTAAACGTTCAGGGTCTTTTGCATATTCAATACTAATTTCACGAACATTTTTTTCGTATTCTTTTTTTAGTTGATGAAGTCTAGATTCCTTTTTTTCTTTAAGACAACGTAATGTAGTTTTTCTTTTTGCTTTTTCAGCAATTTTATCTTGTCTTGACATAAAAACCTCACTTATTTTATAAGATTAATGACATTATGACACTTTTTATAAGTTTTGTCATTAAAAATATCGTCTATATAATTCATAAAGCAAAATTCCAGTTGCAACAGAAACATTTAAACTATCAATTTTTCCTGCCGTTGGAATTGAAACAATTTTATCACAATTTTTTCGTAACAATTCAGCAATTCCAGAACCTTCACTTCCCATTATCAGAGCAGATTTTTTTGCAAATTTCAAAGTTGTAAGATTTTCTCCACCAGCATCTGCACCATAAATCCAAAAACCAGCTTCTTTTAATTTTTCTACAACACTAACAAGATTATTTACAATTGTAAAAGGCACCCAAGCTGATGCACCTGCACTTGTTCTACCAATAACTTCATTTTCCAAAATATTATTGGCACTATTGTGTTCGGGAATAACAACAAGATTTACTCCAAATTGGTCGCAACTTCTTAAAATTGCACCAACATTGTGCGGATCTGTTATTCTATCAAGAATTACAATTGTTGAATTTTCATCATTTTTATGCTCTTTTATCCAAGAGTCAAAATCTATATTGTTTAAATTTTCTTCTTTTAGATTTTCAATTTCTAAAACAATGCCTCTGTGGTCTTGAAGAGAAATATCCAAATCTGAAACCATTTGATTTAGAACTTTTTCATCAACTTGGCTTGCTTTTATATTTGATTTTTTAGCAAGTTCAAGAATTTTTTTTACACGCGGACCAATTTTACTATAAAAAATCCGAACATTTTTTGATTCTTGAACTTTACTAAAAGCTTTTATTTTTTCTTCAATGGAGTGAAATCCAGTTATAACTTTTGACATTTACAGATTAGCGTCCACAACATTGTTTGTATTTTTTGCCAGAACCACATGGACATGGATCATTTCTACCAACTTTTGCACCAATTCTTTTTACAGTTGTTGGAATTACATTTCCTGCAACATATTTCCAATCATCATCAATCTTTTTAAATAAAGAAATTTCGTGATGAATATCGTGCATATTGTGAAGTGTATAATCTGCTTCAAATTCTACAATTTGTTCATCATCTTTTTCGCCTTTTTCTGTACGAAGAATTTTTAATCCATTCCACTGAGATTGTTTACTCCAATCTTCAGTTGCTTTTCTGTCAATTTCCGCAATTCCTTCGCCTTCTTCACAAGAACTGATAATATAATCAATTTCATGTTTTACATAAGATGAATAACGAGCTCTCATACAAGCTTCTGCAGATGGAGCTTTAACTTTTCCTTTAATAATTGGTTCACAACATTCGATATAAGTTTTTCCAGAACCACATGGACATAATTCATTTTCTTTACTCATAATAAATTTATTTTAATGTATTTTTTTATACTCTACAAGATTATTAAATTGTATTAAAATTGAAATATGAATAAAAAATCACTGGAAATATCTGAAAATAATCTTATCACAATAAAAAATTGTAGAATCGAAAATTCAAAAAATGTATTAATTCCTGAAATTTCTTGGGAAATGAAAAAAGGTGAATCCTGGCTTTTTATAGGGACAAACGGTGGTGGAAAATCTGATTTTATAAACGCTTTATCTGGAAATTTAAAAATCACTCCAAATTTTCAATCTGACAATTTATCACTTTATGCAAATATTTTTGAAAAATCTTGTGAACTTGTTTCATTGGAAAAAGCCGCAACTCTTATTCAAGAAGAACGTGAAAATGATGAAAGTGAATATACTCCAGGCGGAATTGATATTGGAAGAACTGGTAGAATTTTTATTGCAGAATCTCTTGTTGGAAATATTAAAAAAAATCAGCCTTTGCCAGAAGAAGCAAAACGATTAGAAAGTTTTCCCGCTATAAAATTATGTGGAATAGAAAAAATTCTTGACCGAGGACTAAAATATATGTCTACTGGCGAAATTAGGCGTACACTTTTAGCAAAAGCCTTAATTTCTGGAAAAAAACTTTTAATTTTATCTGACCCTTTTGCCGGTTTAGATATTGAAAGTCGCACAATTCTTTTGGATTTTATTAATTCAATTCAAAAAAAACAAATTACAAATGTAATTTTAACAATGGAAAGATGGAATGAAGTTCCAGATGCAATCACCAATGTTTTAGAAATTTGCGATAAAAAAATCAGTTTTTGCGGAACTAGAAAAGATTATGAAAATCTTTTAAAAAAACGTAATCAAAATCTTGAAAAAACAAAAAAAACAGAAAAAGAATTTTTTTCAAAAGAATTAACAAATACTTTGCAAGAAACACAAAATCTTCAAAATGAAAATTCTAATTCGGAAGTTTTGATAGAAATGAATCACGTAAATGTTGGTTGGGGAGAAAATAAAGTTTTAGTTGATTTGAACTGGAAACTTTACAAAAATGAACATTGGCTCATACGTGGTCCAAACGGAAGTGGAAAAACTACTTTTTTAGAATTAATCACAGGCGATAATAAACAAGTTTATGCAAATGATATTCATCTTTTTGGAATAAAACGCGGTTCTGGAGAATCTATTTGGGATATAAAAAAGCAACTTGGAATAGTTTCTTATCGTCTTCACGTAGAATACAGAATGTTAGGAGGAATTTCTCTCCAAAACGTAATTATTTCTGGTTTTAAAGATTCAATCGGACTTTATGAAAAACCAACTGATATAGAAATTTCTGCCGCAAAAAAATGGCTTTCTTTAGGTGGATTTTCTGGCAGAGAACAAGAAAATTTTGGAAATTTAAGTTATGGCGAACAACGAGCCGTTTTGATTTTGCGTTCTGCCGTAAAATGTCCACAAATTCTAATTTTAGATGAACCTTGCCACGGATTAGATGAAAAAAACCGTGAAAGAATTTTAAATTTACTTGAACTAATTGGAGAGCAAAAAACTTCTACAATGTTACACGTTACTCACGAACAAACAGAAGTTCTTTCTTGCGAAAAACATATTTTGGAACTTTGTCCAAACGAAACTCCAATGTATAAAATAATTTCTATATAAATTTTATTTGCAAAGTAAATCAAATTCAAAATTTAAACTCGATTGAGAAATATACTTATTTTCATTAAAATATTATTAGACTTAATTTTGAGTTTTGATAAGATTGTGTCTTTCTCGTGCTCAGCAACCAAATCCGATAATGACATTTTTTTTCAAAATAAAATTATTTTAAAAAACTCAAAATTTTGGCTATTATTTATAAATCTTTTTGTTGGAGTAATTTTATGATTTTTTCACCAATTGAAATTCAAGAAACTGTAAATATGTTTATGCGTCAAAAATTGGATATTCGTTGTATCACAATGGGAATTTCCTTATTTGATTGCATTGATTCTAATTCAGAAAAAGCTTGTGCTAAAATTTATGATAAAATAATGAAAAAAGCTGGAAATCTTGTAAAAGTTGGACAAGATATTGAAAAAGAATTTGGAGTTCCAATTATAAATAAACGAATTTCTGTAACTCCAATCGCTCTAATTGCCGGTGCAAGTGATGCAAAATCTTACGTTCCGTACATCAAAGTTTTAGATAAATGTGCTCACGAACTTGGCGTTAATTTTATTGGTGGATTTTCTGCTCTTGTTCAAAAAGGAATCACTCCCGCTGACAAAATTTTGATTGATTCTATTCCAGAAGCTCTTGCCTCTACAGAATGTGTTTGTTCTTCAGTAAATGTTGGTTCTACAAAATCTGGAATCAATATGGATGCTGTAAAACTTATGGGAGAAACAATTGTAAAAACTGCCGAAGTTAGTAAATCTTGCGAAGTTAACGGATGTGCAAAACTTGTAGTTTTTTGTAATGCTCCAGAAGACAATCCTTTTATGGCTGGTGCATTCCACGGTCCTGGAGAAGGCGATTGTGTTATAAATGTTGGAGTTTCTGGTCCTGGTGTAATTTTAGCCGCTGCAAAAGAGTATAAAGGAAAACCAATCAACGAACTTGCCGATGGAATTAAAAAAATGGCATTTAAAATCACAAGAATGGGACAATTAGTCGGTTCTGAAGCTGCAAAACGTCTTGGAGTTCAATTTGGCATTTTGGATTTAAGTCTTGCTCCAACTCCAGCCGTTGGTGATTCTGTTGCTCGAATTCTTGAAGAAATTGGTCTTGAAGGTTGTGGTGCTCCTGGAACAACTGCCGCACTTGCAATGCTCACAGATATGGTAAAAAAAGGTGGAGTTATGGCAAGTACAAATGTCGGCGGACTTTCTGGTGCATTTATTCCAGTTTCCGAAGATGAAGGAATGATAAATGCTGTTCAAAAAGGTTCAATTTGTCTTGAAAAACTTGAAGCAATGACAACAGTATGTTCTGTCGGACTTGATATGATTGCAATTCCTGGAGATACGCCAGCAACAACAATTTCTGGAATTCTCGCTGATGAATTTGCAATCGGAATGGTAAATAATAAAACTACAGCGTGTAGACTTATTCCAGCACCTGGAAAAAAAGCTGGAGAATGGGTTGAATTTGGTGGATTACTTGGAGGCTGTCCAGTCATGCCTGTTAGTAATTTTAGTTGTGCAGATTTTATCAACCGAGGCGGAAGAATACCTGCACCAATTCATTCATTCAGAAATTAATTTTGTTTATTATCTATCTTGCTGCTAAAAAATGCTAAACAAAAGCCTGCGGCAAGACAGATTATACAAATAACCACAGAAGCAAAATTCTTAAAATCTGAAAAACCTGGAAAAACTGCAAAGAAAGAACCAAAAATCAATCCAAAAATACAAGCATAAGTTGCATTAGAAAATCTTTTTAGTAAAAAACTAATCAATTTTGCACCACACAAAAGTCCTAAAATTACACCAACTCCATTTGGCAAAAGAAGAAACAAAGCATGAAAAAATTTTGATGGCTCAAAAAGTGCTGGAATACAAGGAACTACAATTGTATAAACGCCCATCATCAACATTAAAAGTGAACCAGAAATTCCTGGAATAATCATAGCAATTGCACCTAAAATTCCAGCAATAAAAATTCTAACTTCAAGTCCAAATGTGATTTTTGGCATCGCTTCATTTGTAATCACTTTTGTATATTTTGTTTGTAAAATCGTAAAAATAATAACTACAGCAAAACCAATCAAAGCACAAACTACAATGCTTACAATTTCGCCAACTGATAATTTATTTTTTTCAGAAATCGCATTTTCAGATTTTGTTTCAGATTTTAGTTCATCTTTTTTTATCATAAGTGAAAAAATCATTGGAAGACTTCCTAAAACTAATCCTGAAAAAAAGTAATTTGTTTGAAAAGGAAAATTTGTATATAAAATTCCAATCAACTTACTAAAAATCAAAATGCCTAATAACATTCCAGAAAGTAAAGGAAATACAAATTTTTTATTTGCCCAGATTTTTTTAAAATTCAAAGTGATTGCATTTACAAATTTATCATAAATTCCAAAAACGACCGCTAATGTTCCGCCAGAAACACCAGGAATAATGTTTACCATTCCAATGGCAATACCTTTTAAAAATAATAAAAACAAATTCATTTTAAAACTATATAAGTATTTTTTAAGAGCGTCAATTGTGATAAAATTTCACTATGAAACTTTTAAAAGCTGAAAATTCAGATTTTTTACATATAAAAAATTTTCTTCTTCCTTATGAACAAATTTGCGTAACTTTATGTGCTTATGTAAGAAAAAAAAGTTCATTTATTTATGCAATCATTTTGGATGAAAAAATAAACACAAAAGATGATATTCTCGCTGTTTTTTACATAAATGGAACAATTCTTCACTGTATTCCAAAAGATGATTGTAGAATTTATTCAATTTTTGAAAATTTCATCAAAGACAAAAAAATAAAATCCATTAACGGAGAAAAAAAATCAAATGAAAAATTAACATCATCTATTTTTCCAGAAAGAAAACCTTTCCAAATAAATTCGTACAAATTAATGACTTTAGAAAAAATAGTACCAAATTCACCAGAAAAACTTAGTTGCGATACAGAAATTCGGCGTTGCACCGAAGATGATTTAGAATTACTTTTTGATTTACAAAAACAATATATAACAAAAGAAGTCGCTCCAATTGGAAAACAAGTTTCAGATTTAGAAGTAAAAATATCTTTACGAAATATTTTAAAAAATCAATTAGTTTTTGCTTTGTTTGATGATGGAAAACTTGTTTCAAAATCAAATACAAATGCTATTGGTTGGAATTTTATTCAGATTGGTGGAGTTTTTACACATCCTTTTTATAGAAAAAACTATTACGCCTGGAATTTATTAAAAATTCTTTGTGATAGAATTCAAAAAAATGATAAAAAAATTTGTCTTTTCGTAAAAGAAAAAAATCTTCCAGCAATAAAACTTTATCAAAAACTCGGATTTTCAGAAACAAATTCCTTTGAGATTGCATATTTTTCATAAAAAAGCACTTTTTTTTAAGTTTTTTTGTTACCTTTTTTTTTCTTTGAACTTTTTTAAATGAGTTTGTTTCAAAAACAACTAATGTGTCATATAATCATAAATCATTATTCAAGATTTTTAGATTACCGTATCGTGTTTCGACAGGCTCAACAACCGAAAACGGCAATGACATTTTAAAAATTTTGAAACTTTCTCAAATATAAAATCTTTATTAAAGAGGTATTAATATGAAAACAACAAAAACTATTGTAAAAAGTGTAATTATTAGTTTGGCTCTTATTTTTACAGGTTTTACTGCATTTGCCCAAGAGTCAATCACTAATACATCTTCTGAAGAAACTGCTGTCGTTTCTAACGTAAAAACAAAAACTGCAACAGGAAAAGTTCTTCTAAAGACCAAAAAAGGCGTTGAATATCCTTATCTTTTGGTGAATGGAAAGAAAAAATACAATCTAGAAGCAGTTGCCGGCGGAGAAATTACTCCAGATTATCTTATTTCATTGGAAGGAAAAAGTATTACCGCAACAGGTTATCTTGATGCCAAAGGAAAAACAATTTCGGTAATAAAAGTTGTAGATTTATCACAAATCAATTTTGATGGCGATGCAAAATAATTTTCAAATTCATTTGTTATGACAAAATAAAAAAAGGCTACCTTGGGAAAAATCCTAAAGATAGCCTTTTTTTTTTGATTAAATATTGCCGAGTTTCCCCGACAATATCATCATTTATTTGTTTTCAGATTTAATAACAGCCTGAGCACCAGCAAGACGAGCAAGTGGAACACGGAATGGTGAACAAGAAACATAGTTCAAACCAATCTTGTAGCACAATGCGATAGAAGCTGGATCTCCACCGTGTTCTCCACAGATTCCAAGGTGAAGATCAGATTTTTCTGAACGTCCTTTAGCTTCAGCAATTTCCATTAAAGCTCCTGGACCATCAGCATCTAATGTAGCAAATGGATCATCTTCCAAGATTCTCTGATCAAGGTAAGAATTGATAAATTTACCATAGTCATCACGGCTGAAACCAAATGTTGTTTGTGTAAGGTCGTTAGAACCGAATGAGAAGAAGTCTGCAAATTTTGCAACTTTATCAGCAGAAAGAGCAGTTCTTGGGAATTCAACCATAGAACCAATTTGGAATGTAAGATTTGTTCCAACTTCTGCATTTACATTAGCAATAACAGCTTCTGCTTGTCCACGAATTTGTTCAACTTCACGATATGTTATAACGTTTGGAATCATGATACGAACATCGTGTTTTGCACCTTCTTTTTCCAATTGAGCTGTTGCACGAGCAATAGCTTCAACTTGCATTTCATAAATTTCTGGATAAGTAATTGCAAGACGACATCCACGATGACCAAGCATTGGGTTGTGTTCATCAAGAGCAGCAACTTTTGCTTTGAGAGCAACTTTATCCATACCAAGTTTTGTAGAAAGAGCTACAAGTTGTTCATCATTTTCTGCCTGAATGAATTCGTTTAATGGTGGATCCAAAAGACGAATTGTTACAGGACGTCCTTCCATAGTTTTGATGATTTCATAGAAATCTTTTTGTTGATATGGAAGAATTACTTTTAAGTTTTCTTTACGAGCTTCAGTTGTTTCAGAAACAATCATTTTTTGGAAAGCTGTAAGTTTTGGTTCGTCAAAGAACATATGTTCTGTTCGGCAAAGACCAATTCCTGCTGCACCAAAACGGAATGCATCTTGTGCGTTTTTAGGAGTATCACCATTTGCAAGAACTTCAAATCCTTTTACTTTCTTTCCAGAAGCTGTAACACGTGAAGAATTTTCACGAACTTCATCAGCCCAACTTAAGAATGTTTCAAGGTCGCCTGAAATTTCTGCTGGTTTTACAGCAACTTGACCTTCGTAAACTTTTCCAGTTGCACCATCGATTGTAAGGAAGTCACCTTTTTTATATTCTTTTCCGTTTACAGAAACAGTATTTTCATCTTTAAATGTAACAGCATCACAACCACAAACACAAGGAGTTCCCATACCACGAGCAACTACAGCAGCGTGAGATGTACGTCCACCAGTTGAAGTCAAAATACCTTGAGCAACAGCCATACCAGCAATATCATCTGGAGAAGTTTCTTTTCTTACGAGAAGAACTTTCTTTCCTTCGTTTGCCCAAGCTTCAGCTTCATCAGCTGTGAATACAATCTGTCCACATCCAGCTCCAGGAGAAGCGTTCAAACCACTTGCAATTTCAACTGCTTTTTTAACAGCTTCTTTGTCTAACTGTGGAAGAAGTAATTGATTTAATTGTTCTGGTTCTACGCGAAGAAGAGCTGTTTTTTTGTCGATAAGTTTTTCTCCAACCATATCAACTGCCATTTTTACAGCAGCAGCACCTGTACGTTTTCCGTTACGACACTGAAGCATATAAAGTTTGCCTTGTTGAACTGTGAATTCCATATCTTGCATATCGTGATAGTGTTTTTCAAGTCTTTCACGAATTTCACAAAGTTCTTTGTAAATTGCAGGATTTTCTTGTTCAAGTTGAGAAAGTTTCTGTGGAGTACGAATACCAGCAACAACGTCTTCACCTTGAGCATTCATAAGATATTCACCCATGAATACGTTTTCTCCAGTTGAAGGATCACGACTGAAACATACACCAGTACCAGAATCATTACCCATATTTCCGAAAACCATAGCCATTACAGTTACAGCTGTTCCTTTAAGAGCACCTTCTTTGATATTGTTTAATTTACGATATTTGATAGCACGTGGATTCATCCAAGAACCGAATACAGCTCCGATAGCTCCCCACATTTGTGCTTTTGGATCTTGAGGGAAATCTTCACCTTTTTCTTTTTTGTACATTTCTTTGTATTTAGAAACGATTTCTTGAAGTTCTTCTGTTGTAAGATCTGTATCATTTTTAATTCCACGATGAGATTTTACTTCATCAATAATTGCTTCAAATTTATCGTGATCAACGCCCATTGCAACATCACCGTACATTTGAATGAATCGGCGGTAAGCATCCCAAGCAAAGCGTGGATTATTTGTTTTGTTAGCCAAACCAAGAACTGATTTGTCGTTAAGACCAAGGTTGAGGATTGTATCCATCATACCAGGCATAGAAATTGCAGCACCAGAACGAACAGAAACTAAAAGTGGATCATCATCTGCACCAAGTTTTTTACCCATTGTTTTTTCAAGGCGTGCGAGATATTCTTCAACTTCCTTATCCAATCCATCAGGATATTTTCTTCCTAATTTGTAGAATTCCTGACAAACATCTGTAGAAATTGTAAATCCTGCAGGAACAGGAAGACTTAAAGGCTTTTTAGCCATTTGTGCAAGGTTTGCACCTTTACCACCGAGTTCAGCACGCATTTCTTCTGAACCATCAGCGTCACCGTTACCAAAAAAGTAAACATACTTTGTTTTAGCCATCGATTTTACTCCATATAAAAAATTTTAATTTGCTAATTAATAGGAATTTCTATTTTACTAAGATTTTATGCGACAGTCAATTAAAAGAAAATTTTTACTAGGTTTTACTAAAATTGATAATTTCTTTTCTCAAAATTTATTTTTTTAATAAAATTTCTTGATTTCCTTCTAAAATAAAAATTAATGAAGAATTATCATCAGAAAAATAAAACGGAATTTCAATCTCTTCAGATTGATTTTGAGATTTTAAAACTAATTTTTTATCAAAAATATTTTTCTCGATGGAAAAAAAACCTTCATCAATTTCATCTCCATTTATAAAAGATTTTAAATTATTTGTGATAGATTCAATTTGCACATCATCATTTATTTCAAAATGAATATCTTTTAAAGTTTTTGTAACTTTTTTTATATATTTATCATTTTCAAATTTTATTTCTAGAAAAATATCAGTGTAATAAAAATTTATAGATTGATTTTCATCATTTTCTAAAAAAAATTCAGTTTCAGTAGTAAAAGAATTTTTCCAAATTCCTTGAATTGTATTTTTATCATCAGAACAACTAAAAAATAAAATACAACTTAAAAAAATAAAAATAATTTTTTTCATAAATATATCCGTAGAAGATTTAATTTTTTTTGTAATTTTTTAGCATCAAAAGAATCGATTTGGATTTTATTTTGATTTTCAATAATCATCATCAAATTTTCTGATAAAATTAGTTTTTCCATTTCTTGTGGAGAAATTTCAATTTCAAAACGAGCCAAAATATTTTTTCTATATGGTTCAAAATAAATAATTTTTTTTGGTTCTAGTTCTAAATTGACGTTTTCAGATTTTATTTTCATTAATAAATTTTCTGTTTCTTTTTTAGAAAAATTTTTTACACAAATTGAAATTTTAAAAGATGTATTATTGATAAATCCATTTCTATCAAAAAAAGATGTTGAATCTATAGAAAAATGAAGAATGTTTTTACTTTTAAATTCACAAGGAGTTGTATAAATCATAGTTGAACCATCACTTTTAGTGAAATTTAATAATGGCTGAACACTTGTACAACTGAAAAAATAAAACGAAAAAATTAGTAAAATTATAAATAATATTTTTTTTGAAGTATTCATTTTAGTGAAAAACTATGGTTTACGATGTTTACGTAGCAAAATCGTGTATTTATAAAACTAACACAACATGGAAACTGTCTTATATATGGTGGTTTTGAGAGCCTCAATCATCAATTTTTATTCTTTTTAGATATTCCCAATTTTTCATGTTAGATTCCTATGTTTTTTGTCAACAGAACGAGAGCTCCTGATTCCGTAATTTATTAGTTATGCAACTTCTGTCATTCCGGTGATATTGATTACTGGCTGACAGAAGTTTCTTTTTTCATACGGTTTTTCTGTTT
>CAYPGB010000026.1:0-27742 GCA_964410365.1 uncultured Treponema sp.
TGAAGAAGAACTTGGCGACAACGCTGTTTACGGATATGCAAAATTAAAGTAATTTTTATTTAGAAGTAAATCTAAAAAATAAAATTTTACAAAAAAGGACTCATTGCTTTTGTGATGAGTCTTTTTAGTTTATTTATAAATTATGAAAAAATCTCCAAAAATGTCATCCTTAATTGATAAAGCAATTTTTGATTATAAAATGATTGAAAACGGCGATAGAATTTTAATTGGAGCTAGTGGCGGAAAAGATTCTACAATTTTAATAGAATATTTTGCAAATCGAAAAAAACGTCCTGAATCGAATTTTGAATATAAAGCATTACATATTCAAACAGATTTTGCTCCTCTTTTCCCAGAAAAAATAAAGATTTTTTTTGAAGAATTATCAGTTCCTTTTGAAACTTTAAATGTAAATGTTTTAGAAAGATTAAAATCAAATAAAAAAATGTCTTGCTACTGGTGTTCTACTCAAAGACGTACAGAATTAATAAATTATGCAATCAAAAATGGTTATAATAAAATTGCATTAGGTCATCATCTTGATGATGTTTTAGAAACTTTTTTGATGAATATGCTGAATAAATCAGAAATTTCAACAATGATTCCAAAATTAAAATATCAAAAATATCCAATTGAAATTATAAGACCTTTATATTATGTTGAAGAAAAAAATATAATTGAATATTCAAAGCAAAAAGATTTTTTTGGATACACTTGTACATGTTCATATCAAGAAAATTCAACAAGAAAATCTGCTAGAAAACTTTTAGAAAAATTAACTAATTCTGAAAGTTTAAAAAAACAAAATATGCTTTCTGCATTAAAAAATGTTTGTTTAGAATATTTGCCTTAATCAAAACTAGAAAGGTCAATTTCATCATTTTTTTTATCATTTACAGAAATATGAGGGCGTTTGTTATATTTAAAAGTATATTTTGCAACAATATTTCTACTGACGATTCTACTTAGAAAAGCGGTCATTTTCCATTTTGGATACCAAATAGCAATTGTTTTTCCCGAAAAAGCTTTTTTTAAACAATGAGAAACAACTTTTACAGGATCGTGTCCGCCTTTTACTTCTTTACGAACACCTTCGCTTGCAATATTTGCAAATTCCGTACTCACACTTCCTGGACACAATGCACACACTTTTATTCCTTTTGATTTTAATTCCGCTGCCAACGCTACAGAAAAACTTAAAACAAATGCTTTTGACGCTCCATAAACTGCAAAATTTCCTAAAGGCATAAACGCTGCAAGAGAAGCGGTATTTATAATTATAGAATCTTTTTTTAAGTAGGGTAGAGCAATTCCACACATTCCTGTTAATGATGTACAATTTAAATCGACCATATCCATTTCTCTTTCTGTATCTGTATCATCAAAAGGTCCGTAAGTTCCAAATCCTGCATTATTTATTAAAAGACCAATGCAAAGAGAAGAATCTATTCTACGCAAAAATCTATCTTCTTCTTCTAAAAGATTTTTTAAAAAATCAACTCCTTTTTTTCCACTTAAATCTAACGCAATTGGTTTTGCTAATTCAAAATTTTTTTCATTATTGATTTGATTTGCCAATTCATCAAGTTTGTCTTTTCTTCTTGCAACAAGCCAAAGTTGATCATAATCATATTTTTTTGCAATTTGTAATGCAAATTCTTTTCCCATTCCAGAACTTGCACCAGTAATAATTCCAATTTTCTTCATACTTAAATTATATAACAAATTTGTAAAAAAGATAGATATTTGATTGTATAAGTTTAAATCTGTATAATAATAATATGAATTTAAGAAAATCATTTTTTATTTTTTTTGCAATATCAATTTTTTTTATATCTTGTCGTTCAAAATCAGAAAAACTTCAAACTCAGAAAGAATTAAAACTTCATAAAAGTGCATCTGTTGTAAATGCTTGGATAGATGATTTTTTATTGGAGCAAGACAAAAAACTTGATGAATATATTTCAAAAATGCCTTTGGAAGAAAAAATTGCACAAATGTTTATAGAAAATCTTGAAGGAAATACAAAATTTCGTTCTTATGAATATTTTTCTCAAATTACAAATAATAAAAATGATGATGAAAAACCTGTAATTGCCGGTGGATATTTATTTTTTTCTGCAAATATTGCAAATTCAAAACAAGAACAAATTGATTTTATAAATTCGATAAGAACTTATGTTGATGAAAAATCTCAAATTCAACCTTATTTGGCAATTGACCAAGAAGGCGGTTACGTAGACAGATTAAAAAAAATCACTCAAAAACTTCCATCGCAACAAGAAATTGCTCAAAAAAATACGCCAATGCAAGCGTTTGAAATTTATAAAAATCAATCAGAAAATATGAAAGATTTAGGTTTTGATATGAATCTTTCTCCCGTTTTAGAAATTTGTACAGAAGATAACGAAGATTTTCTTGATGGTCGTAGTTTTGGAAATTTAACTCAAACTACAAATTATGGAATTTCTTGTGTAAATGCTTATGAATTTAATAAAATTGCAACTGTAATCAAACATTTTCCCGGAAATACAAATACCGACCCTCATTCAGGACTTCCAGAAATTCAAGATGATTTTGATTCTTTGATGAAAAGTTTAGAAGGTTTTAAAAATGCAATACAAAATAATCCTTCAGGCAAACAACCAACCGGAGTTTTAATGTCTCACGCAAAAACAAAAGCTCTTGATTCACAAAATCCAGCGTGTCTTTCTAAAATTTGGGTAACAGATATTTTACGAAATGATTTTGGTTTTGACGGACTTATTTTTTCCGATGATATTTTTATGGACGCACTTGCAAAAAATGGTTTTCCTCCAGAAGTTGCTGTTATAAAAGCGGTAGAAGCGGGCGTAAATTGTATTATGACAACTCAAAAAAGATTTTGTTCTCAAGCAAAAATTTTATATGAAAAAGCGAAAAATGATGTTTTATTTGAGAAAAAAATTGATGATTCTGTAAAACGAATTTTAAAATATAAAATTTCAGTAAATTTATTTACTTTGGATTAATTATGAAACAAAAAAAAGAAAAACTTTTTGGAAAAGAAGGCTTTGAAAAATTTTATTCAGATTTATATAAAGAAAGATGGTCTTTTTTGAAGGAATCTTTTTTGAAAGAAAATAATTCAGTTGAATATTTTGTTCCTTCTAGCGAAAAATCTTATTTTTTAGATTCTGCTTCGGTTTTTGCCGCTCTTAATCTTCCTGTAAAAAATGCAAAAAATCTTCTTGATTTATGTGCTGCTCCTGGTGGAAAATCAATTGTAATTGCTTCAAGAATGGATGAAGATGCTGTTTTATTTGCAAATGAGCGTTCTTTCGAGCGTAAAAAACGTTTACAAAATTCTATAAAAACTTGTCTTCCAGAAAATATCAGTTCTAGAATAAAAATTTCTTGCAGTGATGGAGCGGTTTGGTGTAAAAAACAAACTGAATGTTTTGAGCGAATCCTTTTAGATGCACCTTGTTCTTCAGAACGTCATGTTTTTCAAGATGAAAAATATTTAAACGAATGGTCGCCTTCAAGAATAAAAACTGTAACTACAGAACAGTGGGCATTACTTTCTTCTGCGTACAGACTTTTAGCCGTAGAAGGTTATCTTTTGTATTCAACTTGTGCAATTTGTCCTAGTGAAAATGATGAAATGATTGAACGACTTGTAAAAAAATTTAATAAAACAAAAGATGCATTTGAATTTCTAGAAATTCATCCAGATTTATCAGAAATTTCTTCTTTTGTACAAATAGAAATGCCAAATTATGAAAAAACAAAATATGGATATGAAATTTTTCCAGATAAACAAAACGGTGCTGGACCAATTTATTTTTCACTAATAAAGAAAAAAAAGTCTATTCTATCTTATTAAAAATTGATATTATTATTAGTATATGGAAAAAAAAGAATCTTGTAATTTAGAACAGAATAATGATGATAAACTTCAAAAAATAATTGAAATTGAGCGTCAACTTAGTGAAATTCAAGATGTTGATGTTTTACTTGAAAGAATTCTTACAGAAACAAGAAAAATTGTTAATGCGGATGCAGGTTCTATTTATGTTTTAGATGGAAAAAATCTTAAAATAAAATATGGGCAAAATGATACTCATTTAAAAGAGCTTCCTCCAGGTACAAAATTACCATATACTTCTTTTTCTTTTCCTATTAATGAAAAATCTATTTGTGGATATGTTGCTTCAACAAAAAATGCATTAAATATAAAAGATGTTTATCGAATTTCAGAAACAAAACCTTATAAATTTAATAAAAATACAGATTTAACAACAGATTATCGTACAAAATCAATGTATACTTTGCCTTTAAAAATGGCAAATGGAAAACTTTTAGGTGTTCTTCAAATTATCAATCGAAAAGATTCTGATGGAAATGTTATTCCTTTTGATGATGAGTCAATTTTATTAATTACACATTTTTCTTCTTCTGCCGTTCAAGCGTTACAACATGCATATCTTACTTCAAATATGGTAAAGCGAATGTTAAAAATGGCTGAATTTCGCGATCCAAAAGAAACTTATCCTCACATAGAAAGAGTTTCTTCATATTCTCTAGAAATTTATGATAGATGGGCTTTTAATCATAATATTCCAGAAGCAGAAATGCATCGTTATAGAGATACTTTGAAAATTGCAGCAAAATTTCACGATGTTGGAAAAGTTGGAATTTCTGATATGATTTTAAAAAAAGCTTTTCCTCGTTTTACAGAAGACGAACGAAATATTATGAAAGGACATACTTGCATTGGAGCACAACTTTTTTATCCGCCAGAAAGTTTTCTTGATGAAATGTCTATAGAAATTGCTCTTCATCATCATGACAGATGGGATGGAAGTTCAGAAGGATATCCTGGAGCGGTAAATGCTTTTGATTTTGATATAAAAGATGGAATTCTTCCTCAATTTGTTTCTTTAAAAGGAAAAGATATTCCTTTAAGTGCAAGAATTGTTGCTGTTGCAGATGTTTTTGATGCGTTAAGTAATCGAAGATGTTATAAAGATGCTTGGTCAATTGATGATTCTTTTACAGAAATTCAGAACGGGGCAGGTTCTCATTTTGATCCAGAAGTAGTTCTTGCTTTTATGCAAGTAAAAGATAGAATTTGTTCAATTAAATTAGCATATCCAGACGAAGATTTATGATTTTATTTTTTTAAAAGTTGATGAATTGTTTTATCAAATGCATTTGCAAATAATGCGAATTTCTTTTTATCATAACCTTCTTTGTGATGTTCAACTAATCCTAAATGAGAAAGTTCCAAATCAAAATTTCTAGAACTTAATAAAGGTTTTATATTATCTTTTGTAAAAATAGTTCCTCTATCATTTATGCAAATTATATTTTTTTCTAAAAGTCTATCAGCAAAAACAATATCTCTTGTAATGACTAAATCATTTTCGTTTGCATTTTGTAAAATATAATTATCTGCGGAATCTTTTTCGTTTGTACATATAATCATTTTGTAAGGTGCATTAAAAGAACAACTTATTTTTCTATTGGCAACAAAATAAATTGATAATTTTAATTGATTTCCAATTTTTACAACATGAGAGCGTACTAAATTTGGACAAGAGTCTGCATCAACCCAAATTTTAATATTTTCTGCCACTTAAAGTACCTTTTCAATTTTTTCAATCATTTCTTTTGTTCTTCTTTCAAGTTCTTTTTGTTCTTCCGAATTTATATTTATTTGATTTTGTCCGTTTTTAGAAGTGATTTTATTTTCTTTTTCCTTATAAAGTTCATCACAAAGCATAATACCAGAAAGAATTGCAATTTGAAGAGGGGATTTTACAGAATCAATTTGTTTTACATTATCTGTAATCTGTTTATAATATCCGAGAAGTTTTTCTAAATATTCTGAATTTTCATTTGCTTGAATTGTAAAAGCGGTTCCAAGCAATTCAATACGCAATTTTCCCATTAGAAAATATCAAAACCTAAACCATCTTGGTTTTCATCATCAGCAAAATCTTCTGTTTCTTGAAAATCATCATCATTTATTTCTTGATTAGATAATATTTGCTGTTCATCATTTTGAAAATTATTTATAGGATTTGTAAAATTTTGTTTTGGAATAGAAATTTCTTGTTGAATAGAAGTTTCTGGTTCTGTAGAAACAGGTTCAAGTTTATCAAAACTTGGAATTTGTTCCGATTGTGTTTTTATAGCAGTTTGATTAACTGTAGAAGAATGCACTTGAGAAACTGCTTTTAAAACAGAATTTTCTATTGAATTTAGTCTCTCAAGTGCTTTTTTGATTCCATTCTCAATCTGGCTTTGTTCACTTTCAAAAGAAGTAAGTTGCTCCGACTTTGCCGAAATCGCATTTGTGAGCTCTGAACATTTTTTGCGCAGAGCATCGTTTTCAGCTTGTAACTGTTGTATTTTTTCAACAGCACTTTCTACCTTTTGTTCAAGTAATTCAACCTGACTGAGAGTAATCATAAATCAATCCTTATGCTTTAAGTGCTTTTTTTGCAGCATCTACAACTGCTTTGAAAGCTGTTGGATCTTCAATAGCCATATTAGAAAGAGCCTTTCGGTTCAATTTAATACCTGCTTTGTTAATTCCATTAATAAACTGTGAATATGTAAGACCTTCTTCACGAACTGCTGCATTAATACGAGCAATCCATAAAGTTCGGAATTCATGTTTTCGATCACGTCTATCAACATAAGCATGACCTAAAGCTTTTGTAACAGCGTCTTTTGCTGGTTTATAATTTGATTTTCTATCGCCACGGAAACCTTTTGCAAGTTTCAAAAATTTATTACGACGATTTTTTCTTTTTGTTCCGTCTATCGCTCTTGACATTTATTCACCTCATTAACCGTAAGGAAGCATTTGCTTTCTAATTTTGCGTGCATCAGCTTCAGCAACATAACCTGTTTCTCTAAGCTGTCTCTTTCTTTTTGGTGAACGCTTTGTCAAAATATGACGAAGGTTCTGTTTCTTGTGTTTTACTTTGCCAGTGCCAGTTAAAGAATAACGTTTTGCAGCTGACTTTTTTGTCTTCATCTTAGGCATTTTCTAAACCTCTTATTTCGCAACTTTTGCTGAGATTGTCATTGACATATTACGACCATCCATTGCGGCTGGTTTTTCAATGACGTACGCCGAGGTAAGTCGCTTTAGCACCTCATTCAGAACATCAAAACCAAGTTCGGTATGAGCAAGTTCACGTCCGCGGAAACGGATTGTTACTTTTACTTTATCGCCTTCGTTAAGGAATTCCTGAATATGTTTGGCTTTGGTATCAAGGTCGCCTGAACCGATTTTAGGTTGCATACGAATTTCCTTGAGTTTTAATACTTTTTGGTTCTTTTTGGAATCTCGGAGCTTTTTTTCCTGTTCGAACTTGTATTTACCATAGTCAAGTATTTTACAAACTGGTGGGTTAGCATTTGGTGAAACTTCAACAAGATCAAGATCTTTGTTTCTTGCCATGTTAAGTGCTTCCATTGTTGGCACAATTCCCAACTGGTTGCCCTCTTCATCAATAAGCCGAACTTCACGAACACGAATCATTTCATTAATTCTTTGTCCTTTATTGTTCGAATTGTTAGTATTCACGTTAGCCAATTATCCTCCTACGTGTTATAAAACACTTTTTACATATAGCGTGTCTAATTATTATATTTTAAATCTTATTGAATGTCTATATTTGTATAAAAAATTCAGTTTTAAAAAATCTATTTTCTGATGATGACGATAATGAAAAAAAATAATATAGTTTAAGTATGGCTGAATTTATATCATCTTTTATTACTGGTTTTCAAAATGTTGTACAAAATGATTTACCAAAAAGATTAAAAGGTTTGAAGATTTTAAATATTTTTGATGGATTAGTTCATTTTTCATATTCTGGAAATTCTCACGATTTAGAAAAAATTACATATTTTAATAATACTTTTTTTGTTCTAAAAACATCAAAAGGAAAAAATCTAAATTTTCAATCTTTAATAAATTCTGTTTCAAATGAAAAAAAATATTATTTAATTAACAAAGGAACTTTTCGAGTGAGATTTTGCATTGAAAATCAATTTTGTAAAGTTGATAAAAATCTTATTCGGAAAGCAGAAAATATTGTTCTTGAAAATTCAAAATTAAAAATTAATCGAGTTTCACCTTCGACTGAAATTTGGTATTCAATTCGGCGTGAAAATTTTGCTTTTTGTGGACAACTTATTTCAAAACGTGAATTTACAGAAAAAAATCTTAACAAAGGAGAACTTCGACCAGAAATTGCATATTTAATTTGTTGTTTTTCTGATTTTCAAAAAGAACAGGTGATTGCAGAACCTTTTTGCGGTTATGGTTCTATTCCAATTCAACTTGTAAAAAAATTTAATTTTTCAAAACTTTATATCAGCGATATTGATGAAGAAAAGATAAAATTTATTTCAGAAAAAAAACAATTAAAAGATAATGAAAAAATTGAAATTTCTGTTCAAAATGCTTTTGATTTAAAAAATATTCCAAGTAAATCTGTAGAATGCGTTATTACAGATCCTCCTTGGGGATTTTATGAAAATATTGAAATTATTGAAGATTTTTATGAAAAAATGTTTAAATCTTTTTCTCGAATTTTAAAAGACGATGGAAAAATGATAATTCTTTCGGCAAGAAAAGAAGAACTTGAAAAAACTATCTGTAAAATGAATATTCAAATTACAGATAGAATTAATACACTTGTGAACGGAAAAAAAGCAAGTTTGTATAAATTAATTTTTTAATTTAAGGACGATAAATATATGCAGGATAAGAATTGAAATTATTTATATCATTTAAAACTTTTGTTGGAAGTCCTAATTGAGTAGCATTTTCTGTTTTTTTGATGTCTTCAACTTTGCTTAAAATCATTTCCATCATAGTTTGTTTTTTCTGATATTTAAAAGTTTTTACATCAATTCCTTTCTTTTCGATTTCGCTAGAAAAATCAGTTATCATTCCATCCCAAGAGTCAATTTTATCAATTAAATTATTGTTTAAAGCTTGATTTGCGGTGTAAAGTCTTCCATCAGAAACCTTGTATGCTTCATCAAAAGAAATATGTCTTTGGCTTACAACAATCGAAACGAATTGTTCATAACATTCATTGCTTATTGATTGCATAATTTCTCGTTGCTCGTCTGTGAATGGTTCGTTGTAATTCATCATATTTTTATTTTTTCCAGAATGAATTGTTTCAGATTTTATTCCAAGATTTTCAAAAAGTCCGGTTAAATCAAAACTTTGTCCACAAATTACGCCGATGCAACCTGTTAAAGTATTTCGATTTGCATAAATTTTATTTGCTGCACAAGAAATATAATAACCGCCAGAAGCAGCCATCGGTCCTTGATAAACGTAAATTTGTTTTCCAGAAGTTTTATAATCTTGTAATGCTAAATAAATTTCATCTGCTTGATAAACTGCTCCGCCAGGAGAATTTACATAAATTGCAAGACCTTGATTTTTTGAATCATTTTTTAAGTTTGAAATTGTTTCTAATAACCATTTTTGATTGTAAGAATTATTTGCTTCTTCAATTGTTCCTTCAATGTAAAGAGCTGCAATATATTGTTTTTTTGAAGATGAAGAAACTTTTACACTTGGATTTGATGAATATGTTTGAATTGAAACTTCTGGCGTAGAAAAACTTCTTCTTTGAAAAAGTGAACCAATACTTACAAAAAGAATAACTACAATGATTACAATTAAAACAATCAAACCTGTTTTAAAATTTTTTTTCATTATTTTAAATCCTCCGAAGTAATAAGTCCTTTTTCAAGAGCTTCTTTAAGCATTGCGTGGTAAGCGTTTACAAAACTCATAGTTTTATAAGGTTTTAACCAAAGTTGTAAAATTTCTAAAGTAAAGATTGATAAAATATCCCAACCTAAAAAACTTAATTGCATTACAAAAATATTCCATTTATTTCCTTTTGTAATTATTTTTGAAATTGTCATAGCTTTTGGAATACTTAATTTTGGAAATTCTGCAATTAAAAATCCCATTTGAGAATAAGAATATGATTTTATAAGTCCTGGAATAAAAAATAAAAGCGACCACAAGAAAATGAAAATTCCTCTGAATAATTCACAAAAAATTGCTCGATACCAATTATTAAAACCTTCAATAAACGCAGAAAAAGAAACTTTATTTGGAGAACGCGACATTTTTAAATAAACATTTAAACTTGCAATTATAAGAATTGCTTCTACAAAAGTTTGTACCAACGAAGAAAGAAAACTTGTATGATTTGAAACGGCTGTAGAATATGCTTCAAAATAATTGTAAATGTTTCCATAATTATAGGTTAAAAGTTGTACGCCTTCTTCAGAAGTAAGTAATTTTACAGCAGTTGGAATTGAAAATAGAGAAAGAATAAAAAATATAAGAAGTGTCATTCCTACAGGAACGCCCCATCTTTTTGATAATTGTTTTTTACTAAAAATTTTATACTTTTGTCGTTCAAAATTCATAAAAAATCTCCATAAAATAAATAATTTAATAATATATTTGATTTTATCATAATTCAAGTTTTTATTATATGATAAAATCTTTCTGCTTGAAAAAAAATATTTTAAAATAAATAATCATCTTTATGAAACTGATATGTGGACCTATGGCAACAATTTCTCATCCAGCGTTTAGAATTCTTGTTGAAAAATTTGGTGGATGTGATGAATATTTTAACGAAATGATAAATGCAGGTTCTTTACTCACAAAAGGGCCTTTTGAAAAATTTTATATAAATCCAAATCCAAATCCTAAAAAACTTGTTTGGCAACTTACAGGAAAAAATTCTGAAGTTATGATTGACGCTGCAAAAATTTTAGTGGAATTACAAGGTATTGGAATAGATTTAAATATGGGCTGTTCTGCTCCAGATGTTTATCGTTTTGGAAGTGGAATTGCTTGGATGTTAAAACCAATTGAAGAAACTCAAAAAATGGTGAAAGAAGTTGGAAAAATTATAGAAAATTATAATCAACTTGCAGAAAATAAAAAAAGATTTAGTGTAAAACTTCGTCTAGGTGATGATGATTTTTCCGAAGATAATTTTTTTGATTTTTGTACAATGCTTTGTGATTGTGGTGTTGAATTAATCACTTTGCATCCTCGAACAAAAAAAGAAAAACTTACAAAACCAATTCGTTATGAATATTGTCAAAAACTTGCAGAAAAAATGCATTCTTTTGGTGTAAAAGTTTATCTTAATGGAAATGTAAAAGATGAAAAATCTTATGAAAATGCTTTAAAAATGGCACCTTCGGTTGATGGAATTATGATAAGTCGTGCATCAGTTCAAAAACCTTGGATTTTTTCTCAATTGAAAAAAATAAAAACTGTAGAAAATGTTGATATGTTGCAAATTGCTTTAGAATATATTGAAAATATTGAGATTTATCAGCCAAAAGAATTTTGGAAAACTAGATTACAGAGATTTTTTTCGTATTTTAGTATGAATTTCCAATTTTCTCATTATGCACAAACTCAATTTTTAAATGCAAAAGATAATAATGATTTAAAACTTCGGCTTCAAGATTTTTTTGAAAAATGTCCACAAGAAAGATATTTAAAAATCTTTTAGAATATTGATTATTAATTATCTTATGGTAAAATGAAAATATTATGGGATATAGAGAAAACCCGATTTTTGGACGTAAAGTATTCTTTTTAAATCCTCCGCTTTCAATTGAAAATAATGTTGTTGATAATTTAAAACTTTTGGAATATGAAGTTTATATTATTCGTGAATATAATTTAGCAAAACCAGTTTTAAGAAATTATGGAAATTCAATTTGTTTTATTTATATTGACGATGAGATGTCTTTTGATGGTTGGTTTAATTTTATAAAATCTTTTGAAAATGATGAAAGTTTAAATAAAGTTTTTTTAGGCGTTTTATCATATAAAACAAAACCAAAAGACCAAGAACGTTTTCTTATGAATTTAAAACTTCCTGGCGGTTTTGTAAGATTAGATAAAAAAATTGAAGAAGTTAGTAAACAACTAGAAGGAATTCTTGAAATAAATGGTGCAAAAGGTGTTAGAAAAGTAATTCGTTTAGATTTAAAAGATAGTAAAGATGTAAACGGTTATTTTAATTATGGAAGTATTCTTTATTCTTTTAGACTTGTTGATATTAGTGTGATGGGATTTGCAACAATCACTTCTGCAAAAATGGGACAAATTTTCAAAAAAGGAAGTTTTATCAAAAATATTTCTATAACAATGGGAAGATATTCTTTTTATTGTACAGTTCAAATTTATGAATCTCGGATTGTTGGAGATAATTGTACAGTTGTCGCTTTATTTGCAGATACAACTTCTCCAGAAATAAAAAAGAAAATTCATGATTTTATTTATACAACCTTAGACAAAAGAAATAAAATTTTTATGGAAAGTTTGGCTCGTGATTTTACAGATTATTCTGTTCGTTATGTAGATGTTCAACCGAAAGAAATAAATACAAATGATTCTAAAAATGATGAAAAATTAGAAAATCAAACTACACAAAAAACAGAACAAGTAGAACAATCATCTTAATTGAAAACAAGTTTTATTTGTGATATCGTATTATAAATTTTAAAAATTAGGTATTCCGACACTGATTTTTAAAAAAAACTAAAACGGCCCACGCCAGAGTCGAAAGGAGTTATAAAATGGCAAATAATGAAAAAAATCAACATTCATGTACTTTAGACAAAATTATTAGTCTTTGCAAAAGAAGAGGTTTTGTTTATCAGGCTTCTGAAATTTACGGAGGACAAGCTGGAGCTTGGGATTATGGTCCTTTAGGAGTTGATTTTAAAAGAAATATACAAAATGCTTGGTGGCATTATATGATTCAATTACACGATGATGTAGTTGGTCTTGATTCTGCGATTTTTCAACATCATACAACTTGGAAAGCATCTGGACACGTTGATCACTTTTCTGACCCAATGGTTGATTGTTTAGAATGTAACGCACGACACAGAGCGGATAAACTTATTGAAGATTTTGTTGCTGCAAATCCGGATAAAACTCCAGGAAAACCAGTTGATACAATGACTCATGACGAAATGAAAGCATTTATTGACGCAAATATAAATTGTCCAACTTGCGGAAGTAAAAACCGAAAATACACAGCAGTTCGTGAATTTAATCTTATGTTTAAAACTTATCAAGGACCAATTGCTGATGATTCTCACTTGATTTATCTTCGCCCAGAAACTTGTCAGGGAATTTTTACAGATTTTAAAAATATTGTGCAATCAAACAGAATGAAAGTTCCTTTTGGAGTTGCTCAAGTTGGAAAATCATTCCGCAATGAAATTATTTTCAAGAACTTTATTTTTAGAACTTGCGAATTTGAACAAATGGAAATGGAATATTTCTGTAAACCAGGAACAGAAGATGAAACTTTTGATTTTTGGAGAAAAGAACGTTGGAATTTCTATTTAAAATACGGAATTCCTGAAAATCAATTAAAATGGCATCATCATGATAAATTGGCTCATTATGCAAAAGATGCTTACGATATTACTTATAATTTCCCAATTGGTTTTGAAGAAGTTGAAGGAATTCACTCAAGAACAGATTTTGATTTGTCGCAACATCAACTTTATTCTAAAAAAGATATGTCTTATATCGACCAAGAAGATGGAAATAAAAAATATGTTCCTTATGTTGTAGAAACTTCTGCTGGTTTGAACCGAAATTTCTTGATGTTCCTTTGCGAAGCATACGAAGAAGAAAATGTTTCTACTGACCCTGCAAAAGAAGATTACAGAACGGTTTTGCATTTGGACCCTCGTCTTGCACCAATTACAGTAGCAGTTCTTCCTTTAATGAAAAAAGATGGACTTGCGGAAAAAGCAAAAGAAATTCAACATCATTTAAAAGAAGATTTTGTAACTGATTTTGATGTTTCTGGAACTGTAGGAAAACGTTATCGCCGTCAGGATGAAGTTGGAACTCCATTCTGCGTTACAGTTGATTACGATACAATTCAAGAAACAAAAGATGATGGTTCTAAAAATGATTTATTCAATACTGTAACAGTTCGTTTCCGCGATTCAATGAAACAAGAACGTGTTCATTTGGACGATTTAATTCCATTTATTCAAAAAGCAATTCGTGAATATAAACCAGTTGCTAAGAAAAATTAGGAATTGAGATTTTTCTGGATTTTCGCAGATGAAAAATTGATTTTTATAAATTAAGTAATTATCTGCGAAAATCAGCGGAATCTTGTGGAAAAAGTTCGTTCAGGATAATTTATGGAATATGTTCGTTTAGGAAAAACAAATTTACTCATTTCTAAAGTTGCTTTCGGGGCAATGAGACTTTCAGAAACAGAATCTCCAGATGAAGCATTTAATCTTGTAAGAAAAGCGTATGATTCTGGTGTAAATTTTTATGATACTTCAAGAAAAAATCCAGAAAGTGAAAAATTACTCGGAGATTCCTTATTTGATTTTAGAAGAAATGTTTTTCTTTCAACCTCAACTTCCGCAAAAACTTGTGAAGAAATAAAAGAAAATCTTGAAGACTCTTTAATGACTTTACATGGCGACTATGTAGATTTATATCAATTTGAAACTGATAAATTTTTGCCAGAACCTTTTAGAGCAGATGGAATTTATGATTTTTTATTACAAGCAAAAGAAAGTGGAAAAATCAAACATTTTGGAATTATTACAACAAATGTAGAAACTGCAAAAAAAGCAGTTGAGTCAGATTTGTATGAAACTCTTCAATTTCCATTTAGTCTTGTAAGTTCTGAATCTGCTTTTGAAATTGTAAAACTTTGTGAAGAACATGATGTCGGTTTTATTGCAATGCAACCTTTAGGCGGTGGATTGATTGATAATATTCCTTTGGCATTAGGATTTTTAAAACAATATGAAAGCGTTGTTCCTATTTGGGGAGTAAAAAATCAATCTCAAATAGAGCAAATTTTGTATTTTAACGAACATCCTCCAGTAATTGATGATAAATTTAATAAGGATGTTGAAAAAATCAGAAATTTCTTTAATTAGTTTTCATTTTTACATTTAAGAAAAGAATGAAATATCAACATCTTCAGTTTCATTAAGATTTACTTTTGGACTTTGTTTTTCATTTTCTGTTTCAACTGATTTTTCTGTTTCGTTTTCCACTGTAGATTGATTTTCTTCTGATTTTTCATCTTTATTTTCTAAAGGAATTTCTTCAATTTTATTATCATTTTGAGAATTATTATTTTTTTCTTCAGTTTTTATATTTTCGTTATCTGCAAGTTGAATTTCTTCTATTTCATCTTGTTTTTTCGAATTTTTATTAATAACTTTCAAAATATCATTTAATTCATTTTTGGCAAGGATTCTTATGATATAAATTCCTTCATGACTTGTTGTAATTTGAAGTGGAGAACCATCTTTTTCTTTTTCATTTAAAAGTTGAACAACAGGATATTTTGGTGAATCAGGATTTGTATCCACAACAATCGCAACTTTTCTGTTAGAAAGATAAACATAAGTTCCAATTGGATAAAGAGAAACAGTGTAGAGTAGTGCTTTTAAAACAGAATTATCATACGAATGAGTTTTATTTTGAATTAATTCAACCATTGCATCAAAAGTTGAGCGACCTTCTCTAAAAACTCTTGGTGAAGAAATAGCTTCGTAAGAACAAGCAACTGCAATTATTTTTGCATTAGAAGAAATTTTATCTCCTGTTAATTTTCTAGGATAACCTAATCCATTTTCTTTTTCGTGATGTTCTAAAACTCCTAATTGAATAGAAAGTGGAAAGCCTAAATCTTTTACGATTGTATAACCAAAAATTGTATGTTTTGAAATTTGCGCTCGTTCACCAATCGTAAGTTTATTTGTAGACATATAAAGTTGTGGAGGAATTCTAAGCATTCCAATTTCGTGAATAATACAAGTTACTCCAAGTTCTATGATTTTTGACAAAGGAAGATGAAGTTGTTGTGCGATTGCAATTGCTAAAACTGTTGTTCTAATTGAGTGGATTATTAAAAAGTTTTTTCTAATTTCATTCGGATTTGGATTTATTCGTAAAATATAACGTTTATGGTCTTTTACAAACATTACTAATTCTTGAATTGTTTCAGAAAGTTCATTTTGGTCTATTTCTTTGTGAGTTGCATAATGAGTAAAAATTTCTTCAACATAATTCATATATTCATAAAAAACAGATTCAACCATTTCCATTCTAGCTTGATCACTATTTCCTATTTTTGCTGTTTTAGAATTTTCAATTGCTTTTTTTAGAGAATCGCCAATTTTTTCTTTGTTAATTTCTTGTTCATTATCATTTGAAGAAACGCCAATATCTCCACCTAAACTTAAATTTCCATCACATAAAATGTTTGAAAATCCCCATTCTTTTATAATGTTAATAAGATTTTGTTGTAGAGGAACAGTTTGAGGAAGAAGTAAAAATGTACTATCAATTAATAAATCTCCAGTAAAAGATAAATCTTCATGAAGAGCTTCTATTTGAATCGTTTCCATAATTTTATCCTATTTTATACTTAGAATATCGGCAGAATTTTATAAAATCTATAATATAAATAGAAAAAACTTATAAATGAAAAGATTTTGAGCAAAAAAAAAAGTTGGAAAACCTCACACGCTTCCCAACTTAATTTATAGTAAACATAGGATAATTTTTTTCAGGTGTCTAGACGTTTTCCCACCCGAGAATTCCCATTAATTTAATTATCGGAGAAAACAAAATTGTCTTTAGAAAATATTAAAAAAAAATCACAAAAAAACAAAAATTTAAAAAATTAGAAAAACTTACTTTAATAAAAATAAAATATTCTTGACTAAGATTTGTTTTTTATAGATTATTTATGACTATGAATAAGGATACAATAAACAGAACTCATCTTGAAACTCTTTCATTTTCAGATTTATGCAAACTTGCAGATGATTTTGGAATTGATGTTCCTGAGAATCTTGATAGACGTTTTTTAATTGCAGAACTTCTTGAGCTTGAAGAAGAATCTGAAAAAACTGATGAATTTATGAATATTTCTTCAGAACAAAAAAACGATGATGAAGTTCTTCCTAAAAATTATAATGAAACTCAAATTTCTTGTATTTTAAGAAATCCTGCTTGGCTTTTTGTTTTTTGGAATATAAACGAAAGCGATAGATTGATGCTTGAAAAATTTGAAAAATGTGAATTAAAACTTAGAGTTTGTTCTTTAGAATCTCCAAAAGATAATGTTCCTTTTGAAGCTTTTGAAATTCAAGCAAGTACAGAAACTCAAGAACAAAATGTACTTCTTCCAACAAATGTTAATTTTGTAAAAGTAGAACTTGTTT
Organism: uncultured Treponema sp.; assembly: GCA_964410365.1. Classification (GTDB taxonomy): domain Bacteria; phylum Spirochaetota; class Spirochaetia; order Treponematales; family Treponemataceae; genus Treponema_D. Next base: position 17,341 of record CAYPGB010000026.1, read on the forward strand.
ATACAACTTTGAATACTAGAAAAGTTTTGGCAATTTCTCCAGTTATTTCAGTTCCTCAAGGTTCGGAATTTGTAAACGATTATAAAAAAGGTCTCGAACATGATTTTCCAGAAATCATAAAACTTTCTGGAATAAAATCAGTTTTAACTCATCAATATACAAAACATAGACATTCTTTTTCGTGAGAGTAGGATAATATGAAACAAAAATTAGTAATTATTTTAAAAGCAAGTCAAGATTTTATACGGCACACTACAAATGATGTAAAAATAAATGCACCTGTGTTAAATTCTTTTTTTGAATCAATCACAAATTTTTATATTCCAATTTTAAATATGCTTGATTCTCTTGAATTAAAAAATAACGGAAAAATCAGTCTTGTTTTGCCTCCAGTGCTTTGCAATCTTCTCACCGATAATGAAATAAAAACTCTTTATTTAGATTGGCTTTCAAAAAGAATTGAACTTGGAGAAAAAGAACTAAAAAGAAATAGTGAAAATGAAAAACTTCAAGAAATTATAAAACGAAATTTAGAAAAAAATTATCAAACAAAAATTGATTTTGAAAAAAAATATAATTCAGATTTAATTTCCGCTTTTGCAAAAAATAAAAAAGAAGGAAAAATTGAACTTTTAGCAACTTGTGCAACTGATATTTTTGTTCCTCACTATGTAGAAACAAAAGAAATTATTTCTGCTCAAATAGAATGTGGACTTACTGCTTATAGACAATATTTTGGTGAAATTCCAGAAGGATTTTGGCTTCCTGAATTAGGATATTATCCTGGAGTTGAAAAACTTATAAAAGCGTATGGATTTTCTTATACAGTTTTAGATTCAAGAGCGTTTCTTTTAGCGTCAAAAATGCCAACAAAAGGAATTTTTTATCCTGTTAGAACAGAAAATTCTCTTGTTGTTTTTTCAAATTGTACAGAATTAGATGATAAAATTTTGGGTGAAAAAGGTTATGCTTCAAATTCAGTTTATTTAAATGCAAATAAAGATATTGGTTTTGAATTAAAAATGGAAGAACTTTCACCTTTTATGGAAATTGATTCAGTTCGTTATTCAACCGGTTATAAATATTTTGATAAATCTTCCTCAAAAGAAGATAATTTTTACGATTTTGAAAAAGCAAAAACTCAAACAAAAATAGATGCAGAAGATTTTTCTAAAATTATAAAAACAAAATTAGATAATGTTGAAAAATGCATTCCAGAAAGTGATTTTATAAATCTTTTTTATTCTTTAGATTTAGATTCTGTAAAAAATTGGGATGAAGTAATTTTATGGTTAAAAAATTTTCTTGAAAGTTGTGATTCTAATAATTTGGAACTTACTGGTGGAACAGAACTTATTAAAAATCAATATTCACTTGAAAAAATAGAACCATATTATTCTGCAAAAGGTGATGGATATGGCGAGGAATTCTTAAATGGCGAAACAAGTTGGATGATGCGTTATATCAAAAAAGCAAGTGAAAGAATTGTTGATCTTGCAGATAGATTTCCAAACGATACCGGATTAAAAACTCGTCTTTTAAATCTTGGAGCAAAAGAACTTTTAATGGCACAAAGTATTGGTTTAATTAAAATGATAAATTCTTGTGATAATCCAGATTTTGCAGACCGAAGATTTAAAGAATCAATCAGAGCATTTACAAGTGTTTTTGATTCTTTAGGTTCAAATACAGTTAGTACAGAATGGCTTACAACAATTGAAATGCAAGATTCTATTTTTCCCTGGATGAACTATAAAGTTTTTGCAAAAAAAGTATAATTTAATGAATGAAAGGTAAACTTTTATTTGTCTGTTTTATTTTATTGTTTTTCTCATTTTTGTTAAATGCAAATACTTCTACAAAATTAAATGCTTTTTTAGAAAGTAAAGAATTAAAAACTCAAATTGATGAAATTCTACAAAATGCGTCAAAACTTTCTCAAAATGAACAATATTTAGATGCAATAAATTATATTTTAACAAAAGGTTTTATTTTTCAAGAAGAATTTTCTTCTTATTTTGATGATTCAGTTTATAAAATTTTGCAAAATATCAAAAAACAATCAGAATTTTTTATACAAACTAATTTTATGAACAGATTTTCTATAAATTTAATAAGATTTACAAATTCTGTTGATAATGACAATTTTGTTGATGCTCAGAAAAATTTTAAAATTGTAACTTCAAATTTTAATGAATACGCAAAAAGTCGAAATGCAATTTTAAAAGAAATACAAAATCTTCAAAAATTAAATAATCAAGAAATAAATTCAAAAACTACAAATACTTTTTTTTCTTTTATTTGTGATTTTGTTTTAGGAAAAGAAAAAATTAACGATTCTGGAATTATTGGAATTTTAGATTTACAATGGAATTCGTTAATTCAACAAATGAGTAGTTCTGTTTTTAGTTCCGTAACTTCTTTTTCAAATTCTTATTTATTTATTTTGCAAGATGAAACTTTTTTTGCCAAAGATAAAGTTGTAAAAGGTGATTTTTATATTCAAAAAATAAAAGATTATACTTCTTTAGAAAATAATATTTTAAATTTGTATGATTTTTTAGATGAAATAAATGAAAAAAAAATTAATAATCCATTTTATGAATTTTTTATTCTTACAGAATATATAAATAATCTTTGTGAGCAAATAAAAAACGCATATTCAAGTGAAGCTCAACTAGATTCTATAAGAAATGAAATTATTTCTATAATGAAAAATGTTCAATCATCATCTAATAGCGAAAAACTTGTTTCTAAAATGTTTGATTTGTGTCTTTCTGCAAATTCTTTAGTTGGTGAAAAATCTGAACGCGAATTGGAAAATTTTGAATGGGCGAGAGAATATAATTATATTTCTTACAAGCCTTTTAAAGCTTTATCAGAAAATTATTCAACTCAAATAGAAAAAATTTTTGAAATTTCAAATTCGGTTTTTAATAATGTTTGGGAACAAATTTCAAATGAAAATAAATCTCAAGTTGATAAAATGTTTTCTACAATAAAAAAATACAATCAAAATGCAAAAATTTATTATGATGGTTTTCCTGAAAAACTTGATTTAGAAATTCAAAAAATTATTTTTAATAATGTAGAAAAAGCTGCAACTTATGATTTTTCTTCTATTTTTTCGCAATCTATTCAAGATGATGAACTTCAAAATCAATATTTTTATAAATATGCATCTTTATCATATCAAGTGTCTTCTTTTTCTAGAAAAACTTCTGAAAATTTTATAGAAACTGCAAATCGTTTAAAAAATGAAATAAATGAATATTATAATGGCTTTCCTCAATGGAAAAATGATTTACAAATTTCAAATTATGCAAATGATTGCATTTCTTATCTTTCAAAACAAATTGAAAATTTAAATTCTTTAAAAGCCGAAGCAATAAAAATTGAAATTTTATCAAAAGAAGATGATTTTCAATCTCAAGTTGAAAAAAATGAAGGTGATATTCGTTTTTCAGAAGCAGAAAATGCTTTAAAAAACAAAAATTTTTCTATTGCACGAAAAAAACTACAAGAATCTCTTTCTAAATATGAAAAATCTTTGCAAATTTCAGATGATGAACAATTTCGAATTTCTTGTGATGAAAAAATAAAAAATCTTGGAGAAGAAATTAATCGTCTTGAAAATGAAATTGTTGTAAAAGATGTTCGTTTGTTAAAAAATAAAGCAACTGATTCTTATTTGAAAGGCGATTTTGATGAAGCTGAAAAATATTTAAATCAAGCAAAAATTCGTTGGGCAGTAACAAATGCAGAAGATGATGAAGAAATTCTTTCTTTATTAAATTATGTAAACATTGCAATTTCTATGCAAACTGGACGAGAAATAAAAACTTCGGCTCCTCAATATCCAGAAATGTCGCAACTTTTAAATATCGCAACTCAATATTTTGAATCTGGAGCAAAAAAATATAATGATGGAAATATAAATTCTGGAAATAAGGATTTTGAGCGAGCGTTTCAATGCATTCAAAAAGTTCAACTTGTTTATCCTTTGAGTCAAGAAGCATCTGTTTTAAATTTAAAAATCAATCAGTTAAAAAATCCTCAAAAATTTGAAGAAGAATTTGCACAAAATATAAAAGCTTCTCAAGAAATGTGTAAAGATTCTAAAACTTTAAAACAAGGTTATTCAAATCTTTTGGATTATTATGCAATCAATCCAAATTATAAAGGTTTAAAAGATATAATTTATCAAGTAGAAATTGATATTGGAATTAGACAAAAACCAATTGATAATTCAAGTAAACTTAAAGCAAAAGATTTATTTTCCAAGGCGAAAAAACAATTTCAAAATGCAAATGAAAATCTTGAAAAACTTCAAAATGCATTAAATTTGGTGGATGAATCTCTTTTGTTAAATCCAAATGATGAAGATGTAAAAATTTTAAAAGATAATATAATAATAAAAATGGGCGGAACAGCAAGTTCTTCTCTTTCAATGGACGATGAAAGACTTTATAATCAAGCAATTAGATATTTACAAAATAATAATATTATTGGGGCAAATCAGATTTTGTTACAACTTTTAAAAAAGCCACAAAATCAATATTCAAAAAAAATTAAGGAATTAAAAGCGAAAATTGACGCTAGAATTTAATGATGAAAATTAATTGCAAATTAACAAAAATATTTTTCTCATCAATTCTTATGATTTTTACACTTTTTCAATCGTTAAATTCTCAAAGTTTTTATTGGGAAAATCCAAAATCAATTTCTACAGATAATTCTATGTTTCCAAAAACAGTTTCTAATAAAAATGAATCTTTTATTTTGTGGCAAGAAGTTGATTTTTCCAAAAAGGAAATATATTTAAGTTTAAAAAAAATACAAAATCAAAATATTTCTTTGGAAAATAATCGTTTTGCAGGTCCATTTTCTTATTCAAATGAAGAAGTTCCAGAAGTTTATTCTTGTGCAGTTTTGGATAATGGAACTTTATCAATTACTGTTGTTGATGGCGATTCTTCTGTTTATGTTTTTACTTCAACAGATGGCGGAAATAATTTTTTTAAAACAAAATTAAGAACATCAGGATTGATGATTTCTCCTCGTATTTTTAAAACAAATGCAAATATTTTTAGAATTTTTATTTCTTTTGGAAAAACAGATTCTTTTAATATTTATACGGCAACTTCAAAAGACGGAATTTATTGGTCAAAATTTGAACTTTTTGAACCAACTAAAGATTTGAAAAATTCATTTAATCCAGTTTTAATTCCTTATAAAAATGGTGATTTTGTAGTTTTTCAATCACAATATATTGCTTCTGAAACTGGACGAATTTCTTATCAACTTTATAGTTCGTTTACAAATTCGGAAAATGGAAAATGGTCAAATCCTGTTTTGATTACAAATGAAAATTCTGTTAAAAAATCTGATAGTTTTTTTAGTTTTCAAAATCAAAGACCTTCAATTTATTTTTTTCAAGATGAAATTTATTTAGCTTGGGAAAGAACAAAATCATCATCTTCTTCAATTTGGATTGCAAAAATAAATGAAAACGGAATTCTTTCTTCTTCTGCACAAGAACAAGTTTTTGAAACAAATGCTTTTCGACCAGAACTTTTTACTTACAAAAATAATCTTTATTTAACTTGGTTTGATAGTCGAAAGGGAAGTGAAGCAATTTATTTTGCAATGAAACAAGGCGATTTTTGGAATGAAATAGAATTATTGGAAAATGAAAATGCAAATTTATTTGTAAATCCTTTAGTTTTGAAAGAAAATTCTGAAAATGGAAATGAAATTTTATCTTTTGTGTGGCAACAAAATCTTTCAGAAAAAAAATCATCAATTGCAATTTTACTTCCAGATAAATCTGTCGAAAAACCAAATTTAATTCCTTTATCATTTAAAAAATATCATCGAAATAATTTAAAAAAAGTAAAATTTCAAATTAATTTACCTTTGGATTCTTCTGGAATAAAATCTTATTCTTATGTTTGGTCAAAAAATCAAAATGAAGAAATTCCAAATATTCCAATGGAAATTGTAAAAGCAAAAGATAAATCAGTAGTTCACACTGAAAACGCAGAAAATGGTGATGGAACTTATTATTTTTCTGTAAAAATTCAAGATTACGCAGGAAATTGGTCAGAACAAACTTCATTATCTTATGATTTAGATACAACTCCGCCATCTTCACCAGAAATTCTTTTTGATAATTGTGATAAAAATCATATTTTGAATTCCAATGAGTTTAAAATAAATTGGATGCCTTCAAAAGAAATTGATACAGCAGGATATGTTTACAAATTTGAATATATTTCTAAAATTCCAAAATCGCTTGCAGATTCTCAGCGTCATCCTTGTAAACTTTCAGAAGAAGAAAAATCAAAAACTGTAGAAAAATTAAAAAATCAATTTGAAAAATCTGTTCAGAAAAATAAAAAAATTGGTTCAAAAATTCTTACAATGGAAAGTTCAACTCCAAAATTTTATAATTATTCAAATGGAGTTTATGCTTTTTATTTGGCTCCAATTGATGATGTTGGAAATGTTGGAAAAACAGAAGTTGAAATGTTTATAATTAATAAATTTGAACCTTCAACTTATGTAAAATCGGCTCAAATTTTTTCTGATGAACTTGGAGAAAATAATCTTACAATTTATGGTGGCGGTTTTACTTATGATGGAAAAATCGATAAAATTATAATTGATGATGATGGAATTGAACCTTACAAACAAATTCTTTTTGCTTCAAATAATGATTTTAAAATAAATGATGATAAATCAATCTCAAAAATAAAATTAAATTCTGAACTTGAAGAAGGTTCTTATTTAATGATTTTACATCACACTGATAGAGGGCTTTATAAAACTGGAAAATTATTTACATTAAAATCTCAAGGAACTGTAAAAGTTGAAGCAGATTACAAAATTCCAAATCGCTATAAAACAGAATTTGAAAATTACAAATATAAAGTTATTTTTTATGCAGTTATTTTAATTTTATTATTTATTTTTTGCTGTTTTATAATATTTTTTATTTTAAAACAGTTAATTTCTTCACTTTTAATAAAAATTCTTGCAGAAAAACAGATAAAATCTGTTATAAAAGGAAAACATATGCCAATCAAACAACTTCGCGACAGATTAAAAAAACAACAAAGTTTAAAAACAAAACTTATAATTTTTACTTTTTCAATTATTGTTTTTTTAGTAATAAATATTTCTTTACAAAATGGAATTCGTGTTATCAATCTGCAAAAAGAAACTTTAGCAAAAGGTTTGGAAAGTAGAATTGAAGTTTTGGAAGAAAGTATTCAAAATGGCATAAAAAACTTTTTACCAACAAATAATATTTTGGAACTTTCGGCTTTACCTTCTCAAAAAGATGCAATGGAAGAAGTTGAATATATTACAATTATTGGACAACCTCAAAATTCTAAACTTTCGCGAGATTTAAATGTAATTTGGGCTACAAATGATTCTAATATTTCTGAAAAATCAGATTCTTCAATTATTACTTATGGAATTTCAAAAATTACAGATGAAGATTATCGTTCTATCGTAAAAAAAATGTCTTTAATTGACGGAATTATTCCAAAAGAGATTACAAATCTTTCTGAAGAAATTGAAAAACTTTCTTTACAAGCGACAGAACTTTATAATTCTTTAAGTGAAGATGAATTTGAATCTATTGAATATTTGACAAATACAATTGCAGATTTAAGAAATCAACGAGATTTAAAATTATTAGAATTTTCAAAAAAATATTCTAGTTCATTCCCAATTTTCAATTCTTCAGATTTTGATATGGATACGACAGAATACGTTTTTTATAGACCAGTTTTATATTACAGTAGAAGTTCTGATAATTATATTCATGCAATTATTTTTATAAAAGTTTCAACTCAAAATTTAATTGATTCAATCAATGCGGAAACTGCAAGAATTTTGCGATATGGAATTTTTGTCGCACTTGGTGCAATCATTCTTGGAATTTTTATCACTGCTTTTTTTGCAACATTAATTATCAAACCTATAAAAAAACTAGAAAAATATGTAACTTTAATTGGTCATACAAAAAATAAAGTTGAATTAAAAGGTAAAGAAATTGAAATAAAGTCAAAAGATGAAATTGGGAGATTAGGTTCTGCTGTAAATAATATGACTAATGAATTAGTAAAAGCGGCAGAAGAAGAAATTTTAAATCTTGATGGAAAATCTGTTCAAAATGCATTTTTACCTTTAGATGAAAAATCATCAACCGCACATTATGATGATTCTAAAATTCAATGTTTTGGTTTTTACGAAGGTGAATCTAGCGTTTCTGGTGATTATTTTGATTATCATAAACTTGATGAACAATGGTTTATTGCAATAAAATGCGACGCTTCAGGTCATGGAGTTCCTGCCGCAATCATAATGACTGTAGTTGCAACTTTATTCCGTAAATATGTTGAAAATTGGGATTTTAAGAAAAATGGAATTCAAATAAATAAACTTATTGAACAAGTAAATGATTCGATTGAATCGCTTGGATTAAAAGGAAAATTTGCTACAATCATAATTTGTTTAATAAATCAGGTGAGCGGAGAAGTTTTTATGTGTAACGCAGGAGATTCTATCGTTCATATTTATGATAATTCTGAGAGAAAAATCAAAACTTTAACTTTGGAAAATGCACCAACTGCTGGAGTTTTTCCATCATCAATGATTGCAAATAAATTTAAAATTGATAAAACGGTTTTAAAACATGGCGATATTCTTTTTCTTTATACAGACGGAATTGAAGAGTCAAAAAGAATTGTTCGTGATTCAGATTTTATGCCAAAAATGGAAAGTATTTCTGTCAAAAAAATGAATCCAAAAACATATGAAGAGGAAGTTGAAATCAAACTTGAAGAAATGCAAGAAGATTTTGGTTCTGAACGTATTTTTGAAATTATTGAATCTGTAATGAATAAGAAAAAATATGTTTTATCAAAATTAGATAATCCAAGACAGAATGAAATTTTGGAATTTGATTTTTCAAACTGTGAAAGTTCTCTTAGCGATGCAATTATTGCTCTTGCTTCTTGTGAAAAAATTTTCCGTCTTTATAAAGTTGATGGTCTTACTCGAACGGATTATGTAAAAATTGATAAAAAAATTGACGAATTCTTAAAAAAATATTTTAACAATTATGAATTATATTCTCGCCATAAAACTCAAAATCCAAATACACCAAATTATTTTGATTATGAACATATGAAAGAAGATTCTCAATCTGACGATTTAACAATGCTTGCAATAAAACGAATATAAAAAATTTGTTTTTTAAGAATATAAATATTATTATTAAAGTAAGAAAATAAAGTTCAAATGGAGGTACTTTATGGATTCAGAAGATTTTAATAAAAAGGCAAAGGATGAATTAAAAAAAGTAACATCAGCGACAAAAAGTGCCTTTGAAAAAATTGGTGATAAAGTTCAAGATTTTACAGATAAAACTGTTACAAAAGTAAAAAAGAATCAATTAGAAACAGAACGTTCTTGTAAATACGAAGAACTTGGAATGAAAATTTCTGCAATGCTTTTAGAAGGAGCAGAAATAAAATCAGAAAATCAAAATGATATAGAAGTTTTAAATTCTCTTCAAAAAGAAATTGCTGAAATTTCAAAAAAAATAGAAGAAAAGGAAGAACTTTTAAAAAAATAATTTTATACGATTGCCCAATTTTGTGTTGGGCAAGTTTTTATCGCATACAATTTCCAATTTTTATTTTTTGAGCAATTTCTTCACCACAAAGAATGCGTACAAGTTCAATAGCAAATTCTTCACTTGCACCAGACGCTCTTGCGGTAATCAATTTTCCATCAGTTACAAAGGATTTTTCTTGTCTATTTTTTATAAAATCTTCAGAAAGATTTTTTTCACATCCAGGATAACAAGTCCAATTTTTATTTTTTAATAAATTAGTTTTTCCTAAAACAACAGCGGGAGAAGCACAAATAGCAGAAATATAATTTTCAGCCACAAAAGATTTTTCTAAAAAAGTAAGCAATTTTTCACATTTAGAAAGATTTTCCGCTCCAACAGAACCACCAGGACAAACGCATAAATCTGGGAATGTATTTTTATATTCATCACAAAATTCATCAAAATCTAAATCTGCAAACATTTTTATTCCGTGTGATGATGTAACAATTTTGTTTTCTTTCATCGTTTCAGAAGGAATTGCAACTGTTTTTACAAGAACATTTCCTCTTCTCAAATAATCAATCGGACTTAATGCTTCAATTTCTTCAAATCCGTCCGCCAAAAATACTAATGCAGTTTTCATAAATGCCTCCAAAAAGTATAAAAATATTAGCATTTTTAGCCGAGACAATCCACCAACTCGCATTTCGCAGTTCGGTAACCCTCAGTCGCCACACATTCGTTTGCGACCACTTTGTGCTG
>CAYPGB010000027.1:0-25074 GCA_964410365.1 uncultured Treponema sp.
CCGCAAATGTCCATACAATCACAAAAGAAAATTATGATGAGTTTATTTAGTGTTGTCGTGCTCTTGCTTGTCCTGCCAGACGGCAGGCTGGTCCTGTCTGTCCGACAGGCAGACGTCAGACAGGTTGACCCGATAACCCTTTTGTCATTGCCGTACTAGATACGGCAATCTATTCAGAAAAGATTCCCGTGTCAAGCACGGGAATGACTGTGTTGCTTACGCAACACACGAGTTTGCTTCGCAAACATCGCAAGTATTGAATGTCTCAACCAACGCAGTAGGCAATGGAGCACCAGACCGTTAGGGCTGTTCCGTAGCGAAGCGGAGGAATGAAGCGAAAGCGGAAGTGCGGAACTGCCGACGGTGGCTTGCCGCCGGACTGCCCAAAAACTAAAATTTACTTATAACTTCTAACAAAAAATCGCTACTTAATTTTGATGCTTTTTCTTCCTCGTAAGAAGTTTTTACTGTATCATCTGCACAATCCGACATACAACGAATTATTACAAAAGGAATTTTTAACAAATAACAAGAATGAGCAACGGCACAACCTTCCATTTCTACGCACAAAGGATGAAATTTTTCTAGTATGTTTTTTTTTGCGTCGCCACCAGAAATAAATTGGTCGCCAGAAGCAATAAGTCCTTTTTGTATTTTATGATTTTTTGATAACTCTGACTTTTCAAAAGTTGATATTGCAAGTTCTACCATTTTTGAGTCGGCATCAAATTTTTCTGGAAGACCTGGAACTTGTCCCAGTTTGTATCCAAAAAATTCTGTATCAAAATCGTGATAAACTGTTTGCGTAGAAATAACAAAATCATAAATATTTAAAGAATTTCCAACTGCACCAGCAATTCCTGTATTGATTACTTTTTTTACATCAAATTTCAAAATCAAAAGTTGTGTACAAAGAGCGGCATTTACTTTTCCAATTCCGCATTTTATTACAACGACATTTTTTCCAAAAAGTAAGCCTTTATAAAATTTTATATGATTGATTTCGATAATTTCTTTTGAAGTCATCTTTTCATAAATAGCAGAAACTTCGCTATCCATTGCACCGATAATTCCAATGACATCGCTCATCGTCGTAGTTCCTCTTCTATTTCTGATTTTGACTTTTTAATGTAATGGTCAAGAACGTCTTTTAATAAAACATCTTCAAGTTTAAATTTTACAATTACCCAACGCATTACTTTTTTATAGATTAAAAAACCTATAATCATACTACCAATAAAAATTAAAATTGCAAAAACTTCAAATAAAACTTGAATTGTTTGATTTTGCGGATTAAAACAACGGAATAAAATAAAAGAAACCAACAGAAAAAGTAAAAGCATAATCAACGCTGTTTCTACAATTTCAAAAGCGGCGGCACAAATCATAAAAATTGTTGATTTTGTTTTTTTTGTTCTATATTCAACAATTTCTTTTTTTCGGCGAGCTTTTTCTTCTTCATCTAAATCTTGCATATCCATAGAATTTTCTCCAAATTATTTATTTTTGTTTGATTTTTCTGATTTTTGTTTAGATTCTTTTACCATAAGAATGATAAACGAAACAATAAGAATGATTCCACAAACTACAACGGCGGAATCTGCAACGTTAAAGGTTGGCCATCGCTCTAATCCAAAAATTCCAAAAAATTTTACATCAATAAAATCTACAACACCTTCTGTTCTTACAAATCTGTCGATAAGATTTCCAATTCCACCACCAACAATTCCAGCAATTGCCCATCGTTGTAATTTTGAAAATTCATTATTTCTGAAATAAACAACTAAAACTAAAATTATTACAACGACAGGAACAAGATTAAATAAAATTCGTCTTGCACTTTCTGACCAAGTTGCTCCAAAACTAAAAGCAACGCCTGTATTTGAAACATGAATTATTCTTAAAAAATCTCCAAAAACATTAAATCCAATCGTGTTTAATGGAATATTTTTTACAATTAAAGATTTTGTAATTTGATCTAAAAGAATTACAATAATAGTTAAGATTAAAGGTAAGATTTTTGTTTTAAGATTAGTTTTTTCCATAAGAATAAATATAACTACAAAAAAGATTTTTATCCACTATTTATTAAGAATATAATATTATCGGGCGGTGATACGAACATCTTAATTTTAGATTAGCCTTGCGACGTTTGCGTAGTAAACTCGTGCAATAATGACATAAAAAAAGCGACTCTCTTTAGAGAAAGTCGCTTTAAATCAAATTAGATTTTCAAATTAGAAGAAAATTGAAGCTCCAATTTTTGGTTCAATAATAAATCCTGATTTTTTTACATTGTCCATCATTGCTGTTACATCCTCTCCATCCATTGTCATTTTTGGAGCAAATAAAATTGCAGCTAAAATGCCACCGTTTATAGCAATTTTATCTGTAATTTTATAACCTGCTTGTAAGTCTGCACCAAGTCCAAAAGCATTTATATTCATTTTAGAATTATACATTTTAAATGATGAAAAAGATAATATTGCTCCAGGTGTTGCAATAAAGAAGAATTTTCCATTTAAAGGACGAATTGCCGCACCTAAAAAGAATGATGATGAACTTCCAGAGTCATATTTTTCAGACTGTTTTGGCATAGTTTGTTCTTCCCCATTCATAGAATATTTTGCTTTAGTATTCATAGTACTTGTAAAACCAAAATTTGCTTTAAAAGATGCACCAAGTAAATCTGTAAAAAAAGCATCTACACCTACAGAAAGTCCAACAGGAACAAAAGAAGCTGTTTGTTTGACTTCCATAGTATATCCACCAACTGTATATCCACCAACTGTATATCCAGGAACAGTTTCTGAATATGACAGATTTACAGTTTCAATAGGAATAGCAAAATCTGCATCTACTTTAAATTCCACTGCAAAAGCAGAGCCTAAAAGAGTTAAAGCTGTAATAACACTTATCAATAATTTTTTCATTTCTATCTCCTTTTAATGAAAAAAAATTCTGAATATAAATTCAGGTTTTCAAACCGCGAACGAGCGAAGCAATGTTCGCGATTTGAGTAGATTAGTCAATCTACTCAAATCCTATAGGATTTGAGTTCGCCGCTTTCAGCGAAAAATGAGATAAAAACTAAAAAATACGGAGTTATTTATGCAAAATGATTTTTTGATTTTTTATTTGATAATATTAATTTTATCTACCAATTCCCCAAGATTTTTTTGCAATTTTAGCAGTTTGTTTTGCTATTTTTGGTGGAATTTCCATTTTTGAATCTTTTTTACAACCTAAAACTTGTGCCAAAAAAGGTTCTGTTACTTCTACAAAACCAAATCCGGCTGTTTTATATTCTGGTATTGTTGAAATATCAAACGTACCAGTAATTAATTCTGGATATTTTTTTTGAATATCATTTGCAGCAGTAATTCCCATAATATCAGTTGCAATAAAATATTTACATTGAGAACCATATTTTTCTTGTGCAAGTTTTAATAATGCTTCTAATTCCAAATTTGCTTTATATGTAAAAAATTCTCTTTGGGAATAATATTTTTGAGATTCGTGTATACTTTGAAAAACTAAACAAAATCTACGAAAAAGTTTATTATCAAAAAAATTAGAAAAATATTTACAATCATTTGTGTAAAAATCTGCAGAAAAAACTGTTGTTCCTTCTTTTGCTAAAGATTTTAAAAATGGTTTGTAAGATTCCACATCACCACGTCTGTCTGGCAAAAATAAAACAACATAACTTCGATTTTCTAATTCTGGAACGAGTGAATATTCATAAATTGTTCCGTTTACATTTTCAAAATGTTGAGATGGAGAAAATCCTCCTTGTAAATTTCCTGTAATATTTTGTTTTGTTTCCGTAACAGAAAAATCTTTTGGATTTTGTAAAACTGGTGCAAAATAAATTACAATCACTATTGCGGCAAAACTAAAAAAAGTTGTAAAAATTGCCCAAAATTTCATAGAAGGACTGTAATAATCAACATAAACTTTTTGAGAATATCTAAACATTGCATGAAAATTTGTTAATAAAACTATAAAACTTAAAATGATTGCAAAAAAAATAAAAAAATCAAATCCCCAAGAAAAAAAACTCAATATAGAAAGTAAAAAAGTTATTGGCGAAAGAGAAACTAAAACATCTCTTCTTTCTTTTTTAGGAAAAAAAACTCTAAAATTCACGAGTAATAGAAGAAAAAAAATCAATAACTCTGCGTAAAATTTCATATAATCATTATAATTATGAAAAAAAATACTTCAAGACATATATAATTGAAAATAAATCGTACAAATAAAAAATCTATTCCACATCGGCAATTTTTTCAATATAATCTTGATATGTTACGAGAAAAAATTGTTGTTTTAGATTTTGGAAGCCAATATGCACACTTAATTGCAAAACGCTTTCGTATGTTAGGTTATTATTCAGAAATCGCACTTCCTTCTACAAATTTATCTGTTTTTGAAAATTGCAAAGGCATTATTTTTTCTGGTGGACCTTCTTCTGTTTATGATGAAAATATTCCACAATTTAATACAGAAATTTTAAATCTTGAAATTCCAATTTTGGGATTATGTTATGGTCATCAACTTATGGCAAAAAGTTATGGCGGAAAAGTTGGAAAAGCGAATGTTGGTGAATTTGGTTTTGCAGAATTGAAATTAAATCCTGAAGTAAATTCTCCTCTTTTTAAAAATATTGAATCTTTACAACAAGTTTGGATGAGTCATCAAGATGAAGTTTTAATTCCTGGTGAAAATTTTGAAATTATTGGTTCTACAAAAGATTGTAAATTTGCCGCAATACAAAATCTTTCTAAAAAAAGATTTTCTCTTCAATTTCATTGTGAAGTAAAAGACACACCTTGCGGAAATCAAATTTTCCAAAATTTTGCTGATTTTTGCGGAATGAAAAAAAATTGGGACCAAGATACAGTTTTACAAATCATTCTTGAAAATATAAAAACTCAAGCAAAAGATAAAAATGTTCTTTTATTTTTGAGTGGTGGAGTTGATTCAACAATCACTTTTGCACTTTTGAATAAAGCACTTGGTCAAGAACGCGTTTTGGGACTTCACATCGATAATGGTTTTATGCGAAAAAATGAATCTAAAAATGTAGAAAATGCTTATCACAAATTTGGATTTCACAATTTTATCGTAGAAGATGCTTCTGAAAGTTTTTTAAAAGCAATTTCTGGTTTAACTGACCCACAAAAAAAACGAATGGCAGTTGGCGAAAATTTTATCACAGTGCGAAACGAAGTTGTTGAAAGACAGCATTTGGAAGATGATAAATGGCTTTTAGCTCAAGGAACTTTGTATCCAGATATTATTGAATCTGGCGGAACAAAAAATTCACACACAATAAAAACTCATCATAATCGCGTGCAAGGAATTCAAAATCTCATTGAAAAAGGTTTGATTATTGAACCTGTAAAAGATTTATATAAAGATGAAGTTCGTGCAATTGGAAAAAAACTTGGACTTTCTGATGAACTTGTTATGCGTCATCCTTTCCCAGGTCCTGGACTTTCTATAAATGTTTTGTGTAATGATGGAAAATCTTGGACAGAAAAAGATGAAAATGAATTATCAAATGCAAAAAATGAATTAAATGAAACAGAACTTAATATGTTTTGCGAAAAATGTTCTGCAAATTTAAAAAGAACAGTTTTACCAGTTCGTTCAGTTGGTGTTCAAGGCGATTTTAGAACTTACAGATTTCCAGCCCTTTTAGATTTTGGTCCAGCAAAAGAAAAAGAATGGCCTCTTGGAGCCGTTGCCGCAGGAATGGGCATTCGACATTTTCCCGGAAAACGTGAAAAAATAGAAGAATGTTCATCAACAATTACAAATTCGGCAAAATATATAAATAGAACAATTATAAAATTATATCAAAATCCAAACATTAAAGATGAAGATTTAAAACTCCAAGAAGGATATTGTACTCGCTCAAGATTAGACCAATTACGCGAAGTTGATAATATCGTTTTGACAGAATTACACAAATCTGATTGGTATAATAAAATCTTCCAACATCTTACAATAGATTTGCCTTACGCAAGCAAAAAAGAAAATGCAACTTTTGTTTTGCGACCAGTAATTTCTGAAGATGTTATGACAGCAAGATTTGCTTATCTACCAAAAGAAATTTTAGGAAATATTGTTCAACAAATTGCAGCACTTCCTTTTGTAGATGCTTTGTATTTTGATGCAACAAATAAACCACCAGCAACTTTTGGTTGGGAATAAACTAAAAAACTTTCGGAATGATGGATTTTAAATTCATAATTCCGAATGATTTTCTCTCTAAAAATAAAATATTAATTGTTAGCTCGCTTTTTTCTTGATATAATAAAATTATGACTTCTAAAAATATTAAAAACATTGGAATTTTAACATCTGGTGGAGATGCTCCTGGTTTAAATGCTGCAATTAGAGCTCTTTGTGTTGCAGGAAAAAATAAATATGAAATGAATTTTTTTGGAATTAGAAATGGTTACCGTGGTTTAATTGATGGTGATGTTTTCAAAATGGATGATTTGGATTTATCAAAATTAATTAATTTAGGCGGAACAATTCTTGGAACTTCACGCGTAAAACCTTTTAAAAATCCTGTACCAGATCCAAAAACTGGACTTTTACCAATAGAAGGAATCAGACAAACTTTTAAAAAATTCAAACTCGACGCTTTAGTTTGCCTTGGCGGAAATGGGACAAATTCTACAGCATCTTTACTTTTTGATGAAGGATTTAATGTTATCGGACTTCCAAAAACTATTGATAATGATATTGTTGGAACAGATGAAACTTTTGGATTTAGAACTGCAATTGATGTTGCAACAAACGGAATAGAAGCAATCAGAACTACAGCAAGAAGTCATAGTCGCGTAATGGTTGTAGAAATTATGGGACATAAAGTTGGTTGGCTTGGTTTATATTCTGGAATTGCTGGAAATGCAGATGCTATTCTTCTTCCTGAAATTCCTTATGATATTAAAAAATTGGGAAATTTTATAAAAGCTAGAAAAGATTCTGGTCATAATTATTCCATTGTTGCTTGTTCAGAAGGTGCAATGAATCTTGATGAAGCAAAAATGGGGAAAAAAGAATTTAAAAAATCACGAGAATCTATGACTCAATCCATAGGTTTTAGAGTTGCAAAAGAACTTGAAGCAGAAACTGGAATAGAAACTCGAACTTCTGTTTTAGGTTATCTTCAACGCGGAGGAACGCCTTCTCCATACGATATTATTCTTGCAACAAAAATAGGAGTTGCTGCCGCAGATTTTTTGGCAGAAAAACGATTTGGAAATCTTGTAGCAGTAAAAGGCGGTCAAATTTGTGCAACACCTTTAAAAGAAGTTGCTGGCGTTGTAAAAACAATTTCTGCCGATGATGAAATGCTTCAAACTGCAAGAGCATTAGGAATTTGTTTTGGAGATTAATTATCACAAAGGGGAATTAAAATGTCATCGTTGTGCAATTTGCGATGGTTATGGATGTCCCGGAAATATGCCTGGCTTGGGTGGAGTTTTTGATAATAAAAATTTTCAATTAAATTATGACGGTTGGAAAAAACTTCAATCAGAAATCGAAAATAAAGGAAAAATAAATCAACTTCTCAACATAAAAGTTTCTCTTGAAAATTTGCGTTGCGGACCGGTAACTGGAGCGGTAGAAAATATCGGATATTTTAATGAAGAAGATTTTTATCTTCCATATTTAAAAACCTCTTTTGAAAATGGATTTGGACTTTGTGTTGGGGACGGATACCCTGATTTTAAATTAAAATTTGGAATTGAAGCATTAAAAAAACTTAATCAAACTCAAAATGTAAAAGCAGCTTTTTTCTTAAAACCTTATCCAAACTCAAAACTTTTTGAACGAATTTCTTGGATAAAACCTTATGCAGAATTTATCGGAATTGACATAGATTCATACAATATCATCACGATGAGAAATCTTGTAAACCTTGAAAGAAAAACTGACCAGCAACTAGAAGAATTTCGTAAACAATTTGATGTTCCTTTTGTTATGAAAGGAGTTTTTACACAAGAAGATTTACAACTTGTAGAAAAAGTTCGTCCAGATATTGTATACATTTCTAATCACGGTGGAAGAGTTGAAACTGAAATTGGAAGCACAGCCGAATTTTTAAAAAATCATTCAGAATATTTAAAAAATTATTGTAAAGAAATTTGGGTTGATGGAGGAATTAGAACAAAAAAAGATGTTCAAACTGCCATTTATTTTGGTGCTTCAAAAGTGATAATTGGTCGTCCTTTAATCCGTGCTGTTTTTGATAACGAACCTGAAGAATTTAAAAAATTTTATTAATTTTCCACATTATAATTAATCTTTTATTTTGCACTATTATTTATTATAATTATAGAATAAAATCGTTTGGAAAACAAAGTTTTAAATTTGGAGGAAGCCTTATGAAAACTTTAGGAATAAAACTTGCGGATGGCTCTTTTTATCCAATTATGGAAGAAGGAACAGCTCAACACAAACAACTTGTTCTGACAACTGCAAATAACAATCAAACTAAAGTTATGGTTGATCTTTATCGTTCTGCAAATTGCAATATGGATGATGCAGAATATGTAGATTCTCTCCAAATTGATAATCTTGTTGAACATCCAAACGGAGAAGTTAGTATTGAATTTGATGTTTCTCTTGATGAAAATAATCAATTAACAGCATATATTGTGGATTCAGAAACTGGTCGCAGAAGTGATACAGAACTTCCATTAATCACAAGAACTTTAGAAGAACGTCAACTTACAGACGAATATAATATCAAAGAAATTCAAAAAGACAATTCAAAAACTCAAAAAAAACTTGCTGCTGGAGTTGGACTTCTCGCAATGGCAAATGCAATCAAAAATAAAAACGAAAATTCAGAAAACGAACTTGAAACACAAAAAAAAGATGATGATTTGTCTGAAGATTTTTCTACCGAAGAAACAATTTCCTTTGACGAACCAATTTCCACTCAAGATGATATTTTTTCTGAACAAATCGATTCTTCAAATTCTCAAGATGATAATCAAATTCAAACCGAAAATGACATTTTTTCTGAAAATATTTCTGATGAACAAGTCATTTTTGAAGAACCAGATAAAATTACAGATGCAGAAATAGAAGAAAATCCTTTAGAAAATCAAAATGATGAACAAAATTTTTCAAATGATGATTTTTCTGAAGATTTTTCCACCGAAGAAACAATTTCCTTTGATGAACCAACTTCTTCTCAAGATGATATTTTTTCTGAACAAATCGATTCTTCAAATTCTCAAGATGATAATCAAATGCAAACCGAAAATGATGATTTTTTCAACGATTTGGATTTAGACAATCTTTCTGAAAATGCAGAAGATAATTCTTTTGATTTTGAAAATTCTAACGATTCTTTTGAAAATGACTTCAATGATGAAAATAAAATCGCAAATTCCGGAATTAGTTTTACTGGACTTTATGACAAAGAAACTGAAAATGGAAATTCCGCTAGTTTTGAAGATGAAGAAACAAAAAAGAAAACAAAAATTCCTGTAATAATTTGTATAATTTGTGCAATTATTTGTATTCTTGCGACAATTTTCATTCTTTTTATAATTCCATCAAAATTAAATGTATTAAAAAAGAATGTATCTTCTGAGGAAAAAACTGTTATTGAAGAAACAATAGAAAATTCGGAAGAAAAAATTACTCCAGAAGAATCTGAACAAATTCCAGAACCAATTCCACCAGCAAAAGAAGATGAAATTGTAATCATAGAAAATGCAGAAGAAGTAATTCCAGAAATTCCAGAACCTGCTCCTCAAAAACCAGAAAATATTATTTATAAAATAAAATGGGGCGACACTCTTTGGGATATTGCTGATACATACTACAAAAATCCATGGAAGTATAAATATATTGCGAATTATAACAATATAAAAAATCCTGATTACATAATTTCTGGAACAAAAATTACAATTCCAGCTGAGTAAAAAATGCAATTTACAAAATCAAGTTTTTCTCTTTTTGGACTTATCATCCTTTTGACTTTTTTCTCTTGTTCGACATCAACTTCTGAACAAAAAGAATTCGGAAATGATGCTGATTATTTTATTGGGCTTCAATATTTAGAAAAAAATCAAATTGATAAAGCAATTTCAAAATTTGAACGTTGCAAAAAAAAAGGTTCATATTATTGTGCAAGAAAAAGTGCAGAAGAACTTTGCAAAATTGGTGATATTCAACAAAAAAATAAAGCAGTTTTGTATTTAGTAGAAAATTTTCGCGATTCAGATTCAATTCTTCTTGCCATAAAACAACTTTTTTCTTCAAAAGAAATTAATAAAGTTATAGAAATTACAGAAAATCTCGATTTTTCCAAAGAAAAAGATGAAATCATAAAAATTCGACTTGATGCAATGAAAATACGTAATGATTCTCGTTATGATGATGAAATTTTCAAATGGTTTACAACTTGTCCAATTTCAAATATTCATTACAAATTTTACAAAGAAAATATTTCATCAGAAAATATTGAACAAATTGAACAAAATTTTTCTCCAAAAGAATTTGCTTTAAACTACAGAATTCAATCTTATCTTCGTAATTATGAATACACTTATAAAAATGCACACATCATTTTAGATTATTTTGAAACAGAAAAACTTCCACTTTTAGAACAACTTACATCTGACATTGGAAAATCTTATCTTTATGGAAGTACTGATTTTATAAAAAATGCACAGTATTTTAAAGCTTTTGCAAATTCTTATAAAAATACAAATCTTGAATATTATTTTTGGTTTTATGCAGGACGTTTTTATAGCAAAGCCGAAAATTATTTTTCACAAACTAAAAATTGTTTTACAAATGCGTATAATTGTGCAAATTCAGAAAGTCAAAAAGATGATGCAATTTGGTATTTGTTAGAACTTTCAAAAAAATATAAAACTGAAGATTTTCTACACGAAATATCAGAAATTTCTAAAAAATGGTGTAATCGTTCTAATTTTGACAGTTTTTTTGAATCTCTTGTGCCTACTTTTTTTGCTTCTGGAAATTGGAATATTTTTTATGATATTTATACAATTTTAGATGGTTACGCATCTGATGAAATTGTTTCTCAATATGCTTATATTTACGCAAGATTGTGTCAAGAAAAACTCGCTCAAGGAACTGACGAAGATATAAAACAAGCGTTTTTGCGAGCAACAAAAAGTGGAACTTCAAATTATTACAAAATTCTTTCTGCGTATAAAATTTCTCTTTCTCAAAATGATTTTGAACAAATTATAAGTAATTCATCAATCTATAAAAACGAAAATATTGATAAAAATGCTGAAATTTTTCTAAAAGGATTCGCAAGTTTTGGATTTCCTCAAAATATTTACGAAAATTATATCAATCTTTATAAAAAAGGAATTTCAAAAGAAACTTCACTTTATCTTGCAAATTTTTTAAAAGATTGTGCAAAAAATGATGAAAAATATTTTCCTCAAAGTTTAAGAATCGCTTCTCGAGCCGCTTTATATTCATCTTTTAGTAAAAACGAATTAAAATTGCTTTATCCACAAGATTTTAAAGATTTTGTAGAAGAATCTTCTCAAAAATATAATTTAAATTCGTCAATTATGTATGCACTAATTCGTAGTGAAAGTTTTTTTGACTCCCAAATTGAAAGTTACGCAGGTGCGATTGGTTTAACTCAACTTATGGAAGCAACTGGAAAAGAAATGGCAGGACGATTAAAAATTTCAGATTTTGATTTAAAAGATGCAAAAACAAATATTGAATTTGGAACTTATTATCTAAATCATCTTTACGGACGCACAGATAATTCTATTTTACAAGCGTTTTTTGCTTATAATGCGGGACTTTCGCGAGTTAGAAAATGGCTTCAAGGTTCATTGCACGAATTTGGCAAAAAAAACTCCATACCAGAAGATTTATTTTTGGAAACCGTACCTTTTTCAGAAACTAGAGAATATGGTAGAAAATTAATATCTGCTGTCGTAATGTATGATTTTTTGTATAATGATATAAATTTTACTGATTCAGTTCAGTTATTATTAAAGTAGGTATTTTTATGGAAGGACCTTTAGCAAATCTTTTACCACAAATTATGCATTTTACAAAATTGCAAGCAGGACAACTTGTTCTCATTTTAGGAATTATTATGTTTGTTGGAGCTCTTGGAGGATGGCTTTTTCAAAAATTGAAAATTCCGCAAGTTGTTGGTTATATCGTTATTGGAATTTTAATTGGTTCATCAGGTTTTCATATTCTAGAACCAAATGTAATTTCAGCATTAGACCCAATTAGTACAATTTCTCTTTCATTTATTGGATTTTTAGTCGGTGGAGAATTAAAAATCAAAACTATCAAAAAATACGGAAAACAATTTGTAAGTATTCTTCTTTTTGAAGCGATTACGCCAGCAATTGTCGTTGGTGGACTTGTAACTTTAGTTGTTTGGCTTGTTACAAAAGATATTACTCACGCAATTTCTTTAGGATTAATTTTAGGAGCAATTTGTTCTGCAACCGCTCCAGCCGCAACAACTGATGTTTTAGTTGAATATAGAACAAAAGGACCTTTAACTACAACTGTTTATGGAATTGTCGCAATGGATGATGCTGTCGCTTTGATTTTATATTCAATTGCATCTTCAATCGTAACGCCTTTAATTGGTGGAAATAGTCTTTCTTTTGGAGTCCAACTTTTAAACATTGCAAAAGATATTTTTGGTTCAATTTTTGTTGGCGGAGCACTAGGATTTTTATTAAAATTTATCACAAGTAAAATTCTTGATAAAGAAGGAAGAGTTTTAACTTTTGCAATTGGTTGTCTTTTCTTAAGCACAGGAATTTGTACAGTTTTAAATTTAGATAATATTCTTGCCGCAATGAGTTTAGGTTTTGTTATGGTAAATTTTGCATCACCAAAAGCAAAAAAAATATTTACTATTGTACAAAAATACACTCCACCAATTTATGTTCTTTTCTTTGTTTTAGTTGGAGCAAAACTAAATATTTGGATTATCACACCGTTTTTAGGTATTCTTGCAATACTTTACGTTCTTGGACGAACAATTGGAAAATCGCTTGGAGCATCATTTGGAGCATGGCTTACAAAAGCACCAAAAACCGTTCAAAAATATCTTCCTTTCTGCCTTTTGAGTCAAGCTGGCGTTGCCATTGGACTTTCTATTGCTGCCGGAAATGATTATCCAGATTCAATTGGACCTGAAATTTTATTAATCATCACAGCAACAACGTTTATTGTTCAACTTCTTGGACCAATTTGTGTAAAAGTTGGAGTTACAAAAGCTGGAGAATGTGGCTTGAACGTAACTGCAGAAGATATAAAAAATAATGCTCGCGTTACAGATGTTATGTGGGGAACAGAAAAAATTTGTAATTATGAATCTCCTGCAATCGTTTTGGAAACAGAAAAACTCTACTCTATTTTAAATTCTTTTAGTCGCACAAAATATTTAAATTATGTTGTAAAAAATCCTCAAGGAAAACTTGTCGGTTATATCAGTCTTGACCATCTAAAAGAAATTATGCAAATTGGCGATTTTGCAGAAACGATGCTCGCAATGGATGTTATGGATAAACCAACAATCACTGTAAAACCATCTACCACTTTGCCAGATGCATATGCTTTGTTTGAAAAATATGATGTAGATGCGTTACCAATTGTAGATTTAGAAGATGATGCTTTAGGAATTTTGGAAAAAAGTACAGTCGATCATTATTTACATATGAAATTAATTGAATTAAACAGAAAATTAGATGAATTAGATAATTAAATTGTAAGTTTATGTTTTTTTTAGTAAATTATTACTTGAAAATAATAAAATTAATTAATGTTGAATATTTTAAGAGGAGTATTTATGGTTGATAAAAAAATTGAAGACACAATCAAAGAAGCGTTAGAAATGTTTCGTCCACAATTACAAGCAGATGGCGGTGATATAGAATATGTAGGAATTGATGATGAAATGAAAGTTCATCTTAATCTTACTGGAGCGTGTGGAAATTGTCCAATGGCTATAATGGATTTAAAAATGGGAATTGAACGTTATCTTATCGATGCATGTCCAGAAATTAAAGAAGTTGTTCAAGATAATGCAAAAAATTTTAATGAATTGGAGTTCTAAATGATTATTTCTAAAGACAAATGGGTTTCTATTAATTACACTTTAACAAATGATGATGGAGAAGTGATTGATTCATCTTTAGAACGAGAACCTTTGGGATATGTTCATGGAAATGGATATTTAATTCCTGGATTAGAACAAGAACTTGAAGGAAAAACTACTGGTGATAAATTTAAAGCAATTATAGAACCTCAAAATGCTTACGGAATTTATGATGATAAATTAGTTTTTGATTTAGAAAAAAATCAATTTGACCAAAGTGCTGGTTTAGAAATAGGAATGCAATTTCAAGCAATGACTCCAGAAGGACCTGCAATTGTTAGAATTATCAAAATTGATGGTGATAAAGTTACAATCGATGCAAATCATGAACTTGCCGGAAAAACTTTAACTTTTGATGTAGAAGTTATGGAAGTTCGCGAAGCAACTGAAGAAGAATTAAATCCATCATGCAGTTGTGGTTGCGGTGGAAATTGTGAAGGTTCTTGCGGTGGTGACTGTGGCGGAAATTGTGGCGGTTGTGACTCTGAATCTTGTAATTGTAATGAATAAAAAACAGAAGGAATTATGTTGTATTTAGGAATTGTTCTTTGCTTTATTCCAGTAATAATTTGTTTTTGTGTTAGCAGTTTTGCATTTAAAATAAAAATTTCTCATCAATTTTTAGCAATTTTATTCGGATTAATTGCAATTGTTCCAATTTCCTTAATACAATATCTTCTTCCACAAAACAATTTTTTAAACCAATATCAAATTTTAAGAATATTTTTAAAATCACTCATTTTTTATGGTTTAATCGAAGAAACTTTAAAAATGGTTTTGATTTTACCTCTTCCACATAAAAATTATTCGCCTTTAAATTTTTTAATGCTTTCTTTTTTATTTGGAGCCGCTTCTGGAAGTTTTGAATCGACAGTTTATTTTATAGACCAATTTCAATTATCAAATTTGTACGGCGGAGAACCGATTTATAATCTTATCGCATTACGAACTTTTTCTTCAGATATAATTCATATCACTTGTGCAGGTTTATGCGGATTATTCGTTTATTCAATTCGTAATAAATCTAAAAAAATTTCTATTTTGTTTACTGCAATTTTACTTCATGGACTTTATGATTTTTTTGTAGGATTTACAAATAATTTAAAATGGTTTGCCATTATTGTAATTCTTCTTGCGATTGTAGAATGTCGTGTAAAATATGTTTCTTTCAAAAAAGATAACGAATAAAATGGTATTTTATGAAAAATAAATTGGTTTTTAGAGTTGCTACAGAAAATGATGCAAAAGAACTTTTAGAAATCTATTCACCATACGTAGAAAAAACAGCAATCACTTTTGAATATAAAATTCCTTCACTCGAAGATTTTAAAAATCGAATTAAAAATACGTTGAAAAAATATCCTTATATTGTTGCATTAATTGATGAAAAAATTGTTGGATATGCGTATGCATCTCCTTTTAAAAACAGAAGTGCATACGATTGGTCGGTGGAATCTTCTATTTATATTGATGAAAAATTTCATGGACAAGGAATTGGAAAAAAACTTTTATTAAAATTAGAAGAACTCTTAAAAAAGCAAAATATTTTAAATGTTAACGCTTGTATCGCATTTACAGAAAATGAAGATGAGTTTTTAACAAATGCATCTTCAAAATTCCATAAAAAAATGGGTTATAATTTAGTTGGAACTTTCCATAAATGCGGTTATAAATTTAATCGTTGGTATGATATGATTTGGATGGAAAAAATGATAGGAGAACATTTAGAAAATCAAAATCCAATAATCCCTTTTTCTCCAAAAATATTGTAATCTCCAAAACTATTTTTTCAATCTTTCTATTAAATAAGGAAGAATTTTTTCAAATTTTACACCATACCAATGGTCTTTATCATCTTTTGTAATTTTTAAAGCTTCTACAACAACATCTGCGGCTAAAGATGCAGCTTCCAACAAAGATTTTCCATTCATTAAAGAACCTGCAACAACACTTGCAAATAAATCACCTGTTCCGTGAGAACTATTTGTTTGTTTTTCATTAAAATAATATTGAATTGTTTTTCCATCATAAACAGCAATTCCTAGTTTAGATTTTTCAAAACTTACACCAGTTAAAATTACATTTTTACTTCCAATTTCAAAAAGACCTTTTAAAAGTTGTTCAACATATTTTTCATCATAATTTTCTGAAACATAAGGAATTCCCAAAATAAAAGCCGCTTCTGTCATATTTGGCATAATAACATCTGCACATTCACAAAGTTTTTTTATTTCATTGGGAAAATCTTTATCAAAACCAACATAAAGTTTTCCATTATCAGCCATAACTGGATCCACAATTTTTAGTGCATTTTTTCTAGCGGTTTTCTTCATTATTTCAAGAATATATGGAATTTGTGTTTTACTTACATATCCTGTGTAGAATGCATCAAAAGTGATATTTTCTTTTTGCCATTGTTCTAAAATTTTTGGCATATCATCAGTTAAATCTCTAAAAGTCCAACCAGAAAAACCTTTCGCCGTATGATTTGATAAAACTGAACTTGGTAAAATTGCAGTTTCAATTCCACACGCAGAAATCACTGGCAATGCGATTGTCAAAGAACATTGTCCAACACAAGAAATATCTTGAATAGTTAATAATCTTTTATCCATAAATTTTTCCTTTTTATAAGATATTGTATGATATAATAAAATATGAGTTTATACACCTTAATTCTTTTTATAATTTGCATATTTTTTTCCACTATTTGTTCAATTCAAGATATAAAAGAAAATTCTGTAAATAATATTTTTCTAGTTTTTGCAAATCTCTCCGCCTTATTTTGTCATTCCATTTTTGATTTAAAAAATGTTTGGATTTATTTACTTTCTGCTTTAATTTCTGGAAGTTTTTATTTTTTGGTACGAAAAATTTCTAAAAATAAATTAGGTTTTGCAGATGTAATTTTTGGCATTTTTCAAGGATTTTTTATTCCTTTTTCAAAATTTTACATATGTATTTTTATAGAACTTCTTTCAGGTTTATTATTTTTTTTAATTCTTGGAAAAAAGAAAAAGCTTCCTTTTATTCCGTT
Source organism: uncultured Treponema sp. (assembly GCA_964410365.1). Classification (GTDB taxonomy): domain Bacteria; phylum Spirochaetota; class Spirochaetia; order Treponematales; family Treponemataceae; genus Treponema_D. Next base: position 17,226 of record CAYPGB010000027.1, read on the forward strand.
TATGTCTTTTTCACTAATAATAAATTTTATTTTAATAAAATATTTGTAAAATTAAAAAAACGCTATATAATATAATTGATTAATATGATAGAAGAAAAATCTCACAATCATAAAAACTATAAAAATCTTCGCTTATCACAAGGACAAAAACTAGTTATTTTATCTGTCGTTTTTGTTTGTTTTATTGCAGAGGTAATATTTTTAAGTGGAAGATTTTCTCTTCGCAAAAAAAATAAGATTGCACAAGCAAAACTTTATGGAGAAACTATTGCTTCAAATATAATTCTTTCTATAAATGAAGCAGTTAATACTTCTCAAGTTTTTAAATATTTTTATTCAGATTCTAAAATAGATTCTCAAAATTTACATACTAGATTTAAAAATCTTTCTAATCATTTTTTAAAAGAATATCCAGCTATAAATAGTATTCTAATTGCACCAAATGCAATTGTAGAAATGGCTTATCCGACACAAATTGAAGAACTTTGTTATGGAAAAAATATTTTAGAAGATGAAATTGAAAAAGGTGGAGCAAAAATCGCTATAGAAACAAAAAATCCTACAGTTTATGGTCCACTAAAACTTACAGAAAAAAGAAATGGTTTTGTAATTGTAAATCCAATTTTTGAAAAAAATAACTTTTCTGCTTTGGCAATTATTATTTTAGATTGGGAGAAATTAGTTCAAAGTCTTTTAAAAAATTTAAATCATCAAAATTCTGAATATCATTTTGCAGTTTGGAAAGAAAATAACGGAAAATTTGTTACAGACGATTATGGATTTATTATTAATGATACAAAAAAAGATATTTCAAAAATTATTGATATTGAAATAAATCTTCAAAACGATGTTTGGCATCTTGTTATTGAACCAAAAAATGGTTGGGATAATTTAAGTGTTTTCATTATTGAAACTTTACTTTGTACTTTATTTATGCTTGTTATCATCGTTTTGGTGTTTTTTAGGCAACGTGAAAATGCAAAAAAAGTTTACATTCTTGAACACGATATGCTAACTGGAATTTATACTCGTTCTGCTTTTTACAGAAGAATAAATGCACTTTTTAAGGAATTTCCAAATGATGATTTTGATATAATCTGTTCTGACGTAGAAAATTTCAAAGTTTTAAATTCTGTTTATGGTAATAAAAAATGTGATGAACTTTTGTGTTATCTTGCAAATGAATTCCAAAAAATTGGTTGTGGTGCAATTTATTGTCGTTATAGCGGAGATATTTTTATAAATATTGTAAAATCAAAAAATAATATAAAGTTTGAGCAATTAAAAGAATATGCAGATTGTATTTCTAAAAATGCACCAATTCCAAATATAACTGTAAAATATGGTTGGTACGGTCATATTGATAAAACAATTCCGGTAAATCAGTTGTGTGATAGAGCTTTACTTGCAGCAAAAAGTATTCTTCATAAATATGATAAAACAGTTGTAAATTATGAAGGTCCAATTTCTCATAAACATTTACGAGAACAAGAACTTGAATCATCTTTTTCAAACGCAATTGCAAATGAAAATTTTAAGATTTGGTTTCAGCCAAAATTTGATGCAAAAACAGAAAAACTTGTTGGAACAGAAGCGTTAGTTCGTTGGGAACAAGATGATGGCACAATTGTTCCACCAAATGATTTTATTTATGTTTTTGAAAATGATGGTTTAATTGTTCGCCTTGATGAATATGTTTTTAGAAAAGTTTGTGCTATCATACGAAATTGGCTTGATGAAGGAATGACTGTTCTTCCTGTTTCTGTAAATATTTCTAGAGCAAGTTTGCATCATTCTGGAACAATTGAAAATTATAAAAATATAGTTCAAGAATTTGGAATTCCTATAGAATTAGTTCCTCTTGAAATTACAGAATCAACAGCCTATGAAAGTAAACAAATTGAACAACTTGCAACAGAATTAAAACAAAACGGTTTTAGAATTGATATGGATGATTTTGGAACTGGACTTTCATCTTTGGCAACTTTAAATATAATTCCTTTTGATGTTGTAAAAATTGATAAAAGTTTAGTTGATTTTATTGGAACTCCAGATGGAAATGAAATTATAAAGCACGCAATAGAGATTGTTCACTATAAAAAAATTCACGTTGTTGCAGAAGGCGTAGAAAATAAAGAACAATTAGATTTCTTAAAAACCTTAAATTGTGAATGTATTCAAGGATATTATTTTTCTCCACCATTACCTTATGATAAATGCATAGAATATATTAAAAAACTTGAAAAAGAAAATCGTATTTTAAAATAAACCAACATAGTAATTCAAGACATGCGACGTTTACGCAGTAAACTCGTGTGTTGTCGCAAGAAACACCGTCATTCAAGACAGCGACGTTTGCGAAGCAAACTCGTGTGTTGCGTAAGCAACACAGTCATTCCCGTGCTCCGACACGGGAATCTTCTTATACAGATTGTTGGGTCATGCAGTTTGTTTTGGGAGCACTCGATAATAACTACACTTCTCGAATATCTTCTATTTTTCCGCAACTTTCTGAAATAGATTTTAATTCATCAAAAGAAATATCTGTGAGTTTTACAGTGAGTTTTCTACAGTTTTCAATTTCACTTGGTGAAGTTACAATCGAAACAATTTTTCCATTTTTTTCTGCAACTTTTTGTGTAAAAATTGCCAAAGTTCCAGGATTATCACTTAAATTAAGCATTACACGAATGCCTTTTGTTCTTGCATTAAACATTTCGATAAACATTTTGAACAAATCACTTTCGGTAATAATTCCAATCAGCAAATTATTAGACATAACTGGCAAACATCCAAAATCCTTATCTGCCATAATGCGAGCGGCTTCTTCCACAGTTTCATTTTCATCAACAGTTATAACGTTTTTTGTCATGATTTTTTCAACTGTCAATTTACTCAAAAGATAACCAAGTTCATACATATCTAAAGTTGTAGCGTCGCTTGGTGTAGAACGTTGCAAATCGTTTGCTGTAATAATTCCGATTAAAGAACCGCTTTTATCAACAACTGGCAATTTATTGATTTTATTTTTTGTCATTAAATCCTTTGCTTCAAGAACAGATTCTTTTCCTTCAATCGTAATAGGATTTTTTGTCATCACGTCTTTTACTAACATAGTTTCCTCCTAAGAATTTTACTTTACGCTTTGATTAAAGATTCCCGTATCAAGTACGGCAATGACTGTGTTACTTTCAGCAACACACGAGTTTGCTTCGCAAACATCGCAGAACTTACTTTTTTTTGTACATGTCATTATCGGGCTTGACCCGATAATCTTTATCCGCCAAGATAAGCCGAAATTATCGATTTATCATTTATCAAATCTTCTGCTTTTCCTTCTTTTGTAATATTTCCTGTTTCTAGTATATACGCACGATTCGCAATTGACAAAGCTTTATATGCATTTTGCTCAACTAAAAGGATTGTTGTTCCACTAGATGAAATTTTTGTGATGATGTCAAAAATCTCATCAACTAAAATTGGTGCCAATCCCATTGAAGGTTCATCAAGTAAAAGAAGTTTTGGTTTTGACATTAACGCTCTAGCCATTGCAAGCATTTGCTGTTCACCACCAGAAAGAGTTCCAGAAATTTGACTCAATCGCTCTTTTAGTCGAGGAAAAAGTTCATAACACCATTCCATATCTTTTTTAATTTGAATTTTATCGCGACGAAGATATGCTCCCATTTCCAGATTTTCTTTTACGCTCATATTTGCAAAAACACGGCGACCTTCTGGAACTTGAATCAATCCCATTTTTACGATTTTATCAGCAGAAAGATTTGTGATATTTACGCCATCAAAAGTGATTGAACCGCTTACTTTTTTGATTAAATTACTGATGGAATGAAGAGTTGTAGTTTTTCCAGCACCGTTTGAACCAATCAAACTGATAATTTCGCCTTTGTCAACGGAAAAAGAAATTCCCTGTAATGCTTTTATTGCTCCATAAGAAACAACTAAATCTTTTACTTCAAGCAAACTCATTTTGCACCTCCAGACATTTGTTCATAACCAGAACCAAGATACGCTTTTATAACTTCTGGATTACTTTGAATTTCACTTGGAGTTCCACTTGCAATAACGCGTCCATAATTCAAAACCATCAAACGCTCACAAATACCCATTACAAGTTTCATATCGTGTTCAATTAAAAGAACAGTAAGATTAAATTCTTTTCTTATAAAAGAAATCATTTCCATAAGTTCTTGCGTTTCTTGACCATTCATTCCAGCCGCAGGTTCATCTAAAAGTAAAAGTTTAGGATTTGAAGCCAATGCACGACAAATTTCAAGTTTTCGCTGTTCACCATAAGGAAGATTTTTTGCCAGTTCATCAATTTTATTTTCCATGTGGAATAAACTTAAAAGATGATGTGCTTTTTCATCCATCAATTTTTCATCATTTCTGAATTTTGCAGTTCTAAATTCAACTTGCAGCGGATTTACGCCTCTTGTGCTATGCAATGCAATTTTGATATTATCGCGAACTGTCATTCCACCAAAAAGTCTGATGTTTTGAAAAGTTCTTGCAATTCCAAGTTTATTTAATTGTGCAGGAGATTTTTTATTGATAACTTCAAGACTTCCTTTTCTGTCTACAAAAGTAATTGTGCCTTCAGTAGGTTTATAAACGCCAGAAAGCATATTGAAAATTGTAGTTTTTCCAGCACCGTTTGGACCGATTAAGCCAATCAATTCACCTTCATACAAATCAAGTGAAAATTCAGAAACCGCTCTAAGTCCGCCAAAAACAATCGAAATATCTTTTGCCCGAAGCAATAATTCTTTTTTTTCTTCAGCCATTATGCATTTCCCTCACTTTTTTTTGTAAAAATCTTTTTGAACCATCTTCCAATCGCTTTAAAGTATTCAGGAATTTTGAAAAAGCATAATTCTTTTGTTCCAAGTAAACCTTGTGGACGGAACAACATCATTATAATCAGAATTAAAGGATAAATTAAAAGTCTGTAATCTCTTAAGAAACGTAAAACTTCTTGTAAAATTGTAAGAACGAACGCAGAAAGGATTGAACCTGTTACGCTTCCCATTCCGCCCAAAACTACATAAATCAAATGGTTTACAGAATTGTTGAATGATGCTAAATCTGGTTTTACAAATCCGATTAAAGGCGCATATAAAGCACCGCCAATTCCACCAATAAATGATGCAATTACAAAACCAATCATTTTATAACGGAAAACGCTGATTCCAGAACTGTTTGCAGCAATTTCATCTTCGCGAACAGCCATAATTGCTCGTCCGTAAGTTGAACGCAAGAAATTTTGTAATAAAATGACGATTAAAACTAATGCACCAATTACAGAAGCATAAGCGATTGTTGCTCCCCATTCCAATGATTCTGTGAAAACTGTTCCAAATTGAATTCCGTTTGGTCCGCCTGTCCAAGATTTTTGATTTAATAAAACTACGCGGATAATTTCTCCAAAAGCTAAAGTTACAATCGCAAGATAATCACCTTCAAGTTTTAAAGTTGGAAAACCAATTAAAAATCCGAACACAGCAGCAACTAATCCGGCAAGAACAATACTGATTGGTAATGGAATGTGAAGATTTTGTGTAAGAAGGATTACTGCATACGCTCCAATCGCCTGAAAAGCCGCCTGTCCTAAACTTAATTGACCAGTAATTCCACAAACTACGTTTACACTTAACGCCATAATTGCATTTACGCCGGCTAAAGTTATAATTTGTGCCCAGTAAGCATCAATTCCAATCGGAAAGTCATAATAAAATGATTTTATAGTGATAAGTCCTGCTGGAATTACAATACAAGCAAGTGAAATTGCAGCAAGAATAATTGTATTTTTATAGTATTTATTTTTCATAATCAGTTAAATCTCCTTATACTTTTACAATCTTCTTTTTGCCTAAAAGTCCGCTTGGTTTTACAAGAAGAATAACAATCAGAATTAAATAAGAAATTGCATCTGCATATTGTGATGAAATGTACGCTTTTGTCATTGTTTCTGCGACACCAAGAATTACACCACCAAGCATTGCACCAGGAACAGAACCAATTCCGCCAAGAACCGCTGCAACAAACGCTTTTAAACCTGGAATATAACCCATTGTTGGTTCAATCTGTGGATAAGCAGTTGCATAAAGAACGCCACCAGCTCCAGCTAAAATTGCACCAATTACAAAGGTTATTGCAATAGTTCGGTTTGTATTTATTCCCATAAGACTTGCAGCTCCTAAATCATAACTTACAGCACGCATTGCTTTTCCAGTTCGCGTATAATTGATGACGATATTTAAAATTATCATCAGAACAATAGAAGAAATAATTACAATCAACTGAATGTTAGAAATAGAAACCATTCCTAAACTATAACTTTTAGTTTCCATTGTAGGAAATTGTCGTGGATTTGAGCCAACAAATGGAAGAATTCTCATTCCGTTTTGTAAAATTAATTCAACGGCAATCGCTGTAATAAGAGAATTTAATCTTGGAGCACTTCGCAAAGGTCTGTAAGCACATCTTTCAATTAAAAGGCTTAGCAAAGAACAAACGACCATTGCACCAAGAAAAGCACAAGCTAATCCAATAGGAGTTGTTCCAACCGCTTTTAAAATAAAGTAACCAGTGTAGGCACCGACCATCATAACATCGCCGTGAGCAAAGTTGATGAGTTTTACAATACCATAAACCATTGTATAACCAAGAGCAATTAAAGCGTAAATACTACCCAAAGAAAGTCCATTAATTAATTGCGTTAAAAAGGTACTCAATTTAACCTCCCAACATTTTTATATTTTTATATTGTACTGAAAAATTGTTAAATAAAAAAGGGTACACACTTTTTTTAGTATGTACCCTTTTGTACTTATAAAAATTTAATGCATTCAGAAAATTAGTCTACGTTTACAGTAGCAGCGTATGCTTGTGAAAGTTTTCCATTTTCTTTTGTCATTTTAATCATAACTGCTGATTTTACAGGATTACGATTTGCGTCAAATTTGATATGACCTGTTACATAATCTCCATCAGTTGCGGCAAGAGCATCTCTAACTTTTGTAGCATCTGTTGTTCCAGCTTTGATGATTGCATCTTTTAACATATACATTGAATCATAACCAAGAGTTGCAAATGAATTTGGTTTTTCGTTGTATTTTGCCTGGAATGATTTTACAAATTTCTGAACTACTGGAGAGTCTGAATCTGCAGCATAGTGATTTGAATAATATCCGTTAAGAACTTCATCACCAGCAACTTCTGTAAGACCGTCCCATCCGTCTGGACCAACGAAAGGAACTGAAACACCTTGAGCACGAAGTTGTTTTGAAATAAGAGCAACAGTTGAATAATAATCTGGAAGATAAACAACATCAGGATTTGCAGCCTTTACTTTTGTGATGATTGCATTGAAATCTTTTTCGCCAGTTGCATAAGATTCTTTAGCAACGATTGTTCCACCTTGCTTTTTGAATTCAGTTTCAAAATTTTCCATCAATCCTACTGAGTAATCGTTTCCAATATCATAAAGAATGGCAGCTTTTTTTGCTCCAAGATTATCAGCGGCAAATTTTCCACCAACACGACCCTGGAATGGATCTGTAAAACATGCACGGAAAATATAATTTCCAGCGTTAGTTACAGCTACAGCAGTTGCAGCAGGAGCAATTTGAACAACTTTATTTGCCTGTGCTTGTGATGTAATTGCAATTGTACATCCAGAAGTTAAAGAACCAATGATAAGTTTTGTTCTATCTTTTGTAACAAGTTTTTTATAAGCACTTACTGATTTTGCAGGATCGCCTTCATCATCTTCGCAAACAAATTCTAACATTTGTCCGTTAATTCCGCCAGCAGCGTTAATTTCTTC
>CAYPGB010000028.1:0-24717 GCA_964410365.1 uncultured Treponema sp.
GGTTCAACTTATGCCAAAAACTTATAAAAATATAGAAATTATGATTGATTACGCTGCCGACCGAGTTATGACCTTAGGAGAACTCACTCCAGAGTGGTGGATTGATTAAGTTCAACATCAATAAAAATAAAGTTTTGACATCAGTGTTTGCAATAAAATAGATAATCTGTTATCACAAAAAAAACAAGAAAAGGAAAAATGACGAAGGAAGATGAAAAACGGTCATTATCGGGCTTAATTCGACAAATTACAAAAAAAAATTATAATCAAAACAAAAAATATAGTTGGAAATAACAAAATGGACAAACAAATTCTGCTTTCAAATATTGATAAAATTCACACAACGGAACTTGGCGTTGAACGCATAAAGTAAAATAAATCAGACAGTTTTGAATTAAATTAAGACTTTGGGCATTCCCCGCCTGCTTGTCGGCAGGCAGGTCGGGCTATTCGCGGTTCCGCACTAGCCGTGCTTCATTCCTCCGCTCCACACAGTTCCGCTTCGGAACGTGCCTGCGGCCCGCCGCTACTATCCCTAACGCTTTCCAATCCGTATCAATTTGCAACACAAAATTGTTAGATTTTCTTAAAGCCCTGGGGGCATATAAAATGGTCGAAGAAAAATTTCCTACGTTGCCGTGTGAGAATAACATGTAGATTATTTTCTCCAGGCAAATACATTGTTTACCTAAGGTAAATAGTCGCTGGGTGCAAGGTAAATAGACTATAAGCGGCTGTCAAATAGTCTATGCTCAACAGGGAAATAGCCGCTCGCGGCAGAGAAAACTTTTGATACATTGTATATAGAAGAAAACTCACTCTATCCCAAAATTCCTAATCACTTCGCAAAGTTTTTCTACATCTTCTTTTGTTGTTGCCCAGCTTGTGCAAAAACGGATTACGCTGTGGGTTGCGTCGTATTTTTCTATAAAACTGTACATTACTTTTTGGGAAAGTTTTTCCAGCTTTGAATTTTCGATTATAAAAAAAATCTGGTTTGTCGGTGATTTGAAATACAACTTGAATCCTGCATCTGTAAGTTCGTTTTGAATTTTTGCTGCAAAAATATCAGCGGATTTTCCAATTTCAAAGTAAAGATTGTTTTTGAAAAGTTCTGCAAACTGAATTCCTGCGATTCTTCCTTTTGCCAAAAGTGCGCCGTGCTGTTTTATTTGCGTTGTAAAGTGCGGAATCAATTCCGGATTTGGAAGAACAACCGCTTCTCCAAAAAGTGCCCCGCATTTTGTTCCACCAATGTAAAAAGCATCGCAAAGTTGCGCCAAATCAGTAAGCAAAACATCATTTTCAGAACTTCCGAGCGCATAGGCAAGCCGTGCACCGTCAACATAAAGTGGAATCTTGTACGCGCGGCAGACTTTTGAAATTTCTGTAAGTTCCTTTTTTGAATAAAGCGTTCCAAATTCAGTCGGCTGCGAAATATAAACCATTCCGCCTTCAACCATATGAGAACAGTTTGCGTCGTTGTAAAAATCCGCAAGGTAAGATTCAATCTGCTGTGCAGAAATTTTGCCGTTTTCACTTTTTAACGGAAGAACCTTGTGCCCGGTGAACTCAACCGCTCCCGCTTCGTGCACTGCGATATGTCCGCTGTCTGCACAAAGAACGCCTTGCCAATTTTTAAGGACACAATCAATAACAGTCGCATTCGTCTGCGTTCCGCCTACAAGAAATTGAACTTCCGCATTTGGAGCGTTGCAAGCCTTTCTGATTAAAGTGCGTGCCTCTTCAGAAAAATCATCCTGACCATATCCCGAAGAATGAAGAAGATTTGTTTCCACAAGTTTTTTAATAAGAGCCGGATGCGCTCCTTCCATATAATCAGATTGAAAAGCAAGAACAGTCATTTTTACCTCGACAAAACAATTATCGCCGAAAAATTGATGTTGCTCAAGATTGAGGGGGAGTGGTGGTTAAATTTCCCGCAAACAACACAGTTATTCTAGATATGCGACGTTTGAGAAGCAAACTCGTGAGTTGCTGCAAACAACACAGTCATTCCCGTGCTCCGACACGGGAATCTATTCAGTAATATGAGAATATTGTTATTCAGATAATAAAAAAATCTTTATAAAAAATTGTTTTATCTTGACAAAAATATGCGGGGAGGGGGTAGTATATTATCATATTTTTGCAAAGATATTAATTTTTATTTAAAAGGATTTTTTTATGATTAAATTTAAGAGAGTTGTTTTGAGTACTTTAATACTAAGTTGTGCTTCTTTTGTTATGGCTCAAACTTCAAACACAAGTAAGTCAACTGCTGGTGTTTTTGGAAATGATACTGACAGTTTTATGGATGTAAATTCTTGGTCGGATGTGGCTCCACAAAATTTTTTTGGAACATTAGGCTATAGTAACGGACATTTAAATTTAGGTGCTGCAAAAAATATAGGTAATTTTTATTTTGGAACTTATCTAGACGGAAATCTTGGTTTTAATTTTAATAATCAAAAAAAACAACAAGAATTCTCATCAGAATCAACAGAAACAAATACAGCATCACTTAATAGTGAAAATAGAAAATCGAATATATTTTCTGAAGGAAATATTTTTAATGAAAGAACTTCTGATTTTGATATTTCTCTTCTTATGGGAATTGGAAAAAATCTAGGTATTAAAGCTGGATTTGCTTATAAAGGTGATTCTAATACTTTAAAATATGAATATGAAAAAGAAGAATCTAATACTACAACTATTAAAACTACTACTACTAACACTACAACAAACTCTACAAGTGAGTCTGAATCAGAAAATGTAAAACAACAATCTATAACTCCAGCTATTGAAGTTGGATATAATGTTGGTGTTGGAAATGTTTTCTTAAAAAATCGTGGATACTTTTCTGTAGATATAGAACAAAATTATGAAAAAACTTATGATTCTACTTTAGCTGCTCAAACTCCAGAAAGAAATGACACAATTTCTACTTTCAATTTTGGTGCTGGAACAACTGTTGTTTTTCCTGAAAAAAATAATATTTCTCAAGAGTTATCAGGTTTATTAAGTTTTTCTTTTTATAATAAAAACAATAACTCTAATAAAACGGAAAATAACAGCATTAAAAATTACACAATTGATATTACTACAACAGATATTGCTATCAAAAAATCTGGAACAAGTCTTAACTTTTATCCTTCGTATAAAGTGTCTTATAATAAAATTGAACGTTTAAAATTGGGTGCAAAAATTTCTTGTCCAATTAGTGCTAAATTCGACCGTATAGAAACAAAAACAAATATATATAAAGAATTTGAACAAAAAGAAACTTATACATATACAGGTTTAGAAGAAAATGAAAATACTGTGAATAAAGTATATGATAATAGATTAAGTTTTACTCCTGCTTTAAATTTAGGTCTTCAATATCAAGCAATTCCTGAAAAATTAACAATCAATGTTGGAGCGAGAGTATCTTCTCCAACATTAAAAGCGAGCTTTACAGGAGATAAAACAGACATTACAAATAAAACAACATCTTATACTGATAAGACTTCAAAAAATTATACTAATGAGAATAAAACTTCTTCTGAAAACACTAAATCTTCTACTTGGACAGGTGCAGATGCTACTGGAACTTTATCTTTAAGTACAGGTTTTACTTACCGTCTTGCTAAAACTGTTGATTTTGACTGTTCTTATAATATTTTAGGTGATTTATTCACTAGCACACTTAATAGTAAATGGGCAACAGGTTCTTCTACTTCTATTTGGGATAATTTAAATTTAATATTGTTCCATAGTTTAAATTTACAAGTTTCTGTAAAACTCTAATATATTTTTTAGTTTTATAGTTTATTTTAGACTCCGTGCATTTTGTGTGCGGAGTTTTTTTTACATTTGATAAAGACCGTTATTATCGTGTTTGTCCAATTTGTTATTGGTAGTGTTGATTTCGATACTACTTAACCGTAACTTTTTTTACTCAATAAAATTGTCTACGAGCAGTCAATCTTTAAAAAATATAAATTTGTCTTTTTTCAAAAAAAAATATATGTTACAATAAAAAATATGTCAAATGAAGATGATTTTTCTGCAATTGTTAGAGCGGATTTAAAAAATGCGTATGATGAACAAGATAATAAATTACGTCCAAAACTTTTAGATGATTTTTTGGGACAAGAAAGTGTTAAAAAAAATCTAAAAACATTTATTGAAGCAGCTAAGCAACGTCAAGAGCCGTTGGATCATCTTCTTTTAATTGGTCCTCCAGGCCTTGGAAAAACAACTTTAGCACAAATCACCGCTCATGAACTTGGTGTAGATTTTAAAGTAACTTCTGCTCCCGCTTTAGAAAAACCTAAAGATTTGGCAGGAATTCTTTCTACAATTTCTGAAAGAACTGTTTTTTTTATTGATGAAATTCATCGGTTAAAACCTGCAATTGAAGAAATGCTTTATATTGCTATGGAAGATTTTGAACTTGATTGGATTATTGGGCAAGGAGCGGCTGCTAGAACTGTTAGAATTCCAATTCCTCCTTTTACTTTGATTGGAGCTACGACAAAAGCAGGTTCTGTTTCTAGTCCGCTTCGTTCTCGTTTTGGTTTTATTCCTCGCTTTGAATTTTATACGCAATCAGAACTTTCTTCAATCATAAATCGTTCTGCAAAAATTTTGGAAATTGGGATAGAAGATGATGCATCAATGCTTATGGCTCAATGTTGTAGAGGAACTCCACGTGTTGCAAATAGAGTTTTGCGTCGTATGAGAGATTTTGCTCAAGTTTCTGGAAAAAAAGTTATTTCTTTGGATATTGTTGATGATGGTTTAAAACGTCTTGAAATCGATGAATTAGGCCTTGAAAAATACGATAGAGAAATTTTGCGTTCAATTATAAAAAATTTTGATGGTGGACCTGTTGGTGCAGAAACTCTTGCAATTTCTATTGGTGAAAGTATTGATACTTTGGAAGATTATTATGAACCTTATTTGATTCAATGTGGACTTTTACAAAGAACTCCTCGCGGAAGAATCGTTACTCCAAAAGCGTATGAACATTTGGGATTAACTCAATCTGATAATAAAAATTCTCAAGGAACTTTATTTTAATTTATATTTTTTTTCAAATGTAGTTAATTTTTCTTATTTGTGATAAATTATTTTGTATGCTTACTACTGATTTTAATTTTAATTTACCAGAAGAATTAATAGCTCAATTTCCAAGTGGAATTCGTGGGCAAGATAAATTGATGTTACTCAATCGCCAAAATGGAAATGTTGAAAATTTTATGATGGATGATTTACCATCTTTAATTTCTCCAGATACTTTGATGGTTTTTAATAATTCGAGAGTTCGCCGTGCAAGAGTTTATGGAATTAAAGAAACAACTGGTCGCGAACAAGAATTTATGTTTCTGAACACGATTGATAAAGAATGTTTAGTTTGGAATACAATGGTAAAATCTGCAAAAAAGCAAAAACCTGGAATGCGTTATAAATTCCCAGATGGAACAATAGGTGTAATTGTTGATGAACCTAAAAATGTCGGAACTGAATTTCGTGCCTTAAAGTTCGATTTTGCAATTACAGAAGAATGGTTTGAAAAAAATGGACACATTCCGCTTCCTCCTTATATAAAACGAGAAGATACGCAAGAAGATTCAGAACGTTATCAAAATGTTTATGCGGATAAAACTGGTTCTGCGGCTTGTCCTACCGCTGGACTTCATTTTACAGAAGAAATGCTCAATCGTCTTTCTGAAAAAAAAATTGAAAGATGTTTTGTAACTTTGCATGTTGGATTGGGAACTTTTCTACCAGTTAGAGAAAGTGAAATTGAAAATCATAAAATGCATGAAGAATGGTATACAATTCCACTTGAAACTGCTCAAAAAATTAATCAAGCAAAAAGTGAAGGAAGATCAATTCTTGCTGTTGGAACTACAAGTGTTAGAACTTTAGAAAGTGCTGCTCAAAAACTTGAACAATCTGGAATAAATCTAAAAAATTCTAAAGAATGGGTTAGAGCAGGAACAGATTCTACTTCAATTTTTATGTATCCGGGATTTAATTTTAAAGTTGTTGATAAAATGTTTACAAATTTTCATACTCCAGAAAGTACTTTAATTATGTTAGTAAGTGCATTTGCTGGTAGAGAACATATTTTGAATGCCTATAATAAAGCTGTCGAACAAAAATATAGATTTTTTTCTTATGGGGATTGTATGTTAATTCAATAGATTTTTTTAGACCTAATTTCAAAAAGACTTGCGATGTTTACTCCAGTCATTGCCGTACTCTTGACTGTCTGCCGTCTGCCTGTCGGACAGACAGAACAGGTTGACCCGACAATGACCGGTTGGGGTTTTTAATAAATCAAGTTAATTGTTCAAAAGAATATCTTGTTAAATTTAAAAATTGTTGTTTAACTACATCACTTATCATTTTATCTGTAGAAGCCTTTGAAAATTCTTTAGAAACGTTTTCTTCTATTACAGAAATATCTTTTTGAGATAAAGGAAGTCTTGTTCCTATCATAGAATTTTCAAAATCTTTACTACTAAAAGTAAAAGGTCCTGCAAAAGCTAATTTTACATTGTTTAAAGTATTTTTATCTAAGCTTGCCATAAATGCAAATGCCGCAGACTGAGATGTAATAACATGATCTGAGCCAATTCTTCTAAAAATTGAAATATCAGGATTTACAACTGGAATTTTTATATTATAAAGAATGTAATTTTCTGGAATAGTTTTGAAATTTCTAATTGATTCTGTTTTTGTATCTTTTCCATTTGTAAATTCAAGTTTTACATCTAAAGCTAAAAGTGGTGCATAAAGTGTAAGTTTATTTCCTTCGTTGCAAATATTTCCTCCAATTGTTGCCATATTTCTGATAATTGGATTTGCAACTGTGATTAATGCATCATATAAAATTTGTGGAATATGATTTTGTCCAAGTTCTATTAAATCTGATAGAGTGCATCCTGGACCAACGTTTATATATCTTTCGTGTCTTGTGATTTGGCAAAGTTCTTTTATATTTGTTGTTGAAACTGATTTTTCTGGTAATTCATCAATTAAAGTGCATCCGCCTACAACTTTTGAACCTTTATTATTTTTTAGAAGAGTTAATAATTCATTTGCATTGTTTGCGTATAAAATTGATTTATGCATTTTTTTCTCCCATAAAAATTCAATTTTTGTTAGATGAAAGCCAAATTATCTTGCGGTTTATCTAACATTTCTATCATTATTTTTAATATTTGTAATTCGTTCTATTTTTTTTGTTTGATTTTGTAAAGCATAAATAATTCCATTCACCAAAGTTTCCAAATCTACACAACAAGGCGAAATATCTCTTACTTGATTTTCTATTTCATCTCTTGTAAGAAGTTTTTGTGATTTTAAAATTTGATATGCAGAAAAAATCTTTCCAGCGTTACAATATCCACACAATTTTATGCCAGCTTGATTAAATCCTTCTATGATGTTTTGATATTCATCAGTTTTTGAAAAATATTCTAACGTAATAATATTACAATTTTTTGCTAAACCAAAAGGAATTTTACAAGAAGCAACTGGTTTTTCGTTTAATAAGATTGTGCAAGAACCGCAAAATCCTTTGTCGCATCCACTTTTTACAGAAATGCATCCATTTTTGTGGAGAACTTTCATTAAAGATTCTTGAGGAGCATCGTCTAAAATCACTTTAGAACCGTTTAAAATCAATGGAACTTTCATTTTTTGTTTTCCTCATCTATAAATTGATTTTCGTTATGATTTAACATTCGTCTTTCTTTTATTAAAGTAAAAAGTTGTTCTTCGGTACAAGGAAGACTTGTTAATTGAGTTGCAAGAGCCACAGAAAGAGCAGATGAAAAAGCCGCTGGTAAAGTATTATGAATTAATCCACCAATTTGACCACTTTTATTTTTTGTTTCAACAAAATTTATAAAAACGTTATCACATTGAACATTTTTTTCTTCTACAAGCATTGTTAATTCATGTTGAATTTCTAGTCTGATTGTTTTTAAAGCGGCTTCTTTTTCAAATAATTCGCCACAATTGATTGTAACCCAAACTCCTTTTATTTTTTCATTATAAGTATAAGGGTCTAATTCAACTTCTACTGCGGTGGAAGCAAAAGAAATTGAACTAAAAGGATTTCCAGAAAATGTTTCTTTATTCCAACCTTTTTTTAATGTTGGAGAAACCGATTTTTTACAACTTAAAGGTAAAGGCTGATGAAATCTTCTTTTTTGAATATCGTTACAACATTTTTTTATCAATTCATTTATAATTCCAATTGTAATAAACGAATCTTCGGGTGTTTTTGGTAAAGAATCATAATCAAAAACTGAATCAATTTGAATATTTTGTTTTGGAAGTTTAAAAATTTCTGAAGCAGTATTTTTCCAAATATCTTGAATTGCTTCTGAAGGTTTTATTGTATGAATGATGATTTTTTCTTCTTTTGTGAGAGTAACTTCAACTTTTGAATCATAAGAAAAATTACTTGTTCCTAAATATCCAGCTCCAGCGTAAGCATTTGAAATTCCAATTCCCCTCAATGGAAGTGCAAAAAACGGAGTAGAATCTTTTTCTACGCGAGAAGCAACTTCCATATGAAAAGCTGCATATTTTCTATTAAAATCGCTTATTTTTATAGTTTGTAAGATTGTATTTTCAATTTCAGAAACATTGATAATAAAAGGAAAATCAGAATCTTTCCAATTTGTGCTATTTTTTATTCGAATTTCATCTGGCAAAATATTTGTTTCGCTACAAATTTTTTGAATTTGATTTTCTATTGCAAAAAACGCTTGTGATGCAACATTTTTTAAAGAAATTGATGTTGGTGGATTTTTTGATTTATGCGTAACTGTGTGAATGCATAAATTTTTAATTTTATAATAATTTACTGAACAAATTGTAATTCTATCTGTAATTTCTTGTGCAAATGGATTTTCAAAACCAATATCAATATCAATATTTATTTTCATTGCAGAAATTTGTCCATCAGAATTTGTTGCTGTTTTATAATGAATTTTTATATTTGTTCCAGGTTCTTCAAATTTTTCTTGTTCAAAAGGAGAAAGTACAAGTTTAACTGGTTTTTTAGAAAGATAAGATGCAACTGCTGTTTGAACTGCAATTTGAGTTGTTCGCCATAATCCATATTGATAAAATCCTGTACTTTTTGTTTTATGAATTATTATAAATTTTGGGTCAAGATTTAAAGTTTCGCTGATTGCTTTTTGAATTTCATAAGTCCATTTTGTTGCAACATAAATGTGAAGTTTTTCTCCTTCTGTATAGCAAAATGCACCAGTTGTTTCTTGATTATTTGGATTGATTAATTTTTGGCTCCAAGTTTCTTCTGAAATAAAAACATCATTTTCAAAAAGTTGTTTATCAGCAGATGCTTCGCTTTCAGTTTTATATAATCCAGTTTTTATTTCTCTAGTTGCGACAATTTGATTTGAATCTTCTTCTTTTAAAGATTTATCAACAACTGCATCAAGAGAAGGTAAATCATTTATTTCTTCAACAAAATTAGAAACATCAGATGTGTTTTTTAATTCTAAAATAGTTTTTCTTTGATTATTAATTACATTTTTTAATGCAGACTCCAAAGATTCTACATCAAGATTTACAGAAACTTCTTCAAGTAATTCATTTACAATTTGTTCGTTTGGTCCAATTATAATTCCTAAAGGTTCTCCGCTATAACCAATATTTCCATATCCAAAAATTTTTGTTTTTGTTTTATTGAGTTCCATATATTTTTTTTGAGGAATATCGTCTGCGGTGTAAAAAAAACATCCTTCTGGTAATGAATTTATTGTAATATTTTTTATCTTTCCAGAAGAAGTTGGACTTCTAATAAGAGCTGCATAAAGAGTTTTTGGTTTTTCAAAATCTGAATAAAATCCTTTTGGTTCAAGAGATAATGTAAGTTTTTCATCTTTATTTTTTTTGACTCTAGGCATGATTTTCGTTTCCTATTTTTGTGATTGTTTTTATAACATAATCTGCTTGTTCTTCTGTTTCATCTGGGAATAAAGGAATTGAAATTGTATTTGAATAATGTTCTTCTGCAATAGGAAAATTTTCTGCTGTAAAATTTGGATACAATTCTTTCCAATAAGTAAAATGAAACAATGGAATAAAATGAACAGAAATTCCTAAGCCTTCTTGTTGAAGTTTTTTTGCAAATTCTTCGCGAGTGATTTTTAATTTTTCTGGAACAAGTCGCATTAAATATAAATGCCAAGAATTTCCTTCATCATCTGGTGGAAGTTTTATAAAATCTAAATTTTTAAATGCTTCATTATATTTTTTTGCGATTTTTTTTCTTTGCTCAAAAAAAAGTTCTGCTCTATCAACTTGGCAACATCCAATTGCTGATAAAACATCTGGCAGATTAAATTTATAACCAGGAGCAATAATATCATATTCCCAGGATGCTTTTGGAGAAGTATAACGATTCCAAGTTGTTCTATCCATTCCGTGCATTCTCATAACAGACATTCGTTTTGCTAAATCAGGATTTTTTGTACAAACCATTCCACCTTCTGCCGTTGTAATTGTTTTTGTAACATAAAAAGAAAAAACTCCAACATCGCCAATTGTTCCTGCATAACCAAGTTTTGTTTTTGAAGGATAAGAGTGAGCGGCATCTTCAATTACATAAATTTTATTTTCTTTTGTTGAATATTTTTCTGCCAATTCTAGAATTTTTTTTATATTACAAACGTTCCCTGCAATATGAACTGGAACAATTGCTTTTACTTTGTGTCCATTTTTTGCATCTTCTTTTAGAATTTCTTCAATTTTTTCTGGAGAAATGCTATAAGACCGTTCTTCAATATCAGCAAAATAAACTTCGGCACCTAAATGGATTGCACAAGTTGCTGTAGAAACAAAAGTGTATGGAGTTGTGATGATTGCAGTTCCTTTTTTTACGCCACACGCTTCCATTGCAAGAATCATTCCTGAAGTGTTTGAATTTACTGCAAGACTGATTATATCTTTTCCGCCCAATGATTCACTGAATTTTTTTTCAAATTCTAAAGTATATTTTCCAGTTGTAAGCCAACCTGAACGAAGTACATCTAAAACTGCATTTTCTTCTTCTTTTGTGATTGACGCTCTATGAAAAGGAACTTTTATATCCATTTTTTACCTCTATAATAAATCTGTACGTTTTTGTCCGTCAGTTTTAATTTCTTCATAAAATTTTTTTAAACTTTCGCAATCATTGCAAAGAATTTCTAAAAGTTTTTCTTTATTTCTGTAATTATTATGATTTTCTTTTTGATAAAAACAGATTGGATAAAGGGCTGAAAGTAAATTTTCTAATCTTTCTGAATTATATTCAATATTTGTTAATTGTAAAATTTTTGGATAATCTGTTGGAATTGGATTTTCTTCTTTTAACCATAAAGGTTCTATTAAACGTTCGCCTTTTCTTGTACCAACAATTTTTATATCAATATCTTTGTAAGGTTCTAATCCTGAAAATTTTATAATTTGTTTTGCAAGGTCAAGAATTTTTAAAGGTTCTCCCATATCAAGAAGATAAGAATGACCATTTTTTCCAACGCCGCCAGTTTGTAAAACTAAAGAACATGCTTCTGGAATAGTCATAAAATATCTTTCCATTTTTTCGTCAGTTACGAGAAGTGGTCCACCAGTTTTTATTTGATTTTGGAATAATGGAAGAATAGAACCTCGACTTCCTAAAACATTTGCAAATCTTACAAACATAAAAGATTGATTTTTTTCGGTTTTTTTTGCCGTGTCCAAAACGAGTTTTTCAGAAAGCATTTTTGAAACTCCATAAACGCTTACTGGAGAAACCGCTTTATCTGTAGAAATTAAAACAAATTTATCAACTTTATATTTTAAAGCTGCGTCTAAAAGATTTTTTGTACCAAAAACATTATTTTCAATTGCCGAAACTTGATTTTCTTCCATCATTGGAACGTGTTTATACGCTGCACAATGAAAAATTACATTGCATTTTGTTTGTTTTATGATGAAATCAACATATTCTTTATCTCTCATATCTCCAATAATTGGAACAATGGTCGCTTTTTCTCCAACGCCTTCTTGTTGTAAAATTTTTAATTCTCTGTAAATTTGGCAGATTGAATTTTCTCCATGTCCAAAAAGATATAAACGTTCTGCTCCTCCGCTCAAAAGTTGTCTTGCAAGTTCAGAACCAATCGAACCGCCAGCTCCGGTAATAAAAACTCGTTTTCCTCTCAAATATGAAAGACTTTTTTTTAATGAAATAGTGATTGGAGTTCTTCCTAAAATATCTAAAGGGTCAATATCTCGCGTTTGAACTAAATGTCCATTTCCTTCAATAACTTGGCTGATTCCTGGTAAAATTTTTATATGTAAAAATCCATTTTTTGTTAAGATTTCATAAATTTCGCGAATTCGTTCTATTGGAGCAGATGGAATTGCAATGATGGCTTCATCAACATCAGAGTTAGACAAAATTGAAGCAACCGAAGAAATTGGTCCCAAAACTGGAATGTTATCAATTGTTGTTCCAATTAATTTTTTATCATCATCAAGAAATGCATTTACTTTTCCAAATATTTTTTTTCGTTTAATATCATCAGCAATTGTTTGTCCTGCAAATCCTGCTCCAATTATGTATATGCGTTTTTCCATCAAAAATCCTCACAAATATGAATTATATTAAGTATATCTGATTCATATAATTTTGTAAATTTTATAGATTTTATGAGTTTTTAAATATCTAAAAAAAAAGTCTAAACTCATCTATTTTTTATACCGATTAAGAAAATGAAAAGGTTATAATTTTAAGGGTGATTTTATGGGAATTAAAAAGACTTTTTTGATTTTTTGTATTTTGCTTTTATCTGGATTTTGTTTTGCACAACAAGTTTCTTTTCAAATTATCCAGCATGATACAACTTCAGAAGAAGTAACTGAACAATCTTTTATTTTAGAAGATTTACTTGTAGAAAAATTTTTTGAAAATGGTTTTATAGTTACAAATTCTCCAACAGTAAATTCAAATTCAGAATTACAAGATGAAAAATTTTGGAAATCTGGTTTAAAAGATGCAAAAGATGGTTTTTCAAATTATTTTATTCAAATCAAATTGTATTTTAATCAGAATAAAAAAGATGATGAAAAATCTATCTTAAAAAATGTAGATTGGTCTTTAGTTTCTACAAAATCTGAAAAAATATTAAAAAGTGATTCTGTAAAAATAAATAAATCAAACGAAGATGATTTATTTTTTATTTGTGAAAATATTTTCAAATCTATAAAAAAAGAAATTTAGTTTTAAGGATGGGTTGGGATATGAAAAATAAATTTTTAAAAAAGATTTTTGTTTTATTAGCAGTTTTGAGTTCTTGCTTTTTGTTTGCATCTTTTAGTCCATCTTTAGACGGACGTGCAGTTGTTGTAAACGAAGGAGAAATGCCAAGTGGATTATTTGCAAAAACCGTAGGCTATCTTCCTGGTGATACAATTATTGTTTCAAATGTAGATGGAACTGCCTCTGTGGAAATTTTAGTGATTGGTTCTCTTGATGCGTCAGAAGGTGTTGCAATCATGCTTTCTCCAGAAGCTGCAAGTGCAATCGGAATTGATAAAAATGAAAATAATATCGTAAAAATTACAAAACGAAGTGATAAAGATGAAAGATGCACAGGAACTGCGGTTATTGCAAAAGGTTCTGAAATTGAAGAAAAAAATGATATTCAAGACAATGTGATTGAAGAAAATATTGATGAAGTTGAAACAGAAAATCAATCAGAAAATTCTGAATTAGAAAACTCAGACGAAAGCGAAGAGATTTTTCAGGCTGAAGAAGAAAATTTCGTTGAAGAAGAAGTTTTACCAGAAACAGAGGAAAACGAATCAGAAGTTGTGGAAGAAGAAATCTTACAGGCTGAGGAAGAAAACTTTGTCGAAGAAGAAGTTTTACCAGAAACAGAAGAAAATGTTACCGAAGAACTTGAATCAGAGGAAGCGTTGGTTGATGAACTTTCTGAATTAGAAAATACAGACGAAAGCGAAGAGATTTTGCAGACTGAAGAAGAAAACTTTGTCGAAGAAGAAGTTTTAGCAGAAACAGAGGAAAACGAATCAGAAGTTGTTGAAGAAGAGATTTTAAAACCTGAAGAAGAAAACTTTGTCGAAGAAGAAGTTTTAGCAGAAACAGAGGAAAACGAATCAGAAGTTGTTGAAGAAGAGATTTTAAAACCTGAAGAAGAAAACTTTGTCGAAGAAGAAGTTTTACCAGAAACAGAAGAAAACGAATCAGAAGTTGTTGAAGAAGAGATTTTACAATCTGAAGAAGAAAACTTTGCTGAAGAAGAAGTTTTACCAGAAACAGAGGAAAACGAATCAGAAGTTGTTGAAGAAGAAATCTTGCAGGCTGAAGAAGAAAACTTTGTCGAAGAAGAAGTTTTACCAGAAACAGAAGAAAATGTTACAGAAGAACTTGAATCAGAGGAAAAATCGGATTCTGACGAATATGAAGCGATTGTTTTAATTCCTGTGGAACCTGAAAAAGCTATAATTTTATCAGATGAAAAAGAAAATAATGAAGAAGAAATTATTCTTGAAAAACTTGAAACAAGAACAGAAAATTCTGAAATAACAATTTCTGAATCTGAAAAAAATGTAGAAACAAAATCTGTAATAGAAAAATATAAAGTTGAAAGTTTAGATAAACTTGAAAAAGGAAGTTATTATATTCAGATTGTTGTTCTAAAAGAAGAATCAAATATTCAAAAAATTATCGATGAATATGGAAATAATTATCCAATTACAATTGTTCCTTTAAAAAGTAAAACAGCATATCAAATTTTAATTGGACCGATTTCTATGGATGAATATGGAACCGTCTTAAATAGATTTAAATCTTACGGTTATAAAGATGCTTTCTTACGAAAAATAAAATAAATTCTTTTCTCTCTACATTGGGCTACTTGTTGAAATGTCGATAAGTAGCCTTTTTTATTTTAAACCTTTAATTATTATGATATAATAGTTTTTATGAGTACAAAAATTTTATCTCCTTGTGATATTGAAAAAATCATTTGTGAAAATATAAAAAATCAAAATATTATTTTTGTTTTGCCAACTGCAATTTCTGTAACAACTTGGACTCAATGGTGTGTTTGTAATTCAGAAAAAACTGGAGTAAAAACTGTTTTTTTAGATAGATTTATTGCTTGGGACGATTTTAAAAAGCAATTTATTGTTGCAAAAGAAAAAAATAAACAAAAAATCCCATCACTTTTACGAAAATTATTTGTTTATAATCTTATTTCAGAAAATGCAAAAATGAGTTTGGAAGGAAAACCGCTTTTAAAAAGTGTTATTACTCCAAAATTTGCTCAAGAAGGATATTCGTTTGCAGATTGGATTTCTTCAAATCTTCCATCCTTAAAAATGTGGTATGAACGTTTTGAAAAATATAAAAATTCCAATCCAAATTTAGTTGATGATGAAGATTTAGATTATGAATATATTTTTAAACGTTATTCAGATTTTCTTGGCGATGAAATGTATGAACCTTCTTGGTGTACGCCAGATTTTTCTCAAACAGAAAAAACTTTTTTAATTTTTTATCCACAACAATTTTCTGATTACGAAGAATATAGTCAAATTTTAGAACAAAATCAGAATATAATTTTGTATACATTGCCACAAAATTTATCAAAACCAATAGTTTATGAATATTCTGATGCAAGAAAAGAATTAAGGCATACAGTTTTGAAAATTAGAGAACTTGTAGAAAATAGTAATGGAAAAATTTCTTATAATCAGATTGCATTTAATGCTCCAAAATTAGAATCATATCTTCCTTATGTGGAAAGAGAATTTACAAAATATTGTGTTCCTTTTGTTGTAAGAATGGGAAAATCTTATACTACAAATAATGCAGGAAGTATTTTTGAAAATATCAAATCTTGTAAAGATAATAATTTTTCTTACGATTCGGTTAGAACTCTTCTATTAAATGATTATATTCCTTGGAAAGAAAAATCTTTAAATGAAAATCTAATTCGTTTAGGTTGTAATTTTCATTGTATTTGTAATTATGAAGAAAGTCGTCAAAATGATATTTGGATAAAATCCTTAAAAGAGGACAATCATAATGAACGTGAATTAATTTTGTATGAACGTTTAAGAAAAAGTATTGAAAGCCTTTGTGATGCAAAAACTTTTAAAGCAATAAATCAAGCCTGGAACATTTTTAAAAATGATTTTTTAGAAATAAACGATTTTACAAAAGACGCTGATGAAATTTTGAGTTCTTGTATTGTTGTTTTGGAAGAACTTATAAATCTTGAAGAAGATTATATTTTTGAAAAAGAATTAATTATTTATAAGCCTTACGATTTTTTCTTAAATGAACTTAGAAATAAAACTTATACACCTCAGCAAGCATCTCTTGGTGTTAATATTTTCGATTATAAAGTTGCTTCTTGTTCTGCTTTTAAATATAATTTTGTGATAAATTGTAATCAAAATGCAATTTCAATTTCTCAAAAACAACTTTCATTTTTAAATAATCAAAAACGAGAATCTTTAGGAATAAAAGATATAGATTCTGCAACAAATATTCATATTGAATTGTATCGAAAATTTGATACAGAAACGGAACAAAATACAATTTATTCTTTTAGTGAAGATTCTTTTGACGGATTTGCAATTGCTCATAATTATTTTGAAGTAAAACAAGATTCTTTTGATTTTTTAGAAGATAAAGATTTTATAAAAAAAGAAAAAAATTGGTTTATAAATGAAGAAGAAATTCCAAAATCATTATTTTTTACTCAAAAAAAACAATTTGAAAGATGGAAAATCTCATCTGATTATTCAAAATTAAAAAATCAAAACTATAAAATTTCTTCAGAATTACAAGAAAAAATAAATTGGACTTTAAGTGAAAATCGTTCTAAAAATGATGAATTTTATCAAAAAATCACGCAAACAGATTTAAAAAACTTTTTTCCTTGTCCACGAAACTGGCTTTTTAAATCTATTTTAAAATTAAAAGACGATTCTCTTGATGCAAATCTTTTAGATGTTTTTGCTCAAGGAACTATAAATCATAAAGCAATGGAATTATTATTTGATGAATTTAAAACTCGTTATCAAAAAATTCCAAATTGTGTTGATGGAAGTTTTGGAGATTTGCAATCAGAAATTCAAAATTTAGTTTCTTCGGTTGTAGAAAAATCAATTCATAGTAAATCTCAAAAATTTAGTAATAGTCCTTTAGCGATTGAAGTTTTAGATTCTCAGAAAAAACTTTTTGAACAAATTATTTTTTCTTTTTTGAAAAGATTTTGTGCTCCTTGTTCTGCAAAAAGTTTTGGTGGTTGTAAAATTCTTGAAACTGAAAAATGGCTTTCTTGGAAAAATATTTTAAAAGATTATGGTCTTGCAGGACAAATCGACTGTATTTTATGTGATGATAATTTTAATATTATTTTGATTGATTATAAAACTGGAAAAGTTCCAAAAATCAGTTCTTGTCAAATGAATGTAGATTTGGGAATTTTGGAAGATTTTCAATGTGCAGAATATATTTCTCTTTTTGATAATCAATCGTTAAATAGCGTAAAAGTTAGTAAAATGGCTTTTTCTTCTATAAAAAATGATGAGTGTAGTGTAGTTGTTGATTCTGAACCTGCCGCAAGAAGTTCTGCTCAAACTCCAGATGATTACAAATCAACTTTGGAACTTTTTGAAAAATACACAGATACTTTTTATGAAAAAATTAAAAATCAAGAATTAATTCCAATCACTAACAAAATTATTGGAAAATTTAATTATGTAAATATTTTTGAAGATTGTAAAAAATGCAATTTCCGTTCTATTTGTCGTTCTTGTTTTACAGTTGCAGGACATAATATTTCTTTTGGAGAAAATAAATGATTGAAGATTTTAACAAAAAATATTCTTATTTAAAATATCTTGACCGCCCTTTAGATAATCAACAATTAAAAGTTTGCTGCCGAACAGAAAATACAGTTGTTGCTGCTGGAGCGGGTTCTGGAAAAACACAAGTTCTTGCTACAAGATTTGCTTTTCTTGTTATGGAATTTGACGACATTTCAGCATCTTCAATTTTAACTTTAACTTTTACAAAAAAAGCTGCCGCAGAAATGTATTCTAGAATTTATAAAACCTTAAAAAAATTTGCTTATGATGAAAATATTGAAATTCCTGAACGACAGAGAAAAAATGCAATAAAAGCGTTAAACGAATTTTCAAATGTACATATTCAAACTTTAGATTCTTATTGTGGTACAATTGTAAGACAAGCGGCAAATCGTTATGGAATTCGTCCTGATTTTTCAACCGGAAGTTTAGATGCTGAACGAAATGTAAAAAATTTATCACTTCCGTTTATCTTAAAAAATAAAAATAATCCTGCAATTTTGCATTATGCCGAAGCAGGATGTTTACAAGATTTTGCAGAAAATGTTTTTGCAAAAATCATCATAAATTATACAAGTCTTGCAACTCAAGAAAATTATTTTCAGAATTCCTTAAAACTTCAATGTAAAGAAATTGTTTCTGCTTGGAATAAAAATATTTCTATTTTGAAAGATTCAATTTTTTTACTTATAAATGGTTGTAAAGAAAATAAAGAAGTTCTTTATTATAATCCAAAATATTTAAAATATGTAGAAAGCCTTTATAAAGTTGCAGAACTTGAACCTCCAGAATTTAATAAAATTCAAGATGAAAATTTTATTGAAAATCAAAATGCAACAATTCTTGAATATTTTACTCAAATATCAGATTATCTTTCAAAGTGGAATAAAGTTCAAAAATTTGGAAATGCACGTGCAGAATGTGTAAAAAATCTTTTAAAACCTGCCTTTGAAACTTTAAAAAATCAAATTTTGCCACTTTTTAATTCGTTAATTGCTTTTGTTTTTGAATATCCTTATGCAAAAGAAATGTTTAAACTTTTAGATGAATTTTCTGTAAAAATAAACTCCATCAAACGAAATACAGGATTTCTTACTTTTAATGATGTTTCTCAAATGGCTTTAAAAATTCTCATTGAACAAAAAGATATTCGTAAGCAAGAAAAAAATACTTATAAAAAAATTATGATTGATGAATTTCAAGATAATAATGGAAGCAATCGTGATTTACTTTATATTTTATCAGAAGCTGGAGATGAACAAGATTTTATTTATGATGAAAATTCGCCAGAATCAATCCACCAAGTTTTAAAAGAAAAAATTGTAAAAGATAAATTGTTTTTTGTTGGTGATGAAAAACAATCAATTTATAAATTTCGAGGAGCAGATGTTTCTGTTTTTAATGAATTAAAAAAAGATTTAGAAATTGTAAATGGTTTAGAATCTTTTATTCCAATGGTTTATAATTATCGTTCAAAACCAGAACTTTTAACATCATTTAATACGCTTTTTGGTGGTTTTCAAGTTGAAAATGATGATTATAAAAACTCTGATTTTAATTCTATTTTTTTGAAAGAGTCGGAAAATAATTTTGAAGCGTTATATTCAGAATCTGCAATTGCTCGTTATGTTGATAAAAAATCTCATGAAGAACTAAAACCAATAAAATTAAATAATAAAAATATTCGAACTCATATTGCAATCTTTCTTTCAGAGCAAAATTTTTCTTCACTTGTAAAACAAAATTTATATTTGAGTGAAAAAAATCAAATTGCATATTATATTGCAAAAAAAATTTCGGAACTTCATTCTCAGAAAAAAATAAAATATTCACAAATTGCATATCTTGATAAATCTCGAACAGAGCGAACTTATCTTATTCCTTGGCTTGAACATTTTAATATTCCTTATCAACTTGACCAGCAATCAAATCTTTTTGCAGATGCTCCCGTAAATGATATTTACAATTTTTTGAGACTTTGCGTTTATCCTTCAGATTTGAATGCATTCAGTGCTTTTATTTGTTCTCCTTTTGTTGGTCTTTCTGAATTAGATTTGGAAAAAATTCTTTCTATTGTTGTTGATGTAAAAAATAAAGATTTTGTTTTTATTCCTTTTGATGAAAAATTTGAAAATCAAATAAAACAAGTTTTGGAAGAAAATTCTCTTGAATATGAAAGATATTTAAATGCAAAACAATTTTTCTTAGAAAACCAAAAAAAAGTTCTTTCTCAACCCATTACAAAAACTCTTAATTTTTTGTGGTATGAACAAGGTTATCGATATGAAACAATTTTAAATAAAAATTTAAATTCTTTTGAAGAACAATATGATTTACTTTTTGAAATTGCAAAAAATGCAGATTTATCAGGAAAAAGTATTTCTTGGTTTGTAGATCAACTTGCAAATCAAAAAGAAAATTCTTTTTTTGCAAACGATTCTGATTTAGATACAAAAGATGTTTCTTATCCTTTAGAAAGAACTGATGCGATTCAAATTATGACAATTCATAAAAGTAAAGGTTTACAATTTGATTATGTTTTTGCCGCAGGATGTCTTGGAAAAGAACAGTCAGAAACAGAAATGGAACCTTTTTATTTTGATAATCAATTTGGAGTTTCTTTAAAACCAAAAACAGAAGGAAAAAATTATTTTTTCTTAAAATTGAAAGAAATTTCAGATGCAAAGAATTTTGCTGAATTTAAACGCTTAATTTATGTTGCCGCAACTCGTGCAATTGAAGAATTATATTTTGTTGGTGGATATAAATTAAAAAAAGATGGAACTTTCTCAGAATTTGGTCCTTTTGAAGGAATTGTTTCTCAATATTATCCACATTTTGCAGATTCAGATTTTGAAAATTCTTACGAAGAAAATGCTCCTTTTGAATTAATCAAAATTCCTAGTCAAACTACAGATGTTTATTTTGAAAAACAAATTCAAGTTGATGAACTTCGTGCAGAAAAAATAAAAAGAGCAGAAAAATGGATGAAAAATGCAAACATCATAAAAATGCCAATTCTTGAATCAAATAATATCAGTCCTAGTAGTTTGGAACTTCCATACGATGAAGAAAAAGATAAAATTTTGAGAGAAAATCAAAAATCTCTTAAAGATTTATATCCAGAAATTGATGAAATTTTAGTATCACTTGAAAAAAATGGTAAAAATTTTAATTTTGATAAATTTGGAACTCTTGTACATTTTTACTTGGAACAAGCAGCAAAAAATGTTTCTTACGTAGAAATAAAAAATCTTGCTTTAAATTTTGTAAAAAAATTAGATAAAAAATCTCAAGAAAAATTAGATGAAATTTGTGTAAAAATTTGTGAACGTTTTTATCATTCAGAAATTGGATTAGAAATTTTAAAAGCAAAATCTAAAGGTAGAAAAGTTGTCGCTGAACAAAAATTTACAAGTTTTTTAAATTCAAAAATTATAACAGGTTCAATAGATTTATATTTTGAAAATGATGATGGAAGTTTTTCAATTATCGATTATAAAACTGATCATGTTATAAATGTTGAAAAATATATAGAACAACAACTTTGTTACAAAAATGCAATCTGCGATTTTTACGGAATGCCAAAAGAAAAAGTAAAATGTTTTTTATATTTTATCAGATTTGATATTTTTAAAGAAATTTAAAATGCATTTTTTAGTTGTTGGCAAACAATATTTTCGTAGTTTAAAAATTTTTTACTTTTTGTTATCATTTTTTAATTATGAATTTTCTAAAAAAAGAGCCAATGCTTACAGTTTCTGTTTTTGCAGCTTTAATTTCGCTTTTTATCACTCCACCAAGTAAAGAACTTTTTACTGGAATAGATTGGAAAACTTTAGCAACACTTTTTATGCTTTTAACAGTTTTAGAAGGATTTAAAAGTGAAAATATTTTTTCTCCAATTTTAAAAAAATGTGCAAATTTAAAAAAAATACGTCATTTAACAAGTTTTTTTGTTTACGGAGTTTTTTTTACTTCAATGTTTGTTACAAATGATGTTTCTTTGATAATTTTTGTTCCGCTTACAATTTTTCTTTTTAAAGCTGGAGGAAAACAAAAATATATCTTACCAGTTTTAACTTTTGAAAATATTGCAGCAATTCGAGGTTCGCTTTTAACTCCTTTTGGAAGTCCTCAAAATCTTTATATTTTTAGTCAAAGTGAAATTTCTGCTTGGAATTTTATAAAAATTATGCTTCCAATATGGATTTTTAGTTTTTTTCTTTTATACATTTTTATTTTGTTTTTATTTCGGAAAAATGAAAATGAAGAAATTATAATCCAAAAAGATGAAATTGCGGAAGATTGGAAAAAAGAAGGTAAATTTAAAAGAATTTTATATCTTTATTTATTTTTTTTAATCATTTTGACAATTGTAACAAGAACAAAATTTTGGCCATTTGTAACAATTTTTACAGCACTAATTATTTTAATTTTTGATAGAAAAATTTTACTAAAAACAGATTATGTTCTTCTTTTAACTTTTTTATGTTTTTTTATTTTTTCATCATCAATTTGTAGAAATTCGACAATTTCAACTTTTCTTGAAAAAACTGTAAAAAATCATGAATATATTTGGAGTATTTTACTCAGTCAGGTAATTTCAAACGTTCCTGCAAGTATTGTTTTGTGGCCATTTGTAGGTTCTGAAATTTCCAATTTAAAAGCTCTTTTATATGGATTAGATAGTGCAGGTTTATGTTCAATAATCGGAAGCCTTGCAAGTGTAATTAATTTAAGACTTTATAGTCGTGAATTTCCAGGCTCAAAAAATGCATTTAATTTTATAAAAATTTTTACATTAATAAGTTTAACATTTTTTTTAGTAATAGTTTTACCACAATTATGGCTTATACATCACTAAAATTTAAAATATATGATATAATGAAAACTAATTATTTTAAAATATTGAGGTTTGTATGAAAAATATTCAAAACAAATGGATACGTGGAGCAATTCCGGCGTTGTTGCTTCATTGTAGTATTGGAACAGTTTATTGTTGGTCTATTTTTAGTCAAGAAATTGCTGATTACATTGGATTTTCAAAAGGAGCTGTTGAATGGGCTTTTAGTTTTGCAATTTTCTTTTTGGGAATGTCTGCTGCATTTTTGGGAAATCTTGTTGAAAAAAATATTCATAAATCATCGTTAATTGCTTCAATCACGTTTGCTGCTGGAATGGCTGGAACCGGATTTTTTATTTGGTTTGGTGGAAATCATCAACATAGTATTCTTGCTCTGATTGGAATTTATGTTTGTTATGGTTTTGTGATGGGCGTTGGGCTTGGAACAGGTTATCTTTCTCCAGTAAAAACGCTAATGCTTTGGTTTAAAGATAAAAAAGGTCTTGCAACAGGACTTGCTGTAGCCGGTTTTGGTGCTGCAAAAGCAATCGCTTCTCCAATTATGCAAAAACTTCTTGGCGATAACCAAAATGGTGAAATTTATAAAATGTTTTTCATTCTTGCAATTGTTTATTTTGTCATGATGTTTGTGGGACATCTTCTTCTTGCAAAACCAGCTGATTGGGTTGAACCTCAAAATAAATCTAAAGAAGATGGAATTATTGCTACATTAAAAAAAGAACCAATTATTTCTTATGTTGCAATTTGGTTGATGTTCTATTTAAATATCACTTGTGGACTTGCATTAATAAGCCAAGAAAAAATGATTGTAAAATGCATTGGTCTTGGTGGTGCCGTTGGAATCATTTCTACAATTTCTGCTATTTTTAATGCTGGAGGTCGTTTAGGCTTTTCTGCTTGGGCTGATCACATGAAAGATAGAAATACTGTTTATAAATTGATATTCATTCTTTCAATTGTCTTTACAGTTTTAGTTTTATCAACACGAGCAATAGAAAATGCATCTGGAAATATAGTTCTGATTGTTCTTGTTCTTGCTTTATTATTTGTTGTAAACGCTGGTTATGGTGGAGGATTTTCAAATATTCCAACTTTATTAAGCGATCATTACGGAATGGGTTCTATTTCTGCAATACATGGAATCACACTTTCTGCTTGGGCGTTTGCAGGTCTTACAGGAAATCAATTATCAAATGCAATTGTAACTCATACTGGAAAATTTATTGATATTCATGGTGTAAGTGTAAATCCAACAGGTTATCAAAATGTTTTGATTGTTACAGGATGTTTGTATTTAGTTTCTTTAGTACTTTCTTTATTTCTTGTAAAACCAATTAAGACTAAAACAAACTAGAAATAATAAGGTATGTTTACATAATTCTTAAAAAAGTGTATTTTTTAAGTAACAATTATTTAAAATTATTTATATAGGAGATATATAATGAAAACAACAAAAATTGTAAAAGTTATTGGTCGTGAAATTATCGACAGCCGCGGAAATCCAACTGTTGAAGTTGAAGTTGAACTTGATAACGGAGTTATTGGTCGTGCAAGTGTTCCTTCTGGAGCATCTACTGGCGAAAATGAAGCTTTGGAACTTCGTGATGGTGATAAAAAACGTTTCTGCGGAAAAGGTGTTTTAAAAGCTGTTGATAACGTTAATAAGATTATTGCTCCAGCTTTAACTGGTGATAATGTTTATAATCAAAGAGCAATCGACTATAAAATGCTTGCTCTTGACGGAACTCCTACAAAAAGCAAACTTGGTGCAAACGCTATTCTTGGTGTTTCTCTTGCTGTGGCTCATGCTGCTGCTAATTCTTTAAATATTCCACTTTACCGCTACATCGGTGGTGCAAACACTTACGTTCTTCCAATTCCAATGATGAACATCATCAACGGTGGAGCTCACTCTTCTGCTC
>CAYPGB010000029.1:0-23687 GCA_964410365.1 uncultured Treponema sp.
GAAAACTCCAAACCAGATAACTGCTTAAACTGTCCTAAAATTTGGGGTCGGTTCATATCTTCATCCACACGCAGTTTATCGGAATAGTTCTTTGTCTTATGTCCAAAATACAATCTTTGTCCAAAGAAACCAGCCATGCGATATAATATGCCAATTCCCTCTTTGGTTGGTGTCCCTGATTTCAAAAGCCGGACCGACTTGCTAATCTTCTGCTCCGCTTTCTTCACAAGCTCCTTGTTCTTTTCCAGCGGACGCTTCAACAATTTTTCATCGCCTATGCTATCCGGCATTTTAAGATGCAATCCACCAATCATTTCTGCTCCATATTGCTGTAAAAGCCGTCCAAGAACTCCTGCTCCATCACCACTAAACAATCCCATTGTGGCGATAACAAAAACCTTCTTATTCTCCCAAATTTCTTTATTTTCAATTATAAAATCACGCAGTATCTTCGGCACCGTACTATATTGTACCGGATATGCAAATACAAGCATTTCGTCGCTTTTAACTGCCTCAACAACATTATCGTCCTCAATAGAAAATGCTTTAGCCGCTTCATCATATTCTTTACAAAACAATTCCACTGCATACCCGGAATTGCCGGTACCACTAAAATAGATTCCTACCATTTTGCCTTCTCCCCTACATCCTATTTCCGATAAGTTACAGTCATACTCTTCATACTGCCTGCCAACTTACCAATCCAGTAAAACATCTGTCCAATTGGCTTTTTCCACCATGACACCTTTACTTCAGGCGCATATACTTTCTTTCTTCGTTTTTCATCCGTCCAGTAAATACCATCTTCTGTTTCATATTCGGTCCCCGGAACATATGCCAAAGACATTCCTCGGAACAAATTATACGGCATAAGCAACATTACTGACGGACTATATAATCTTCCTGATGCAATATCTTTATAAAACTTCTTAACCTTACGACTCAATGCCACATTCGTTTTATCATCCGGAGTATATGCATTCCAACTGAAAGATGCTTTAGCAAAAGAATAACATCTGTTAAAACCGATTCCTTTTAAAAAACTCACAATACTCTTCGCCGCAGCTCCTCCTCCCACACCACCTGTGGTTGTTATTACAAGAGCTTTAGACTTGAAAAAATGTGGTCTATGCAACATAAAGCAAAGATGATCAAAGAAATTTTTAAGCAATGCCGTTTCACGCATATTGTAAGTTGTTGAACTCACTATAATACCATCTGCACACTCCATCTTCTCTATAATTTTTTCAATAATAGAATAATGTGGACACTTATCATGCCCCAACCTAAAACAATTGCTGCATCCTACACAAAACGGAAGCTTCTCTTCTATCAAATGCACTTCTTCAAACCCAATTTCCTTATTACATTCCAGTAACTGTTTCTTAGCCTGCTCTACCAATTTCCACGTATTTCCCTTATGGGCACTACCATTTATAACAAGAATTTTCATACGACTATTTCTCCCTATCTACTATACCGTCAAAAAGCATTTCCACCACAGTATCGATAAATAAATCTCTTTCTTCCTTCTTGTAGAGGTCAAATCCAATAATCTCCTTCGAATACTCCCCCGACAAAAACGCCACCTGCATGATTGATGTAAGCGTAAATACCAGCATTCTCTTTTGCTTATCATCCGTAAAATTGGCTAATGCCAACGCAAGACCTCTTTGTGTATTTACTGAATTGCAAGCAGCGTGATAATCTTGCATATCCCCCAATATGGACATCATTGAAATAACTCGATTTTCAAACAAAAAATCATACACTTGCTTAGCCCAATCCACCAGACGATACTTATCATCATTCTCTCCGTAAACCTTCTCTTCCGGTGTAAAACAATGAACAACATTATTTATAATTCTTTGGATACATTCTAAAATCAGTTTATCCTTACTGCCAAAGTGATAATTTATCAGTCCAAGCCCAACTTGAGCTCGTTCTGCAATTCTCCGAATTGTAATTTGATTTATGTCCCCATCGGATTCTTGTATTAATTGAGTTGTAACATCCATAATATGCTCTTTGATATTCTTCGTCTTTTCCATTTTTCACCTCTTGAACATCGTTCAGTTTTATTATATTGAACAACGTTCAAATAGTCAACTTGCATTTTATTTTCGCAAGATAAAAAGAAGCCCTATGCAGTATTTTCCCTGCCTAGGACTCCCTAATCTCTATACCTTCTTAAAAGCAATACCACTAAAAGTCAAATAATATCCGTCATCCCTCTTTTGTAATTTCACCATCTCTCTTGCCAGTCTGCCAAAACCTTGTAAAATCGCCAGTTCTTCACCAACCACTTTTAGACAGCTGTTTAGCTTTACATTTAAAGCCGCAATCTCCAGTATTAACACATCGCCTTCCACATTAAGGTGACATTTGCACTTCAAATCCTTGAACCTTTCATTCACGATCTTGTAATTACCGCAAGCTGTTCTAAAGCTATCAGGAATATCCGTATGTTCATATCTGCATCCGAACAAACCTCTTTACATCGTTTCTGATATGCCTTAGAACGCTCCAACATGCTATTAATCTTCTCGCAAGGAAATTCTGCACACTGATTGCATTTATCTACATTATGCTCCTTTGTACATTCAACCAATTGATATGTACATTGTTTATGAGAAGAACATCCTTCACATCGGATTTCTTCGTTAGATACAATGTGGTCGCGCCAACCTACCCGATACCATAACACTGCCACGCTATGAAGTTCTTCCTCACTGTGCGCATTGTATCTGGGACATTCTATACAATTATCTCCGCATAAGGTAATTTTTTCTTCCATGTGATACCTCCACATCAATTACTGCAACGCAATTTTCATATTATGATACTTGGCTACAATATTTTCAAAACATACAGATTTGTATACCAAATATTCATTCTCTGTTACTTTTAATTTTATAATGTTTACACCATCTAAATTTGTGTTTTCCAGTATTAAAGCCTTTCTATTTGTTTCTATCAAAATTACACGCCTTTGCGAGTATATCTAACATTTCTTCACCAAAAGACTTATAAATATTTTTCCAGTCCACACCTTCAGTTGTCTTTTCTGCCATAATGCGAAGCTTAAGACTTCCTTTGTTTATCATTTCTTCAAAAGTAGCTTTTTTTGAGTGTGGTTCTAGATTAGAAAACTTCGAATTGACATTTCTCTGAATGATACAAAGGTTTCCGAAATTATCAACTTCTTTCTGTTCCCATTTTGTAAAAGTTCCTTCAGAAGGATGTTGTGGAAACCAATGTTCTACTGAAGTTCGATATTCAAAATTAAAATCTTTGTATCTTTTTGAATTCTCTTCCCATAAAAGATAATCAAGATAATTAAAAGCAATATGCGGAGTTTCAACTCCCATTCTCTCATAATTATCCTGCTTAAAAAAATTCTCTGTTACTGATTGAACAATTATTGATTTTAATTTTTCTTGAAACTCTTTATTGCTTGTCCAATTTTCACCTCTTTTATAGAGCCAGAAAAGCAAATCTGTAATCCAGTGCATAATTTTTGGAGAAGTAAAAGAAACACGCATTGCAGCTTGAAGCATAAGATTATGTTTTGATTCAAATGCTTCGGTATAATATGCAATTTCTTCTTTACTCTTGTTAAGGCATTTAAGTCTCCATTCACCGTCTTTGTTTTCTTCATTGTACTCACGCTTTATGATGTAATAATCCATTAAATATCTGCATTTTAATAAGCAATCAAGAAAATTCACAGAAAGATTTTTATCTTTCTTCTTCAATTCAAAAAGCAATTTATATTCTTCGAGCAATTTTATATCTTCAATAAAACGAGATAACTTTATTTGTAAATTATTTGATATATTATAAACTCTCAATACATGAAGCAAAAAATATGTAAAATTAATAGGAGCTTCAAATCGAACTTTTTCACATTCTTTTAGAAATGTATCTGGTTCAAAATCTTCTGGCTTACTATTCAGTATTTTGTTGAGTTTTTTGTCAAAATCATCAGCATTAATATTTTGTTGATTTGCTTTCTGTATATCTAAAGATTTAACATAATCTTCAAACTTTGGATAATTATTCCAGTTTCTCTTTCCAAATATTTTCTTACGTAATTCTGTGGACATATTCATCTGAACATATCCTGTCATATCACTACAAGCTTCCCAAATTTCTGCAAACTTATTACGAATCTCAGCCCCATCAATTAGTTCCATGAACTTAGCTTTTAAAACATCATGCTGTTCAAGTTGTTCACCCCGTGTATTCATAATTTCAAAATATCTATTTAAGTCTGTACCATCGGGAACTTCAATCCTGTACAAAATAACTTTTGATAATTTTTCTTTAAAATCTTCTTTACTTATTTTATCACTAATAAATTTACTATTGATAATTTCTTTTCCTAAAAATAGAGCTTTCTCGGAATCTGATTCATTTAACTTTTTGTTGAAATCATTTTCAATCATATACTGAAGAGTCAAATTGGATTTCTTACGACAATCAAAGAAAAAATTCTGTTTCATTTCCACTCCAAGATAAGAAAGAAGCAAAAACAATGTTGTCAATCTTTGCTGTCCATCAATTACATCAAGAGTTTTATTATCATAATTATTGTGGAGTAAAACCGTACCAATGCGATATTTAAAATTAGAATTTTTAAGTTCCTTCTGTTTTTCTAACGCATCATCAATATCAGTGAGAAGTTCTTCAATATTTTTCTTTTTCCATTTATAAGGACGTTGATATGAAGGAATTTTTAATTTTTTTATATTCAACAAAGTCTGAATTGATTGTACTTTTATTTCATTCAAAATAATTTTCCTCTCATAAAAAATCAACAAATATGTATTTTTTGAATTTTAATAATCTTTTAATTTTTTCTGTCTTACTTTCCATTAATTAATAACACAATACTTTTATTATATCACGAATCCATATTTATTGAGATAAAACATTATAATTTAACAAAGTATCGTTACACCTGAAAATGTTTATTTTATCAGCCATTATAACAATCTCAAAACATTTCCAAACAAATAAAAAACTCTCCATTCATTTGTGTTTTCATTGTATTCTTCAAATCGACATGTTCTTTTATACAAATTCCACCTGTAAACAATTTGCTTCTGTACTCTTTAAAAACTTTAAGCCA
Source organism: uncultured Treponema sp. (assembly GCA_964410365.1). Taxonomy (GTDB): domain Bacteria; phylum Spirochaetota; class Spirochaetia; order Treponematales; family Treponemataceae; genus Treponema_D. The sequence continues at coordinate 5,138 of CAYPGB010000029.1, forward strand.
ATAAAAAAAATCTTTTTCTGAAATATCAGAATCAAAAAATTTCGGAATTGATGAGCCTTTTTCAGATTTTACAAAATCTTTTATCATAAAACGTTTGAAGTTTTTCTTTATTTCTTTAAGGTTTACTTCCGTTCCAAGAGGATAAACTAGCATTTTTTGCGTATCGCTCAAAATTTGCGGATAAATATGAAGCATTGCATAAATCAGAATGTTGCTTGCATGCCCAGTATGCTCCGTAAAATCCATCAGTTTTTAATATCGCAATATCTATTTTTTATTTTATATCAATTCCGCCAAAAGCACACAACAAATCGATATGACTTCCATCAACAATTTTTGCATTTTTTAAATTAACTGAAGCACCGCCAAAAACTGCTCCAATTTTCACAACAGAAAGTTCTTCTTCAGAATAATCTACATTTTTTTCTGTAAAAACTGCCATAACATCTTTTTGTTCACCATTTTGTTCGATTGCAGAATTTTCTATTGAAGAATTTTCTTTTGTATTTATAGATTTTATAATTAACTTTACACCTAGTAGTACAATGATGATTGGAATGATAATTTTCCAAATCATATTGTAATCAAAAACATTTCTTGCTGCTAAAAGAAGTAAAACACCCACTGAAAGTCCAATCAAACTGCCGAATTTATCTTTATTTGTAATTAATCCGCATAAACATGGTAAAATGATAAATAAAGTCCACCATCCATCAACCGAAAAATTTATCTTAGCAATTCCAAAAGAAATATAAGTAAAATGGCGTTCCTTTTTTGGTGTTTTCGATTATGCTCAACCACCAAAAAAGTCGCTATGTACGGGGTTCCGCTTTCGCTTCATTCCTGCGTTCTGGTAGTTTCAAAAAACAAAACCACCGTCACTTCGGAACAGAGCCACCTATCTACCGACAGGCAGGCTCGCCCCTCCCAGCACTAACGCAAAAATTTATTCTTTCAGTTAAAAAAAAATAACTCCCTACAATGTAAGGAGTTACAACTTTTGCCACCGGTTGGAATCGAACCAACGACACACGGATTTTCAGTCCGTTGCTCTACCAACTGAGCTACAGCGGCAAGTGATGTATATAACTATATAAAATATATAATTTTATGTCAATATCTCAGAATGGGAAAAATAAAAAAAATTACAAAATTTATATAAAACTTGCGAGAATTTTATTCTGGATTTATAATTATAATTATGAATTTTTTAATTATTACTGATAATCACGATATTTTAGACAACATTTCAAAATTAATAAAAAGTCTTGAAAAATCTGCAAAAATTACTCATTCCGATTTTTCAAAATCAAATTTTCAAAAAATAAAAAAAACATTAGATTCACTTTCTTTATGTATAATTTTTTCAAAAACAGAAAAACAATATGAAATTGAAGAAATCTCTCGATTATGTTCTTTTAGTGGATATTTAATTGCAAATCATATTGCTTTAGTTACAAATCTTCATTTTATTTCAGATTACAATCTTTTTGGTAAAGAATCATTAAAATATGTTGAAAGTGAAAATGATTTATCAAAATTTATAAAAAATCAATATAATCAAATTTTTGATTTTGATAAAAAGCGTTGTGCTAAAAAACTTCTATTAAATAAAGGAATTCCTTTTACATCTGATTGTTTTGCACTTTATATAGAAAAAAATAAATCAGAAATTTTTGATTTATTTCTTGAAGCAGGAATTGATGTAAATTCTACTGACGATTTAGGAACTCCAATGTTGAATATCGCTGTTAGAAATGATAACGAAGAATTTGCAAAACGACTAATTGAACTTGGTGCCGATATAAATGCCGTTTCTATCGATAGAGGTTACACTGCCGTTATGGATGCAGTTTGGAGAGGAAACTTAGAACTTACAAAACTTTTAATTTCAAAAGGTGCAGATTTAAATACTATAAATAAAGAAGGACAAAATAATCTAGTTTTGGCAGTTGGTGCAGATAAAGATAAAATTGTAAAACTTCTCGTAGAAAATGGTGCAAATCCAGATATAAAAGACCAAATGGGAATGTCTGCTTACGGATATGCAACATTATTCAGAAAAGAAAAAATTATTGAAATCTTAAAACCTTATCACAAAGAAAACTAATTTTTTGAATTTTATTACACTGCGTATAGCGATTGGATTTTTGAAAAATAATATGACAAATTCATAAAAAAAAAGCCTAAAGAATTGATGGATTATTCCTTAGGCTCAAATTAAAACTCTAATTTTTAAAGTTGCTAATTTCTATTTAAATTATCTTTTCAAACTTAAAACTGTTTCTAATAATGTATCAGCAGTTTGGATTGTTTTTGCGTTTGATTGAAATCCTCTTTGAGTTACAATCATATCTGTCATTTGTTCAGAAAGATCTACGTTTGACATTTCCAACGCTCCTGCCATCAAAGTTCCTTTTCCAGCAGTACCAGATTCACCAATTCTAGCCATTCCAGAGTTATTTGACTCAACGTAAGTATTATCACCTGCTTTTTCAAGACCTCTATCATTTGCAAAAGTTGCCAACGCAATCTGTCCAATTGTTCTAGTTGTACCGTTTGAATAAACTCCTGTAATTGAACCACTTGCATCAATTTTGAAATTATCCAAATATCCTAAAGTATAACCATCTTGATAATACGCTTTTGTTGTTGATTTTGAAGCCGATTGTGTAATTGTATTTTCAAAACTTCCAATTGTTCCAAGATTGATATTCAAAGTTTGACGATAAGGATTTCCATTTTCATCTGCATTTGCTTCTGGAACAGCAAAAGATGTTTGTAAAATAATTTCACCTTCTGTATTTGAAACATTTCCTGCTGAATCTGTTACAGATTGTAACGCTCCCATATTATCAAAAGTTACGATAAAACGATTTTCCATTCCATCTGTAGAACCTAAACCAATTCTTGTTTGTGTAAAATCTGCATTATCAGCATCAATATTTACAACTGCTTCCCATTGATTTGGAGTTCCAACTACTTTTGTAAAAGAAACTGATAACATATGCTTATTTCCAAAACTATCATAAACTTCTTGTTCAGTTCCCCAAGTTCCACGAACTACATCATCAGGACTAGCACCATCAAGAATTTCTGGAGTATTTTTATTTAAATTACAAGCAAAATTTACATTTTCAGTTGCCTTTGCAGGATCTTTTGAACCAACAGGAATAACTAAATCTGTTGGAGTTGCTGCTGTAGAAACAATTTGCTGACCATTTACATTTTCTGCCATCCAACCTTGAACTCTCATTCCATTTGCAGGATTTACTAAAGTTCCATCACGGTCTAAACTAAAAGCACCATTTCTACTATAAAATGACTCTTCCCCACTCTTCAAAATGAAAAAACCGTTTCCTTGAATTGCAATATCTGTAGAAACTCCTGTTGATTGAAGATTTCCTTGATTAAAAATTGTATCAATAGAAGCAACTGTCATTCCAAGTCCAACTTCTTTTGGGTTTACACCACCAATTTCGTCAGTTGGTTTTGCGGCTCCGCTCATTTGCTGACTAATCATATCTTGAAAATTAACACGTCCTCTTTTAAATCCGACTGTATTAACATTCGAAATGTTATTTCCAATTACATCCATTTTTGTCTGATGATTCTGAAGTCCAGAAACGCCAGAATAAAGTGATCTCATCATAAAGCAATTTTCTCCTTTTATGTTTGTAAGTTTTACTTACGACAAAGTTTTTCTTTGCCACATCCTTTAGTTGCTATAAATAGCATTTATTTTATTCATATCGTAATACATTCCATTTACAAGAATCTGTGGATTTTCTCCACGAGTTGCACCTTCTACAACGCCCGTCGTAGTCGTATCACCAACATTTAGTTCAACTGTTTTTCCAATTGTAGATGCTGCTTCTTGTGAATTTAAAAAGACAGACATTTTTTCGAATGCAGAACTCATATTTGTCATCTGTTCCAAAGAACTAAATTGTGCCATTTGAGAGATAAATTGAGTATCTTCCATTGGATTTGTTGGATCTTGATTTGAAAGTTGCGTAATCAAGAGTTTTAAAAAATCATCTTTTCCTAACGTATTAGAAGAAGTGCGTCCGTTTTGCTGCACATTACTTTTGTTAAAATAATCAACAGCTTTATCAACCATTGATTTATCAGCAGCATTCATTTGTGTGTTTAGTAGTTCCATCATCAACCTCACTCACATTTTTATAAAATTCTTTATTTTTTTATCGTCGAATTAAGCAACGATGTTTATAGAATAATTTCCAATTTTTTCTGATTTTTCCACAAAATTTGTATTTTCATTTACAAAAGAATTTCTATCATTTTCGTAAACAAATTTTCCAAAATGTTTTGTTCCATCATTTCTTTGTTCAAATTCAAAATTTTGATTTCCACCATTATTTCCATACGAAATTTCAAAATTTGCAGAATCAAAACCATTTTTTATAAACGCTTCTCTTAAAGTTTCAGAATTATCTTTAAAAACTTCCAACGCTTCTTTAGAAACAACTGAAATTTGACCAGAAAGATTTTTTCCATCCAAACTTAAATGAATTTTCACATTTCCCAAATGTTCTGGCTTTAAAATTAAATCTATTGAGCCTTGATTATTATCTTTTAAAACCAAATTTCCAGCTTTTACAAATTCAGGAACATTATTTTGAATTTGATTATTTAACATTGCTTGAAAATTTGAACCATTTGCAGAAGCGGTTTGATTATTTAACGAGAGAATATTTGTGTTTGCATTTTCTTCAGAAAAATTTAACGTCATTGTCGCTGAATTTTCAGAATTCAAATTTATTGTTGGTTTTATTTTTTTTGATTCTTTATTTTCAACTTCAAATTCTTTTTCTGTCCTTAAATCTTGAACTTGAATTTTTCCATCTTTATCAAATTTAAATTCTTTCTTTTTTGGAGAAGATTTTTTTTCTTCAATTTTTGATAAATCCACTTTTTCAAGATTATTTTCTTCAAAAGAAATGTTTTTATTTTCTGTTTCCAAATTTTCTGCTATTTTTTCAGTTTCAAAAAAATCATTCTTTTTTATTTCGTTTTCATCAGATTTTTTTTCAGTTTGATTTTTTACCAAAGATGATGCAAATTCTTCAAATTGATTAATTTTTCCGTTTTCAACATTTTCGATTTTTTCTAAATTATTTTGCTTTTTTGATTGTTTTTTTGTTTTTTCTAATTTTTTTTCTGATAAAACTTCAGTTTCTACATTTTTTTCTGAATTTTTTATTTTTTCGGAAGTTGGTAAATCATTTTCAATTTTTTTGTTTTCACTTTGATTTTCAACTTTGCTTTCATTTTTATCTTCTAATTTTTCTGAATTTTGTACATTTTCATTTTTTTCTTCAGTTTTTTGATTTTCATCTGATTTTTTATACTTTTCAACCATTTCAGAAAAACTTTCAGATTGTTTTTCTATCTTTTCGCTAGAAGAAACTTGTGATTTTGGAGAATTAGATTGAGATAATTGTAATAATTCGTTCGTTTTAGACTGATTTACGACGTTTTCTGCAATTGCCAACATAAAAGCACTTCCTTTAGTTATGATTTCATAACTTTGTAAAACAGAAAGTGCCATTCAAAACTTTTATTCTAAGTTTTCTGGTTTACTTATCATCTTTCGCTGTATTTCTGCAGCCCGTTCAGATGGCATTAATGATAACCAGTAAGAAACCATAGAACTTGTTCCCCCTTCACTAGCAATTTCTTCTACTTTGCGAAGAACATCTATTACATTTTGGTCATCCATTGCAATAAGAATATCAACTGCAGCCTGAGGTCGCATACCGTTCAGATTTTTAGCAATCTGTTCTACATTTATATTCTTATCATCGTATTTTTTTACGGTTAGGTTAAATGTTTTTTCTCTTTCTTCTTGTTTTTTTTCTCGTTCTGCAAGTTCTGCAGCAATTTGAGCATTTTGATTTTCTAACGCAAGAATGTCAGCTTCGCGTTTGTCTAATTCTTGTTTAAAAATTTCATTTGCTTCGCGTTGTTTTTTTAATCTATCTTCATCAAGATTTGAAACTAAAGGTTTTGATTGAGTTGCAGTTTGAGTTGTTTGAGGAGTTTTGCCAAGAACTTTGTAAACAGGTGCAAAAACAGATTTTACATGAACGATGCCAAGATAATCAAACCATAATAATCCACCAACAATAAGAATTAGGATTATTACAATTAAAACTAATGATTTTCCAAAATTTTGTTTACCTGACATTTTCCCCTCATTTTTTTTAGTATAACATACTTATTTTAATCTATCAAACCAGAAATAGCAGTTCCTAAAGTTATGTCATTATCACAAGAAACAATTTTCCAATAAATTCCAAGTTGATTTGTTAAAATATCATCAAGATAGCCATTTACTCTTTCTAAAATCATATAAGTTTTGAAAAATGTTGTTCCATCACAAAGAATACAAATTGGTTTTGAAGCAATTTTTCCACCACCAGTTTGAATTGCACACGCAGTAAGAATTGCAGCTGCATAACGAGCAGAACGTTCTACAATTGCATCTAAAATTTGGAACATAATATCACAATCTTGTTCAGTTGCTTTTGTTTTTGCAATATTTCCAAGAATAGAATCTTCACAATATGGAGAATGAAGAAATTTATCAACTTCTATTAAACTAAGTTGATTTATTAACAAAATAGAATCGCAAACACTATCGCTAAAAAGTTTTTCTCTTGCAGCAGTTTTTAATGCAACCAAAGAAAGAGGTCCTAAATATCCTCCAGAACAAGCTTTTTCTATAAGAGAAGCACCAGGTTTTATTGTTGTTTTATCAAAATCATTATCAAAATCTGAATGAATTATGCTATTAAATTTTCCACTTTCACAAACTATAATTTGTTCTTGAAGTTCTTTATCTTTTGGTTGAAGATAAGCAGCATTCATTCCAGTTCCCAAAATATATCCAATATAAGAAGAAAAACAATCACCTTCTTTTGCACAAGCCGCTCCAGCCAAAAGAGCAGCAACTGTATCATTACAAAGTGTGATTTTTTTGATTGAATTCCAACCATGTTCTTTTAAAGTTTCAACTAAACATTCTCCAACTTTACAACCAACTACTTCAGGAGCTTTTACTTCTTTTGAAAAACCTAAAAGAATTCCATCACCATTTTTTTGAATTTCCATTGGATAAGAAAAGCAAAATCCAATTCTGTCTGATTTATTTTTTAAATGTTCAAGATTTTTTGCAAATTGTTCAAAGAATTCTTTTTTTGAAAGTTCTTTTTCCACTCCTGGCATTTTTGTTTTTTCCATATCAGAAATTGAAGGATTTCCGTTTTCATCAAAACTTACAAGGCAAGAACGAAAATTTGTTCCACCAGCATCAATCACAATAACAGATTCATTTTTCACAGTTTTTTTTGGAGGCGTACAATAAGTAGAAATCATATCTTGGTCAGAAGATTGTCCATTTAATCCTAAAATCATATCTCTATGAATTGCTTTGGCAACATTTAAAATATCAAAATGTACTGGAAAATTATGATTTGCTAAAAATGCAGAAACTGTAGAATTCATCTTTACCTCGAACTAAATAAAAATATTGTTTAATTATAACACTTCTATTTTAATTAGTCATTACTTCAATCACTCATCACTTAATAAAAAAATAATTTTAGAATTCATTTTCTATTTTATATTTCTTTTTTATAAATTATACTTCTAACTTATGTTAGATTTAGAAACACTCAAAAAAGAATTAAATCCTCAACAATATAAAGCAGTTGTTACAACTGATGGTGCCATTTTAATTATTGCAGGAGCTGGAAGCGGAAAAACTCGCGTAATTACATTTAGAATTGCACACATGCTTGAAAAGGGAATTCCTCAAAGTCAAATTTTAGCATTAACATTTACAAACAAAGCTGCAAAAGAAATGTCAAACAGAATTCGTCAATTAACACACAAAAAACTTCAAAATTTAACAATTTCTACTTTTCATGCTTTTGGAGTTAAAATTTTACGTTCTGATATAGACAAATTAGGATATAGAGAAAATTTTAGTATTTATGATGAAACAGACAGAAATTCTTTAATAAAAGAATGTGGCAGAGAATTAAATTTTTCTCAAGAAGCAATGGATATTTATGCAATCGGTAATCTTATTTCAAATATAAAAACTGGTCGAAAAAATTGGGATGCTTCAAACGAAATGTATCGTGCTCTTTATGAAAGTTACCAAGAAGGACTAAAACTTTATAATGCCGTTGATTTTGATGATTTAATCGTGCTTCCAATAAAACTTTTTCGTGAAAATCCAGAAGTTTTAGCAAAATATAGAGAACGTTATAAATATATTATGGTTGATGAATTTCAAGATACAAGTCATCAACAATATGAACTAATGCATCTTATTGCTGATAAAAATGTTGCAGTTGTTGGTGATGATGATCAATCAATTTACAGTTGGCGCGGTGCAGATTATCAAAATATTATAAATTTTGAACATGATTTTGATGTAACAGAAATTCGTCTTGAACAAAATTATCGTTCTACAGAAACAATCTTAGAAGCGGCAAATGGTGTAATTTCTCACAACACAAACAGAAAAGATAAAAAACTTTGGAGTGGAAACGGAAACGGAAAACCCATAGAAATTTTTATGCCAGAAAACGAAACTGATGAAGCAAATTTTATTGCAGAAACAATTTTAGGAATTGCTGCCGAAGAAAAACGAAAATATGATGATTTTGGTGTTTTAATGCGTGCAAATACGCAAAGTCGTTTTATAGAAGAAGCTTTTTTAGAAAATAATATTCCTTACACAATGAGCGGAGGAACATCTTTTTTTGAAAGAAAAGAAATTAAAGATATAATCAGTTATTTACACGTTATATCAAATCATGATGATGATATAAATTTAATAAGAATTATAAATACGCCAAGAAGAGGAATTGGAAGAGCAACTATTCAACTTTTAAATGATGAAGCAATTCTTCAAGGTTGTACAATGTGGAATGCTATGATTTCTCTTTGCAATCGACAAGACTCCCCTGCTTCTGAAAGTGTAAAAGAAGACTTACAAGAATTTATCAATTTGATTGAAAATCATAGACAAAAACTTTTAAGTGGTCGGGGGCTTTCTCAGAAAGTTAGAAATCTTGTAGAAGATATAAATTATAAGGATTATCTTCTTACAGAATATTCAAAAAGTGAAAAAGCAGTTCGTTTTAAACTTATGAATATTGAAAGTCTTTTAAATTCTATGGAGATTTGGGAAACTGACCCGGAAAATACAAATCCAAATCTTTATAATTATTTAAATAGAATTACGTTAATGTCCAGAGATAACGGCGATGATGAAAATGATAAAGGAAAAGTTAATTTAATGACAATTCATGCTTCTAAAGGACTTGAATTTCCTGTAGTTTTTATTGCAGGTGCAGAAGAAGGATTAATTCCTCACGCTCGTTCTGTTGCAGAAAATGATGGTAATGTTGAAGAAGAAAGAAGACTTTTTTATGTTGCAATCACAAGAGCAAGAGATAAACTTTTAATTTCATCATGCAAAAAACGCAGACATCTCCAAATGGTAACAGAAACTGAACCAAGCAGATTTTTAGATGAAATTCCTACAAATCTTGTTGAATATCATAAGGAAAAAATTATTACTGAAGAAGAAACTGGGCAAATGTTTCATGATTTTTTAGAACAAATGCGTGCAAAAAAATAAAAAAAATGGGGCTGTCCAATAAGAATAAAAACTTCTTAGAAAAGATTGTCGGGTCAAGCCCGACAATGACATGTGCTAAGGAAAGCCCGACAATGACAATTTTATACATTCTGATATAGGAACATCATAAAAGTGTTTCGAGAGTAACAAAAACTAAACTCTATACTTAATCTTTTTACCAGTTCCTTCGTACATTTTTTTTCTAAGTTCTGTTATAGAATCATCAGAAATATAATCATCAAAACTCATCATTCTATCAATAATTCCGTTTGGTGTAATTTCTACAATACGATTCGCAATTGATTGAATAAATTCATGGTCGTGAGAAGAAAATAAAAGAACTCCAGAAAATGAAATAAGCCCTTCATTTAATGACTGAATTGCTTCCAAATCCAAATGATTAGTTGGATCATCCATTGTAATACAATTTGCACCAGAAAGCATAAGTTTAGAAAGCATACAACGAACTTTTTCTCCACCAGAAAGAACTTTTACTTTTTTAAGAGATTCATCTCCACTAAAAAGCATTCTTCCCAAAAATCCGCGAACATAAGCATCATCTTGTTCTTTTGAATATTGTTTTAACCATTCTGTAATATTTAAATCGTTATCAAATAAACTTGAATTATCGCGAGGCAAATAAGTTTGTGAAGTTGTTGTTCCCCAGAAATATTCTCCAGAATCTGCTTTTTTTACTCCGTTGATAATATCAAACAAAGCAGTAACAGAATTATGTTCAATTCCGACAAACGCAATTTTATCAGTTCTGTTAATTTTTAAACTAAAATTTTTTAAAAGTTCAGTTCCTTCTGAATCTTTGTAACAAATATTTTTTAATTCAAGAACATTATTTCCAATTTCTCTATCAGCCTTAAAATTTACATAAGGAAATTTTCTAGTTGTAACAGGAAGTTCATCCATACTATCTGCAAGTTTATCGTAAATCTTTTTGCGGCTAGTTGCCTGTTTTGCTTTAGAAGCGTTTGATGAGAAGCGTAAAATAAATTCACGCAAATCTTTCATCTTTTCTTCTGTTTTTTTCTGCTGATCATGAGCTTGTCTTTGCATAATTTGACTCATTTGATACCAGAAATCATAATTTCCTGCATATTGAGTGATTTTTCCGTAATCAATATCCATAATATAAGTACAAATTGTATTTAAAAAGTGTCTATCATGGGAAACTACAATTACAATATTTTCAAAATCCATCAAAAAGTTTTCTAGCCAAGTGATTGATTCAATATCCAAACCGTTTGTAGGTTCGTCCAAAATCAATGCATCTGGATTTCCGTAAATTGCTTGTGCCAATAAAACACGAACTTTTTGACTTTCATCCAAATCGCTCATCATTTTATCATGATATTCTTCTTCCAAGCCAAGTCCTGACAACATTTGCTCAATTTGATTTTCTGCTTCATAACCGCCAAGTTCACCAAATTCCGCTTCCAATTCCGCAGATTTTATTCCATCTTCTTCTGTAAAATCTTCTTTTGCGTAAATTTCATCTCTTGCCTTTGAAACTTCATAAAGTTTTGGAAAGCCCATCATAACTGTATCTTTTACAGAATATGAATCATAAGCAAAGTGGTCTTGTTTTAAAACTGCCATTCTTTCTCCCGGAGTCATAAAAATTTCTCCAGAATCTTTTTCTAATTCGCCCGAAAGCAATTTTAAAAATGTAGATTTTCCAGCACCATTTGCACCAATAATTCCGTAACAATTTCCTTTTGTAAATTTTAAATTTACATCTTTAAACAACGGTTTTTCACTAAAAGACAAACTAACATCACTTACAGTAATCATTTTTCATTCCTAAATTTTAATAATTTAAAGGGGGAAAGACTTCCCCTCGCTCCAAAACGGGTAGTTTCGACAAACTCAACTATCCGTTTTTACGCTTCCCCTTCTAGCGGGACACATTCCCGCAACGCCTTTGTTTTTTGTAAAAAAATTATCTTCCAAAAAAATCTTTTACTTTTTGCCAGAAAGATTTTTTCTGTTCTGGAACAACTTTTTTTGAAGAATAATTATTTTTATTATAAGATTTTTTCTTATAATCACCTTTTTTGTAACTTCCCTTTTTATAATCAGATTTTTTGTAATCACCTTTTTTATAATCTGATTTTTTATTTTTCTTCTTTTTAGAATAATCAGATTTTTTATAATTTTTAGAAGAATTTTCTGATAAAGATGATTTTGCATAAGTTTCTTTATAAAGTTTCATTCGTTCTTCATAAGAAAGTCCTTCTAGTTTTGCAGGGTCGATAAAAGGCATTTTTTCTTTTTTAGAAGAATTTTTATTTCCAGATTTTTTATGATAATTATCTTTTTTGGAATCATAAGATTTTTTTCGATAATCATTATGTTTTTTATTATGAAAATCACCTTTTCTTTCTTTTTTATAACCGCCATGATTATCAAAATCATCATCACCATGCCAATTTTCAGTTTTTATATAAATTCCACTAGATTTATCTTCTTCCATTTGTTCAGGATAAGCAACCGTTGCTGGAATTTGCATTTCAATATAACGCTCAATTGCAGGAAGATTGTAAACATCTTGTTCTGAACAAAAAGTATATGCTTTTCCAGATTTTCCCGCTCGGGCAGTTCTTCCAATTCGGTGAACATAATTTTCTGCTTCAACTGGTAAATCATAATTAATTACCATTGCCAAATTATCAACATCAATTCCTCGTGCAGCAACATCTGTCGCAACAAGAATTTTTAATTCTCCAGATTTAAATGCTTTTAAAATTTGACTACGCCGAGATTGAGGTAAATCTCCAATTAAAAAATCTGATTTTAATTCATTTAAATTAAGTCTTTTTGAAACAACTTCACAAGAACGTTTTGTATTACAAAAAATAATCACACTTTCTGGAGTTTCATGTTTTAAAATTCCAAGAAGAAGTTTCATTTTTTCATCAGAAGAAACATGTAAAAGTTCTTGTTCAATTTCTGTTACTGTAATATTTTCTGCTTCAATTGTTATTTCAACAGGATTTCGTGTATATTCCCAAGCAAGATTTTTTACATAAGAATTCAGCGTTGCACTAAAAAGCATAGTTTGTCTTTCTTGAGCATCTGGTAAACATTTTAAAATTTTTCGTAAATCTGGATAAAATCCCATATCAAACATTCGGTCAGCTTCATCAATTACACAAAATTTTGCATCTGAAAGAATAAGATTTCCGCCTTCTTCCAAATCGATTATGCGTCCTGGAGTTCCGATGATAATATCAACACCTTTTTTTAATTTTGAAATTTGTTTTTCGTAACCAACGCCACCATAAAAACTAAACGCTTTTAATCCAGTTGTTCCAACTAAAACTTTTGCTTCTTCTTCAATTTGCACAGCAAGTTCTCGAGTTGGTGCTAAAATCAAACATTTTTTTCCTTTATTTTCATTTTTTAGCATTTGAGAGATTACAGCAATAAGATACGCTGCTGTTTTTCCAGTTCCAGTTTGAGATTGAACATACAAATCTGAACCTTTAGAGTTTTCATCATTTTTTGAAGCATTTATAACTTTCTCTTGAACTGGCGTACAACTCACATAACCAGCGGCATTAATACCTTGCATAAGTCTTTCATCAAGACCAAATTCTTTAAAATCCATAAAGATTTTCCCTTCCCTTTGCAGATTATCTGCTATTTCATATTTTTATCCTAAACTCAGGAATTTTTTACAAATTTATAAAATAATTCTATAAGTATAATGATTTTTTACAATTATGGGAATGAGAATATAAAAATTGGAAAAACTGAATTAGATAAAATAAGTATGCATAAGACCTTTACCTTTTACATCAATATCAAGGTTTTCTTTAAAAATAAAATTCTTTTTTAATTCAAGATAAGTTTGTTCTGAAACGTGAATTTGATGAGGTCGTCCTGTACTTTCCATTCGGCTTGCAACATTTACAGTATTTCCCCAAATATCAAAAATGAATTTTGTTTTTCCAATACTATTTTTTTTGAGCACAAATATCAAACTTAGTAACAATTCCATTAAGAACTTTTACAATATCATCAGCTTGCATTTCTGAAGTCATTTTTGTAAGACCTACAATATCTGTAAAAAGAACTGTTGCTTTTGGAAAAGATTTTGCAATTGTCGCATCAGGATTTTCTTCAAGTTCATCAGCAACATCTTTTGGAAGAATTGTATCATCATTATAACCTTGCGATTTTGTAATATACAAAATGATATTATTTATAACTTCTACAAGAAATACAGCAAAAACAATTACAAAATGAGTTTTTAAAACTGTTTTTCGCCATTTTTGATAATTTGACACTGTTTGATATTTATTTTTTTTTATCATTAAACTGAAAATCATCTTTTTATTCATAAAATCCTTTCAAATTTAAAATAATAACAATTTATTCATTATTATACAAAAAAAATCAATTTTGAAAATAAAACGTAATAAAGAAAATAAAAAAATTAAGTTTATTTTATTAATCATAAAAATGTATTATACTTTCACGCATGGAACAAAAATTACAATATCAATCAGAACTTTTTTCAAACAGATTAAAAAAGAAATACAAAGAATTAAGAAAATGGGCAAGAAAAAACAGAATTTCATGTTATCGACTTTATGATAGAGATATTCCAGAAATTCCTGTTAGTCTTGATTTATATGAATTTTTACCAAAAGATTGCAATTCTGTTATTGAAGCAGCAAAATTTCTTACTGAACAAAATACAAAGATTTCACAAAATGATATTTCAATTGAATTTGACATCAAAGAAAGAACTTTTGCAATTTTATATCTTTACGAACGGCCTTATGAAAAAGATGATGATGAAGAAGAAATTTGGCTAGAAAAAATGGCTCAAGTTGTAGAAAATGTTTTGGGAATAGAAAAATCTCATATTATAAAAAAATATCGCAAACATCAAAAAGGAACAAATCAATACGAAAAAAAATCCTTACAAGAAAATTCTAATATTTTGGAGAAAGATTTTTTTATTGATTATAATTTTATCCAAGAACAAGGGCAAATTTTCAAAATTGATTTGAATTCGTATTTAGATAATGGAATCTTTTTTGACCACAGACCTTTACGTTCAAAAATTCGTGATATTTCAAGTGGAAAATCTGTTTTAAATTTATTTTGTTACACTGGAAGTTTTTCGGTTTATGCAGCAAGTGGAAATGCAAAATCAGTTGAATCTGTTGATCTTTCAAATACATATTTAAACTGGACAAAAGAAAATATGAATTTAAATGGTTTTTCAGATAAGAAAAAATATATTTTTACAAGAAGTGATTGTATTAGTTTTTTACAAGAAAAAGCTGTTCTGCAAAAAAATATTATTGCAAAAAAAGATGATGAAAATTTACAAGAAAAATCTAAAACTTATGATATTATCATTTTAGACCCACCAACTTTTTCTAATAGCAAAAACACACACAATATTCTTGACATCAACAAAGATTGGCCACAACTTGTAAAAGATTGTTTAAATATTTTAAATCCAAATGGAATTCTTTATTTTAGTACAAATTCTGAAAAATTAAGATTTGATATTTCAAAATTGCCTGAATTTACAATTTCTGGTCTAAAAATTTATTCAGAAGATATAACTTCTCAAACAATTCCTTTAGACTATCAAAATAAAAAACCCCATCGGTGTTATAAATTTATTGTAAAATAAGAAAAAAAAGGTGATTGAAAAAAAATCAACCACCTTTTTATTTCCATGAGCGTTAGCAAACTCGTGTGTTGCTACAAGCAACACAGTCATTCCAGACCTGCGACGTTTGCGAAGCAAACTCGTGTGTTGCTGCAAGCAACACAGTCATTCCCGTGCTCCGACACGGGAATCTTTTTTATGCATTATGCAAAATTTTTCATTTTTTTATCTGCTTCTGCATAAGGATTTTTTCTAAACAGATTGAACAAGATGAATATTGCAAAAATAAATGCAAACACAGTGTAAACATTAAATTCACCATGAACAAATAACATTCCCAATCTATAAACAATTAAAGTTACTGCATAAGCAAAAAGATTTTGAAACGCAATTGCAAACCAGAACCATTTTCTACTATTAAGTTCACTTTTCATTGTTGCAATAGCAGCTAAACAAGGAGAATCTAAAAGATTGAATAGTAAGAAACTAAATCCAGCAAGTCCAGTTGGGAACCAGTTCAAAATCGCTGTAGTTACAGCAGAAATTGCTTCACCTTCTTCACCAACAGCAGCTTCTGCAATTTCTCCAGAAACGTTAGCAAGAACACCCATTGTAGAAACGATTGCTTCTTTTGCAGAAAATCCTGCGATACTTGAAGCAGCAGCTTGCCATCCACCTGTTTTTCCACCAAATCCAAGAGGAATAAAAATATATCTAAGAACTCCACCAATTTTTGCAAGAATTGAATATTCAGAATCTACAAGACCAAATCCGTCTGGACCAAAACCATAACTTGAAAGGAACCACATTATAAGACAAGCTACAAACAAAATTGTTCCAGCTTTTTTAATAAATGACCAAAGTCTTTCCCAAGTGTGTAATAAAACAGTTTTTGGCTGAGGAATATGATATTGAGGAAGTTCCATTACAAAAGGAGCAGCTGGACCATGGAACCATTTTGTCTTTTTTAAACAAATAGCAGCAATTAAAACAGCGGCGATTCCTACGATATACATAAGAGGTCCAACAAAAGAAGCGTTTGACAGTCCTGCTTTTGCAGCAATTACAGAAGCCATTAAAGCAATAACAGGAAGTTTTGCACCACAAGGAACCCAAGTTGTAGTCATAATTGTCATACGACGATCATTTTCATTTTCTATTGTACGACTTGCCATAATTCCAGGAATTCCACAACCAGAACTTATCAAAAGAGGAATAAATGATTTTCCAGAAAGCCCAAATTGACGGAAAATTCTATCCATAACAAAGGCAATTCGAACCATATATCCACAATCTTCAAGAATTGAAAGAAGTAAGAATAAAACAGCCATCTGAGGAACAAATCCTAAAACTGCACCAAGTCCACCCAAAATTCCGTTTACAATACAATCTATTAAAACTTCATTTGCACCAACATTTTCTAGCAAAGTTTGAGTTCCACCTTGAATCCATTCACCAAATAAAACATCATTTGCCCAATCAGTTCCCATTGTTCCTACTGTAGAAACAGAAACCCAATAAACAAACCACATTACTAAAAGGAAAATTGGAATACCAAGAATACGATTGGTTACAATACGGTCAATTTTATCAGAAACAGTCATTTTTTTATCTGATTTTGTTAAAACACCTTTTAAAAGTGAATTAATATAATTGTAGCGTTCATTTGTAATAATTGATTCTATATCATCATCTTGAGATTTTTCCAAAGCCAAAGTAATATTTTCAACTTTTTCTTTTACATCAGCTGACAAATTTAATTTTTCAAGAATGACACTATCACGCTCAAGAACTTTGATTGATGTCCATCTTTTTGTAGATTCTGTTACTGTTGCTGGAAGAAGTTTTTCTATTTCTGAGATTGATTTTTCTACTTCATCTGCAAAACATGCAGTTGGAACTTTTGAACTTTCTTTTGCAAGTTTTTCAGCTTCTTCTGCAACTTCTTTTACACCTTTTCCATGCAAAGCAACTGTTTCAACAATCTTACAACCTAATCTTTCTGCAAGTTTTTTAGTGTCAATTTTATCACCTGATTTTTTGAGAGCGTCCACCATATTTAGTGCAACTACGACAGGTTTTCCTAATTCAAGAATCTGAGTTGTAAGATATAAATTTCGTTCAATATTAGTAGCATCAACAATATCAATTACAGCACTTGGCTCATCAGATGCAAGATAATCACGAGATACGACTTCTTCATTTGTATATGGAGAAAGAGAATAAATTCCAGGAAGGTCTGTAACAATTAAATCTTTATTACCTTTTACTTTTCCTTCTTTTTTTTCAACAGTAACTCCAGGCCAGTTTCCAACATATTGAACTGTTCCTGTTAAAGAGTTAAACATTGTAGTTTTTCCGCAGTTTGGATTACCTGCAAGAGCAATTTTTGTACTCATTATAATTCCTCCTCCACTTCAATATTTTCAGCATCATTTTTACGAACAGAAAGTTCATATCCTCTTATTGTTACTTCTACAGGATCCCCCAAAGGAGCAACTTTTCTTATAAAAACTTTACAACCTTTTGTAAATCCCATATCCATAAGACGACGCTTTAACGCACCTTCTCCAGAAAGTTTCTTTACAATTACGGTTGAACCTACTTTTGCATCACGCAATGTAATCATCTATACCTCCAAACGATAAACAATTTAAAAAAGAGAAAAAAATAAGAATGTATGCAGAACTTTTGTAAAATTAAGTAAATTCGCTAAATGCCATTTACTTGAATTTTTGTCGCCATATTTTTATCAAGAGCGATTCTTGATTCTTTTACTTTGACAATTAATCCAGATGCGATTTTTTGAATGACAGTGACTTTAGAACCATTAGAAAACCCCATATCAATAAGATGTTGTTTTACTTCTGGAGTTCCTCTTACAGAAATAATTTCTACTTCAGTTCCAACTGATGAAAATAATAAAGGCATATTTTTTCCTCTTAGTTTGTTAGTCTTCTCTAATAAACGTTAGTTTATTCTAACAAAATGCATTTAGAATATCAATACTTAAAGAAAAAAATATTTATTTTTTTAGCAAAAATATCTGTCGTTATTATTGTTGTTATTATTGTCGTTGTCATTCCTATGTTTTTTGTCAACAGAACGAGAGCTCCTGATTCCGTAATTTATTAGTTATGCAACTTCTGTCATTCCAGTGATATTGATTACTGGCTGACAGAAGTTTCTTTTTTCATACGGTTTTT
>CAYPGB010000030.1:0-22628 GCA_964410365.1 uncultured Treponema sp.
AGTATAAAAAAAATTACTTTTTTTTGCAGCGAATTATTAAAAAGTTGTTGACATAAAAACATTATGATGATAAAAAGTGCAATTAACGGAACGAGTGCGACAATGCTTGCAAAACGATGGAAAAGTTGGCAAAAATCACAAAAAATCCGAAATTCAAAACCTCACACAAATCTTCTTCGAAAAGAAATGCACGAATAACTCTAGATATTTTTACACTTCCAAAAGTTTTTCATCAAAATCTTGAGATTTTCCTTGCCACAAAAGTTTGCCTTTTTTCATAAATAAAATTTGTTCTGCAATCATTTTTGCTTCTTGAATATCGTGAGTAACCATAATTCCTGTAAAACCGAATTCTTTTTGAAGTTTTTTTATAAGATTTGCAAGTTTTTTTCGCAAAGGAGCGTCCAACGCGGAAAGAGGTTCATCAAAAAGAACAAGTTTTGGTTTCATAATTAAAGTTCTTGCCAAACAAACTCGTTGCGATTCTCCACCAGAAAGTGTATCTGGATAACGTTTTTCAAATCCTTCAAGTTCAAAATTTTTCAAAAATTCAGTTGCATTTTTTCTTGCTTCCTTTTTTTTCATTCCTTTAGAAATCAATCCGTACGCGACATTATCACAAACTTTTAAATGCTCAAATAAATTATGATTTTGAAAAACCATTCCAATTTCACGTTTTGCACTCGGAAGATTTGAAATGTTTTTTCCATCAAGAATAAGTTTTTGTTCAACAGAAGGTTTGTTCAATCCGCTTATCAATCTTAAAACTGTAGATTTTCCACTTCCGCTCGGTCCAACAATACAAGTCATTGTTCCTTTTTCACAAGAAAATGAAAGATTGATTTTTACCGAATCAAAATTTTGAATTAAATTTTCCGCTTCAAAAAATGCCATTTCAATCCCTTTTTTTAGATAAAGTTTTTTTACTTTTAAAAAGATTTCCACTAACTAAAAGAATTATTATACAAATAAGACATAAAATCATTCCAGCAGCACACGCTTCATTAAATTTATACGCACCTGCAAGTCTATACGTAAATAAAGAAAGAGTTTCAAACTTCGGAATAGAAAGCACAAGTGGCAAAGTTGTATCGCCTGCACTTACTGCAAAACAAAATCCAAACGCACTTAAAAGAATTTTTCTCGCTTGTGGAAAAATAACTCTGAAAATTGTATCAATTTTGTTTTTGGAAAGAATTTTTGCACAATCCATTGTATCTTGTGGAATTTTTTCGATTTGCGGATAAATAATTTTAAAAGCCAAAGGCCAAGATAAAATCACTCGTGTAAAAATTAGAGAAAAAACTGTTCCTTTTTTTACAATTAAAATGATTAAAACTCCAATCACAACACTAGAAATGCACATAGGAATAATTGGAATGAGATTTAGAACAATTTTTGTTTTAGAATTTATTTTATCATCTAAAAATTTTAACAAAACTGAATAACAAAACCCAACAAAAACACATAAAATTGCAGTAAAAAAACTCGTAACCAAAGTTATTTTAAAAGATGGCAAAAAACTTTTCATTTTTATTACAGAAACAAACGTTTGAAAAGTAAAACCGGTTCCTTTTTTTGATGAAGTAAACGCATTAAAAATAATTCCCAAAAGTGGACAAATAAAAAATACAAAAACAAGAAAAATTACAATTGTAAAAATGCTTTTTTCTAAAAATCCTGAAATTTTTCTCGAATTATTAATTTGTTCTGCTAAAAGCCCTGTATTTTTTTTTCCAAATTTATTTTCTATAAAAGAATAAAAAAAAGTTACAACACACAAAATTGAAGTTTCAAAAAACCCTAAAATGATTGCTGTTTTAAAATCGAGAGAATTTCTTGCCGCTCTATAAATTTCAACTTCAAGCGTAGAATTTCCAACTCCGCCAAAAAGTAAAACTAAAATAAAACTTAAAAAACAATTTATAAATACTAACAACACAGAAGATAATATTGATGGTAACAACTGAAAAATTGTAATTGTTTTGAAAATTCTAATTTCACTTGCACCCAAAAGTCTTGCACTTTCAGCTTTTTCTAGTGGAATTCGTTCCCAAGCGTCTGCAACATTTTTCATAATAACAGGAAAATTATAAAAACCTTGTGCTATTATCAATCCCCAAAAACTATATAAAATTTTTACTGGAGGATTTTTTAAATTAAAAATAAAAATTAAAAATTTGTTCAATCCTCCGTTTCTTCCCAAAAAACTTACATATCCCAATGCGACAATCAAAGTTGGAACACAAAAAGGAACAACTGAAAGAGAAAGTAAAAATTTTCTTGCAAAAAAACGTCGTTTTCCACAAAAAAAAGCTAACGGCAAGCCAATAATAAGAGAAATTAAAGTTGAAAAAAATGCCTGATAAAATGTAAACCAGGCAATATTTATTAAACGACTCAAAAAAATCCTCTTACAAAGCAAGAATTGTTATAATTTTATCAACAACTTCAGAAACTTCATCTGCATCAACTGTAAGAGTTTTTTCTGGAATTGGAGCTGCTTTTTTATAACTTTCTGGAAGTTCAACATTTTTATTTGCAGGATTCATCCATTGTGTTAAAGGAATAAGTGATTGAGCGTCTTCACTAATAAGAAAATCCATAAAAATTTCTGCACCTTTTTTATTCGGTGCATTTAAAAGAATTCCAGCTCCTTCAACTTGAATTGAATGTCCTTCTTCAAAAATAGCAGCAATATAACGGTCTGTATTATCATATTCAACATGACTTGCAGGACTAGTTGTATAACTAATTACTAAAGGAGCTTCACCTTGTTTAAAAAGTCCATATCCAGTACTCCAACTAGGTGCCATTGTTAAAATGTTTGGTTTTAAAGATTTCCAATAATCTTCAACTTTATCTCCATAAATTGCAACTGTCCAAGCAAGAAATCCTAAACCTGGAGTTGAAGTTCTTGGGTCCATAAGAATAATTTTTTTTTCGTAAACGGAATTTGTTAAATCTTCAAGACTTTTTGGACATGGAACATCAGATTGAGTGTCATAAATCATAGCAAAATGACTGTAATCATAAGGAGTTAAAATCCAATTTTCTGGAAATTCTTTTATAACATATTCTGGAATTACAGATTCTGCATTTTTTGGTTTGTAAGACATCAAAATATTTGATTTTTTTGCTTTTTGAGAAAGATTATTATCAATTCCCAAAATAACATCTGCTTGCACATCATCTTTTTCCAAAATTGCCCGACTCAAAACTTGAACTGCATCATCACAAGAAATAAAAACTAAATCATAATCATTTTTTGCTTCAAAACGTTTTTCAATTTCTAAACCAGGTCCCCATTCACTAAGAAAACTATCATAAGCATACACGACAATTTCTTTTGAACGATTTGCATTTTCAGAAGATTTTTTTGAACAGCTAACAAAAACTGACAAAACCAAAAGAGATAATAAAATAAATTTAAAATGAGAAGATTTAATCATATCTTCCTCCGCCGGCATTATCCGGATCAGGTTGGAGTTTCATACGAAACTCTATGGGTATAATCTCAGCCGCATTGCAGCACCCCAGTATTGATTCAATTTTTATTGAAAGGATACGAAAATAAAATATCATAATAACATTTTATGTGCAATAAAAATGTTTTTTTTGTATAATCAGCATTATGATAAGTCGAAAAATTATAGAAAATGTTTATTTTGTTCCAGGTTTAACAAATATCGGAATTATAAATGCACCCGCAGAAGATAAAAACAATATTATTTTGATAGATTCCGGAATTAATCAAAAAGCAATAAAAATTGTAATTGATGAATTGGACGAAATGTTTAAAAATTATAATTTGATGACTGTTATCAACACGCACGGACACGCTGATCATATTGGTGGAAATAATTTTTTACAAAAAAACTATGATACAAAAGTTTTTATTCCGCAAAAAGAAATTGGAAATTCCGCAAATCGTTACTCAAGTGTAAATCTTATTTGGGGAGCGAGTGCAATTCCAGAACTAAAACATTATTATTCTTTGGAAGAAACTTTTACACCAAATGAATTTATTTCTGTTGAAGATGAAATTTCACTTTCTCCAACAACAAATATTTCTTTTATAGATTTACAAGGTCATTCTCCAGAACAATTAGGAATTTTTTATAAAGATGATGATAAAACGGTTTTATTTACCGCAGATTCTTATTTAGGAATTGATGAATTAAAAAAAATAAAAATTTCGTATCAAGAAGCAACTCTCACAGCTTTAAATACAATGAAAAAACTTAAAAAATTTGATGCTGATTTTTTTGTACAATCGCATGGAATTGTTCCTCAAACACGAGAAGATTTTTTAAAAACTTTAGATGCAAATATTGCTTCAATTGAAAATTTAATTGATTTTTTAAAATCAAAACTTGCAAAAGAAAAACTTACAACTGAAATTTTAGTTGCAGAAACTCTCTCCAAATTTGAAATCACTTCAAAACCAATCAGTTTTGCTTTAATTTATGCAACAGTAAAAAGTCTTCTCTCCGAACTTTATGAATATGATGAAATTGGAATGGAAATTTCAAACAATAGACTTTTTTGGTGTAAAGATTAATTTGATTTTTTGATAAAATCGTAACATTTCAGTATCTTTATGAAAAGATTTTTTAAATCAACTTTTTAAGTAATTTATCTTTCTTCCCTAAAATAAGCTGTTCCCAAAGCCTCAGGTGCTTGATTATCTTTATTATTTTTTATACTAGAAATTATCAAAACAATAATCGTAACTAAATATTGACTCATTTTAAAAAGTTCTTGAACTGCTCTGCTTAATCCTGGAATATACATATACAAAATGTAAAGTCCACCAAAAAGTAATGCACCTAAAATTGCATTTCTTGAATCCCAAAGACTAAAAATTACTAACGCAATAGCAAGCCAACCTCTATCTCCAAAACCATTATTTGTCCAAGTTCCGCCCAAATATTCCATTACAAAATAAAGTCCACCAAGCCCGGCAATTGCACCACCAACAATAGTTGCAATATATTTATATTTTTCAATATTGATTCCAGCCGCATCTGCCGCTCCAGGATTTTCTCCAACTGCACGAAGATTTAAACCTTTGCGAGTTCTTAAAAGAAAAAATGCAACCAAAAAAGCCAAAATTATTGCAAAGTAAGTTAAAAATCCGTATGAAAATAAAAGTTTTCCAATCACTGGAATTTTATTCAAAAATGGAATTGTCGCTTGATACGCTTTTGCCGTAGTTGCAACACTCACCTGCCCTACCCCACCGGCAAGTTTAGAAATTGAACCACCAAAAAAATTACCAAATCCAATTCCAAAAGTTGTAAGTGCAAGTCCCACAACATTTTGATTCGCTCTTAAAGAAATTGTAAGAAAACTGTAAATAAAAGCACCCAATGCAGAACAAAGCAATGCACACAAAAGAGAAATTATCATTCCAACAAAAGGAAGTGGAACAGAAACTGCATTTTCATAGTAGAAAGCTCCCATCAAACCGGAAATTCCACCAATATACATCAATCCGGGAATTCCTAAATTTAAATTTCCAGATTTTTCAGTAACAATTTCTCCAATCGAACCAAATAAAATTCCAATTCCTTGAACTATTGCTTTTTGTATAAAAATTAAAAAAATCATTTCTATTCACCTACTTTTCTTTCAAAACTAATTCTATACTTTACAAAAAATTCACTTCCGATGAGAAAGAAAATTATAATTCCAATTATGATGTCTGAAACATTTTCGTTTAGTCCAAACTGACTTGCAATCTGAATTGCTCCATTTTGCATAAAACATAAGAAAAATGAAATTAAAATCATTCCAGAAGTTTTAAAATTGCTCATCCAGGCAACAATAATTGCTGTAAATCCTCTTCCGCCGGCAAGACTTGTACTAATTGTATGACTTGCTCCACTTACAACCAAACATCCTGCCAATCCACAAATTGCTCCAGACAAAGCCATCGTCCTGATTATAACTTTTGGAACATAAATACCTGCATATCTTGCTGTATTCCAACTTTCTCCAACTACACTTAATTCATAGCCGTGTTTTGTATAACGAAGATAAAACGTCATAAAAAGAGTAATTAATACAACGATGATAAGATTTAATCCATATCGCTGCCCAAAAACATTCGGAAACCAACCTACATTTGTAGTAGGATTTATAATTCCAACAGAATTTGAACCAACAGGATTTTCCCAAAAAACAATACAAAACGTAATAAATTGCATTGCGATATAATTCATCATTAAAGTAAATAAAGTTTCGTTTGTATTAAATTTTGCTTTAAAAATAGCAGGAATAATTCCCCAAATCAAACCTGCAACACAACTAGAAATCATAATGATTGGAAGAAGAACTCCATTTGGCAAATTCTTTCCGTAAATCATCAAAGCGGCACTCACAAGTCCGCCCATAAGCATCTGCCCTTCTCCACCAATATTCCAAAATCTCATTTTAAAAGCGGGAACAAGTCCAACTGCAACCAAAAGTAAAACTAAAGTATCGCGAATTGTAACCCAAATTCGTCTGTTTGTTCCCATTGCACCTTTAAAAATTCCGCCATAAACTTCAAAAGGATTTAAATCTGTTACAGAAATAATCACTAAAGCACAAACCAATAAAGCAATGATGATTGCACAAAATCTGATTAAAATAGATTCCCACAAAGGAATTTTATCTTTCTTACTTAAACGAATACTAAACATTGCATACCTCTTCTGTTTCTGTAACATTTGCTGTCATTAAATATCCAATTTCTTCTTTTGTAGTTTTTCTTGCATCTAAAATTCCTGTGATTTTGCCATTATTCAAAACAAGAATTCTATCACTTAAAGAAAGTAAAACATCTAAATCTTCTATAACACTGATTACTGCGGCTCCACGACATTTTTGTTCATTCAATTTATTATAAATTGCGTAAGATGAATTTATATCCAAACCACGAACAGGATATGCAACCATCAAAACATCTGGATTTGAAGAAATTTCTCTTCCAACTAAAACTTTTTGTACATTTCCACCAGAAAGTCTTCTTACAGGATATTCTGTTCCTGGTGTTATAACTTCTAAATTTTTCTTAATTTTTACCGCAACTTTGCGAGGTTCTTTTCTTTTTACAAGAGGAGCATTACCTTTTTTGTAAGTTCTGAGCATAACATTATCAGTCATTCCCATAAGCCCAACTAAACCCATTCCAAGTCTATCTTCTGGAACAAAAGCAATTTTTGCACCCGCTTTTTTGATTTCTCTAGTATTTTTATTTGTCAAATCGATTTCTTTATTTTCTTCATTGATAAAAGTGATTTTTCCGCTAGAATATTTTTCCATTCCATCAAGACATTCAAAAAGTTCGCGAACACCACAACCGGCAATTCCTGCAATTCCCAAAAATTCTCCAGAACGAGCAGAAAAACTCACATTATCAAGAGCTTTTAATCCATCTTTATTGTAACAAGTTAAATTTTCTACTTTTAAAACTTCTTTTGGCGATTTTGGTTCACTTCTTTCTATATCTAAACTAATTTTTTCGCCAACCATCATTTCTGTAAGATTTTGAACAGTCGCATCTTTTGTTAAAATCGTATTAACATTTTCACCTTTTCTAAGAACAGAAATTCTATCACTAATTTCCATAACTTCATTTAATTTATGTGTGATGATGATGATTGCTTTTCCTGCCGCACGCATATTTTTTAAAACTTCAAAAAGGCTCTTTGTTTCCTGTGGAGTTAAAACCGCAGTTGGTTCATCAAGAATTAAAATATCAACGCCTTTGTATAAAACTTTTATAATTTCAACAGTTTGTTTTTGAGAAACTGACATATCATAAATTTTCTGTTCAAGATTGATTTTAAATCCATACAAATCACAAATTTTTTGAATATCTGATTTTATTTTTTTCATATCCAAAACTTTTGATGTTTCTTGACCTAAAATGATATTTTCTGTAGCAGTAAAAACATTCACCAATTTATAATGCTGATGAACCATTCCAATTTTATATTTATATGAATCTTTTGGAGAATGAATTGAAACTTCTTTTCCATCAATTATAATTTGTCCGCTTTCTGGACGATAAATTCCGGCAATCATATTCATCAAAGTTGTTTTGCCACTACCGTTTTCACCAAGAATAGAAAGAATTTCATTACGATAAACTTTTAAATTCACATCTTTATTCGCAATTACATCTCCAAATCTTTTAGTAATATTTTTTAATTCAACGGCTACACTTTTTTCATTCATCAAAATTCTCCATATAAATATCGCTAAAAATAAAAAAATCCGGCAGCGATAAAATATCTTCCACCGGATTACATTATAACGAGTTTATAACTAGCGTTCTACAATTCCATCAATTCTTAAATCAAAAGCAGGAGCGGCAAATCCATTTTGTTCATTAAATGCTCCGTTTGAAACGTAAGATGCATATTTTGCAAAATCACCACCTTCTGCAATTAATGATTCAATAGTTTTTCCACCAATTGTAAATGTTGTTGTGTCAAATACTTTTAAAGAACCATTTTTAATACTTTCTATTGCAGCATTTGTTTTTTCTGTAGCGTCGGCAGTTGCAACTTTTGAATTTATTGGTGTGATGAAAACAGCATTTTCTTCATATCCTTTAGACCAATCAACATCAAAAGATTCTCCATTAAGAACTGCTTTTGCAGAAGATGTATAGAAAGCTCCCCAATTCAATGCAGCTGAAGTAAGAGCAGCATCAGGTGCAACAACTGTCATATCAACATTGTAACCAACACAAGGAACTTTGTGAACTTGACAAGCAGAAGGAGCTCCAGTTGTATCAGCATGTTGAGAAATAAGAACACATCTATTTGCAATTAACGCTTCTGCTGTTTCTTTTTCCAAAGTCATATCTGCCCAAGAATTTGTATAACGAACTTCCATTGTAGCAACTGGGCAAACTGAACGAACTCCTAAAAAGAATGATGTATAACCAGAAACAACTTCTGCAAAAGGATAAGCACCAACATATCCAATTTTGGCTTCTGATTCAGAAATTTTTCCTGAAGAAATCATTTCATTCAATTTTAAACCAGCAACAATTCCAGAAACATAGCGTGATTGATAAACTGATGGCATAAAATTGTGGATATTTTTTAATCCTGAAGAAGCTGCTTGATAACCAGTTGCATGAGAAAATACAATTTCTGGATATTCTTTTGCCGCTTGAATAAGATATGATTCATGACCAAATGATGTTCCAATAATATAAGTACAACCTTGTTCTGCCAAATCGATTGTAGCATCATAACATTTTTCATCTTCTGGAATACATTTTTTTTCAATAACTTGTTCATCAGAAAGATTTAAAGCTTTTTTCATTTCTGCAATGCCTTTCATGTGAGCTTCTGTGTAACCTTCATTTTCATCACCGATGTAAATAACACCAACTTTAAATGATGGAGATGAATTCTTTTTTGAACAGCTGGTAAAAAAAGAACCAAATAATGCGGCAACAGAAAGTGCAGCAATAAAAACTTTTTTCATAAAAAACTCCTTTTATAAAGAAAAAGGCACCATTTTTTTCAATGGCGCCCTCGTCATATTTTATTTTAAAATAAATCTAACATTAAAGTCAATATAATAAAATTTTATTGTTTTAAGCCTTCCCTACTCCCATAATTTTTTTGACAAGAGAAAAATTGAAATTTTCAAAAAATCAGGGGTCTTTTTACAAAATTGAATAATTATTCAAAAAATAAAAATCAACGCGTCTACGTGAAGATTTGAGCGTGTTTTATTTTATTTATTTTTTATTTATAATTTCTTTATATTATATTTAAGTTTTATTTATATAAATAAATATATAAATCTTTATTTCTTTATTTATATATTTTTT
This sequence comes from uncultured Treponema sp., assembly GCA_964410365.1. Lineage (GTDB taxonomy): Bacteria > Spirochaetota > Spirochaetia > Treponematales > Treponemataceae > Treponema_D. The sequence continues at coordinate 9,854 of CAYPGB010000030.1, forward strand.
ATATCTTTTTTATTTAATAAATATTTACTTTTTATTTAATAAAAGATATAATATTTATATATTTAATTCTTTATTTATTTAATTAAAGATTGTTGAAAATCTCTATTTTTAAAAGGTGAAAAAATATGAAAATTGTTACAATCACAAATCAAAAGGGTGGAGTAGGAAAAACGACAACTGCAAGTGCATTATTTGCTGGTCTTGGAAAAATTGGAAAAAAAGTTTTAGCAATAGATATGGACTCTCAATGTAACTTTTCTTACTGTATGAAAACCGAATCTTCAAAACCTTCAATCATAAATGTTTTTAGAGGCGAAGTTTCTTTAAAAGAAGCAATGCAACACACAGCCGATGGAGATTTTATTCAATCAGATAAAAATCTTGACAACGTTATGACAGAACTTTCAGCTTTAGATAAAGTTTATAAACTCTCAAAAGTTTTAAAAGAAATAAAAGATGAATATGATTATGTCATCATCGATACGCCGCCAGCACTTTCTCCATTGACAATCAATTCTCTTGTTGCAAGTACATCTGTAATTATTCCTGTTCAAGCAGATTCATTTTCAATGCAAGGAGCAGAAGCGTTAGCAGAAACAATAAAAGGCATTCGCGAAGTAAACGAAAACTTAGAAATTTCAGGAATTTTAATTGTGAGATATAAGGGTAGGGCAGGGCTTGCTCAACATATGAATAAAAAATTTGAAGATTTTGCAAAATTATTTGAAACAAAAGTTTTTGAAACAAAAATTAGAGATGCAATTGCCATACAAGAATCTCAATTAGCAAGAAAAAATATTTTTGATTATGATAACACATCAAATGTCGCTCTTGATTATGCAAATTTTGTAAAGGAGTTTATCAATGGCTAAAAATTTTGACCAATATGATGATGCTCCAGTAATGGCTTATCTTTCAAAAGCACAAAAAGAAGTAAAACAATCTTCCAATGCAAATGAAATTTTAAAATCAGCTTCAATTGCAACAACAGAAAAAAAATCAGTTTTAGAAGAATCTTCTAACAAAAACATTTTTGAAAGTGAAAAAATTCAAACAAATTTGGAAGAAAAAAAAGAATCTGTTCAAGAAACAAAAAAAATTCTGATGAATATCAGTATTCGAGAAACAACTAAAAAAGACTGGAAAATGTTTTTTTTGGAACATGATTTATCTATGACACAGGGAATAGAAACCGCCGTAGAATTTTTAAAATCTGAAGTAGAAAAAGGTCATATCAGATTGTCAAAAGGTGGAATTACACAATAAAATTTAATTATAAAATATCATTTGTTAAAATTTGGATTCCCGTGTCGAAGCATGGGAATGACTGTGTTGCTTGCAATAACACACGAGTTTGCATTAATTGTTTTCACTTTTGGAAGATGAAAGATTAGCAGAGTCCAACTCTTGTTTTAATCTAAGAACTGCTTGCATTTCTGGAGAAAAACCAAAAAGAGTTGGATTATTTTTTTCTTCAGCAAGAATTTCTGCGTAACGAAGTGGAGCTTGAGAAATAATTTTTATAGCGTCCATTTGTAAATCTTCACGAGCAATATTTTCTTCCGAAGTTTTAATTGTATTTGAATCTGTGATATAAGCATACTTTTCAGAATCGAGTTTTGCAAGTTTTGTAGAATCTAAACAGTCAAAATGGAAACCAATAATCTTTCGACCTTTTTTAATAGGTGTTACAACAATTTGAATTCCAAGATTTTTTTCATTTAATTCTTGAATTGGAAGTTCAACTACAGAATTTTTAAAAGGTCCCATTTGTGGATATTCGTTATCTTGAATATCAAAAAGTTTTCTTAAATCTTCAACGGAATATTCAAAATACCAAGAATTTTTTACATTTCCTTTTTTCCCTTTAAAACCTTTAAAAGATAATGCAACTAAATAATATCTTAGTGCATAAAAAGATTTTAATTTTCCTAAATCATCAATTTCAAATCTTGAAAAACCAATGGCTTTTAGTTCATCAAGAAACATTTTCATATCTTCTGTAAATTTAAAAGAAAAAGTTGTTTCTGTGAAAATACATTTTGCCGATTGAAAAACATTTGTAACTTCATATTGTTTTTCGTTGTCTTCAAGAACGATTTTCATATCAAGAATTTCATTTGCAGATTCTTTAATTAATTTTCTAGTTTTCATTCCGTCGCTAAGTTTTAAATCATTAAAAAAATCAGAAAATGAAAATGATACTACATTATCGTTTTTTTGAGATGATAAATATTTGAAAATCGAATAAAAATACATTCTTTGGGTTGTTGATGAACATTTATAACTTGCTCTTAAAAAATTATTTGGAATTGTTAAACTATTAGGAAAACCCTTTATAACTAATGATTTTTTTTTCAAATTTGAAATTCCTTTTTAAATTTTAAATTTATTAAATTTTGGGACAGTTTAAATCCTTATAAAATAAAGAAATAGGTGAAGAATTGATTAGAAAAGTCCACCTTAAAATTAGTTAAGTCCAAAATTGCGTTATAAAAGTCCAATTTTAGATTACAAAAGTCCAAAGATGCAAAAAATAGATTATTTTCCCGACCCAATTTCTATTATAAGTGGAAAAATTAGTTAAGTCCATAAAAAAGATTAGAAAAGTCCATAAAATTTTTATAATTTCAAAAATAAATTAGGATTTCTTTGTTTGTAGATTAAAAACAAAATATTTCTTGTAATTGTTTAAAGATTACAAAAGTCCAAAAAGATTATGAAAGTCCACCGGTTGAAGATATTTTGTGTGATTTTAGAAAGTGTACGAATTTTTATTCTCTATGATTATAAAAGTCCATTTTGAAAGATTAGTAAAGTCCACAAAATATTTTATTTTCTCGAAGTATTAGTAAAGTCCAGTTAAAATTACAAAAGTCCAGGAGTATAAAATATTATGAGATTCCATAATTTTTATGAAAAGATTATGAAAGTCCAGTGAAAAGACTTAGACTATTTGGTAGACAGAATTTAAAAATTTTAATTAAAGATTACAAAAGTCCAGCCAAATATTAGGATAATCCATAAAAGATTAGTAAAGTCCATCTAAAACTGTTAATTTAACTAGACAGAATTTGAAATGAGAACCATTTTAAAGATTACAAAAGTCCATTTATAAATTTTGGAAGTGTTTAAAAAAGTTAACAGCTTTTAATTGGGTGAATTTATTTGTTTTTAAGTAAAAAACTGTTCCGAGAATTGAGCGATGCATAGCAGTTCGCAGAACCGTTCGTAGGTAAGTCGCGAAATGCGAGTAGGTGGAAAGACTGAACCAAAAAGTTAAGACGAAACGTTTTTTTCCAATTTGTCCAAAACATCTTTTATAGAATTGATGAGATTTTCGACTTCTTTGAAATTTTCTTTTAAATTCAATCGATAAAAAATTTGTGTTCCTTGTTTAAAAGGTAAAATTAAACCAGAATCTTTTAAAACTTTTAGATGATGCGAAATTGCGGGACGAGAAAGATTTGATTTTGCAGAAAGATTTGTAACATTTAAACCTTCTGAACCTGAGTCTGCAATGTCCAAAATGAGTTTTTGTCTTGCAGCGTCGCCTAAAGCAATAAAAATTGGTGTACAAATTTTGAATTTTTCAATGATTTTGTGTAAGACTTCTGGTTTTATCATTTTTTTTCCTATGGTGAAATTTTAAGTGGAAATTTTTTATTTGTCAAGATTTGTTCAAAAAATTAAACATTTAAACATAAATTTATTGACTTTTTTGTTTCAGATAATTAAGTTTGTTTAAACGTTTAAATTATTAAACGAATAAACATTTGAACGGTTAAATTTTATTTGAAAAAGTGAGGTATTAAAAAAAAATGAATTTTGCGAAAAAATTTTTTAAGCATCCTTGGGTTGTGATTGTAAGTTGCATTATTCTAACAGGATTTTTTGGTTTTTTTATAAAAAATTTAAAAATCGACAATTCTGTAAGGCAATTTCTTCCACAAAAGTCTGATTCTTACAAAAGACTTATGGATACAGAAAGTCAATTTGGAAGTATGATTGTTGTTGGTGTTAGTCTTGAAGACAAAAATGGTGATATTTTAACTCCAGAAAATATTCAAGTTGTCAAAAACATTACAGACAGATGTCTTGAACTTGACCAAGTTGATTCTATCGATTCTTTAACTCATATTGATTATGTTTGTAATCAAGATGGTTCAATTTCTGCAACTCAACTTATTCCAGAAAATTATACGGGAAGTGCTGAAGATATTTTTTCTATAAAAGAAAAACTTATTCAGTGGGATGAAATGTATAATCGTGTGATTGTAAATGATGATAATTCTACAACTCAGATGCAAATTACAATTCATTCTTTGCGTGAAGATGAAAAATCTGCTTTAAAAAATCAAAATGGAACAAAAATTCTTACAGATTCAGAACGGCAGCAAAAAATTTTAGATGAAATTAGAGAAATTGTAATAGAAGAAACTGAAAATTTTGATAATTTAGATTTTAAAATTTTTGGAGACCCTGTTGTTGCGGAAAATGCAAGAAAATTTATGCTTTCTGATTTACTCAGATTGATTCCGCTTGTTGTAGTTGTAGTTTTACTTTCACTTTATTTTAGTTTCAAAACGGCAGATGGAACTTTTCTTCCATTGATTACGGTTTGTATGGCGACAGTTTGGACAATGGGATTGATGTCGATTTGTGGAATTACTTTTACTTTGGTTTCTAGCGTAATTCCAGTTGCATTAATTGCTGTTGGTTCTGCGTATGGAATTCACGTTTTGACGCATTATTACGTTGCTTTGAGTCAGATTAAAGGTGAAATAACAAAAGAAAATTATCAAAATGCAGTTTTTTCTGGATTAAAAGAAGTGATGATGGCGGTTATTCTTGCAGGAATTACAACAATTGTAGGATTTATTTCTCTTGTTTCTAGTCCGATTGAACCTCTTCACAGTTTTGCAGTTTTTACAGCGATTGGAGTTGCAATCAGTTTGTTACTTGCGATTGTTTTTATTCCAGCGTGCTTACTTTCTAAAAATGTAAAAAAAATCAATCAGCGAAGATTTAAGGAAGTTCAACTTTCTGACAAATTAAAGGAAAAAATTCAGCATAGATTTGCTCGTCATCACGGAAAATCTTCTAACGAAGCAAGTGGCGGAACAATGTACAAAATCTACGAATTCTTCTGCGGAACTCGCCCAAGATTAATTATTTTTACTTTGGTGATTGTTTTGTTTTCTGTGATAGGATTACGTTTCTTAAAGATTGATACTGCTTTGGTAAATTACTTCCCAGAAATTTGCGAAATGCGAAAAGACATAAAATATGTTGATAATCAATTTGCTGGAACAAACAGTGTTTATTTTAATATTTCTGGAGAAAATCCTGGTGATATAAAAAATCCTGAAATTCTAAAAGCAGTTGATGATATGCAAAATTATTTGGCAGAAAATCACGAAGGAATTGGAAAAATTGTTTCTTTTACAACTTTTGTAAAACGAATAAATCAAGTGTGGTTTGCTCCAGATTTGAGCAATTCTGCCGAAGTTGCTGCGGATTCAAGTTCTGAAGATTTTGGCAGTGATGATTTTAGTTTTAGCGAAGATGATTTTTCTTCTGATTTTGGTGATGACTTTAGTTTTGATGATTTTGGATTTGATTCAGATTCTTATGATTCTTCAAGCGAAACTCCAAGCGATTGGACAGAGCCAAATATCGAATACAAAAACAAATTGAAACAAATTGCAACTGTAGAAGATGTTTTGAATATGCTTAGTGATGCTTACGTAAAAGCTGGTGGAAAATATGCAACTGTTGAAAAAATGGTTGATGTGATTGAGCGAGAATATAACTACAACGGAAAAGCTTATTACGAAATTCCAAGTGATATTTCAAAATATCCTGTTGTTACAAAACAAGATTTGGAAGGTGTAATTGACGGATATTTAACTTTACTTAGCGGTTCTTTAGACAGATTTCTTGATGATGAGCTGAATCCAAAAATTATGCGTGTAACTTGCCAACTTAGAAATCATTCAACACAAGAAACTGGAAAAATTATTGCAGATGCAAAACAGTTTGCTCAAGAACATTTTCCAGAAGGTTATACATTAGAAGCAACTGGTGCTGGCGAAATGGAATACACAATGACAAATATGATTGTTTCTAGCCAAATTTCAAGTCTTTTAATTTCTTTGATTTCAGTATTTTTGATAATTGCAATTTCATTTAAATCTGGATGGGCTGGACTTTTGGGAGCAATTCCTTTAGCACTTTCAATTTTGTTGAATTATATGGTTATGGGTTTTGCTGGAATCAATTTGGACTTAGTAACAAGTATTATTGCTTCTGTTGCGGTTGGGGTTGGAATTGATTACACAATTCATTTTTTAACAACTTACAAAGAAGAAAGAACAAAAACTGATAATCTTGAAGAAGTTACAAAACAAACTTTTATAAAATCTGGACATGGAATTGTAACAAATGCACTTGCGGTTGGATTTGGATTTTTAGTTTTGTGTTTTAGTAAGTTCGTGGTTCTTCGCTACATTGGAATTTTGGTTGCAATTGTAATGTTTACTTCAAGTTTTTTGGCGATGACAATTATTCCTGGCGTTTTGAACGAGTTTAATCCTAAGTTTATAAAACCTAAAAAAGAAGTTCAAAATGCTGATGATGAAGTTGCAGAAAAATCTGATGATAATTTTAGCGAAAGTGAAAAAGGCGACGCTGAAAATGGCGAAAATACTAGCGATGAAAAATGAAAAGTAGTGCGGTTGTTGAAAACTGTCATTCCTAGTTGAGTTTGTTACGCAAACATCGCAGTACTCGACATTGGAATCTATAAAAAAAATTATATTTTGAGAGGTAAGAATATGAAAAAAATTAAAAAGATTTTTGGTGCTTTTTTAGCGATGATGATGGTTTCTTCAGTTTTTGCTGATGAAAAAGGTTACGAAATTATGAAAAAAGTTGCAGATTTTAAACAACCCGCTTTTACTCATTCTGTTGTACAAATTATTTTAAAAGATAAAAACGGAAATGGAGAAACTTGGGTTGTAGAAGAATATGGTCGCAACAAAAATGATTTAGATTCTTTAGTTATGATTTTTCAAGGTGGTTCTAAAAAAGGAACGCGTTTTTTGCAAATTCAAAATGATGGAAAACCAGATGATAAATTTATTTATCTTCCAAGTTTGAAAGCGGCTCGTCGAGTAAATTCTAGCGAAGGTTCAAAATCTTTCTTGGGAACAGATGCAACTTATGATGATTTGACAACTCGTAATATTGAACAAGATGAACATACTTTTGTTGCAGAAGAATCTAAAAATGGTTATAACTGCTACAAAATCCGCGAAGAGCCAAAAGAAAATGGTTCTCAATATGCATATCGGCTTACTTGGATAGATAAAAACACAATGTATCCAATTTATACAGAAATGTATAACAAAAATGGAAAACTTGTAAAAACTCTTACAGTTGAGTCAATTGAAAAAAATCAAACTTACGATATTCCAATGTCTGTAACTTTAAAAGATGAAACAAATGGACATTCTACAACAATGAAAATTACAAAAATTGTGATAGATTCTCCAATTCCAGAAAGAGTTTTTACACAAAGCTTCTTGGAAAGCGGAAAATAAGTTAGAGATTTATGAATGCAGCATAGCCCACCGTGTAGCCATTGCGAAGCAAGCCACCGCAACGTAGTGAGGAGGCCGAGCGTGAGTGAGTGGCGAAAGGGTGGTTTTAAAATCGTTGCTCCAAAAAAAAGAAAAAGAGGTTTAAAATGAAAAAAATAATTGGATTTTTGTTGGGAATGAATTTAGTTTTGGCTGGAATTTTTGCTCAAGATTTTGATTTTGGCGATTTTGGAATGGAAAATGATTCTGAAAAATCTGTTGAAATTAGTGGAAATGTTTCTAGTAAAATTCGTTCGTATGAAGATGAAATTGAGGGTGGGGCAGAGGCTGAACTTGATGTAAAACATTCTGGAAATTCGGCAGATGCACAAATAAAATTAAATCTAAATTCTTCTACGATTTTAGAAAATCCTGAAGATATTTTAAAAGAAGCGTATTTGACAGCGTATTTTGGCAATTTGAAAATTGATGCTGGCAAAATGAATATTGTTTGGGGAAAAGGCGATAAACTTCACGTTTTGGACAATTTTAATGCTGATGATTATACGGATTTTATAATTCCAGACTATCTTGAACGAAGAATTGCAACTCCAATGATTCGTGCAAGTTATGGTTTTAATTTTTCAAAAAATTTTCTTTCTAATATGAAATTGGAAGCGGTTTATACGCCTTTTTTACCTGTGGATAGATTTGCTACAAGCGGAAGATGGGTGCCTTCGCAAGTTGAAAATCTTTCTGAAAAAGTAAGTTCAAACGCAATTTCTTATCTTTCTTTGACTGTTGAAAATTTGGAAAGAGCACGATTGGAAGCAAATACGGCAAATGCATTGCAAACTTTGGGAACTGATGACGCAAAATCAAAACTTTCTACTATTATAATGCAAGCGGTAAATGATGGAAAAATTTCTATTGATTCGACAAAAGTTGCTGCTCTTATGCAAAGTGGAATTTCTCAAACGGATGCAACAAATGCAGTTGCCGCTCAAACTTATTCTGAATATCTTGAAAAAAATCTTTCAGATGCAAATTCCGCTTATATTTTAGCTTTGAATAATGTTTCTGTTTTGCAAAATAATTCAAATATTTTTTATCCAAATACAAATATTTTAAAATACGGACAAGCGGGTGCTCGTTTTACAGCGACAATTGGTTCTGTAGATTTGGGAATGAGTTATTATTACGGACATTACAAACAACCTTCTTTTAATGCAACAAAATTTGATTCGTGTATTGAAAAATATTTGTCTGGAAAAACTTTAAATGATGATGATAAATTCTTAACTTATGATAAAAAGCAAACTTTTGGTGTGGAAGCAGCAACAATTTTGTGGCATTTTAATCTTCGTGGAGAAGCGGCTTATAATTTGACGGAAGATATTGAGGGGACAGACCCTTGGATTCACAATAATTCTGTTCAATGGCTTTGTGGATTTGATATTGATTTGCCTTTTTGGAATATGAATTTAAATGTTCAAGAAACAGGAACTTATATTCTTAAAAATGATAAAATTACAGGAAGTACTTACGAACTTTATGATGTTGATTATAACAAAAATTCGTATGCAAATAATAAAATTGTGGCAAATATAACAAGTTCTTTTGCCAACGATAAAGTTGCTCCAGAAGTTACTGTTATGTATGGAATTGAAAATGGTGATTTAGTTGTTCTTCCAAAATTAACTTTTAAACCAAGTGGGGAAGTTTCTTTTGTTGCAAGCGGAATGTATATTTGGTGTCGTGATGATTCAAGTGAATTTGCTGTTTGGGATAAAAATAACTTTGTTCAACTTGGAGCAAGTATAAGTTTTTAAGTTTTGATGATAGAACTGTCTAAAAAAGTGTAAAAACTATTAGACAGTTCTGTTTTTTATTAATTAAGATTTTCTAAAGCTTTAAAGTTTTCTTGAACAACATGCAAAAGTGCATCTTTTTCAACTTTTTGAGGAAAATTTCTCCATAAAATGTATTTTGCATTTGGAGAAACTTCTGCGAGTGGTTGTCCAACTGGATTATGAATATTATCAATTATAAAAATAAAATTTTCATTTTTTGCAGTTTGAATTTGTGATGCGGTTACAGGGGATGGTCCAAATAAATTTGTTGTGTCAAAACCAAGTTCTTTTGCCAAAAATCGTTGATTTTTATTTATAAAAATTTTTGCATTTTGTAAATTTTTTTGTTCAAGAAGATTTGAAGCGTTTTTTATGAAAGAAGTATATTTTTTTACGCGTTCATTACGTTTTTTTTGTGTTCCACAAATTTCTGCTATTTTTTGTGAACTTTTTAAAACAGTTTCTATAGAATTATTACAATCAATTACTATCACTTCTATATTTTTAAATGCTTCTCCAATATATTGCATCATTCTGTCAAAACTAGCACAAATAAAAATATCACATTCCATGATTTTTTTCATATCGCTAACTGTAATTTCATATTCTGGTGGATGTTGCAAATTTAGCGGAGTAATCACAGAAACAGAATCTAATCCAGCCAAATCTGCAAAAGCGGCTGTCCAAGAAGTAGAAGCGATAACTTTTAAAGTTTTATTTTTTTCTTTTGCAAATGTTTGAAAACTTAAAAAGATGATTAAAACAAAAATTATTAATTTTTTCATAACTTCTCCATTTTAGTTATTTTAGTTTGACATTTTTTTTGAATTTTTCAATCAATATGATGATTATGTAAAAAAATCCTGTTAAAAATGCAATTGTTGCTCCTGGTGGAAAATCTAACGCAACGGCAATAATGTATCCCAAAAACGAACTTATAAATCCAATAATTGAACTTTGAAAAAACAGATTTTTTATTCCGTTTGATTTTTTACTGATGTTTTGAAATTTTATAACAATTAAAACTGGAAGAATTAAAAGAGAATCTATCATCAGAGCTCCTAAAAGTTTCATTGCTAGTGCGACAACTAAGGCGATAATTAAAATCATAACTGTGTAGTGAAATTTTACATTAATTCCGTTTGAAATTGAAATTTCTTGTGAGAAAAAAAGATTTAAAATTGTCTGAAAATTTAAAATGATATATAAAACTAAAATGAGTGATAAAATTATCAGTGTGATAATATCAATTTTGGAAAGTGCAAAAGGGCTTCCCCAAAGAATGTTTAAGGTATCTTTAGAAGGAACATCAAAAATATGTGTGATTAAAGATGCTAAAGCCATACTCAAAACCATTACTGCCGCACTTGTTCCGCTAAAACCAAATTCAAAATTTTGAGTAAATAATAGAAGAAAAATTACCAAAATAAGATTTATTACAATTACGGAAGGAACAACTGGAAGAGAAGTAGCCAATGCAATCGCTCCACCAAGAATAACGCCATGCATCAGCATATATCTGAGGGGAATTAAATTTAAACGTAAAACCATTACTCCGCAAAGTGGAAAAGATGCTCCAGAAATTAAAAGTGCAAAAAATCCTCTAAAAACTGGTTCTAATAAAAAAAGTGAAAGAAAATTTTTCATAAATCATCCTGTTTGAGTAAATTTATCGTTTTCCAATTGAGAGTTTTTACAAGTTTTTCATCGTGAGTAACAATTATAATAGTAGGAATTTCTGTTAAAGAAAGTGATTGTAAAATTTCTGTTACCATTTCTTTATTTTTTAAATCCATAGAACTTGTTGGTTCATCAAAAAGTAAAAGTTTTGCATTTTGAGCTAAACATCTTGAAATTGAAACTTTTTGTTTTTCTCCGCCAGAAAGACTTTCAAAATTTCGTCTTTTTAAATGAACACTTCCAGTTCTTTCTAAACTTTCATCGATTATTTTTTTATGATTTTTAGTTTTAATTCCAAGAGAAACGACTTCTTCAACGTTTAGAGAAATAAAATTTGCATTTGTATGTTGAGGAATGTATCCAATTGTAAATTTTGGATTTTGATTAATCGGTTTTTCATCAATTAAAATTTCTCCAGAACTAGGAATGTAATTTCCAGATAAAAGTTTGAGTAGAGTAGTTTTTCCACTTCCATTTTCACCCAAAATGATGAGTTTTTCTCCCGGTTTTAGTTCAAATGAGAGATTTTTTATATTTCCCCAATTATAATTCAGATTTTTTACAGAAACACTTACACCAAGAATACGTTTTGCTCTTTGTCGTAATAAAAAATACATTTCGTCTGAGGAAGAAAGTTTTGAAAGTTGTTCTTCGGTTGCACATAAAAGTTGATGGACTTTTTTTTCATAAAAAATTTCAATTTTTTCATTTTCTGTTTTTGCGATTTTGGAATTGTAAAAATTGATATAATCTAAAGCAAGTTCACTGATAAGATTTGCTTTTATGTGTTTTATATTCATTCTTATCATAAGAACGGCAGCCGCTTTTCCAATTGCAGTATCGTGAGCTTCTAAATTTTTTTTATTTCCAGAAAAGGTTTTTAAAAAATCTTCAAATTTAAAAAGAGGATAAAGCCATTTTCCAGAACTTTCAAAAATCAGTGAATCATCATTATAAATTTCTAAAGTATTTCCGTTTTTTAAAGGATTTTTAAATGATTTTGCTTCCAACATTGTCAGTATTTTATCTTAATTTTTTTAAATGATAAAGAATAATTTAAGGACAGTTAAAATAAAGATTCCCGTGTCGGAGCACGGGAATGACTGCGTTGGTTTTACCAACGCACGAGTTTGCTTCGCAAACATCGCAGAATTTTTGTCATTATTACACGAGTTTGTTAAGTATCCGTAACGTCAAAACGTGATTAAAAAGGCATCCCGCTATTTGCAAGACGCCTTTGTGTTTAGAAAACTAAACTAGCAGTTTTCGCTGAAGTATTTGATTGTTCTAACCAGAGCGAAGAAATGCGAGCAGTGGCGCAACAATTCTGAGCGTCTAAATTGAAAGAACAATCAAATACGTTTAAAAATAAAAAAGGCATCCCGCTATTTGCAAGATGCCTTTGTATTTAGAAAACTAAACTAGCAGTTTTCAGAGAAGTATTTGATTGTTCTAACCAGAGCGAAGAAGTGCGAGCAGTGGCGCAACAATTCTGAGCGTCTAAATTGAAAGAACAATCAAATACGTTTAAAAATAAAAAAGGCATCCCGCTATTTGCAAGATGCCTTTGTATTTAGAAAACTAAACTAGCAGTTTTCAGAGAAGTATTTGATTGTTCTAACCATTTGTGAAGTATAAGAGTTTTCGTTGTCGTAC
>CAYPGB010000031.1:0-21831 GCA_964410365.1 uncultured Treponema sp.
CAGAAGGTGTGGAAACAGAACCTCAAAAAGAAGGCATAAACAGTATGAACTGCCGTTATATTCAAGGTTTTTATTATTCAAAACCGCTTCCGCAGGAAAAATTCATTGAATATCTTCAGGAAAACAACAAAAAAAAGTAGTTCTATAAACCCCATTTTGTATTATGCATAAACGCTCTTCCAATACCAATTAAATCTGCTTTATGAGATTTCAAAAGTATATCAGCGTCTTCAATAACCCAAATTCCACCAGTTAAAACAACAGGAATTTTTACATGCTTTTTTACTTCTGCTGTTAAGTCCTTAAAATAACCACTTTCTTCATGATTTGGACGAGTATATCCACACATTCCGCCAGACAAATTTAATAAAGAAACGCCTTCTCTTTCAAGAATTTTTGAAGATTGAACAGCATCTTCTATTGTGCTTCCACCATATTGAAAATCACAACCGCCAAAACGCACAGAAATTGGAAAATCATCACCTACTTCTTTTTTTACTTCTTGAATTGTTTCTGTTAAAAATCTTAAACGACTATTTAATGTTTCTGGACCATAATCATCAATTCGATAATTTGTTAATGGTGAATAAAATTGATTTAGAAGATAACCGTGAGCACAATGAATTTCCACACCATCATAACCAGATTTTTTTACGCGAGAAGCCGCAAAAGCAAATTTTTGTTGAATAAGGTGGATTTCATCTACACTTAAAGAACGACTTCTTCCATCAAATTCACTTGCAGAAACAACTTCTCTTCCTGTAATTTTTGTTGAAGTTTGAAAACCCGCATGATTTAATTGTGCAAAAATTTTTACATCCGGGTGAACAGATTTTACAGCTTTAACAAGTTTTTGTTGATTTGGAATAACATCATCAGACGCAAAAGATATTTGATTTGGATGCGATTTACCTTGAATATCAACATACGCGTGTTCTGTAATAATTAATCCAAAATTTTTATTCTTAGCATGTTCAGAATAGTAGACAATCAAGTCATCATTAATTTGTCCATTTGCGGATTTTTTTGTTGCCATTGGAGGCATAACTAATCTACTTTTTAAAACAAGATTTTTTCCAATTGTAATTTTTTCTTCTATCATTTTCAAACATTTATAATTAAAAAAAGGAGTTCTGATATAAAACCAAAACTCCGTAATTTTGCAAAATCTATAAAAACTATTCTACTTTAAATCTTCCAATTAAATCATTAATTCCAATTAAAGCATCTTTTGTTTTTTCTGCAAGATTTGAAACATTTTGTGTCGCTTGGCTAATTTGTTGAGAACCAGAAGCCATTTCATCCATAGAACCGAGAATTGTAATTGAAAGCTCATTTACACCGTTAATTTCTCCACTCACAGTCGAAAGACCATTTTTCAAAACTTTAGAACTTTCATCAACAAGAACAGATTCTGATTTCATATTATTGAGAGATTCAAGAATTTGAGATGAACCACTTGTTTGTTCTTCCATTGCATTAGAAATTTGTACAACTAAAGGGTCTACAATATTAACTTGATTATCTATTGAAGTAAAACTATCTTGAGAAAGTAAAGAAAGTTTTCCACCATCGACAATCAGATTTGTAATATCTTTAATATTTTCTTCAATTGCTTTTGCTTGTTTTCCAGAATTTTCTGCAAGTTTACGAATTTCTTCTGCAACGACAGCAAATCCTTTTCCAGCTTCGCCAGCATGAGCAGATTCAATCATTGCATTCATAGCAAGAAGGTTTGTTTGTGAAGAAATAGATTTAATTGTATTATTTGCTTCTGCCAAAACTTTTGATTTTTCTTCAACTTGTTTTATAACAACATTACAAGCTTTTACGTTTTCAGAACCATCGCTAATAGATTTTGTAAGAATTGTAAATGCATTTGACATCTGTTCTGCAGATTTTGAAACTGAATGAATATTTCCAATCATTTGTTCAATTGCTGCAGAAGATTCTGTAATGTCTGCTGTTTGAGCAACAATATTATCACCAAGATTTTTCATAGAAGAATTTGAACGAGCAATAATATCTGTTGTATTTGTAACCGCCTCTACCTGATTTGACGCTTGATTTTTTACAGATTCGATGTTTGCCATAATTTCTGAAGTTGCACTTGCTGTTTGTTGAGCACTTGCTCCAAGTTCTTCGACAACATCGTTTATTTCTCCAGATTTTTCAAACATTTCTTTCATTAAATGTTGAAGGATTTCTATAAATTTATTAACACCTTGACTTAATTCTGTAATTTCATCATTTCCTCTAACTTGAAGTCTATATGTTAAATCTGCATCTCCAGAAGAAAGTTCATCAATTGCCTTTTTAGTTCTATTTAAAGGTCGTGTAACTATTAAAATCATCAAAACAAGTTCAACAATAAATGCAATCACATTTGCTAAAACTTGTGCTACAATAACAACGGTTTTAATTTCTGAAGTTGCTTTATTTAAATTTTCTATGCTTTCACCAACAAAAAGAGATAAACCTTCTTGTCCTAAAGGCCAATAATATCCTAAATAATCTTCGTCACCAATTTTTACTTCTCCAATCCATTCATCATTTGCTTTTAATGTTTGATAAATATCTTGAGAAATTGGTTTATGTTGAAATCCGTTTATTGTTGTGTACGCTCGAATATCATCTTTTACAATTGTAAAATGACAACCAACATCATTTTGAATACGACTCATAAATGCAACGGAAGAAAGATTTGTATAAACTTCTATTGCAGCAATAACTTTTCCTTTAGATTTTATAGGAAGCACAGATTCTGCAACAAATAAATTATTTATATAATTTACAGAAATAAATTCTGCACCTTTTAAAGCCATTTGAAGAGCTGGAGTTAAAGAAGCGTTTTTTGCATATTCACTTGGAGTAAGTAATTTTCCATCTACACTGTAAATTGCAAAATACTCAACATCCATACTTTTTACAACATTTGCATATAATTCTTGTTGAAGATTTTCGTCTATTTTATCTTCATAAAAAGTTGTATACATAGAACCAAGTTGTCGAGCTAAACTTTCTGTATAAGAAATTTCTTTATTTATTAAGTCAGTTACAATTCCTTTTGAAATTTTTAAATTATCTTTTGAATCTTTTAACCAATGGGATTTAACAGCACCTGTTGTCATATTTATTAACACAAAAGTTGCAATTGTAAGAACTGCAATAATTGGAATAATAACTTTCAATGTAAGAGAAAATCGTCTTGTTTTTTTCATAGCAAACCTCATTAAATCAATATATCTATTCTACTACTTTTAATGTGAAACGTCAAAAAAATAGCATAACAATATCATTTTATTATGATTTTAGAATTCTCTGTAAAAATTGCTGAGTTCTTTCTTGTTTTGGATGATGAAAAATTTCGTCTGCACTACCTTCTTCAACAATTTTTCCATCATCCATAAAAATCACGTGATTTGAAACTTCTTGAGCAAAATTCATTTCGTGTGTAACAATAATCATTGTAGTGCCTTCTTTTGGTAAAGTTTTCATAATATCTAAAATATCACCAATCAATTCTGGGTCAAGTGCGGAAGTTGGTTCATCAAATAAAATTACATCAGGAGAAACTGCAATCGCTCTTGCAATTCCAACTCTTTGCTGTTGTCCGCCAGAAAGACTTAAAGGGTAAAAATCATAGCGGTCAGAAAGTCCAACTTTATCTAAAGCCGTTTTTGCAATTTTTAAAGCTTCATTTTTTGGAATTTTTCTTCCAATCGTCAATCCTTCCATTACATTTTCCAAAGCAGTTTTATTTTTAAAAAGATTATAATTTTGAAAAACAAATGCCGTTTTTTTTCTGATTTTTGCAATCACCTTTTTTTTGGCATGATTTAATGGAGTTTGAATTTCATCAAAATGTAAAAAACCAGAATCAGCATTTTCCAAAAAATTTATACATCTAAGCAAAGTAGTTTTTCCCGCTCCGGAAGGACCAAGAATTACAATCACATCACCTTTGTTTACAGTTAAATTTATATTTTTTAAAACTTCAATTTTTCCAAACGATTTGCAAAGATTTTCAATTTTTAACATTTTTTTTCCTTTTTAGAAAGTTTTTTTTCTGCAATCTTAAAAATCAACTGAACAACACTACAGACAATAATATAAATTAAAAAAATATCCAAATAAGATTCTATATAATTAAATCCAAACGACGCTTCAATTTTTGCAACCGCTGTAATATCTTTCACCGTCATTAAAAATGCAAGTGATGTATTTTTGATTAAATTTACACTCAAATTACAAAGATTTGGCAAGGCAGAAACTAACGCTTGTGGAATTATAATTCTTGTGTAAGATTGAAAACGAGAAAGTCCCGCACAAAGTGCCGCTTCATATTGCCCTTTATCTACAGTGAGAATTGCAGAACGAAAAACTTCACTCAAAGTTGCAATTGTATTTAAAGTAAAAACAATTAAAGCATAAAAAATTGGATTTAAATCAAAAATATTTATAGAAGGAAAATGCTTTTTAAAAAAAATATTTAAAAGACTTGGTAAAATACTATAAACAATCAAAATTTGCAAAATGATTGGAGTGCCTCTCATAAAAGAAACATAAACTGAACAAATTTGACTGATAATTTTACTTTTTTTTATCCGACAGATTGAAATTGCATACGCTGGAATAATCGACAATATAATAGAAAAAACTGTAATTTCCAAAGTGATAGGTATTGCTTTTACACATTTCCAAAAAGTTTTTATCATAAAATCTATATCAAGTAACATTTACGCGTCCTTTTGAAAAATGCTTCTGCAAAATTTTAAAAATATTTTCTATAATTAAAGTAAGACTCCAATAAATGATTGCCAACGCCATGTAGGTTTCTAAAACGTATGCTCCGTAATTTCTCGCGATAATCAAATTTCCACTTCCCATAATATCGATTAATCCAATTGTGTACGCAAGACTTCCCTCTTTTAAAAGTGAAATTAAAGAATTTCCTAAATTGGGAATTGCAATCACAAATGCTTGAGGAAAAATGATTCTGAATAAACTTTGAAATGGAGAAAGCCCAACAGAAAGTGCCGCTTCATATTGTTCTTTTCCAACAGAAATTAATGCAGAACGAATAATTTCTGAAAGTTGAGCCGAATACAAAAGTGATAAAGCAATTACAACAAAAATAATCTTTGGCCAAAAATTGATATTAATGCCAAACAAAACAAGAACAAATTTCGGAATTCCATAAAAAACTATAAAAAGTAAAACAATTGAAGGTGTGCACCGCAAAATATGAATATAAATTTCTGCAAAATTATTCCAAAATTTATGATGACTGAATTTTTGTTTTAAAACTAAAAAAGAAAGCAAAAATCCTAGAAAAACAGTTCCAATCACAACTCCAAATGTAATTCCAATATTTGGTAAAATTATTTTGAGCGAAAGTAAAATTTGTGCTGGAGAAAAAGGTCTATTCATCAACCGTTAGTTTGTTATAAAGTCAAAAACGTTTTCACCAAAATATTTTTCTGAAAGTTTAACAATTGTACCGTTTTCTTTTAATATTTTGATTGCATTTTCATAATCTTTTACAAGTTGAGTTTCTTTTTTATTAAAAAGTGGATAAGTTGGAATGCCTTTATATGAAACATAAGAAAGTTTTTCCGCAAATTGATGATAAGGTCCAGTTTCTTTTAAAACATTTTTTTCAAAAGAAAGTTTAAGAACTAAATATCCATCATAACGTCCTTCTAAAACCCAAAGATAAGAATCTGCAATATCAAAAACATCTGAAGGAACAAGTTTGATTTGAGCTTTTCCCTCGTGAGATTTATTATATTCATCAATTACAGAATACTGTGCACTTAAAGGAGAAATTGGAATCAATTTTCCTGAAAATTCTGCAAAACTATCCATATCATAAATTTTTTCTGAATCTGAAGTACGATAAGCAAGTCCAATCACAGAAGCGGCAATCGGTTCAGAAGGAATTAAAAATTTCTTTTTACGTTCTTCTGTAAGCCAAGCACCTTTTGTTCCCACTTGATATTTTCCAGTTTCAATTCCAATCAAAAGTTCATCATCAGAAACTGCATTAAAATTAAATTTATATTGAGGAAGAAGTTCATCAACCGCTTTCATCACAGAAACTTCAAAACCATCAGATTCACCTTTTTCATTCAAAAAACCGTATGGAACATTTGTTGGCGTGTGTGCGATTTGAATTAAACGAACAGAAGAATCTTTTTTAGATTTTTTTGATTTTGCGCAGAGCGGAAAAACTAAACTTGAAAGAAAAATTGCAATCAAAATAATAGGTTTTAAGTTTTTTTTCATAAAAATTCTCCAAAAAATTTAATTTTTATAAAAGATATTGTAATATATCACTTAAAAGCCTACAAACACAATAGGGAAAAACATTTTTTTCATTCTCGTACTAAAACAGTGTCATTGTTAGACTAAATTTTTACTACAAGTTTTCTGCCAATTCATAAATTAATTTTTCTGTTTTTTTCCAACCTAAACAAGGGTCTGTGATTGATTTTCCATAAACGCCTTCTCCAATTTTTTGACAACCATCTTCCAAATAACTTTCAATCATCAAACCTTTTACAATTTTTTTAATATCACTAGAAACATGACAACTGTGAAGAACGTCTTTTGCAATGCGAATTTGTTCTAAATATTGTTTTCCTGAATTTGCATGATTACAATCGACAATCAACGCTGGATTTTTCAAATTTTTATCAGATTCGTAACAATCAATCAAATTCCGAATATCTTCATAATGATAATTTGAATGACTTCTTCCAAAGGCATCAACATATCCGCGTAAAATTGCGTGAGCCAAAGGATTTCCATCTGTTGTAACTTCCCATCCTCTATAAAGAAATTTTTGATTTGCTTGAGCCGCAGTGATTGAATTCATCATGACAGAAATATCACCAGAAGTTGGATTTTTCATACCGACAGGAATTCCCAATCCACTTGCAACAATTCTATGTTGTTGATCTTCCACAGAACGAGCACCAATCGCAACGTACGCCAATAAATCTGAAAGATAACGATGATTATCTGGATAAAGCATTTCTTCTGCACAAGTAAAACCAGTTTCGCGAACAACTCGAGTATGCATTTCTCGAATTGCAATAATTCCTGCAAGCATATCTTCTTCGCCCAAAGGATTTGGTTGATGCAACATTCCCTTATAACCAGTGCCTTTTGTTCTTGGTTTATTTGTATAAACGCGTGGAATTATAAAAATTTTATCTTTCACTTTTTCCTGAACTTCTGCCAAACGAGTCATATAATCTAAAACTGCTTCTTCATTATCAGCAGAGCAAGGTCCAATAATCAACAAAAAATGAGAATCTTTTCCTTCAAAAATATTTTTTATAATTTCATCTCGCTTTTCTTTTATTTTTTCGATTTTATCTGTAATTGGAAATTGTTCTTTTAATTCCTGTGGAGTTGGAATTTTTCTTAAAAAATTCATTTGCATATCCATAATTTCATCCTTTCTATAAAAATAATTTTTTACAATTTTCTTCTACAATTTGCCCAAGTTTTGAAGATGTAATTCCACGTTTTGAAGCAATATAATCATAAATATAATTAATATTATTTGGTGTATTAATTGTATTTTTTATTGGAACTGGTGCGTAATATGGAGAATTTGATTCAATCAAGATTCGGTCTTTTGGAACATACGCAACAATTTCTGCCATATCCAATGCATTTTTTTTACCACTATAAGTAACTGTTCCATCAAAACTGATAAACCAACCTAAATCTAAAAAAAAGTCCAATTCAGATTTTGTATAAGAATATCCGTGAATTACGCCTTTATTCCATTTTATTGCTTTTAAAACATCTGCAGTGTCTTTAAAACCGTTTTTAGAATAAACAATTGTTGGAAGATTATATTTTTTTGCAAGAGTCATTTGAAGTGCAAATAAATCTCTTTCATCAGAAACTGTGCGATTATCAAAATAATTATGTTCGCCTTCTTCAAATTCGCAAGATTCCCAATCGTGATTAATTCCGCAAGGTCCAATTGCAATAAGTGATTGAGAAAATTCATCTCCAGAATCTTTAAAATCATTTATGGAATTTTCAAGATTTTCTACATATTCATAACGATTTTCAATTGCATCTAAAGAACCAGTAATTCCTGCAGAAAAATGAATCATTTGTGATAAAATTCTTTTTTCAGATTCATCTTCAATCAGATTTAAACATTCTTTAAAAAGTTCAACTCTATTCCAAATATCATCAGCATAAAATCCTACATCCAAAGCAAAAGTTGGTTTAGATTTCGCCATAGTTTTTAGAATTTCTGCACCTTCGTAAATGTCAAAATTTTGAACTATTTTTGAAAAATTAAAAAACACGTCAGAAAACATAGATGTATTTTAGCGTATAAATAATTTTAGGAATAGTAGAAAATTTGAAAAAATCACAATCACCGCAAACCGTGCATTTTGTTAAAAAATCAATTTATCTTTCCATTAAAATTCCAGAAGAAAAAGTATTTTCTACAGTTAAAAAGAAATCTGGAAAAATTTTTGTGATTTTAAAACCTGACTTTTCATAAATGTGTACAGCTTTTTCCCAAAGTTCATTTACTAAAAGTACAAATTTCACTTTTGAACTATGTTTTTTTTCTAAAAATTCTAAACTTTTATTCCAAAGTTTTGTGCCATTTTTATTTCCGCGACATTCTGGCAAAATCGAAAATGATGAAATATAAATTATCAATTCGTTTTTGTTTTCAATTTTTTTCGGAAAATGACCTAATTTTAATTCGTCTGCACTTTGTGGAATTTTTTCCAAATATTCCGCACTCAAATATCCTACAATTTTGGAAGTTTCATCTTGAAAAACTAAAAATAATTCTGGACAAATTTTTATTCGTTCTTCAAAAACCGCTTGTTCTTCTTGAATTTGTGGAATAAATCCATTTTTTTCAACTTCCATAATTTGATTTATATCTTCTAAAGTTGCATTTCTAATTAAAAATTGATTTTCCATAATTTATTTTCCTATCACAAAAATGCAAGGAATTTTTGCAAGTTCTGGAAGTTTTTCTTTTTTCCATTGTTCTACTGTTTTTGTTTTTATAAATTCTTCATCACAAGTAATTCCTGCTGCAATGCAAACTTTTGTTTGAGGTCTTAATGATGAAAAAATTGTTTCCATCATTTTTGCATTCCGATAAGGCGTTTCTATAAATAATTGCGTTTGATTTTCATTCCAAACTTTATTTTCCAATTTTTTTAATGCTTTTATTCGTTGCGGAACTTCAACTGGTAAATATCCGTTAAATGCAAAACTTTGTCCATTAAATCCACTTGCCATTACAGAAAGTATAATTGATGACGGACCAACCAACGGAACAACTTTATATCCTTTTGATTGTGCAATTGAAACGACATCTGCACCAGGATCCGCAATCGCAGGACATCCCGCTTCAGAAATAATTCCAACACTTTCGCCTTTTTTTAATGGAACTAAGTATTCTCCAATAATTTTTCGGTCTGTATGACGATTTAATTCATAAAAAGTAAGTTCATCAATATCAATTGTTTTTTCAACTTTTTTTAAAAATCGTCTTGCCGAACGAATATTTTCTACAATAAAATGCTTAATTTCTACAATTATATCGTGATTATACGAAGGCAAAACTTTTTGAATTTCCGTTTCGCCCAAAGTTACCGGAATTAAATATAACGCAGTTTCCATAAAATTTTCCTTATTTTAAATTTCAGCCCAATTTTTCCACCAACTCGCCTTTCGCAGTTCGCTAACGCTCAGCCTTCACTCTGTGAATGGCTGCTACGCACTGCTACACGCTCGGGGCAAAGGCAAATTAAAACTTGGGGTCTGTCCCCTATTGAAAATAATTTTAGCAAAAAAAATATCAAATTTTATTTTTCAAAATCTTCCATAATTTTTTCCCATTCTTGAGTTTTTTGGTCAATAAGTTTAGAAGTTTTTTCTATTTCGTTTTGCACAGATTTTGCTTTTTCTCCATTTGAATAAACTTCTGGATTCGACATTTTTGTTTCTAATTCTGATTTTTTATTTTCTAAAACAGAAATTTCTTCTTCCAGTTTTTGAATTTGTTTTTCTATTTTTCGTCGTTCAGAATCTCGTTTTTTTTGTTCTTCCCAAGAAAGTTTTGAACTTGAAGTTTCGGGGGCGTTACGGGGGCTTCCCCCGTTAGAAGGGGTAGCGGAAAAGGCTGTTGTTGAGTTTTGCGAAACAACAGCCTTTGAAGCGAGGGGAAGGCTTTCCCCTCCTTGATTTTTTTCTTCTTGTTCAAGGTAATATTCGTAATTTCCAGGATAATATTTGAATTTTCCAACTTCAAGATGCAAAACTTTTGTAGCAAGAGATTCGATAAATCCGCGGTCGTGGCTAACAAAAATTACGGTTCCACCAAAAGATTCCAACGCTTTTAGCAAAACGTCTTTTGAATGCATATCAAGGTGGTTAGTTGGTTCGTCCAAAATCAAAAGATTTACAGGACTGAGTAAAAGTAAAAGCAACGCAATTCGCGACTTTTCTCCGCCAGAAAGCACTTCCAACGATTTATAAACGTCATCACCACGGAACAAAAACGCACCAAGCATATCGCGTAATTTTGGAATGAGTTCTAGTGGAGCACGATTTTCCAAATATTCCAAAATTGTTTCTTTTCCTTTGATTGTTTCTGCATTATCTTGGCTAAAATATCCAATTTTTACGCCAGCACCTAAAATCATTTCTCCAGAAAAATCTTTATCTTGGTCTGCAATAATTCTAAGCAAAGTTGATTTTCCAGCACCGTTACGCCCTGCAACAACTAATCTTTCTCCATTTTCGAGAGTAATTTCCAAATTATTTAAAACATTTTTTTTGCCGTCGTATGATTTACAAATATTTTTCATTCGCAAAACAAGACGCCCAGAATGAGGAGCTTGTGGAAACGAAAAATGGATTTTTTTTAGATTTTCTGGAATTTCAATTTTTACCATTTTATCTAATCGTTTTTGATATTCTTGTGCTTGAGCGGCTTTTGTAGCTTTATAACCAAAACGATTTATAAAATCTTCCATTTTGTTTATTTCTTGTTGTTGCTGTTCATATTCTGCAATTAAAGTTTTTAATTCAACTTCTCGAACTTTTTCATAATGAGAAAAATTTCCAACATAACGTTTTAACTCTCCATTAAAAAGTTCATAAACTTCATTTATTGTAACATCTAAAAAATATCGGTCGTGGCTAACAAGTAAAAATCCACCTTTAAAATCTTGTAAAAATTTTTCTAGCCAAGTTCGTGCTTCCAAATCTAAATAGTTTGTCGGTTCGTCCAAAAGTAAAATATCTGGATTTTGCATAAGTGCTTTTGCAAGAGCAATACGCATTTGCCAACCGCCAGAAAATTCTTTTGTATCGCGTTTAAAATCTTCTCGAGAAAAACCTAAACCAAGGAGAACAGATTCTGCCGTTGCATTTCTTCTGTCCCAACCACTATCTTGCAATTCTTGAATCAATTCTGACTGACGAATAACTAAAGAATCAGTGTTTCCTTCTCCTTTTTGAAGTTGTTCCCCTATTTCATCAATTTTTCTTTGAAGTTCATATCCAAACTCAAACGCTTTATCTGCCTCTTGCATTAACGTACAACCAGCGTGAGTAAGTCCACTTTGCGGAAGATAAGAAATTCTACAATCTTTTTGAAATGCTCTATCTCCGCCATCGGGTTTTATCAATCCTGCAAGAACTTTTATCAAAGTTGATTTTCCTGCTCCGTTTGCACCAGTCAAAGCAAATTTACTACCGGTTTGAAGATTTATAGTTACATTTTTTAAAATATCTCTATCGCCAAAAGCAAGCGATACTTGGGAAAATTGTACAAATGCCATAATAACCTTTTTATTTTTGGAAGAATAAAATCAAAGGACTAAAACCTCTCGCCGTAATTTGAGTTCCATTAAATTTTGCACCAGTTGCATCTTCTAATCGTAAACCATTATTTTCTAATTTATAGAGGAAATTTACTTCAGAATCCATTCCAACAAATTTAAATGTAAGAACTCCATCATAAGACTCTCTAAGTGATGAAGATAAAGTATATTTTACAGAAGAAGTTCCCGTATTTTTTGCACTAGATTTTATAATAGAAGGAACCAAAAGTTTGAAATTTGTCCAACGGAAAGAACCGTCTTCTTGGAAAATTAATTTTCCATAATTTGAACTTGAATACGAAGGTCCATTTTCCCAAATTTTTTGGAAAGATTGTTCTCGCCGAGTTTTTTCTTCTTCTATTATTTCATTTAAATCTTGTTCAATTGTTACAAAATTTAATTCTTGAGGTTTACCAGAATCATCAGTGTAACGAATTACAATAAAATCACTTCTTTTATAAATTACTGAAATTGGAATATTTTTTAATGAATATTCATTATCAGAAGTTCTTGTATAACCTTCATAAGTCCAATTTTCATGAATTCCAGAAAGATTTAATGAAACTTTTTTATTTTCTGTATCAATTGTAAAATTATAAGAAGTTTTTAATCGATTTAAATCTATACTTTTTGAAGAAATCATCGTCTTATAATAATCTGGATACCAAATTTTTGTTACAATATTTTCTTCAAAAACTGTATCAACAACTTCTTCAGTTTTAATTTTTACTCCACCAATCTGATTACCTTTTGAATCAGTTTGAAACATTGTTAAATTGTAAGAAAAACACCAAGCTTCCGTTCCGTTATCAGTTAAAATTCTGTACCATTCACCAGCAAGAGTATTTTTTCCTGTAGTTGGAGCAGCTCCATTTCCTTTGTAAAGAATTTTTATAATTTCGCCTTTACGAAGTCTGTAAACTTGTTTTGCCGTGTTGATTGCTTCTTCTCTTGCAGGAAGCCCATCCAATTTTACAGAAGCATATGTATTTGCATATTCTGAATATTTTTCAATTTTATTTTTTATTTTTGATTTTTTTACAGGTTCAGTAATTTGCCAAAGAGGAACTTCAATTTTTTCATGATTTTTTGTTCCAATAATATAAACATGAGAAATATTTGATTTTATATAAACTTCTACAACTTCACCACTTGCAATTTCATATTCTGGAATATTCCATAAAACAACAGAATATCCCATAATTTTTTCAGAACACGAAGTAAATAAAATTGCCAAAAATAAGATTGCTACACTTGTAAAAAATTTTTTTTTCATATTATTTATCAGAATTATTTTCGCTAGAATTATTTTCGTTTGTAGAAATTATATCATCAAAATTATCAGAATCTTTTACTTCTGCATTTGTGATGATTATATCTTGTTTGGAAAACATTTTCAGTGCAATTAAAATTACACCTACAATAATTGTACAAATTCCAATCACTCTTATAATGATTTTTCCTAATGATATTGGAGAAATTAAGAAAAGGATAATTGCAACAATAAGAGAAATTACATTTTCAAATATTGCTTTTTTTCGCTCTTCGCCTTCTAAAGCGATAATGCTAGTTGAATAAAATCCCAGAACTGAAGAAATAATCAAACTTACTGCAAAAACATAAACAATCACTTTCCAAGTTGTAGTAGCAACTGCAATCGGAATAATTACAGAAAGAAGTCCAAAAAATATACTAATTCCACTTTTTATAAGAGACATTGTTTTATATTGAGAATTTTCTAAATTTTTTAAAGGTAATAAAGTATAAATTCCATAAGCTACAGAACAAAGTCCAAAAACAACAACAAATAATTTTACCCAAAAATTAGGAAAAATCATAATCAAAATTCCAAGCACAATAAGAAGTGCTCCATAAACAAAAGGTAAAATTGAATTCTTAAAATTTAAATTTTTCATAATGAACCTCCGTATTTTATAAATATACCGTAGAATAAAAAAATAGACTATATAAATTTTATAGTAAATAAAAATCAATTTTGTGTTAACAATTCGGTATATATTCGTCTTGTAGCAAAGTGATAATTGCCACAAAACTAATAAACTCTTATAATGATTTTATGGATTATAAAAAACGCCAGGAAAAACGTTTTAAAGAAATTGGAAGAGTTAATGCTCCTAAAATTTGTGAAATTTTTGGAATTCTTGACGATATTTCTAAAAATGGTTGTAAAGTTCATTATCAGTTTCCGCTTGTTGTTGAATTAGAAAATGAATACGAACTAAAAATCACACCTTCCAGAAATTATGATGATTTTCCTTTAAATTTGATATGCAAACCGCAATGGGTAAAAGAAGAAAACGGAAATACTTATATTGGTTTTCAAATTCTTTATTCTCCAGATGCAAATAGACTCGCTGATTTTATAAATTTTCTTTCAACGCAAGAAGATAATTTTCCAGAAATAAAATAATTATGGCAACAAAAATTACAAAATTAAATGGAAAAGTTTTTTTAGCTTTTCCCGAAATGAGTAAAATTTTACTCTCAGAATTACAAGAAAGATTTAATGTAAAAAATTCTCCGCACTCACAATATGGAGATTTATTTTATTTTTCAGAAAAAGATTTACCAAAAAATTGTGTTCCTTATTTTGCAAAAGACATAATGGAAGAACCTTTTTTATTAAGTTTTGATTCAATCAACGATGCTGTAAATCATCTAAAAAATATACAAAGAAATTGGGCTTCTTATGATTATGTATGTTTTCGCCGCTCAAAACTTATTCAAGAAAAATTACCTTATATCAATTTAAAAGAACGAAAATTTCCTGTAAAAATTCCTACAACGCCAATTGGACTTTTTTCATTAATAGATGAACATAATCTTATTTATAGTGCAAAAACTTCATCATTTTTGCCAGGCGGAAATTTAAAATTTATAGAAGACCACGAAAATCCTCCAAGCAGAGCGTATTTAAAAATTCAAGAAAGTTTAACTATGGCAACAGTGTTTAATCAAACAGAACTTCCAAATGAAAATTCTTACTGTTTTGAAGCTGGAGCGTGTCCTGGTGGATGGACTTGGGTTTTGGTCGGTTTAGGAGCAAAAGTTTTTGCAGTTGATAGAGCCGAACTTGACAAAAAACTGATGGAATCTCCTTTGGTTACATTTAAAGCTCACGATGCTTTTACTTTAAAACCAGAAGAAATTGGTAATGTTGATTGGATTTTTAGCGATGTAATTTGTTATCCGGAACGACTTTTAGAATGGATAAAAATGTGGATTTCATATAATCCAAATTTAAATATGATTTGTACAATAAAAATGCAAGGTTCAATCAATTGGGAATTGTTACAACAATTTGAAAATATTCCAAATAGTAAAATTATTCATTTAAATTATAATAAACATGAACTCACTTGGATTCACACTCACTAAAAGAATTTATTCTAGAAATTGCAAGTGCATTTTTCTTTGAAACCGTAACAAAAACTAGAAGTTATGGAATTGGTGGAAATTCTAATACAGAATATATTTTAATACAAAAAATTAGAAGATGATTTTATAAGTTCAATTAATTTTAATGGTGAAAAAGTATAATCTTCTTCACCATAATTTTTTGAAATAAGTGCATGGGTTTCCACCGCAGAAATACAAGCATCTAAAATTGAATATTTTTGAGAAAGTAAAGAAGCTATCATTCCGGCAAGAACATCACCACTTCCGCCTTTAGAAAGATTTTGACTTCCATCTGCACAAATAAAAACTTTATCTTGATAATAAATTTTTGTATTTGCACTTTTTGCAACTAAAACAATATTTTCAAATTTCAAAACTAATTCTTCTGGATTTTTTAAAGATAATTTTTCCAATAAACGTTCCAATTCTTT
This sequence comes from uncultured Treponema sp., assembly GCA_964410365.1. Lineage (GTDB taxonomy): Bacteria > Spirochaetota > Spirochaetia > Treponematales > Treponemataceae > Treponema_D. Next base: position 15,761 of record CAYPGB010000031.1, read on the forward strand.
TAAATGCGGAGTCAGAACAATTTTTGCATTTTGAACAGAATTAAGTTTTGTAAGAAAATCATCAAGTTTTGAAAAATTAAAAATATCTGCATCTAAAACGCAAAATGGAGTTTTTGTATCGTAAAACCAAGTCAAAAAATCATTACAAATTTTTTCTGTGAATTTTCCTAAACCGCTTCCCAAAACTATGCAAGTTGTTTTTAGTGGAATTTTTTCTGTACACATCAACTCTGGAGAAATTTTAAATTGTTCAAGATTTGAATTTTCTGTTTTTAATAAAGAAGTTAAACCACTGCCAAAATTCATTGCCGCAGAAGAAGCCATAATTGCAGCACCAGATTTTTCGCCAGCAACAACAACTGTATGACCAAATGAACCTTTATGAGTAGATTTTTTTTTGCGAAGAGGAAGTTTTACATCTTTTGGTTCAATTAAAAATGCATCTGGTTTTGTAGATTTTTCAAAAATTGGAGATGAAATTCCAAGATTTGTAACAGAAATTTGTCCAACAAAATCTTTTACAGAATCTACAAAAAGCAAAGATTTTAAAGCTCCCATCGTAACTGTATAATCAGCTTTAAAAATGATTGATGAATAATTTCCATCTAAATCAATTCCACTTGGAACGTCGCAAGCAATTCTAATAGCAGAAGATGCATTCAACAATTTTATCAATTTTTCTGAAGATTCGGGCATTTTTCCATGAAAACCTGTTCCATAAATGCAATCAACAATTATATTTGCACTAGAAACAATCATTCCAGCAAGTCTGATTAAAGAATTTTCTGCAAGATTTGTAATTTCAACACCAACCGCTTGTGCCATTTTTTTTTGCTGAATTGCTTCAAATGTTTTTGGTTCAGCGATAGAAATTACAGAAACTTTTACAAAACCAAATAACCGACGGGCAAGTGCATAACCATCACCACCATTGTTTCCGTTTCCACAAACAATAAGAACTTTAACTTCTGTTCCCATTTCGTGAGCAAGATTTTCTATAACTTTTTCTAAACCAATTGCAGCATTTTCCATCATTATGCTTTCTGAAATGTGAAAATTAATTTTTGCTTCGCGTTCTGGAATTGCTGAATTTTTATAAATTGCTTTCATTTATTTTTTTGTAAAAATTACACCTTTTGAAAAATCTGTCTTATCAGAATTTTGAGGAAAATCTGAAGTTGTAAATTTCATTTTATTTTCATCATCTTGATTTGCATAAGAAATAAACCAAAATTCATTAGAAAAATCATCTTCTTCATTTTTTGAAAGCCAAGAAGATGAAATTTTTTCTGTAATTTGAAAATTTAACGAACGAAGAACTTGAGTATAATTTCCTTTGTAGCAAGTTGATTTTAAAAATCCTTCCCGCTGCTCTACTTCCATTGTTCCATCATCATTAACGGTGATTGTAGTTGTACAATTTTTTCCTTTATAAACCCAAGTTCCAAGACATTTTACTTCTTTTATATTGTTCACGCCTTCTTTTATTTCTGCTCCAGCGGCTTTTAAGAAATTTTCAGTTTTTTGAAGAACTTCTTTTCCTGTTTTTTTTAATTCATTCCAAGCATCTGTTGTTTCTGATTCAACTGAATTTTGCGAAAAAATTGGCACATAAAAAATAGAAATCAAAAATATAATTGTAAAAATCTTTTTCATTTTTCGTCCATAAAATAAAAATTTCATTCTGTTATTTTAAGAAAATCAATCCTAAAATTCCAAGAGGAATTAAATAACACGCAAAAAAAGCAAGTTTTCCCTTTCTGATAAGTTTCATCAAGAAAACAAGAGAAAAATATCCAACGACAAAAGCTGTCAAACAACCTACAAAAACTGGCAAAAATCCGATAGAAGAAGAAACTTCGCCCAAATCTTTTAATTCCAGAATAAAAGCACCCAAAATTGCTGGAATTGAAACGATAAACGAATAATCGCCAGCAGCTTTTCTATCAACTTTACTAAAAAGTGCACCCGCAATTGTAGAACCGCTTCTACTAATTCCAGGCAAAGTTCCCACGCCTTGCATAAAACCAATCACAATCGACTGAAAAACCGAAATTCCTGTTGGAGTTTTTACTTCATTTTTGTGTGATTTTTTTTCTATAATTGCTGAAAGAATTAATAAAAATGCTGTAAAAATAAAACCAGCACAAGTTATTTTGATTGGAAGTTCTGGAATCATTTTACTTGTGATAATTCCAAAAATTCCTGTAATTGCAGTTGTTATGATGATTGCTAAAATTGTTTTTCTCCCTGCAATTTCTGTTCCACAAAGCAAATCTTCATTATTTTCTGGTTCATTTCTAGGTTTTCGAGAAATAAATCTTCCCAAAATTTTTAAAAGTTCCCAGATTTTTTTTCTAAAATAAATGCAAACTGCAAAAAGAGTTGCTAAATGTAAAAAAACGTCAAATAACAAAGGCACATCATCTAAGCCAAAAAGATTTTGTGCAACGGCTAAATGTCCAGATGATGAAATTGGTAAAAATTCTGCAATTCCTTGCAATGCACCTAATAAAATTCCTTGTAATACAGTCATTTTCTTTTCCTATTTTGATATTTTTAAATTGTTTTCTCTTTTTTTCTGCAAAATGTACAAAATTATTCCTAACGTGATTGAACTTATTATCATAATTAAGCATAAAATTTGACCTGTAGAAAGATTTAAAAGCGATGTGTTTGTATAAATTGGAGCAGAAGTATCTTTTCCAATTCTAAAACCTAAATCTGCATCTGGTTCACGTAAATATTCAATCCAAAATCTTATAAAACCATAACCGCCAGTATAAATTACACCAGACATTCCATCAAATTTTTTATGTTTACGAACAAACCATAAAATTGCAAAAAGAACAAGACCTTCAAAAATTGCTTCATAAAGTTGACTAGGATGTCGTGGCAGATTTACAAGATTCATATTTGAAATATCCATTCCAATTTTTTCTGCAATTTCTTGAACCCAAGTTAATTTTGCTGAAAATTTTTCTGCACGAGGAAAAACCATTCCCCAAGGAGCAGTTGTAACTCTTCCATAAAGTTCACCGTTTAAGAAATTTCCAAGGCGACCAAATGTATATCCCAAAGGAATTGCAGTTGCCATTGCGTCAATCCATTTCCAAACAGGTTTTTTATGCATTTTGCACCAAACAATCATTCCTATAAGACCACCAATGTATCCACCATGATAAGACATTCCAGCAAGACCAGTAAATTTTCCATTTTGGAAAGGCAAAAAAATTAACCAAGGTTTTTTCCAATAAAGTCCGCTCGTATCATAAACTAAAGTAGAAAAAATTCTTGCACCAACTAAAAGAAAAATAATTCCTGTCGCAAGAAAACTAAAAATATCATCATCAGTAACTTTATAATTTTCAGTATTTAGTAAACCTTCTTTTGCTTCTTTTTTTAAAGCCAAATATGCAAACAAAAAAGCAAAAACATACATCAAACCATACCAACGCAATAAACTTAAAAATTTTACTCCAGGAAAAATTTCTGGATGAATCCAAGATGGATAATTAACATATAAAAAATTCATATTATCACCTATATTTTAAAACCTTGCTCACTTGCTTTTATCAATTTTGATTTTAATAATTGATTTTCTTTTTTTAGTTGAGTTATTTCATAACTTTGTGCTTTTATCATCTCCGCCATTTCACCATTAGAAAGAGAACCTCCAGAAACCAAATCATCAATTCCTGAAAGTTTAAAATTATAATCTTCTGTTGCATCATCTTCTGCTTCTTTAAAATGGTCAGAATTCATCGTGCTATTTGTATAATCATCATCAAACTGACGGACTGGAGAAGCGATAATTTTATCTGCAATTCTATAAATGCCTTGTCCCAAAACTGATTGAGGTTTATAAACCACAACAGGAAGTTGCGAAGAAAGAGCTTTATTTTGAAAAGCATCTCTAAACATAAGTCCCAAATATTCAATTTCCAATCCTAAATATTGATTGCAGGAATTTTTTATGCGAACCGCTCTTTCTGCATCTTTTGGGTCATCAATCATATTCATCACAAGACGAGGACGAAATTGTTGCATTCGCGAAACAAAAATTTTTGTAGTTTCAGAATCCACTTTTGAAAGTTGTTCTACAAGTTGAGGAATATAAAGTTTTTGCAAAGCCTTTGAATCTTTTTTTAAATTATCAATAAATTCTCTGCCAGGAGTTCCTTTTTTAAAAGTTGTATACAAAAGTCTAAAACAAGCATTTTTTAAGAAAAGATACGCATTCAACGTAGCCGTAACAGCGGGAGCAGAAACAATAATTCCTTGAGGAGAAAGAAGAAACATATCCAAAATAAACTGATGAGTTCCAGCCCCCAAATCTAAAATAACGTAATCGGTGTTTATATTTTTTAGATTTCGCATCAATTTTACTTTTTGGCTATATTTTAGAGATGTTAAATCTGGAATTTGGCTATCGCCAGCAATAAAACTCACATTTTGATAATCTGTTTGTTGAATAATATCTTTAAAATTAGATTTTTCCGTAAACCAAGAACCCAAACTGTTTGCTGTAGGAGTTTGACCAATCACCAAATGAAGATTTGATGCTCCTAAATCCAAATCAACTAAAACAACAGTTTTTCCTTGCTGACCAAGTGAAATTGCAAGATTTGCCGCGAGAAGACTTTTTCCAACTCCGCCTTTACCACTCGCTATTGGAATAATTTGTGCCATATAAAAATTATACCATAATAATGAAAAATATTGAATTATCAAAATAAAATATGTAAAGTTTAATAAGGAAAAATAATTTAAATTTGCATTTTCTTGTGTTATAATTTTTTTTATGATGATATTTGCAATTATAGCGTATGTCGCTTTTGGTTCACTTTGTGTTTATTTTGTACTTTCCGGCATAAAAAAAGTAAAAGATATAAAAAAAGAACAAGAATCTTCTGTAAATCTTAAAGATAAAAATGTTTCAGAATAATTTCTATGATTTAATTTTTCTCATCATAAATAAAATCATCATCTTTTTTTCATTTTTAAAATTCTTGGACGATTAAATCTTTGCAGTATAATAAACATCATATCAAAATTTGCAGATAAAAACGATGTTATAAAAAATACCCAAAAACTTTCAAAAAAAATAGTTGCTAAAACTGGTAAAAAGGATAACACAAAAATAATTGTATGCACAATTTCTGCTTGACACATCGCTCCAGCAATTTCTTCTGACGAATTACATTTTAAATCAAAAAAAACTGGATTAAACGTTGGCATTTTATCTTTCCAAGATTTTACTTTTAATTTTTTATACAGTTTTTTTTCAAAAGATTTTTCTTGAAACCATTTTTTTCTATAATCAAAATTATTTTTAAAAATTCCGTGAATTAAAAAACCAACGCAAAGCCGCATCACAAAATGATAAGCCGTTGTTCCAAAAGTTATCGCCAAAGTCTTAAAAACAGATTTTTCAAAAACTTGATAAAACACCACAAAAATGATTGTAAGAATTACAAAAACAGAAGTACAAAGTATTAAAAAAATTGAAAAATAATTTTTTGATATGATTTTCTTCTCATCATCAACATTGTGTCTTTCTATCATAATTAAAAAAAGATAAAAAAATCTTCCCCCGCATCCAACTTTCTGTCATACCCATATACAATGATGAATTTTACGTTAACTCTTGCGACGTTTGCAAAACAAACTCGTGTGTTGCTTTCAGCAACACAGTCATTCCCGAGCTCCGACACGGGAATCTTTCATTCAGATAGCCAGATAATGACATGTATCGAACAATCACTCCCAACAATGACAGTTTTTTTGGAATTTAATTCTGCAATGTTTGTGCGACAACCTCGACATTTAGAGCAATTAAAATTAATTTGTAATAAAATAACTACTAGGAAAAGAAACTTCTTCTACATCAGAACTTATATTTGCATTTTCAGGACATCTTGTTAAAGTTGCATCTTTAATATCAAATTCTATAAAACTATTTTTATAAGTTACAGGAATTTTTCCAGTTCCACCATTATTTTCAAAAATAAATCCGTTATCAAAAATTACAAGTTTTTTAGGAACAACAGCAACAAAACGTGTCGGAC
>CAYPGB010000032.1:0-21185 GCA_964410365.1 uncultured Treponema sp.
TGCTGCATTCTTTGAACATCCAGCAAATTACTGCGGTTTGGCTGCAAAAAAATCAAAACGCCTTGCACAAAAATATCGTGAATTGATGAAATAACTTGTCATTGTCGGGCTAAAAAACTCTGCAAAGTTCTTGTGCTCAGCGAAACAAGTTATTACAAATGCAAAAGGCAATAAATAGAATTTATTTCTTTAATAAAGCGGCAAAAGGATTATAAGTTTCACTATCATCATCGTCAGAACTAGAAAGATATGATTTTGCAGATTCTTCTTGTTCTGCCGATTCTGCTGTTTTTAAAGAAATTCTTTTTTGTTCAGCGTCAATTTTTTCAACAACTACGTTGATTTCTTGTCCAATTTGATAAATTTTTCGTAAATTTGTGTTTGCATTAACATTTTCTAATTCACTGATATGCAAAAGTCCATCAATTCCTTTTGCGATATTGATAAATAATCCAAAATCTGTAATTCTTACAATTTTTCCTGTGATTTTTTCTCCAACAGAAACTAAATTTTCAACATTTTCCCAAGGATTTTTTTCTAATGCTTTTAAACTTACAGAAACTTTTTCGTTTTTCCAGTCGGTATTTAAAACTTTAACTTTTATCTTTTCACCAACTTTTACGATTTTATTTGCATCATCAATTTTATCAAAACTTAATTCGCTAATTGGAAGTAACGCTCTAAAACCTTGAATATTTACAAATGCTCCAAATTTTTCAATACTTTCAACAGTTGCTTCTACAATTGAACCTTCTGAAATTTGTTTTGAAAGACGAATAATTTCTTGATTATATTCACTTTCGCCAACTTTTCTGTTTGAAACTAAAATATTTCGTCCATCATTTTTAAATTCTGTTATGATAAATGTAAAATTTTTTCCAACATAATAAGATGACTCTTCTTTTTTCCTAAATCCCATTTGAGAATAAGGACAAAATGCTCTTGTAGTTCCAATTTTTATTTCGTAACCACCTTTTATTTCTGATTCAACATGACCTTCAACTGGAATTCCGTTTTTATAAGCATTTTCAATAAGATTTTTATCTGCTTTTTCACCCGAAATTTTAGTTGTAAAACGCATTTCTCCTTGAAATTCGCCAATAAAATAAACTTTTATAGAATCGCCTTCTTTTACAGAAACGTTTCCATTTTCATCGTTTAATTCGGTTCGGTCAAGAACGCCTTCACTTTTTGCATTTAAATCTAAAAAAACTGTAGTGTCTGTAATTGCTACAATTTTTGTTTCAAAAGGTTCACCAATTTCAAATCTATTCTTCATAAAAAATCCTTCAAATATTTTATAAGAATGATTATAACGGTTTTATTTTTCTTTGAGAACAGAATCTACTAAGGATTTAAAATCTTTATCGATTGCAACTTGGCTATATTCTAAATTTTGTGAGATTTGAAATATTCCGTTTTGATTTTTTACAACTGACTGATTTTGCTTTTTTTCTTTTGAAGTAATTTCATTAAAAGCAGAAGCAATTGCTAAAAGACCAGATTTTTTTGTTTTATTTTCATCATTTTGTTCTATCATACTAGGTAATTCGTACACAGAAAAATTTGGATATTCTGTTAATTCTTTATTTGAAAGATATTCTGTTCCAAAACCTAATTCTTCTGCAAAAAGATTTTCTGTTGTTGGAAAATATTCGTTGCGAATAAAAGAATCGATTGATTCAGAATATTCAAAAGATTTTGTAAAAGGCATTTCTATTTGAGAATCATCAATTTTGAAATTATTTGTTACATCTTCTGTAGAATTAATTTCTTCTTCCAAAGAATCAAGTTCTTCAATATCATCAATTTCTTCTATATTTTCAATAACTTCATCTTCTAATTCTTCAAGATTTTCTACTTCATCTAAAAAATCAATATTTTCCAACTCTTCCATATCATCAACTTTTATATTTTCATTATTTTGAGTACTATTTTCTATTTTTTCAGATGTATTTGCAATATTAATATTGAAATTTGTTTCTTTTATTACTTGTTCTAGCATATTTTTGAGATTTTCAACAGTAATTTCCGAAGTTTCTGAATTAGTTTTTTGAGATTTTTTTTCAGTTTTTGTTTCTATAAAATCAAAAAGTTCAGCCCATTCTTTTTCCATAAAATCTTCGAGATGTTTTTTTTGTTTTTTAGAATGAATTCCAAGAGTAGAAAAAATATCAGTTTTTAAATCGTTTTTGCGTTTTTTAAGTTGTTCTAAAACTGAATTCCATTGAATTTCTTCTTTGTTATCTAAAAATTCTTTTACAAGATTGTATTGAATTGCTTTTAATTTCTTTTTTAAAACTAATTCTGAATTTTGTTTAAAACTGAATGCTAAAAAAACAATCAAAAATATGGTGATTGCAGTGCAAACGTAAATTACATAAATTAATTCTTGAGAAAGTTTAAAAGTATCACTCGTATAAATTCCAGAAACGATAATTTTTTCACAAACATCTGTAGAAAGTAAAACCCAAAAACTATTTTCATCAATTTGTAAAATTTTTTCAGGTTTATTATATGAGTGAGAAATTCTTAATTTTTCGATAATTGGTTTTTCAAAATCTGTTTGAGGAATATTTGGAAGCCCCGTTAAAATTCCGCCAGAAAGATTTTCTGAAATAAGTTTTATGTTTTCTCCGAGAGAAATTATATTTTTATCAACAAGTTCGCGTTCAATATCATAAAAATTTAAATAACAAATTAAAGTTGCAGCATAATTTTCTTGAATCCAATAAAACGGAACTGCAAGAATAATTCGATTTTTTTTGCTATCAATAAAAATTTCATGATTTTGTTCAATTTTGTTTACTCTGATTTGACCAAAATCAATTTCACCAAATTCTTTTACAATTTCTGGATAATTTTTATAAGTTTTTAAATTTCCATTTACTTTTAAAACATCATCTTCAAAAGAACTGTAATGCACAGATTTTCCATTTTTATCAACAATACGAATTCCTAAAATAGCAGGATTATCTTCAAAAAGTTGAGCAGTCAGGTTTCTTCTTTTTACAATTAATGCTTCTGACGGATTTTGACTCATATAACTGCGAATACTTTCTTGATTTATGAATGCATTTTCGCCATCTTCTAATTGAGAAATAATATTTTTTATATAAGAATCTAAATTTTCTGCAATTTTGTTAAGATTATTATTTTTTTCTTTGATAATTGTTTGTGAATAATAAGTGTCATCTAAAATTTTAAAAAGATTTGTTGAACGAGCGGTAAAAACAAACGCAACAACGAGAATAATTGTTATTAAAAAACTAAACGCGATTTTTTGTGAAGATGACATAATTCTATTGTTCAAATATCGGCAAATTATTACAAAAAAGATAGTTTTTTTCCACTATTTGTGTGATATAATATTTTTATGATTGAAGTAGAAAAAGAAGAAAATAAAAAACTTAGAGCCTTGTTGGTTGGTGAACCAGGAAATGATTTACAAGAATTAAAAGGTCTTGTTTTAACTCTTGGAATGGATATTGTTCAAAGGCTTACTTTAAATAGATTAGAAATTCAGCCAAAATTTGGAATGGGCACAGGAAAAGCTCAAGAAATAAATGAACTTGCTCATTCTGTAGAAGCTGATTGTATTATTTTTGATTTTAATCTTGAACCAAGAAAGCAACGAAATTGGGAAGAATTAACAGGATTATCTTGTTTTGATAGACAAGAAGTTATTATCAGAATTTTTGCAGATAGAGCACAAACAAAAGAAGCTTCTCTTCAGGTTGAACTTGCAAGACTTCAATATTCTCTTCCAAGACTTTCGCACTTACAAAATGATTTTAATCGTCAGCGAGGAGGAGCATTTGGTGCAAAAGGTTCTGGAGAAACTCAACTAGAATTGGATCAGCGTCAAATTCGAGAAAAAATTTCAACTATAAAACATGAACTTGCCGAAGTTGAGTTAAATCGGAAAACTCAGCGAAAACAAAGAGGAAAACTTCCAACTTGTGCTTTAGTTGGTTATACAAATGCAGGAAAATCTTCACTTTTGAATGCGTTAACCGGTGCAGAAGCGTTTGTGGAAAATAAATTATTTGCAACGCTTGACCCGCTCACTAGAAAAATGTCTTTAAATGACAGAGCTGGCGTTCTTTTGACAGATACAGTTGGATTTATCAGCAATCTTCCTCACCATTTAATCGACGCTTTTAAATCAACCTTAGAAGAAGCGTGTGATTCTGATTTGCTTTTGCTCGTTTTAGATGCATCTGATGAAAATGCAGAATTTCAATATGAAACTGTTTGCGATGTCCTTGATGAAATTGGAGCTTCCGAAAATCCACGTTTAATTCTTTTAAACAAAGTTGATAAAGGTGATGAAAAAGGAACTTTAACAAGTCTTCGGCACAAATTTCCAGATGCAATCTGCGTAAGTGCAAAAGACGAAACTGGATTTTTGGAATTAAAAGATAAAATTTATGAATTAGTTTATGGTGAAATTGGAAATTATATTTTACCTACAAATCAATCAGTTTTAATAAATGAATTGCGAAAAGCAGGATGCATTCAGTCTGAAGAATGGCTTGATGATGGAGTTCACATTACTGCAAGAGCAACTGGACGTCTTTTAGCGTTGATTTCTCCATTTGCACAAGAAAAATAGGATTTTTATGAAAATTACATTAAATAAAATTCTTATTCTGGTAATTGCAATTTTATTTTTGATTTTGATTTCTGGAACAACTGTTGGAATTATAAATAAACATTCTCAAAAACCAGAAGTTTTGATTGCGAAAGGAAAAGCAATTAATTTAAATGAACCTTTAGATACGGAACAGATTTCTTTTTTTGATTTGGGAACAATTCGATTAATTACAAAACCAGATTCAAAAATCGAAAATAATCAAGGTTCTGCAATGGTTTTAACACCTTGGATTGCGTATACAAAAGGAGATACAGTTTTTTTTGAAGAAATAAGTAGAAAATCTGGAATAATAAAAAGTATTTTTCAAAAATTTTTTACAGAACATACACAAAATGAAATTCTTTCAATTGGAGAAGAAAATTTCAAATACGAAATACTGCAAGAAATCAATGAAATTTTGAGTCTTGGAAAAATCACAGATATTTATTTTACAGATTTTATTTTTTTATAAAAACTAATAAGTTTACAGAAAATGACTCATTAACTAGAAAAATCGTTTAGTGTATTCTATAATAAAGTGGTTTAATTGGTATGAAAAACATTGCTGTTTTAATAAATAGTTTTACAGTTGAATATTCACTTGAAGTTTTAGCGGGCATTTCAGATTTTTTTGAAGACAAAAATGTTAGACTTATAATTTCACAAACAAATATTCCAAAATATGCATTGGGTTTGTATGAATATCAAAATTGGCTTGGTGAATATTTAATAAGTTCAAAAGAAATTGATGCTGTAATTGTTATTTCTGGTTCGTATGCAACTCAATTACCATCAGAAAAACTTTCTTCTGTTTTAAAAAATCTTAACGATAAACCAATTATTTCTATTGGAATAAATTTAAATCTTCCAAATTGTTTTTATACAAAAACAGAAACTTTTTCTACTTATAAAAATATTATCGAACATTTAAAAATCAAACATAATTGTAAACGAATTGCATTTATGTCTGCAAATTCAACAAAATCACAAGAAGCTTTAGAAAGATTTGAATCTTATAAAAAGGCTTTAAAAGAAAATCAAATAGATTTTTTTGAGGAAGATATTTTTGATGGTCGTTTTATTTCAGAACGAGCGTATTCGGCCATAAAAGAGAAATATCAAAAAAAAGAAGATGTAAAATTTGATGCAATTTTATGTGCAAATGATTTAATGGCTTTTGGAACAATAGACGCTTTAAATGATTTAGGATTAAACGTTCCAGAAGATATAAAAGTTATTGGTTTTGATGATATTGTTATTTCAGATTATCATAGTCCGCGATTATCAACAATAAATCAAGAAATGTTTATTCAAGGTGCAAAAGGTGCGGAACTTGCTTGGAATAAAATTAATGGTGTAGAAATAGAAAAACAAACAACAATTCCAGTTTCTCCAATTTATAGACAATCTTGTGGTTGCATTTCTATGGAAAATCGAGAAGATATTTCTATAAAACAAAATGGAGAAATTTTTTATAACAGAAAAAATTTACAAAATAGAACAATAAGAGATGCAAGTTATTTAAATTTTCTTTATGAAATCGACAATTTTGGAATGCTTTTTGATTTAATAAAAAATAAAAATACAATGCAAAAACTTTTCTACGATATGCCATATCTTATGGAAAAAGCAGAAATGGATTCGTTAGAAGTTTTTCTTTACACAGAACCAATTCATATTAATAGAGATGATGATATTGTTCTTCCAGAAAGTGCAAAAGAAATCATGTTTATAGATAAAGTTAATGATGTTGAAATTTATGAACCAGAGATTTTTATTTCTCCAAAAAATACATTAAATTTGGAAAACAATTTTAATGGAAAAAATGGAAATTTTATCATTCAACCAATTTATTCTGGAAAAAACAATTATGGATTTATGATTGGTCATCTTTTAAGTAAGAAATTTTCCGCCTATACAATTTATTTAAAAATTCTGAACAATGCAATCACACAATCATACGAATATACGAATGAAGTTTTAAAAAATGAAGAATTAATTCAGAAAAATGAAAAACTAGGCATTCAAAATACAACAGATGAACTTACAAAAATTTTAAATCGACGAGGATTTATGGATTTGGGACAACGTTCAATCGATATTGCATTAGAAATGAATTCTTCAGGTTTAATCTTTTTTGTAGATATGGATGGTCTAAAAAACATAAACGATACTTATGGTCACGCAATGGGTGACAAAGCGATAAAATCTATGGCGATGGTTCTTACAAAATCTTTACGCGGAAATGATGTTGTTGGTCGGCTTAGCGGAGATGAATTTGCTGCGGTTGTAACAGGAATGTCTATCACACAAGAACAATTTGTACGCAATAAAATAGAAAGACTTTGTAAATCTGAAGCGGTATTTAAAAAATTTCCGTTTGAACTTTCTTGTAGTTTAGGTTCTGTAGAATTTAATAAAGAACATAATTCTTTAAAAAGTCTTTTAAAAATGGCAGATGAAAGACTTTATATAGAAAAACGAAAAAAACATCAAAAAAATAAAAGGATAAAAATATGAACAAAATACCAAATCGTAATGAAGTTCCTGCAAAAGATAAGTGGGATTTATCATCAATTTTTAATTCATCAGAAGAATGGGAAAAATCTTTAAAAGAAATTCCTTCTTTAACAAAAAAAGTTACAGATTTTAAAGGTCATCTTGGAGAAAAATCTGAAAATTTGTTGAATGCATTAAAAGCATTAGAAAATGCTGAACTAAAAATGGAAACAGTTTATCATTATGCTTCTTTGATGCACGAAGCCGACGAAGATGATTCAGTTGCAACAGAAATGGAAGGTCGAGCAATGATTGCTTATACAAATATGTCTTCCGAATTAAGTTTTTTAGAGCCTGAAATTCAAGAAATTGATGAAGAAAAATTAAATTCTTGGTTAGAAAAATCAGAATTTTCAGATTATAAAATTTATATTAAAAAACTTTTGCATTTTAAACCTTATATTTTAAGTGAAAAAGAAGAAAAAATTCTTTCGTTGCAAGCTCAATCAGCACAAACTCCATATTCTGCATTTAGCGTTTTAACAAATGTTGATATGAATAAAACTTTTGGAACTGTAAATGTAAATGGAGAAGAAAAACCTCTTACAGAAACAACTTTTTCTGTTTTTATGCATTCTCAAGATAGAAAAGTTCGTGAAGAAGCATATAAAAAATTTTATGCAAAATATGAAGAACATCAAAATACAATTGCAGCTCTGTTTGCCGGAAATGTAAATCAAGATATTTTTGAAATGCGTGCAAGAGGATATAATTCTAGTTTGGAAAAATTTCTCTATGGAAATAAAGTTCCAACTTCTGTTTATCATAATTTAATAGAATGTATTCATAAAAATCTGCCAACTCTTCATAAATATTATTCAATTAGAAAAAAAGCTCTTGGTTTGGAAGAATTGCGTCATTATGATGTTTATGTTCCTTTGGTAAAATCTGTAGAAACTCATACAACTTATGATGAAGCAGTTGAAATTGTTCGGAATGCACTTGCTCCACTTGGAAAAGAATACACTGACAGACTTTGTGATGGACTTTTAAATGGCTGGGCAGATAAATATGAAAATGTTGGAAAACGTTCTGGAGCTTTTAGTTCTGGCTGTTATGTTGGAAATCCTTATATTCTTTTAAATTACAACGAAGAAAATATTCGTGATGTTTTTACAGTTGCACATGAAGGCGGACATTCAATGCACAGTTGGTATTCCGTTCATAATAATCCTTTTATGTGTTATGACTATACAATTTTTGAAGCAGAAGTTGCATCAACTTTTAATGAAGAATTAGTTTTTGAATATCTTTTAAAAAATGCAAAATCTGAAGAAATGAAAAAATATCTTTTGGCAATGCGTGCAGATGATATTCTTGCAACTCTTCATCGTCAAACAATGTTTGCTGAATTTGAATTAAAAGCACATGAACTTGTTGAACAAGGAACTCCTCTTACCCCAGAACTTTTACGAAAAATTTATCGCGAACTTTTGGAACTTTATTTTGGTCCAGAAATGCATTTTGAATCTAATTCTGATATGGAAGGTTTGCGAATTCCTCATTTTTACAGTTCTTTTTATGTTTACAAATATGCAACTGGAATTAGTGCTGCTTTAGCTTTAGCTCATCGTGTTGTAAATGGCGGAGAAAAAGAACGCGAAGATTATTTTAAATTCCTAAAAAGTGGCGGTTCAAGGTATCCAATTGAAAGTTTAAAAATTGCTGGCGTTGACATGGAAAGTACAGAACCAGTTCAAGCCGCTTGCGATGAATTTAAAAAGATTGTTGAGCAATTAGAAAAATTACTTTAATAAAAATAAAAGGAAGAGCTTTATGACGATTTACGAAAATATTTTACGTCTTGTTTCTTATGCAAAAATGAATTCTTTAATTACAAAGGAAGATGTAATTTATACGGAAAATAGACTTTTGGAACTTTTTCATTTAGATGGATTTGAAACTCCAGTTGCACCAGAACTTCCAACTGTAAAAACTGAAGATTTGGAAAATATCTTAACAGAAATGTTAAATTATGCTTCTGAAAAAAAACTTTTTGAAGATTCAGGAGTTGTTTCTCGTGACCTTTTTGATACAAAAATTATGGGACAACTTGTTCCTCCTCCAAGTGATGTAATTGAAATTTTTAATACATTAAAAGATGATGTAAATTCAAAAACTGCAACAGATTGGTATTATAAATTTAGTTGCGACACAGATTATATCCGTCGTTATCGTGTTTGTAAGGATTTAAAATGGAAAACTTCTACAGAATATGGTGATTTGGATATAACAATCAATCTTTCAAAGCCAGAAAAAGATCCAAAAGCAATAGCAGCAGCAAGAAATGCAAAACAATCAGATTATCCAGCTTGTCTTTTGTGTAAAGAAAACGAAGGTTACGCAGGAAGATTAAATCACGCGGCAAGACAAAATCATAGAATTATTCCGCTAAAATTAAATAATGAAGATTGGTATTTGCAATATTCACCTTATGTTTATTATAACGAACATTGTATTGTTTTTGATTCAAAACACGAACCAATGAAAATTGCAAAAGAAACATTTTCTAGACTTTTAGATTTTGTAAAACAATTTCCTCATTATGTTTTAGGTTCAAATGCAGATATTCCAATTGTTGGTGGTTCAATTTTAACACATAATCATTTTCAAGGTGGAAATTATGAATTTCCAATGGCAAAAGCAAAAATTGAAAAAGAATTTATTTTAAAAGATTTTCCTAAAATAAAAGCGGGAATTGTAAAATGGCCAATGAGTGTGATTAGAATTTCTTCAAAAAATGATGAAGAATTAGTGCTTGCAGCAGATTATATTTTACAAAAGTGGAGAAATTACACCGACGAAAGTGCGTTTATTTTTGCACAAACAGATGGAGAACAGCATAATACAATTACACCAATTGCACGAAAACGCGGTAATAATTTTGAATTAGATTTAGTTTTAAGAAATAATATCACAACAGAAGAACATCCTTTGGGAGTTTTTCATCCACATGCAAATCTTCATCACATAAAAAAAGAAAATATTGGTCTTATAGAAGTTATGGGTCTTGCAGTTTTGCCAAGTAGATTGAAAAAAGAACTTGCCGATTTAGAAAATGCAATTTTGCAAGAAAAAGATTTACGAAAAGATGAAATTCTTTCAAAACATGCTGATTGGATTGATGAAATCAAACAAAATCATAAAGTTTTGGATGAAGAAACTTTAAAACAAGAAGTTGGAATTGTTTTTAGAAAAGTTTTGGAAGATGCAGGAGTTTATAAAAGAAATTTAGAAGGACAAAAATCTTTCCAAAAATTTATAAATACTTTGTGATAAAAGTATAACACACAAAATAGTAGATTGCCGTATCAAGTACGGCAATGACATTATTTTGGATTATCGAGTCTAGCCCGACAATGACATTTTTTTCTAGTCCAATAATGACAGAAGACTTGCGACGTTTACGAAGTAAACTCGTGCGTTGGTTTTACCAACGCAGTCATTCCCGTGCGTTGGTTGAGGTTCTCGAAACCCGACACGGGAATCTCATCAGTACGGATTGCCGTATCAAATACAATATTTTACTCAAACTTAAACCACTTGAAATCAAAATTGCAACCTGGCAAAAATACAAAACTAACTCTTTGTTCGCCAGAAATTGCAGGAATTTCAAAAGTTTTTTCTTCATAATCATCCGTATGAGAAAATTCAATAACATCGGTTCGGATATTTCCGTCGGTGCCAAAAAATTTTAAGTTGATTGTATTATTCTCAGTATTTGATTTTCCACAAATTGTAATTTTTGTTGCACTATTTTCTGCAAAATTCATATTTGCAAAATCTAAGTTTACATTATTTCCAATGCCTTCTACGCAAGTTTGTGTTTTTGTAAAAGTATCGCCAACAATATCATCAGCATCTAACGCACGCAATTTAGAAAGTGCTTTTAAAGTTTTATCAAAATAAAAACCATGGAAAACTAATTCATAAGGAATCACAACTGAAATTGTATGAACTCCAAAAAGTCTTTTATTTAAAGTAAATACATTTTCTGAATAAGTATTATAAATTGAAGAATGTTTATAAGTAAATTTTCCAAGACATTCTCCAGTTTCAGAAGAAATTGCTCCGTCGCGAGTTGTTCCTTCTGCTGGTTTTCCATCCCAAATTTCAACTGGAAGTTCTGTATCAAAACTAAAAATTGGAATATGAATAGAATCTGCTCCTTCTTTTCCAAAATCAACTTTATCAAAACTTATCCACATTGGACCAATATTTCTATTTGAAATTCCACTTTCCAAACTTACAACAGGTTTTTCTTTAGAATTATCCCAATCATTAAAACGACACGCTTCAATTAATTTGTAAGGATTTAATTTTGGATTTCCAATTCCAGAAACATTAAAATTCAAATCGCTTAAAACTTCATCCAAATCTGAACCATTTTTTGCTGTACAACGTAAAATACATTCTCCGTCGCAAATTGCTTTTATAGTTGCAGATTCAGTTCCTGTTCCTTCTCCAGATTTATTTAAAACTTCAATGTAATCAGAATCTACACATTCTTTTAAAACTGGTCGCCAATTAATTTGTTTGATTGATGCATTTTCTGGAAGAATTTTTGCAACAACTTCAATTTCATTATTTTCTTTTGTTAAATTTGTAGATTTTTTTGCGGTTATTTCAATTTTTCGCGTTGGAATAAAATCTTTTTCAGCGTGAATTGAATTATCCGCAGAAATTTCTTTCCATTTTTGATTTTCTGAATTTCCTTCATATTTAATAGAAACATTTGGAAGATTTTTACTAGCCGCAGTTACAACAAATGATGATTTTGTATTTTTCGCTTTTATGATTGCAACTAACCGATTTGAAAATAATTTTCGGCTAAGAGTTTTTCCGTCCGCACTTTTATATTCATCATAATCAGTAGAATCTCCATTATCCATTCCAACAAGTTCAGCCTCGCCAGAAACATTTATTGTGATATAATTTCGTGCATTTTCTACCAAAATTCCATTTTTGTCGGCAGTCATCAAATCTATAAAAAATAAATCGCCATAATCTTCTAGTTCTGGTTTCAAAATGATTTTTGCAGGATCCTCAAACGATGATTTTTCTTCCAAAGCAATAATTTTTCCGTTTTCATCGTAAGCAACGGCTTTAATTTTTCCTTTTTGATATGCAACTTGCCAGCGACCAAAAGGTTCTTTTCCATCTTTATGATTGATTTTTTGCTTTCCAAAAGATTTATCGTTTACAAATAATTCAACTTCATCAGCATTAGAATATGCTTTTACATCAATAATTTGTCCTTCATTCCAATCCCAGTAGGGTAGAAGATGAACAAAAGGTTTTGTCTTTTTGCCAGCCCATTCAGATTTATAAAGATAAAATGTATCTTTTGGAAAACCAGCAGTATCAATTTGCCCAAAAAACGAATTCTTTGAATGATATGGAGTTGGTTCTCCAATATAATCCCAACCTGTCCAAATATATTGACCTGCACTAAAAGGACAATCTCGGTCGTTTGCAATTACAGTTTGAGTGTTTGCACATCCCCAAGTTGTTGTACAATTTCCCAAAGTTGAACATTGACCATCACTAAAAGTAACAAGTTTTAAACTTTCTGGAAAATGATAAATTCCTCGACTCTGCAATGTAGAACCAGTTTCTGAACCATAAATTTTCCAAGTAGGATATTTTTTATGATGTTCATCGTAAAGTCTTTCAAGATAATTGTATCCAACAGTATCAATTTTTGTTGCACATTTTTGAGCTCCATCTGTCATCATATAATTTGAAGCAATTGTTATTGGTGCAACTCTTTCAGAATCGTGTTTTAAAACATAAGAATATAATTTTTGTGTGATTTCGTAGCCATTTCCCATGTGAGTATCATAAATTTCATTTCCAATTGACCACATTATCAAACTAGGATGATTTCTATCTTTTCTAACCCAAGAAGCAGTATCTTTTTCACACCAATCGTTGAAATAATTTCCATAATCAAATTCTGTTTTTGGTTTTTCCCACATATCAAATGATTCATCATCAACCAAAAGTCCCATTTCATCACACAAATCCATCCAATCTTTTGGAGGAGGATTGTGAGAACATCTTACAGAATTTACGCCCATTTCTTTTAATTTTGTAAACTGACGTCGAAGTGCATTTTTGCTAAACGCTGCTCCCAACGCTCCATGGTCGTGATGATGACACGCTCCATAAATTTTTAAATGCCTTCCGTTTAAGAAAAATCCTTTATTTTCATCAAAAACTGCAACTTTATAACCACAATGCTGAGTGATTGAGTCGATAACTGTTCCGTTTTTATCTAAAAGTTCAACTTTGGCAATATAAAAAAATGGGTCATCAATATCCCACAAATGCGGAGATTTTACTTCAATTTCATCAAAAACTTTGTAGATTTTTGTATTTTGCAAAATTGGAACTGCTCGCTGAAGTTCTTTTTGTTCATCATCATTTAATTCACTTGGAACAAGAGGATTTTCTGTTTTTGCAAAAATATTTCCATTCAAATCAGAAATTGTTACTAAAACTTTGTGAGAATCAATCTCTCCTGCAACTTCTACAGAAATTTTTGTATTCCAAATATCCGATAAATCTTGTGATTTTGGTTTATTCGCAATATAAAGACCGTCGGTTGGTAAAAAAGTTTTTTGCGTGTTGATGAGATTTACATCTCTAAAAATTCCTGCTCCAGAATACCAACGAGTATTACAATGTTCATAAACTGCAAGAACTTTTATTTCATTTTCGCCAACTTTTACAAAAGGTGTTAAATCTATTTCAAAAGTTGCATATCCATATTTCCATTCGCCCGCTTTGTTGCCATTTATCCAAATTGCACAATTCATATAAACGCCTTCAAAACGAATAACATTTCGCCGATTTTCTACTTGTTCAGAAGAAAGTAAAAATTGTTTTTTGTAACAACCAACACTATTTTTATATAAATCTTTTACATGCCAAATCATCCAGTCGTGTGGAATTTGTACAGGTTTGTACTCTAAATTTAATGATTTTTCGTAAAATTGTTCTGGAGAAAAAAGAACAGGTTTTCCATCTTTGTCATGAATTGAATCATAAGAAATTGACATTTCTGCAAATTGCCAATCATTGTTAAATAAAGTCATCATATTTTCAATATAAGCAAATAATGTTTTTTTGGGAATAGGAAAAACCTTTTAAAATAAAAAGGGTCAGATAATCCCAAGCACAGCTCTAACCGCATACCGTTGCTGGATTCCTCCTCTGGCGGGGTTTTGCGGAAGACACTTGAAGGGCATCTGACCCAATAAAAAGAATTTACTATATAAATAGGGATTTAGTCAATTATAAATGTTTATTTTTCCAAAATCTCAATGACTTGACATCATATTTTGAATTTTTATAATACTTTCTAAGAGGTTTTTATGAGTTCAAATTTTCCTTTATCACAACAACAACTAGACAATCTTATAAAAGATTTTCCAACTCCATTTTATTTATATGATGAAAAAGCAATTCGCGAAAATATGCGAAAATTTACAAAAGCATTTAGTATTTTTCCAAAATTCGTTGAACATTTTGCCGTAAAAGCATGTCCAAATCCTTACATTTTAAAAATTCTTGCAGAAGAAGGTTGTGGAACAGATTGTTCATCATTGCCAGAACTTATGCTTTCTGAAATTTCTGGAGTAAAAGGTGATTTAGTACTTTTTACATCAAATGAAACTCCTGCTGAAGAATATAAATATGCTTACGAGCGAGGAAATCTTATCAATTTGGATGATATAACTCATATTGAATATCTTAAAAAAAATCTTGGCAAATTGCCTAAAAAAATCTGTTTTCGTTACAATCCCGGAAAAGATAAACAAGGTTGTAATTCCATTATCGGAAAACCTGAAGAAGCAAAATACGGACTTACTCGCGAGCAAATTATTCAAGCATACAAAATCTGCAAAGATGAAGGCGTTGAACATTTTGGACTTCATACAATGGTTGCTTCAAACGAATTAAATCCAGATTTTTTTGTTGATACTGCAAAATTGATATTTGAACTTGCTGTCGAAATAAAAGAAAAAACTGGCGTTAGAATTGAATTTGTTGATTTGGGTGGAGGACTTGGAATTCCTTACAAACCAGAACAAAAACCTGTCGATTATGATTACATTGCAAAAAAAATCCGCGAAGAATATGATAGAATTTTAGTTCCATCAAATCTTGACCCTATGGAAATTCACTGGGAATGTGGACGACCAATCACAGGACCTTACGGATGGCTTATTTCAACTGCAATTCACGAAAAACATATTTATAGAGATTATATTGGTTTGGATTCTTGCATGGCAGATTTAATGCGACCTGGAATGTACGGAGCGTATCACGAAGTAACCGTAAGCGGAAAGGAAAATGCACCAAAAGATCACGTTTATGATGTAGTTGGTTCACTTTGCGAAAATTGTGATAAATTTGCAGTTCAACGTTCTCTTCCAAAAATTGATATTGGAGATTATATCATCATTCATGACGCAGGAGCACATGGAAGAGCGATGGGATTTAATTACAATGGAAAACTTCGTTGCGGTGAAATTTTGCTTCGTGAAGATGGTTCTTTTAAAGAAATCCGCAGACGAGAAACGATTGAAGATTTATTTGCAACTCTTGATTTAAAAAATGTAGAAGAATTTAAATAATCACAAAGATTAGTTTAAAAAGTTTAAATAAAGCATAAACCTATTGACATAGTAGGTAAATAAGTTTATAAATATCTCATTGATTTTTTATTATGGAGGCGTATATATGAAAAAATCAAATTTAAAAACATTAATTGCTATTGCTTTATTTTCAACTTTAGCGTTTTCGGTAAATGCAAAACCAAAATTCCGTACTTTAGATAAAATTAAAAAAAGTGGAACTATCAAAATTGCTGTTTTTAGCGATAAAAAACCTTTTGGTTATGTTGACGAATATGGAAAATATCAAGGATATGATGTTTATTTTGCAGAAAGAATTGCTAAAGACCTTGGTGTAAAAGTAAAATATGTTCCAGTAGAAGCAGCTGCTCGTGTAGAAGTTTTACAAACAGGAAAAGTAGATTTAGTTTTGGCAAATTTCACAGTAACTCCAGAACGAGCAGAAAAAGTTGATTTTGCACTTCCTTATATGAAATGTGCACTCGGAGTTGTTTCCAACAAAAAAGATTTTATAACTTCTCCAGAACAATTAAACGGAAAAACTTTAATCATTTCTAAAGGAACAACAGCAGAAACTTATTTTACAAAAAATTATCCAAATGTAAATCTTTTAAAATTTGACCAATATAGTGAAGCATATAATGCTTTGTTGGATGGTCGTGGAGTTGGACTTTCTACAGATAATACAGAAGTTCTAGCTTGGGCTCTAGAAAATGATGGATTTGCAGTTGGAATTGAATCTTTGGGAAGTCTTGATACAATCGCTCCTGCCGTATCAAAAGGAAATTCTTCACTTTTAGATTGGCTCAACAAAGAAATAGAAAATCTTGGCAAAGAACAATTCTTCCACAAAGATTATGAAACAACTCTTCGTCAAGTTTATGGACCTGATTCTAATGCCGATTCATTAGTCGTTGAAGGTGGACAATTATAAAATAAAGATTGACCTCAATAAAAAAATACTTTATCTTTAAAAAAAACCTACATTTTTAGTAGGTTTTTTTTATCTATCACAAATTTTATGAGGTAAAAAATGATAGTTTCTACACGTGGAAGATATGCATTAAGAGTTTTAATTGATATGGCAGAACACAATAATGATGATAGAATTCCATTAAAAGAAATTGCGGAACGACAAGAAATTTCACAAAAATATATAGAAGCTATCATGTCTTTACTGTCTAAAAATGGCATTGTAAATGGTGTTCACGGAAAAGGTGGTGGATATAAATTAGTAAAAAAGCCTTCTGAATATAAAATAGGAGAAATTTTAGAAATTACAGAAGGAACTTTAGCACCAGTCGCTTGTCTTGAAAAAAATGCAGAATCTTGTCCAAGAGAACCAAATTGTAGAACTCTTCCTATGTGGTCAAAATTAGATAATCTTATAAAAAATTTTTTAGATAGCGTAACTATTGCAGATTTAATGAAAGAATAAATCATCCTAAAAGTAAAAATTATTTTATAATTTTCAGAAAACCTTTCTTATAATAAAAATATGTATTATATTTTTTGCTATGAAAAACACAAAAACATCATTTAAAGGTATAATCATTTTACTTTTAACTGCATTCATTTGGGGAGTTTCATTTGTTTCTCAAAGTGTTGGAGCAGAATCTGTAGAACCTTTTACTTTCATGGGAATTAGAACTTTTATGGGAGCAACAATTTTACTTCCCATCGTTTTGATTAGAGATAATCTTGCTAAAAAAAAATTTACAACACAAAAACAATTTGTAGATTTTAAAAGAAATAACAAAAAAACTATTTTTTACGGAATAATTTTAGGTTTATTTTTAGGAGTTGCAACAAATTTTCAACAATTTGCTTTTAATTATTCTTCCGCAGGAAAAATTGCATTTATCACAGCAACTTATATGTTTTTTGTACCAATAATTGGTTTGTTTTTTAGAAAAAAAATTCCACTTGTAACTTGGATTTGTATCGCTTTTGGATTTTTAGGACTTTTTTTGTTAAGTTTTCCACAAAATAATGATTTTGGAAATATTAATAAAGGTGATATTTTAGCTTTAATTTGTGCCTTGTTTTTTTGTGGACAAATTTTATTGATAGAAAAATTTGCTCCTCTTTGTGATGGAATAAAACTTTCTTGTGTTCAATTTTATACATCTGGAATTATCACTTTAATTTTGATGTTTATATTTGAAACTCCAAATTGGCAATCTATTCGCACCGCTGCAGTTCCTCTTTTATATTCAGGAATTATGAGTTGTGGACTTGCATATACAATGCAAATAATTGGACAAAAATATTGCGAAGCAACAATTGCATCTTTAATTATGTGTATGGAATCTGTTTTTGCAGTTTTATCAGCAGCAATTCTTTTACACGAAACATTAACAACAAGAGAAATTATTGGTTGTGTAATTATGTTTTTAGCAATTTTAGTTTCACAAATTTTTAATGGGAAAAATCAAAAAAGTTAATTTCTCTTTTCAAATTCAAATGTATGTAAAAATTTTTTTGCTCGTTCTGTTTTAGGGTTTGTCCAAAATTCTTCTGGAGTTCCAGTTTCTATGATTTCACCTTCATCCATAAAAATAATTTTATCAGCAACGGCACGAGCAAATTCCATTTGATGAGTTACAATCAGCATAGTTTTGCCTTCATTCGCCAGATTCATCATCACATCTAAAACTTCGCGAACCATTTCTGGATCCAACGCAGCAGTTACTTCATCAAAAAGCATAACTTCTGGATGTAAACAAAGCATTCTTACAATTGCAACTCGTTGTTTTTGTCCGCCAGAAAGTTGCCTTGGATATGCATTTTTTTTGTCGGAAAGACCAACTTTATTTAACCACATTTCTGCTTCTTTTTTTACATCTTCCAAATTCAAATTAAGTTCGTGAGCGTGTTTTGGTCCTAAAAGAAGATTTTTCATTACGTTGAGATGAGGAAACAAATCATAACTTTGAAAAACCATTCCAATTTTTTGGCGAACAAGATGCATTTCCTTTTTTTGATTAGAAATCAATTTTCCGTCTAAGAAAATTTCTCCACTTTGAATTTCTTCCAATCCGTTTATGCATCTTAAAAGAGTTGATTTTCCACAACCAGAAGGTCCAAGAATTACGATAACATCACCTTTTTCTACATTTAACGAAATTCCTTTTAAAATTTCATCTTTTCCAAATGATTTTTTTATATTTTTTATTTCAAGTAAAGACATATTTTTTTCCTTTTATTTTTTCTGTTTTTTTTCTATATATTTTGCAATAAGATTTAAAATCCAACATACAAAAAAATACATCATAAAAATTACAAAATAAACCGCAATTGATGCCGTTGGAACAGTAAGTCTATTTGCTTCTATAATTTGTTGTCCAATTTTTACAACCTCAATCACACCAACAAAAACTACAAGCGAAGTTGTTTTTATCATTCTTGTGATAAGATTCATACTTAAAGGAATTAACGAACGTAAAGTTTGAGGAATAATAATATAGAGAAAAATTTGTCTTTCAGTTAATCCTAACGCTCTTCCACTATCATATTGATGTTGCGGAACAGATTCTAAAGCACCACGAACTAAATCTCCCATTTCTGCAGTTCCCCACAAAGTAAAAACTAAAATAGAAGCCGTTTCTCCAGAAAGAGAAATGTTAAACATTCTTGTAAGTCCATAATATGCAACAAACAATAAAACAAGCTGAGGCATAATTCTCATAATTTCAAGATAGATTTTACAAATTATTCTGATAACTTTATTTTTTCTCGTCATCAAAATACCAAATAAAAATCCTAAAACTATAGAAAAAGCAACCGAAACTAAAGCAATCCAAACAGTAACCCAAAGTCCGCCTAAAAGACGAATAAAATTTGTTCCTTTTCCAAGAACACTAAAGGCTTCGGTGATTGCATTAATTACTTCCAAATTGTGCATAACGCAATCTCCTTTCTGCAAAAGAAGCCAAAATTGAAATTGGCAACAACAGAATAAAATAAGAAATACAAAGCAAAGTTAAAGCTTCATCAGTTTTGTAATAAAGTCCAATAATATCTTTTGCAACAAACATTAAATCGGCGAGAGCAACTGCACTAAAAACAGAAGTTTCTTTTATGAGAAACATAATATTTGCACAAAAACCTGGAATAGAAACAGAAATTGCTTGCGGTAAAATTACATATTGAGTGATTTGTCGTTTTGTTAAACCGATACATTGTGCACTTTCAATTTGAACTTTTGAAACCAACTCTAACGCAGAACGAAAAGTTTCTCCCATGTAACTTCCGCCCAAAAAAGTTAAACCGATAATTGCACATTGAACAGAACTAAGTTTTATTCCCATTCGAGGAAATGCAAAATACAAGAAAAATAACTGAATTAAAAGAGGTGTATTTCTAGAAAATTCAATATAAACGCTAACAATTTGACGCAAAACAGGAATTTTATAATATTTTATGATTGCACAAATTAAACCAACTATAATTGATAAAAGAATTCCGATTAGAGCAAGCCCCACCGTAAGTTTTGCCGCTTGAAAATACATAGGAATTACATCTTTTATAAAATTAAAATCCATAAACAATGTATTCTAAATTTTTGGATAGTCTTAGTCAATGTTATTAAAAAATAAAATATTGCAAAAAAAATGATAATTATTAATCGCGGACTTTTTTGTGTGCAAAGTGATTTCCAACATTTATTCGTCTGTATGGATATTCACGGTTTTTATCCAGTAAATCATTCTGGGCAATAGGCAAATATCTTAAAGAATATTTTTTCATCAGTTTACCTTGATTTTTGCTTTTGCGGCAGAAAAAACTTCTTCATGACTTAGTCGTTCGCCAGTTGAATTTGCTTGAAAATCTGCTTCATCAAGTTTCGATTCTATTTCATTTTTTATATTTCTTGTATTTTCAAAATCCGAAAAACGTTCTTTTAATTTTATGTAAGTTATAAAATCGCTGATTTCATCCATCGCTGATTCTGGTAATGTTTTTATTTTTTCTGCCAACGCTTCGTAAGACATCTTTTCCTCCTAAATTTATTTTACCACAGATTTATACATGTTTCTATTTTCTTTTGGGCGTTCCCCTTCGCTGCGCTTCAGGGCGGGCTTTTCGGGGTTTCATTCCTCCGCTTCACTTCGTTCCGCTCCGGAACGCTTCGCGCCCCTACAATCCCTAACGCATCCAAGCTCGCAAGGCAGGCGGAAAGGTTCCCGCAGATTGCGCGGATTAGCGTAAATAAAATATGCGAAAACAAAAGTACTATTTATCGCTTTTTGTGTTATTGCAGACTCGGCAAAGCATTTGTAGGTTTTCCATCGTCGTTTTTCCGCCTTTTGACCAAGGGATTATGTGGTCGCCTT
>CAYPGB010000033.1:0-20971 GCA_964410365.1 uncultured Treponema sp.
ACTTTTTTCACTTTTTTTTTATTTTGGTAAATTCTCTTCTTAATCTTCTCTTTTTGATTTATTCTTCTTCTCTTTTTTATGCATTTTGCTCTTTTTTTATTTTGTTTATTCTTTTTTATGCTTTTGTTAGAAAGGAATCTTTTCTGAATAGATTGCCGTATCTAGTACGGCAATGATAAATTGAACGATGCCGGCAATGTCAATTTGGAGAAACCGGCAATGACAGGCTTTTACTTTAAAATATTTCCACGGCGGAGGATTTCCATGCAAGTTCTTCCATTGTGATAACTTGTTTTCCAGTTTCCACCTTTTGGTTCTTGTAAAATTGGATTTCCATTTTCATCCAAAGCAGACCACCAATCTCCATTTTTATTATCTACTTGATGATTTATAATCCATTCCCACTGTTTTTTGCAAATTTGTTCATATTTTTCATCTTTTGTCATTTCCCAAGCATTGTAAAATCCATTTACACTTTCTGCCTGATTCCACCAAATACGAGTTTTATCTTTTATGGTTCCGTTTTTTATTGCAAAATTTTCTAAACAACCATTTTCTTTATCAAAACCTTCTTCGTAAGTAACATCTGCTATTTTTATAACTGTATCGTGAATTTCTGATTTTAATTCTTCATCATTTAATTCACACACCGCTTCCCAAAGAAGCCAAGATGCTTCTATATCGTGACCATAAGAAATTTCGTCTTTTAAAAGATTCCACTGCATATCAAAAAACATTCCCAAATGAGCATTTGGTTGAAGAATTTTTTCCACAGTAACACGAACTAATTCACTTAAACTTTCACCAACTTCTGCTCGAATTGATTTTGCATCTGAAAAAACAACTGGTAAAGTTCTATAAAGATTTGTATATGCTTCCATAACGTGAAGATTTGTATTCATCGATTTTGGACAATTCATATCCTTTGGAGAAAGAATCATATTATCGGTTTCTGACCAATCGCGAGCACGAGCTTCTACATATCCACCGAATTCTGGGTCGTATGCATATTTTTCTAGAAGATTATAAATATCCAATGCATGATTCATTGCTTCTTCTGAAAGTGGGGGCGTTACGGGGTTCTCCCCATTAGAAAGGGTAGCGGAAGACTCTGAAAGAGGCTGAAGCGAGGGGAAGTCTTTCCCCTCTTTTAATTCTCTAACTGCTGCTGCATATTCTGAAAGTCCATAACAACAAAATGCTTCTCCGTAAATTTGTTTTTTATCGACTTTTGGAGTTCCGTCTGGCATAACTGACCAATAAACTCCATCATTTTCTTTATCGAAAAATTTATTTACGATTACGTTGTAAGCAAAATCTGCCATTTCTAAATATTTTTGATTTTTTGTCATTCTTGCGGCGGCACTGTATGTCCATAAAAATCGGGAAGTCATTACGATTGAACGTTCGCAATTTTCGTCTGGAAGATTATCGTTTCCGATTGCCCCGTAAAATCCTTCAAATCCTGTTCGTGTATCTTTTGAATATTTTTCCCAATATGGAAGAATATTTTCTAAAAGTTGATTTTTTACTGATTGATAAAATTTTTCATCTAACATTTTTTACCTCATTGAGAGAATATATCTCTTTGAATATAATGAACTTGAGAATTTTATTAAAGTGAAAATTTATTTTTTGTAAGAATAATATTTGGGAGCGATTTTTGAAAAAAACTAATGCAATGCGAATTTTGGACGGAATGAAAATTCCTTATGAAGCAAAAGAATATGACGATGATGGTGAACACGTTTTAGAAAAAGGAGCAGCTATTAGAATGGCAGAAAAATTGGGAGTTCCTGCTGCGAATGTTTTTAAAACTATTGTGATGCGTACAGAAAATAAAGAAATTTGTGTTTTTTGTCAAAGTGCTGAACACGAAATCAATTTAAAAAAAGCAAGACAAGTTGCAGAATGTAAAGAAATTTCTCCTGTAAAACCTGAAGAACTTTTAAAATTAACTGGATACATTCGCGGTGGTTGTACGCCAATTGGAATGAAACATAAATTTAGAACTTTTATTGATGAGTCGGTTTTACTTTGTGATGAAATTTGCATTAGTGGCGGACAGCGAGGAATTCAAATAAAAATAAAACCAGAAGATTTGATAAAAGCAACTGAAGCAAAAACTGTGGATTTAATTTTAGAATGATTTTTCACCACTATTAATCATAAAATTTCTTTTTATATTCTTCTTCAAATTCTTCAATTGTAATTTCTTTTGAAGAATCTGTTGAAGTTGCAACCGCTTGTAAATATGGTTCTACAACTTGCGTTTTATATGAAATCCAACGAGCAGGTAATTTTTGCGGAACTTGAATCATTTGTGCAGGAGGAAGATTTGTTAAAAGTGGAGTATAATAAATCGGTAAAATATGTTCTGTAACATCTCTAATTGCAGAAAATCCTCCAGCAATTCCAAATTCTCCAGTTTGAAGATTCATTTTGTTTTTTCTTTCTAAAATTTGCTGTTGAGTTTGAGATTGACAAAACCAATTTATAAATTCTGTAGCACCAACTTGATTTTGTGCTTTTTTGTAAATTCCCATCATTTTTAGAGAATCTTCGGCAAAAATCATTTTTTCTTGGGAAATCCAACGAAAACTTATATCTAAATTTTGGTCTCTCATAACTTTAAAAAGTTGATCACTTGTTGTGTATGCATACAAAGTTCTTCCAATGCTAACTTGTCGATAATATGGCATAAAAAGATATTTAAAAGCAAAATCTTGTTCAATTTGTGCAGAAGTATTTTCTTTCACTATCCAATCTTTTATAAAATTTGTTGCTTCATCAAGACGATATTCATTCCAAACAATTTGAGATTTTTCTTCTCTAAAATCGGCACCTTTCAATTTTGCGACTAAATATAAAAAATCTGCATTACTAAGAGGCGTAAAACCAATTCTTGTATAAGAATCTTTTTTATTTTTTTCGTTATAAGTTGAAGCAGTTGAACGAATTTGATTTAATCCGATTGTATAACTTTCTGGAACAAGATGTTTATTATCATTTGAAAAAATAAGAGCAGGAAGATTAAAACTAACTGGAATTAAATATTGACTGTATCCAACTTTTCCTGACTCTAAAAGTTGTTCATAAAAAATATCCGATGAAAGTTTTTTTGTGCTAAAAATATAATCTAAATTTTTAAAATATTTTTTTGTTGAATCTGTTCTGAGCCAAGAACCTACAATTACATCTGGTGGAAATTCATCTTTTGCAGGCGGAATTGAAAGAGCAGGATTACTTTTGTAAACAAGAACAACTTTATCTTCTTGATGAGTGCTATTAAAAAATTCTGCATATTGAGCAAATTCTGCACAATCAGTCCAAACTACAATTCGATTAGAATCTTCTGTTTTAGAAGAACAACTTGTAAGAAAAAATACAAATGATAAAAAAACGGTAGCTAAAAAAAATTTAACCACCGATGATTTTCTTTTATTCAAAAACGACCTCTCAAACCAAAATTACATTGATTCGGCAACATTGTAGATTTCTGAATAAACTTTTTCAATTTTATCTTCATCAATACTTGAAAAAGCAATTCTAAGTGTATTTTTATCGATTTGAATAATTCCAATTCCTTTTTCTGAAAGAAGTTTTTTACGAATATCTTCTGCATTTCCAGTTTTTACATTAAAACTCATAAAATATCCAGAATTAAAAGGAAGAGGTTCTAAAACTTTTGAAGTGTGATTATTTACAAAATTTCTAACTAAATCATAACGACGTTTTAACATTTCTCTCATTTGTAATTTTTGAGATTCATGTTCAACATCAGAAAGAGCATGAAGAACAAGACTTTGAGAAACGGTAGAAGAACAAGAAACTGAAGAACGGATTGCTGACATAAATTTTATTTGAAGAGCATTTATTTGTTCATCAGAAAGGCCTTTTGAACCAAAAGTGATAAATCCAGTTCTAAATCCCCAAGCAAAATCCTCTTTTGTAGGACCATCTGCTTTTATTGCTAAAACATTTTCGTGTAAATCTGCCATATAAGCAAAAAGTGATTGAGGTTCAATATCATCTTCATAATTTAAACCAAAATAAGCATCATCAGAAAGAACTAAAACTTTTTTTCCACTTTCTGCAATTTCTTTTACAATATTTACAATTTGTTTTGCTTCATCTTTTGTTGGACTATAACCAGAAGGATTTTGAGGGAAATTTAAAATCACTCTAGCAGAACCGTATTTTTCTGCATCTGATTTTAAAGCCTTTTCAAAACCAGAAATATTAAATTTTCCATTTTCAAAACATTTGAATTGATGAAATTCTGAACCACGACGAGCAGAAACAATTAATTCATAATTATCCCAACTTGGATCAGCAGCAATTAAAGGTTTATTTTCATCAACAAAAAGGTCAGATACATAAGAAAGAGCAGCAGTCAATCCTGGAACTAAAATTGGAAGTGATATTTTTTTATTTTTTAAATCAGGATTTTTTTGAATCAATTTTTCTTTCCAAATTTGTCTTACATTTGGATTTCCTGCGGTTTTTGCGTAAGCGACAGTTTCTTTTGGACTTAAACTTGGCATTAATTTTTTGTAAGATTCAAGTTCGATTGGAGTTCCTTTGGAAACAGCCATTCCAATTGTGCCGTTTGCAAGATGTGCATTTTCAGCAGCTTCTCCACCTTGCGAAATAATTCCGTTAGGAAAATAAAGACGCTTTCCCATTTCAGAAAGAAGAGCATCTACAACAGAGCCAGATAATGTATCGTTTAATTCTTTTGCTAATGGATTAATCATAATGTTCAAATTATACGAATTTATAAGTTTTTATTCAATAAACAATATTTTCTCAAAAAAAAGACGATTTTATAATTTTTTTGAACTGATAAAAAATCAATCTAAAAAAAATGCAATACTTTCAATCTGATGTGTAATCTTTTGAAAATTTATTCCTATTTTCTAACAAATTCGGTATACTAAAAAAATTATGGAAAACGAAATTAATGATATTAAAAAGATTATAGAAGAATGTAAAACAGAAGCAGCGAAACGACTTATTGGTCAAGAAAATCTTATTGAAGAAATTTTAACTGCTTTTATTGCAAAAGGACATGTACTTTTAGAAGGCGTTCCTGGATTAGCAAAAACTTTAACTGTTAGAACTATTGCTGAAATTCTAGGATTAGATTTTAAAAGAATTCAATTTACTCCAGATTTACTTCCAGCCGACATCACCGGAACTTTGATTTATGAACAAAACAAAGGGAATTTTTCCGTAAGAAAAGGACCTGTTTTTGCAAATGTAATTCTCGCTGATGAAATAAATCGAGCACCTGCAAAAGTTCAATCTGCAATGTTAGAAGCAATGGAAGAAAAACAAGTTACAATTGGAGAAAATACTTTCGAACTTCCAAAACCATTTTTTGTTCTTGCAACACAAAATCCTATTGAACAAGAAGGTACTTACTCACTTCCAGAAGCAGAATTAGACAGATTCTTGTTAAAATTGATTATAAATTATCCTTCAAATGAAAATGAAAAATCAATTATAAAAACTGCGGGAAATGCTCCAAATGTAAAAATCAAAAAAATCATTTCTCCAAGCGATATAGAAAAAATGCAAAAAACAGCAGAATCTATTGTTTGTGATGATAAACTTGTAGAATACATTGTTTCTATTTTGAATGTTACAAGAAAATCTCCACAAAAAAATTCGCATAAAAATTCAAATGATATTACTCGCTATATAACTTTTGGTGCATCACCTCGTGCAGGAATTGCAATTTTACAATGTGCAAAAGTTCATGCACTTTTTAGTGGACGTTCTTTTGTTATTCCAGAAGATATAAAATCTGTTGCATTACCAGTTTTAAGACATAGACTTGTACTTTCTTATGAAGCAACTGCTGATAATATTACTTCTGATGAAATTATTTCTAAAATTTTAGATTTTATTCCAATTCCGTAATTTTTTGGAAAAACAAATGCAATTTTTAGATTCTGAATCACTTGTAAAAAATGCTTCTCTTTTGCGACTTGCTGCTTCTGATATTGCAGATGGAATGAAAAATGGAAATTTTCGTTCTTTATACAGAGGACAAGGAATAGAATTTTGCGGAGTTAGAGATTATATTCCAGGAGATGATATTCGTTCTATTGATTGGAATGTTACTGCAAGAATGGGAAAGCCTTATGTAAAAATGTTTGAAGAAGAACGTGAACTTCAGATTTTTTTAATAATTGACACTTCTCTTTCTATGAATATTGGAACTAAAAAAACAAAATATTCTCAAATGGCATATTGTGCAGCACTTTTAACTTTTGCCGCGGAACTAAATAATTGTCCTTTGGGAGCTGTTTTTTTTGATAATTCAATTAAATTTTCATGTTCGCCACAATTTGGAAAAGAAAGGACAATGCTTATTCTTTCGCAACTAGAAAAACTTTCTAAAAACACAGATTCTGGTTCAGTTTTGGCGACAGCTTTAAATGGAGCTGGAAAACTTTTAAAAAAACGTTCTTTAGTTTTTGTTTTTTCTGATTTTAAAAGTGCAAACTGGGAAAAACCTCTAATTTTGTTAGCTCAAAAAAATGATGTAATTGCAATCAATATAAAAGATAAACTTGATGAAGAATTACCTTCGATTGGGACAGTTCCTTTTGAAGACCTTGAAAGTGGAATCACGATGACTTTACCATCATCATCACAAAAATTTAAAAAAAAATGGAAAGAGTTTGATGATAACAACACAAAACACATGACAAATATTTGTTTAAAACATGGAATTGTTCCTATTTTATTAAATACGGAAGATGATTCTCTACAAGTTTTAAACTCAATTTTTGCAAGAAAAAAAATACACTAAAAATGATAAAAAATATAAAACTTTCTAAAATCTTAATTTTTTCTCTTTTTTTTATGATGATTGATTTTTCTGCATTTTCGCAGCAAATCTTAAAAACTCAACAAATTTTATCACCAAAAAAAGTTTATATTGGAGATTCTGCTCAATTACAATGTTCGTTTAATTCAAATTCAGAATTTTTACAAAATCTAACTAAAAATGAAAAAAAAGAACTTTCGTTTGAAGGATTTACAAAATCTCTAAATTCAAAAGAATTTGAAATCAAAAAAATAGAAATCACATCATTAAATACAAATTTTTACACTTTAATCATCACTTTTATTCCATGGAAAACCGGAAATATAATTTTTCCAGAATACAATCTTTCAAAAGGATTTAATTTTACCGAAAATCTTTCTAAAACTTCTGATGATTTGATAATTTCATTTAATGAAATAAATATTGTTTCTATAGTTCAACAAAATTCGATTTCTTCACCAAAATCAGAATTATCGCCTTTTTTATTACCAGGAACAAATTATAGAATTTATCTTTCAATCATAATTTTTTTAGTTTTAGTTTTTGTATTAATCCAAATTTTTATAAAACATAAAAAGATTGAAACATATTTAAAAAATCAAAAACTTTTACGAAAATACAAAAAAAATAAAAAATCTACACAAAAACAACTGAAAAAATTAAAAGAATCAGAAAAATCTGATAAAGACATTTGTGAAGAAATTCAAAAAATTTTACGAAAATATCTTTCTGTACGATTTGAATTTCCTTTTGAAAATTGTGGTTCTTCAGAAATTATGAATGCATTTTACAAAGCAACAAATAATTTATGTTCAGAAAAAAAAGAATCTTCTATGGAAAAAATTGTTTCTATTTTTGTCAGAACAGATTTTATAAGATATTCAAATAATTCTTATGGAAAAATAAAATCTAATTTTTTAGAAAATGAAAAACTTGAAACAATAAATAAAATACTTGAAGAAATTGAAAATTTGGAAAGTTATAATTCCGAAAAATAGGATTTAAATATGTTTAGTTTTCAGAATGCACCTGCGTTTTTATTATTACTTTTAATTCCATTTTTTTATTTTTTGAGAAAAATAAAGATTTTTAGAAGGATTACATTTCCGGCAGTTCTTGCAAATTGGGAAGGTTCAAAATTTGAATGGAATGGAAATTTTAGAAAATTTTTAACAATTCTTTCAAAAATTATGCTTAATTTAAGTTTTATTCTTGGAATTATTGCACTTTCAGACCCTATAATTTCTAAACAAGAAAAAATTTATACAAACCTTGGAAATGATATAATTTTTGTTGTAGACACAAGTCCTTCTATGGCTGCAAAAGATATAAATTCGGGAACAAGATTGGACGCTGCAAAAACTGCAATCAAAACTTTAATAAAATCTCACGAAGGTTATCGATATGGAATTGTAACTTTAGGAAGTAATGCTTCTGTTTTAGTTCCTCCAACAAACGATTTTTCTATTTTTGAAAAACGTATTGAAGAAATTGAAATTGGAAAATTAGGAAACGGTTCTGCAATTGGAGATGGAATTAGCACAGCAGTTTGCCATTTATCATCATCAAGTGCACCAAAAAAAACAATCATTCTTTTAACTGATGGAGAAAATAACGCTGGCGAAATTCATCCAGAAACAGCGGCAGAACTTGCATCAAGATATAATATTTCTCTTTTTATAGTAGGACTTGGCACAAAAGGAACAGTTCCAATTGAATACACAGACCCTACGACAGGAAAAAATTATTCTGGTTATTTAAATTCTGATTTTAACGGACTTGCATTAAAAAAACTTTCTGAAATTGCAAATGGAAAATATTTTGAAAGTCGAACTCTTACAGAATTATCAAATGATTTAGAAACAATTGCAAAAACTCAAGAAGTTTCTCAAAAATTTACTTATCGAACAGAAAAAACGCATTTTTATAAACAATTTATCTTAGCTTCCATTATTTTGATAATTTTAACTTGGATTTTAAAAAGAATTATTCTTCAAGAAAAAATCAATTTAAAATACAAAAAACTTTTTATCATCAGATTTGTACTTTTAATCACTTCTTTTATTATGATGATTTTAGCTTATTTTGATTTTAGTTGGGGAACTTATCTTGTTCCTGTGCAAAAAAATAGTTCTGCTGTAAGTTTTGTTTTTGATATTTCAAACAGTATGACAGTTCAAGATTGTCCAGAAAACACAACAAGATTAGAAGCCGCTCAATTATTTTCAAAAAAACTAATGTCAAAAATGGAAGGAACTTCTATTTCAGTTGTTCTTGCAAAAGGTGATGGAGTTGTCGCAATTCCACTGACAGAAGATTATTCTATAATAGAAAGTTTGATTGATGTTTTAAATCCAAAATTGATGACATCGCCAGGAACAAGTTTAGCAAAAGGCATTCTCAGTGCAAAAAATACTTTTCCAAATAATTATTCTTCTGCTGGACGAATTTGGATTTTTACAGATGGAGAAGAAACTGACGGTCAAATGGAAAATGCACTTTCAGAATGTATAAAAAGTGGAATTCCGGTTTCTATAATTGGTTTTGGAAGTGAAGAAGCATCCAATCTTGTTTTAGCTGATGAAAAAACTGTCGTTCAAACTGCATTACAAACAAAAAAAATTCAAGATTCTATAAAAAATATTGAAAAAAAATCATATTTTTATAAAAACAAAACACCAATAGAATTTATCAATTTTTCACAAAGAGGTTCAGCATTAAAACTTTTATCACAATTAAATAATACAGACTCACAAATTATTTCTTATGAAGAAAAACCAATTTCGCGTTATAAAATCTTTTTAATTATTGCATTACTTTGTTTTGCATTTAGTTTTATTACAACTGAATTTAATTTTAATAGAATAATTGATGATGCAAAAAAGAAACATCATAAAAATTTTGCAATTTTTTGTGTGTTTGCGTTATTTTTTACCGGCTGCAAAAATACATCACAAAATTTACAAGGTGCATTTTATTATCAACAAAAACAATACAGAAATGCTGTAAGCGAATTTTTAAAAGTTGTAGAAAGTTCAGAAAATGATAAAATTACTTATTCGTATGCTCTTTATAATTTAGGAACTTCATATCTGATGCTTGGAGAAACAAAAGCTGCAATGGAACGATTTTCTCAAATTCCAGAAGATGCTCCATCTCAAATAAAATATGCAACTTTTTATAATTCAGGAATAATTGCTCAAAAAAATGCAAATTTTGAAGAAGCACAAAACTTTTTCAGAAAAGCCTTAGAAATTGATAATTCAAAACTTGATGCAAAAATAAATCTTGAACTTTCAATGCAAAAAATTCAAGAAGAAAAAATCAAACAAAATCAAGCAAATACAATTCCTGTTAATAAAAATAATTCTGAAATTTCAAATTTGGATAAATCACTTTTTAAACACATTAAGGAGAACGACCAAAAACAATGGAAAAACAGCGAAACTTCACAAAGTCAAAATATTGCAAACGATTATTAATTTTTGTTTTTTTTGCAATTTTTCTCCAATCATCAATTTTTTCTCAAAAACTTTCAAAATCTCAATTAAAAAATTTGAGAATAATTCCTTCTGAATCACAAAAACTTTATTCAAAAGAAGAAATTAAATTTGAAATAATTTTACCAGGAATTTCGGCAAATCAAATTCAAATTCAAAATCCATCTTCAGTAAAAAATGTAACTTTTAACACTTTACGAAAAACAGAAGTTTATTCAGACAAAACAAGTACAAAAATCGAACTTTGGCTCACTTTTGCAGAAAAAGGAATTTATAAT
Organism: uncultured Treponema sp.; assembly: GCA_964410365.1. GTDB lineage: Bacteria > Spirochaetota > Spirochaetia > Treponematales > Treponemataceae > Treponema_D. The sequence continues at coordinate 10,626 of CAYPGB010000033.1, forward strand.
CTTCCTGAACTTTCAATCCTTTTAAATGGAAAAAAAACTGATTTAAAATTTGAACAAATTGTGATTGATGATAATCCTTTAAATAAATCTTCTAGAATTGTGATAAAATTTGATAACGGAAAAACAATTTATTCTGATGATAAATTTTCTGGAAAAGTTTTATTTTCTACAGAAGCTGGAAAAAAACTAAATTACACAATTTTTTTACAATATGCAGTTCAATTAATTGAATTTGATTGGGATTTGCCAAAAGATTCAATTTTAACACAAACAAAAATTTATGAAATTACAGAAATAAAATATCGCGAAAAAAAATATACTGATGAATTAATTCCAGTTGCAAGTTTTGAATGGACTCAACTTTCTACAGGAAAACATTTTATGCCAGAAGTTCGAATCACAGCGACTGATTATAATGGTTACAGAAATATTCTTTCTACGCAAAATTTTTTAATCAATTTTACAAATCAAATTTTTACAGAAACTTCAAAAGCAGATTCACTTTTTGTAGAAGCGTTTAATTCAAATTATATTCATAGTGAAGAAGAACCTAAAAAAATAATTTCTGATGAAGAATGTAAAAAATTAGCAGAACTTAGAACTCTAGAAAAAAAATCATTTTTAAATTCTGCAAGACAAAATCGTAAAGAATTTGAAAATGAACTAAATCTTCCACAAACACGAAATGAATATCCAACTTGGTGTTTTTATTTTTCTATTATAGTTTTAATTATTTTCATTTTGTTACTCATTATTTTTATAAAAAGACGAAGACCTGTAGCTCAAATTTTTGTAAGTATTTTTTTAATTTGTGCAATTGTTCTTTTTATTTTTTCTTCTATTCGGATTTCTCAAAAATTTGCTATTTTAAAAAATGGAATTATGTATTCAATTCCCGAAGAAAATGCATCTTCCACAAGTGAACTTTCTCCTGCAACTCGAGTAAGAATTCTAAAACAAACAGAAAATTGGTCTTATGTTGAAATTGGAGAAACTGGTGGATGGATAAAAAATGATAAACTTTGTTTTATTTAGCAAAAAAGTCATTGATTGGCTAAAAAAAACTGTCATTATAACACGAATTTGCTTTGTAAACATCGCAGTACAGAAAGAATAGATAGGAGAATGATGAAAATGGATATGAATGAAATTTTAGAAAAATGGGATAAAATTCAATCAAATCAGAAAAAAAGACAAAAAGAAAGTGGAAAAAATACAATTTCTCACAAAAAAGCAAATGCACCAACTCCTGAAGAAAAGGCTGCCAAAGAAGAAAAAGATTTTGAAGCAAAAATCAGAGCTGATTATGAAAAAAAAATCAATCCTATGGAAATGTGGCTTAGACGTTACGGAACAATTGATAAAGATAAACTCGCCGAAGAAGCTGAAGAAAAAAATAAAGAATTTGATAGAAATTATCTTATTAATATGAAACCAGAAGCAACAATTGATTTGCATGGTTTACATCAAGATGAAGCTGAAAGAAAATTAGATGATTTTATCACAATTTGTTGTCGTCGTGGTTTAAGAAAAATTTTGATTATTCACGGAAAAGGAATTCACACAACCGGAACAGATCCTGTGCTTGGAGAATTAGTTCGAAAAATTATAGAAAGTGATAAACGATGCGGAACTTCAGGTCATCCAAAATCAAAACATGATGGCGGAACTGGAGCAACTTGGGTGATTTTAAAATAATCTTTTTTTAAATACATTTTCTTAAAAATTTTAATTTTTTTTCAAAAAAAATTCCGAAAATGAACGCTTTTTCATATATTACTTATAGAGGTTTTTTGATGAGGCGGTTTTTTCTCGGGTTTGTTTTTATTTTTGTTGGAGTTTTTCTTGTTTCATGTTCACTAGAATCTTGTAAAGAAAATTCTTCTGGAGATTCTTTTGTTTCTGTTGTGAATTGGAATGTTCAAACTTTTTTTGACTCGCAAACTAGTGGTTCTGAATATTCAAATTTTAGGAATTCAGTCTATTGGGATGAAGAAAAATACAGAACTAGATTAAAAAGACTTTGTGATGTCATTACAATTTTGGATGCGGATATTTTTATTTTTGAAGAAATAGAAAATGAAGGCATTTTGTATGACATTTACAATCAACTTTCTGGAAATTCTTGGAATCAAAACAAAATTTGGAATTATGGAAGTTTTTACAAAGATGAAAACTCATCTATAGGATTAGCCGCTCTCTCTAAAATCCCTTTAGAAGATATGAAAATTCATTCAATGGATATTAGAATTATGGACGAAAATCAGCCAAGCTCACGTCCTACTTTGGAATTAAAAATTTCACTCGATGGTAAAGATTTATTTTTGTTTGTAAATCACTGGAAATCAAAAGTAAGTGGAATTCAGCAAGGAGAAATTTGGCGACAATGGCAAGAATTTGTTTTAAGTAAAAACATTTTACAAAAAGAAAGATTTTTAATTTGCGGAGATTTTAATAAAGATATTGATGAATTTATCTGGAAAGAAGAAAATTCTAAATTAAAAATTTGTTTACGAAATGATGAAAATAATATTTGTGTTTTTTCACCTTGGATTAATGATGATAAAACTTTTACAACAAAAATTGGTTCTTACTATTATAAAGAAAATTGGGAAAGAATTGATAATTTTTTTATAAATGACAACATCACTTTTCAAAAATTTGAAGTTTGTACAAACGGAGAATGGATAACTGATGAAAATATTCCAAAATCGTATAAAATTTTTACGGGAGAAGGTTTTTCTGATCATCTTCCAATTATGTGTAAAATTGGTTTATAAGAATTTTCCACTGATTACGCAGATGAAATAATTAAATAATTGCATTTTATGTAAGGTGATGAGAAAAATGCATATTAGAATAGTTTTACATCGCAAAATTACTTGGCAAGTAATAAGTATTGAAACTTAAATACAAATTATGAACTTGCTCAGTTGTTATTGTCTTTTTTTTAGATTATTATAAAAGAATGAACAAAAATGCTTTAATTCATGTTGAAAATACAGAAAATCTTTTGGAATTGGCAGAATATCTTTCTTCTTCTGGATGGACTTTATTTAGTGCAAATGAAACTGAAGAATTTTTAAAAAAACAAAAAATATCAGTTGTTCATGAAGAAAATCTTGTAAAATCGTTAAATCAAGTAAATCTTGATTTTTCTTTAATAAATAGAATTTTAAGTTCTAGACTTTACGAACAAGAAGAAAAATATAATTTTATAAAAAAAGATATTCCAAATACAATTCAACTTGTATGTATAAACGTTACTCCAGAATTAAAAAATTTTGACGATATAAAAGGTCCTCCTGGTTCTGCAAAACCTTTAGATTTTTTTATCTCTACAATAATGCGAACTTCTTACGAAAATTATGAAAATCTATTAATTTTAACAGACCCAGCAGATTATAAAGAAGCAATTGTTCAACTCAAAACTGATAATATTTCTCCAGATTTTAGACGTTATCTTGCGGCAAAAGCTTTAAATCTTTCTAGTGCTTATGATGGAGCAATTTCAGATACAATTTTATCAAACACAAAACTAAATAAAGATTTTATAAATTATCTTATGTATCCATTTAAAAAAGATATTAATTTAAAAAGTGGTAAAAATGCCCAACAAAAAGCTTGTTTTTATAAATTTCCAACAGAAACAGGAGCTTTTAGTAAACATGCAAAAATTCAAGGACAAGATTTAAGTTATAATAATATTTCTGACATTTCTTACAGTTGGGAAATAATCAGTATGCTCTACTCTACTTTAAAAAATCAGTTTTCGGTAAAAAGTACAAATAGCGATGGTTATGATTTTACAACCCAATTTACACCTTTAACGGGAACAGTTTTTACAATTGCAGTAAAATTAAAATCAATTTTGGGAGCAACAATTTCTACAAGTGTTTTAGATTCTTTCAAAAAAACATATACTTACGACAAAAAAAATATCAAAGATGCAACTTTTGCTTGTAGTGCGGTAATCGATGAAAATGCTGCAAAACAAATTGTTGATTGCGATTTTTCTGCCGTAGTTGCACCAGGTTTTACATCAGAAGCAAAACAAATTCTGTCAGAAAATAAAAAAATCAGATTAATTCCAACGGCAAAAGTTTCTATCACTCCTTTTGATATAGAATTAATTAACAGTGGACTTTTAATTCAAACTCGCGACACAAAATTATTTAATCATTGGTATATAAAAACAAAAAATCGTCCTTCACAACACAAAACTGATGAAATGGCTTTTGGAATGCTTTTAACTTCAATCACACGTTCTTATTCTGCAACGCTGATAAAAGATAATTCTATTGTAGGAATTTCTCAAGCGGCAACATCATCAGTAAAAGCAATTGAAGACGTTTTTTATGAAGCAAAAAAACATTCTTTAAGAAATAATCAAAATGGAACTGATTCAAAACTAGCAGATATTTTGGTTTGCGACACATCAATTCCTTTTTGCGAAATTATAAAAGATATTATTGATAATGGAGTTTCTGCAATCATTCAAACAGGAGGAACAGAAACTGATGAAGAATTTATAAAATATTGTAATGAACATGATGTAGTTATGGTTTTTACAGGAATTACACATATTTCATATTAAAATATTTTAAAGCAATTTCTTGGGAGGAACTTATGCTTTATTATTTAGGTCAATGGCTTCAACAATATTGGGGACCAGCAAGACTTTTTACATCGTATGCTGTTTTAATTACAGTTGCACTATATTTAGGATTTTTTCTTTCTTATAAATTAATTCCAAAATTTTATGATAAATTACCGCACGATAGAGGTCGTGAATTCACTTTAAAAGAAAATGCAGACGCCGCAAAAGGAAAACCAACTGGTGCGGGAGTTATTTTTATCACAATTTTTGTTCTGATTTGCATTTTAGTTGTTCCAATGAGTTTAATGCGCGGTGGAATTATTCTTTTAACTTGGCTCACAATGCTTTCTGGTTATCTTGATGATAGAAGTGTAAATTCTTGGGGAGAATATTTAAAAGGTTCTTTAGATTTAATCATAAGTATTTCAGCTTCCTGTATTTTATATTTTGGATTAAAAGGAATTTCAGAAGATGGAATTGTAAAATTTTGGTTGCCATTTGTATCTCATCAAATTCCTGTAAATCCTGTTGTTTATATTGCAATTTCAACAATAATGATTTGGGCTTCTATAAATACGACAAATTGCACAGACGGAGTTGATGGACTTTCTTCATCACTAGTTTTGATTGGACTTATCACACTAGGAATTATTTTCTACTTTTTAATAGGTCATAAAGATTTTGCAGAATATCTTTTGGTTCCTCATTTACGTTCTGGTCCAAATTGTGCAATTATGATTTTTGCTATGGCGGGAGTTGTAATGGGGTATTTATGGCACAATGCTTATCCAAGTAAATGTTTAATGGGAGATGCAGGAAGTCGTGCATTAGGATTTTTTACTGGAGTTTGCGTAATGTTAACTGGAAATCCTTTAATTTTTCTTGCAACATCGTCAATCATTTTTATAAACGGTGGAATGGGACTTTTAAAAGTATTTTTATTAAGATTTTTTAAAATCAAAATTTTTGAAAACATCAGATTTCCATTACACGATCATATGCGAAAAAACAGAGGATGGTCGCCAACTCAAGTTTTGTTAAAATTTATGATTATGCAAATTTTAATCACACTAGCTTTAATTGGAATTATGTTTAAAATTAGATAATTTCATCTAAAAAAGGAAAAATATATGAATGATTTTTTTGAAAACAATCGCCAAGAAATGATAAAACTTCAAACTTTACTTACATCTCACATTGCAATTGCTCCAGAAGGTGGTGGTGATGGAGAAACAGAAAAATGTAATGCTTTGGAAAAATATTTGATTGAAAAAGGATTTAAAAATATAGAAAGATTTGAAGCTCCAGATTCTCGTGTTTCTTCCGGAAAAAGACCTTCTCTTGTTGTAACAATTCACGGAAAAGACGATTCACAAAAAATTTGGGTGATGGCACATCTTGATGTTGTTCCTACTGGAGAAATAAAACTATGGAATTCAAATCCTTGGGAAGTTCTTGAAAAAGATGGAAAAATAATTGGTCGCGGAGTTGAAGACAATCAGCAAGGACTTTGCAGTGCAATTTTAGCAGGACTTTATTATCTTGAAAAAAATATTATTCCTTCAAAAACGATAAAACTTCTTTTTGTCGCTGACGAAGAAAATGGTAGCACATACGGAATTAATTGGCTTTTGGAAAATACAAATTTATTTCAAAAAAATGATTTATTTATAATTCCAGATGGCGGCGACTCAAACGGAGAAACAATAGAAATTGCTGAAAAAAATATTCTTTGGTTAAAATTTCACGTTTTAGGAAAACAAACTCACGGTTCTCGCCCAGATAATGGAGCAAACGCTTGTCTTGCGGCAAGTGCATTGATTTTGGAACTTCACAATCTCGAAAACGTTTTTAATGCAAAAGATGAACTATTTGAACCAAATTATTCAACTTTTCAGCCAACAAAACGCGAAAAAAATGTTGATTGTACAAATATAATTCCTGGTGAAGATTGTTTTTATATGGATTGTAGAATTTTACCACAGTATAAACTCTCTACAGTTTTAGAAAAAGTTGATGATTTATGCAGAAAAATTGAAAAAGATTATAACGTAAAAATAGAATATTCAACTCCACAACATTCTGAATCTCCTGCGACTTCTAAAAATTCTGAAGTTGCACAAAAATTAGCCGCAGTATTAAAAAAAGTTCACAACATTGAAGCAAAATTTATTGGAATTGGAGGAGGAACTGTTGCAGCAGAACTTCGCCGAAAAGGATATTCTGCTGTAGTTTGGAGTACGCTAGACGACCAAGCACATCAACCAAATGAATATTGCATTTTAGATAATCTTTTAAAAGATGCAAAAACTTTGGTTGAATTATTCAAATAAAGTTTATTTTTTTAAATTTGTAGGAAACTAAAATCCTACAAATTTAATTTTTATTTATACACTTCCCAAGTTGTTCTTACAAGAGTTTCTACATCAGAATATTTTGGTTCCCAACCTAAAGTTTCTTTTGCAAATTTTGAAGTTGCATATAAACTTGCTGGGTCACCTTCTCTTCTTGGAGCAGCTTCCGCAGGAATTTCTTTTCCAGTGATTTTTCTTGCTGCTTCAATTAATTCTTTTACAGTTGTTCCTTTTTCTGTTCCAAGATTAAGTTTTAAACTTTTATCATTTTTTGCAATGTAATCTAAAGCCATAACATGTGCTCTTGCTAAATCTGTTACATGAACATAATCTCTAATACAAGTTCCATCACGAGTATCGTAATCTGTTCCAAAAACTTTTAAAGAACGTTGTCCTAAAGCAGCTTCCATAATTCTTGGAAGAAGATTTTCTGGTTTTTGCTCAAGTCCGCGAATTTCACCATCAGGGTCATATCCCGCTGCATTAAAATAACGCAAAGCAGCAAATTTCATACCTTTTAAGCTATCATACCAATCCATAAATTTTTCTATTTCAAGTTTTGTAAATCCATAATAATTAATTGGATTTTGAGGATGATTTTCATCGATTGGTAAATATTGAGGTTCTCCAAATGTTGCTGCAGAAGAACTAAAAATCATTTTCAAACAATTATGTTTAACAGCAGCATTCATAATATTTAAAGTTCCAGTAATATTATTTACAGAATATTTTTCAGGTTTTATCATAGATTCACCAGCGGCTTTAAATGCTGCAAGATGAACAAAAGCATCAAAACCTTTAGAAAAAGCAGAATCCAAATCTTCAGGAATTAAAATGTTTCCATAAATAAAATCATTTTCAGGAAAAAGATTCATTCTAAGTCCGCTAGAAAGATTATCAAAAACTGTAACTTTATGCCCAGCTTTCATCATCTCTTTTACAACATGACTTCCAATATAACCAGCTCCACCAATAACTAGAACTTTCATACAACCTCCACAAAATAAAAACTGTAACTTTTTTTATTTCAATTTGATTTTATCATAATAAAGTTTTTATTGAAACATATTTTCACATAGGATAAAATCATTATATGAAAAAAATTATCTTTATTTTAGTTAATCTTACTTTTATCGCTACTTTCTTTTCTTGTAAAACTACAAAAGAAATTCCTGAAAATTCTACATCAATTCAAATGATTCAACTTGGTCAAGATGCTTATGATCGTGGAAATTATTCTGATGCAGAATATTATTATAAAGAAACAATTGAACGTTACGGTTCTGATACAGCAACTTATGTAGAAGCTTTGTACGAACTTGGTCATATTTACATAAAAACTAAAAAATATGATAACGCAAAAACTTGTTTTGATGAAATTTTAAATGTTTACGAATTAGATTCTCAAAATCAATTACCAAGAAGTTATAAAAAATTGGCACAAATAGGGCTTTCAAAAATCCCTCAAAATAATAAATAATTTTAATCTTCTGGCAAAAGAATTGTATGAATTTGAATTTCCTTTTCTTTTGCCAAATTCATTACAAAATCTTTTGAATATTTTCGAGTTCCTCTTGGATTTGGATGAGGTTCTGCATCTCCAATTAAAATAATTTGTTTATTAGAATCTTTTTGCCATTTATAAAATTCACACGCACCAAAAATTGCTTCATAAACTGCTTCTGGAACATCTCCGCCTTCTCTTCCCAAAATTTTTATCGAATTTAGATTTTTTTGGAAAGTTTTAAAATCTGATGTAAAATCATAAATTTTAATAGGAAGATTTTTATAATTAAAATTATCACCGTAATCTCTGTAAAAAACTAAACCAAATCTAATATCATTTTTATTAGCAAATTTTTTTTGCATTGAAGGAATTAATTCTGATTTTAATTTGTCCATATCATTTTTCATACTTCCAGTTGAATCAATAACAAAAATTAAATCCATTTTATTTGTAGCAATCTTTTCTAAAATTTGTTCTATATCATCAATTAAACTTTCTGGACCTTTGGAATAAATTAATTCATCATCAATTTCTTTAAAACTTTTACTAGCAATCGGATTATATTTATCTGTAAGGTTTGGTTCATCTAAAACGTCTTTTTTTTCTGGAGGATTTGTCTTTTTTTTAGGAATAAAACTGAACATAAAAGAACTATCCATAAAATTCCCAGAATAATCGGCATAAGGTTTTTCAAAAGAACGAATATTTACAAAAAATCCATCTCCAACTTCAATAGTTCCATGACGAGTCCATTCATAACCGTAATTTAATTTTTTTGGAATATAAATATGAAATGCTTTTCCAAAAAAAGAAGTTTCTTCAACAGTTGAATCAACAAGACTATATTTTGCATTTTCTGAAACAAGTTGTTTTCCATCTAAAAAACGAATTTCATCACCATTTATTTCATTGTATTCATCTGCTCTGTAAGCATAACTATCTTCTTTTCCGTTTGGGTCTTTTGCGGTTTCTGTTAATAAAATTGACTCAACACCTTCTTTTTTACGAATGTAAAGATGAAATCCATCATTTTTGGAATCTTTTTCTATAAAAACATCATCACTTGTAATTTTTAATTTTTGTTGTGTTTCTGTATAAATTTTCTTTTGATTTTGACTAATTTCTTGCGAAAATATATTTTGAAAACCAAAAATACACAAATTTAAAAATACGAATACAATTTTTTTCATATTTTGATTATCGGTAAGAATAGAAAAAAATGTATACGTATTGTTTTTAGAAATCATTTAATCCAAAGACTGCAATTCGATTGCAATTTCTTCCATTTCTCTGTCAGTCATTGCGATTGTTTCTGCAACACGATAAAGTTCCCGTCGAACACTTTCTGGAACCTTGGTGCTAGTTTTGTAATGAAGTTCGTGCTCTAAACTTGCCCAAAAATCCATTGCAATAGTACGCATTTGAATTTCCACTTTTACATTGTGTTCAGATTGTGAAAGATAAACTGGAGTTTCTACAATAATATGCAAACTTCTATAACCAGACTCTTTTGGATTTTCAATATAATCGTTTTGTTTTATAAGTCTTATATCAGGTTGTTTTAAAAGAATATCACGAACTTTGTAAATATCAGAAATATACGGACAAATTACGCGAATTCCAGCAATATCATTTAAATTTTCAATCATTGACTCAAAATTTAATGGAAGATTTTTTTTCTCAAGTTTACCGGCAATGCTTTCTGGAGATTTTAAGCGCGATTTTATAGTTTCAATAGGATTTCTGCGACCGTTTACTTTATTTTCTTTATTTAAAATTTCAAGTTTAGTTTCAAGCTGTTTAATGGCACTTTCATAAATCATCATAATTTTTTGATATTCAAATGCCATTTTGTAAAAATTATTTACTTCAACTTTGGAAGACA
>CAYPGB010000034.1:0-13890 GCA_964410365.1 uncultured Treponema sp.
CAATAAACGGCGGATTTCCCATAATGTAGTCGTAGTGATTGTCATGCTGAACTTGTTCTTCTTCGTCATTCTGAGCTTGTCTCAGAATCTCTTGTGTAGATTCCGAAACGAGTTCGGAATGACGTTCCTTTTGTTCAGGGTGACATTCTTTTTGCTCATCGTCAAATTCAAACAGCATCGGCTGTTCGGTTTTGCTTCCGTCAAGGTTCTTAAACGTCGCCCAGTCCATTCTTAGCGCGTTGCCTTCCACAATGTTCGCTTGCGTTTTGAGCGGCAGGAAGTCAATCTCTTGGCTGACGATTTTCTCTGTTTCGTTTATCATCTGGCTTTCTGCAATCCAGAGCGCAGTCTTTGCGACCGTAACGGCGAAGTCGTTTATCTCGATTCCGTAGAACTGGCTGATTTTCACTTTTATGAACTCGTCGAAGCCCAGTACTTTTTCGCCCTTGTTCAGCGCAGAAATCACCTTGTTTTCAAGTCTGCGTAAGCTCAAGTAAGTTTCCGTTAGAAAATTTCCGCTTCCGCACGCTGGGTCTAAGAATGTGAGACTTCCAAGTTTTTTCTGGAAAGCGGCGAGTGATGCGGAACGATTTTTAAGGCTTGTGCCGCGCCTAACTTGATTTCGTCCGTCATGCTGAACTTGATTCAGCATCTCTTCTGTAGATTCCGAATCAAGTTCGGAATGACTTTTTTTCACACCCATTATCTCGTCAAATTCTTCATTTAAATCATCTAAGAAAAGCGGGTCTATAACTTTGTGGATATTTTCGATTGAAGTGTAGTGCATTCCGCCCTTGCGCCGCGTCTCCGGGTTCAATGTGCTTTCAAACACTGCGCCGAAGATTGTCGGGCTTATTTCGTGCCAGTCGAACGAAGCACAGTCGTTTATAAGAACGTTTATAATTTCTTCTGTAAAGTTTGGGATTTCAATATTCTCGTCGTGGAAAAGTCCGCCGTTCACGTAAGGAAATGGTTTTAATTTCAAATCGTACTTGTCGCGATTTTCAAGTTTTGTATCAAGTGCTTTAAAAAATTTGATAAGCCCGTCTCTCACGTTTTCAACCGCAAAAGATTTTATGTAATCTTCAAAACTCGTTCTTGTTTCAAAAAGTCCCGCATCTTCAGCGTAGAAACAGAAAACCAAACGGACGCATAAAATATTAAGCGAACGATAACTTTCCGCTGTTGGATTTATGTATTCTTTTATCAAAGCGTCGTAAAGTTTTCCAACAAGTTTTCCTGCGGCAAGAGAAATTTCTTCTTCTCTGCGGATATTTTCATTTTTTCGGTCAACTAAAAATTCTAGCCTGTAGAAGTCGCGTTCCAAGTCTTTTAAGAAGATGACTTCTGGCGGTTCGTTCGGTTTGTTCATATCGTGCACGTGGATTTCAGCAAAATTTGAAACGACAATCCAGCGAGGGCGGATATCATACGGCATTTCATCCGCGTATCTTTTTGCCTGTTGGTACGGACTTAATATCGCACCGTCGCTCTGCTCGTAGGCCTTGTTCAAATCAATTTTGATTCCTTTCTGTTCGATAAGGACTTTTGTCTCTGGAATGTACGCATCGATAAAACTTGTATGGGAGAGTTTTACGCGTTTTTCAAACTCAATGTATGAAGTAGGGCTTGAAATCCCAAGAACTTCTCCAAGAAGCCCTATCCAATATCGCTGTGTTTCCTGCTTTTCGTCGCCTTTGTCACGCCAGTTTTCTGCAAATTTTTTTGCGTTTTTTTGCTGTTCTGTTTGTGTCATAACTTTATTGTAACATAAATATAATTAGGTTTCGACAGTTGATTGTTGAGTTTTTTGAAAACACAGAAAATTATTCATTTGATGAGCAAACGAACAAACTTGTGTGCCAATATTTAACGACCGCTTTTTTTGGCAAAACCGCCAGTTTACAGAAGTCTTAAGTGCCGCTGAAACAAAAGCGTTTATACAGCCAGAAGACTGAAATTTTGTAAAAAAACTGCCACTAAACCAAAATCTTCAAAAAAAAATGAAAAAAATAACTTTATATTTTAATTTGAGATTTTGATGTAGTTTTTTTTAAATATGTTATAATTAGAGATATAAATTTTCATAAGGAGTATAGTGGCATGAAAAGTAAATTTTTCAAATGTTCTAAATGTCAGAAAGTTATCGCAATGTTAAAAGAATCTGCTTGCGATACAATTTGCTGCGGCGAAGCTATGGTTCAACTTGAGCCAAATACAACTGACGCTGCGCAAGAAAAACATGTTCCTGTTGTAGAAGTGCAGGGAAATACGGTTGAAGTAAAAATCGGTTCTGTAACTCATCCAATGGAAGAAAAACATTTTATTGAATTTATAGCATTGGAATCAAAAAATTTAAATCAGTTGAAGGAATTAAAACCAGGAGAAGCACCTCAAGCAAAATTTGTTTTATCTGATGACGATAAAGTTGAACGTGCTTATGCATATTGCAATCTTCACGGATTGTGGGCAAACTGAGATAAATTTGATGTGTAAGAAAGATAATTTTGTAAAAAAAATCAGATGTTTTGCATTTTTATAGTTCTTCACATCTAAAAAACTTTTTTAGGACAAATTATTATGACACCAAATGAATATCAAAAATTAGCGATGAGAACTTGCAAAATTCCAAATAATGAAAAACAAAAAGAAGAAATGATTTATCATGCGGTGTTTGGTTTGGCATCAGAAGCTGGTGAAGTTGCAGGAATCTTTCAGAAAAAATATCAAGGTCATCCTGTAGACAAAGAACATATCAAAAAAGAAATGGGCGATTGTTTGTGGATGATTGCTGAACTTGCAACCGCTCTTGATATTGAGTACGAGGACATAATGAAAACTAATATCGACAAACTAAAAGCTCGTTTTCCAGAAGGATTTTCAAAAGAACGGTCGTTACATAGAGCCAAAGAAGATATTTAATATTAATTCTTAAATTGTCTATTTTATTTTACATAGTTTTAAATTTACTTTCATCAAACTTTGTCATTCCCGTGCTTCGACACGGGAATCTTTCAGTACAGACAATGCAAATAATCATTTTAGTTATAGAGTTTCACAATTCATAATGTATATTCTGTCTACCCCCCCCCAATACAAAAACATTCTCTTTTTAGGTTCTTCTTCCATACATAAATCAATCACCTCTCTTCCTTTGTCATTCCCGTGCTTCGACACGGGAATCTTTCAGTAATGCAGATAAAACAACAAAAAAAATGACCCAAATGCGATTCGAACGCACGACCTTCCGCTTAGGAGGCGGATGCTCTATCCAACTGAGCTACTGGGTCTAAAAAAAATTAAAAAGAATCGCAGCGATTCGAACGCACGACCTTCCGCTTAGGTTATATTATAGAAAATGCGTTAAAAAATCTTTTGAAAAAAAGATTTTAGCATTCACTTGGCTCAAGATGCTCTATCCAACTGAGCTACTGGGTCTAAAAAAATTACAAAAAGAATCGCAGCGATTCGAACGCACGACCTTCCAATATTTTTCTATTTTATTAAGTAGACCAATTATTTTCTAGTGGGTATAATTAATAAGTTTTAAAATAAAAGAGGTTTTATAAAATGAGTTTGGTTTATGGTATTAAAGACAAACCGGGTATTGGAAAAACATTTTTGTTTGCAATTCAACAGCTTCTAGCAATTATGGCTGCCACGATTGCTGTTCCTGCAATCGTGGGAAATGGTCTTTCTGCATCTGCTGCTTTATTTGGTGCCGGGGTTGGAACTTTTGTTTATTTGTTATTTACAAAAAGTTCTAGCCCTGTTTTTTTAGGCAGTTCTTTTGCGTTTATCGGCTCTATGATGAGTGCCTTTGGCGGTGCTGCTTCTATGCAAATCGGCTACTGGGGTTTAATCATCGGTGCGTTAATGGCAGGACTTGTTTATGTAATCATCGCGATTATCGTAAAATTCTGTGGCGTAAAATGGATTGATATTCTTATGCCTCCTGTAATTATTGGACCAACAGTTTCAATCATCGGTTTAAGTCTTTCTGCAAATGCTGTAGGTGATTTACTCAAAAGTAACGTTGAAGGCGGAAGTACTTACGTTGCTCTCATCTGCGGACTTGTAACTTTGGCTGTAACAATGCTCTGTTCAACTTATGGCAAAAAAATCGGAAAACTCATTCCTTTTATCATTGGAATTCTTGCCGGATATTTGCTCGCATCAATTTTTGCAATCATCGGTTCAGTTGCAAATATTCCATCACTAATCGTAATCAATTATGGTGCTTTAAAATCACTTGACTTCACTACTCTATCTGGATATTTGGCTCTTCCAAAATTCACTTTTGCACTTGGCGGAATTGAAGGATTAAAAGGAATCACAGGTTCTTATCTTCTTACAATTTTTGCTGCTTACGTTCCAGTTGCATTTGTAGTTTTCGCAGAACATCTTGCTGACCACAAAAATCTTTCTGCAATCATCGGAAAAGATTTATTAAAAGAACCAGGACTTACAAGAACACTTTTGGGCGACGGCGTTGGAACAATGGTTTCTACAATTTTTGGCGGATGTCCAAACACAACTTATGGTGAATCAATCGGCTGCGTTGCAATCACAAAAAATGCATCTACAATCACAATCTGGGGATGTTCAATTCTCTGCGTTGTATTTTCATTAATTTCTCCACTCGTTGCATTCTTAGAAACAATTCCATCTTGCGTAATGGGCGGAGTTTGCATTGCACTTTACGGATTTATTGCAGTTTCAGGATTTAAAATGTTCCAGAAAGTTGATTTAAACAAAAACCGAAATCTTTTCGTTGCATCAGTAATTTTTATTACAGGAGTTGGCGGAATGGTTGTAAGTTTTGGCAAAGTTGAAATCCGAACAGTTGCTTGTGCCCTCATCTTAGGAATTCTTACAAACGTAATGCTTTCAAAAGAAAAAGATGAAGATACAGAATCTCAAAACTAAATTGATATAATAGAATAAATTTTCTAAAAAAGTCTTATTTCCATTTGCGAAATAGGACTTTTTTTGTTTTAATATCATCAAGGAATTTTTTATGTTTATAAAAATTATTTTATTATTAGTATTTTTTATTATTATGATTGGCGTTGGTGTTTACACTAGAAAAACAGCAACTGATGTAAATGGATTTGTTCTTGGAGGACGTTCTGTAGGACCTTGGCTCACAGCATTCGCATATGGAACATCATATTTTTCTGCTGTAGTTTTTATTGGTTACGCTGGTCAATTTGGTTGGAAATATGGACTCGCATCAACTTGGATTGGTTTAGGAAACGCTTTTATCGGGTCATTACTTGCTTGGGTTGTGATGGGACGACGAACTAGAGTTATGACTCATCATCTTGATGCAAAAACTATGCCTGAGTATTTTGGAAAAAGATATGATAGTAATTCTTTAAGAATTGTTGCATCCATAATTGCATTTGTTTTTTTAATTCCTTATACAGCATCAGTTTATAAAGGACTTTCTACATTATTTGGTTTGGCTTTCGATATCGATTATAGATATTGCGTAATTGGAATGGCTGTTCTCACCGCCGTTTATGTAATTCTTGGTGGATATATGGCAACCGCAATTAACGATTTTATTCAAGGAATTATTATGCTTGGTGGAATTGTTGCAATCATCATTGCGGTTTTAAATGGTCGCGGAGGGTTTCTTTCTGCCATTCAACAACTTTCTGAAATTCCAGTTGATTCAGCAAATACTGCATCTTCTTTGCAACATATGAGAGGACCTTTTGTGTCTTTCTTTGGACCAGATCCATTAAATCTTTTGGGAGTTGTGATTTTAACATCACTTGGAACCTGGGGACTTCCTCAAATGGTTGGAAAATTTTACGCAATAAAATCAGAAAAAGCAGTTAAAACCGGAACAATCGTTTCTACAATTTTTGCTGTTATAATTTCTGGCGGATGTTATTTTCTCGGTGGATTTGGCCGACTTTTTGATAATCCATCAATTTATACAGAAAATGGAACAATTCTTTACGATAATATAGTTCCTTCAATGTTATCATCTTTACCTGATATTTTGATTGGAATTGTTGTAGTTTTAGTTCTTTCTGCTTCTATGTCTACCCTATCATCTTTAGTTCTTACTTCAAGTTCAACATTAACTTTAGATGTTTTAAAAGAAACTTGTTTTAAAAAGATGGATGAAAAAAAATCGCTTCTTGCCATGAGAATTCTTGTTGTATTTTTTATTGTAATTTCCGTTGTGATTGCATTAAATCCACCAACTTTTATTGCTCAACTTATGGGAATTTCTTGGGGAGCGTTAGCTGGAGCTTTCTTAGCACCATTTTTATATGGATTATTTTGGAAAAAAACGACAAAAGCATCAGTTTGGGCAAGTTTTATTTTTGGAGTAGGAATTACACTTGCAAATATCTTTTTAAAATTTATGAATCCTATAAACTGCGGAGCACTTGCTATGATTGGAGGATTGATAATCGTTCCGCTTGTAAGTTTAATCACTCCAAAATTAAAAAAAGAATTTACTGAAAAAGTTTTTGCTTGTTATGATGAAAAAGTCGAAGTTACAATGAAAACTGTTCTCATAGAAAACGAAGATAAACAGTAAAACTATATTCCAAACTTATATATAAAATGTTATGGTTAGATTATTATGAATAAATATGTAAAACGTTATTGTATTGATGCAATGTCTGGAATGGCACAAGGACTTTTTGCTTCTTTATTGATTGGTACAATCATCAAAACTTTAGGACAACAACTTTTAAGATTGGGAACAAATCCTGTTTTTCAATTTTTAGTTGATGCTGGAAATTTTGCTTCTGAAAGTCATGTTGTTGGTGCAGCAATGGCAGTTGGAATTGGTTTTGCAATGCAAGTTCCTGCTTTAGTTTTATTCAGTCTTGTTGCGGTTGGTGCTGCGGCAAATGTAACTGGCGGAGCGGGCGGACCTCTTGCCGTTTTAATTATTGCAATTATTGCGGCAGAATGTGGTCGTTTTGTAAGTAAAAAAACAAAAGTTGATATTATCGTTACTCCAGCGGTAACTATTTTTGTTGGAGTATTATTAACAGTTTTAACTGCAAAATATATTGGTATTGCCGCAAATTCTGTAGGAAAATTCTTAGTTTGGACAACAAAACTTCATCCATTCTGGATGGGAATGTTAATTTCTGTCGTAGTTGGAATTGCTCTTACATTGCCAATCAGTTCTGCTGCAATTT
The DNA here is from genome assembly GCA_964410365.1 of uncultured Treponema sp. Lineage (GTDB taxonomy): Bacteria > Spirochaetota > Spirochaetia > Treponematales > Treponemataceae > Treponema_D. Next base: position 7,188 of record CAYPGB010000034.1, read on the forward strand.
GTGCTGCTTTTGGACTCGTTGGACTTGCTGGAGGAGCCGCAGTTGCTGGTTGTTGTGCTCAAATGGTCGGATTTGCCGTTTTAAGTTTTAAAGAAAATCGTTGGGGTGGAATTCTTTCACAAGGATTAGGAACCTCAATGTTACAAATGCCAAATATCATCAAAAATCCAAAAATCTGGATTCCAGCAATCTTAACTTCAGCAATAACTGGTCCAATTGCAACTTGTGTTTTCAAACTTGAAATGAACGGAGCCGCTGTAAGTTCTGGAATGGGAACTTGTGGACTAGTTGGTCAAATTGGAACAATTTCTGGTTGGTATAATCCAAGCGAAACTGCAATTTTACATGGTGCAACATCAATTTCTCCAACATTTATGAACTGGTTTGGTTTAATTATGATTTGTTTTGTTCTTCCTGCACTTCTTTGTTGGGCTTTCGGCTTAATTTTTAGAAAAATTGGTTGGATAAAAGATGGCGATTTATCGTTAGAAAATAAATCAGAAACAAAATCAGACAAAAAATAACAAAAACCTTTAAAAATTTTTATTGAATTTGCGATGTTTCTTTATTAATTTTAAAATATTAGAGTTTGCGTCGCAAATTCATTTAACTGCAATTTTTAAATCGTAGTTAAAATTCAAATCACAAATTAACAATTTCTCATTGATTTTTTATAAGAGGTTTATAAATGGCAAAACATGAATTTCAAACAGAAGTAAATCAACTTCTAAAATTAATCATTCATTCACTTTATTCAAACAAAGATATTTTCCTTCGAGAAATTATTTCAAATGCATCAGACGCTTTGGATAAATTAAAATATCTCACAGTTTCTGACGATTCTTACAAATCAATAAAATTTGAACCAAGAATTGACATTATGTTTGATGAAAAAGATTCTGTTCTTACTGTTCAAGATTCTGGAATTGGTATGACAGATGAAGATTTAACAAACAATTTGGGAACAATCGCTCGTTCTGGAACAAAAGCGTTTATGGAAAAACTTACTACAGAAGCTGCAAAAGATTCCGCTTTAATTGGTCAGTTTGGTGTTGGATTTTATTCAGCATTTATGGCAGCAAAAAAAATTGATGTTTATACAAGAAAAGCTGCTAGTGATGGAAAAATTTGGCACTGGTCTTCTGATGGCACAAATTCTTACGATATTGATGAAATTGCAATTGATTCAGAAGAAGCTAAAAAATATGGATTTGATGATTTAAACAAAACAGGTTCTGCTGTAGAAATGCATTTAAATGATGAATCAAAAGAATTTGCTTCTCGCTGGAAGATTGAAGAACTTGTAAAACGATATTCCGACCACATTGCATTCCCAATCTATCTTCATTATGAAGAAAAAAAATACGATGATAAAGGAAACGTAACTTCATCAGAAAACAAAGTTTCTCAAGTAAATACCGCTTCTGCTTTGTGGACAAGACAAAAATCAGAATTAAAAGATGAAGATTATAACGAATTCTACAAAACTTTTGCTCATGATGGACAAGAACCTTTAAAATACATTCATACTCACGCAGAAGGAACTCAAGAATATACCACTTTATTTTTTATTCCTCAAGTTGCACCTTTTGATATGTATCAAGCAGATTATAAAAGTGGCGTAAAACTTTATGTAAAACGAGTTTTCATAACTGATGATGATCGCGAACTTTTGCCATCATATTTACGTTTTGTGCGAGGAATTATCGATTCTGAAGATTTACCTTTAAATGTAAGTCGTGAAATTTTACAACAAAACAGAATTTTGGATAATATCAAATCAGCTTCTGTAAAAAAATTGCTCAGTGAATTTAAAAAGATGGGCGAAGAAGCAGATAAAGCAAAAAAATCAGAAAATCCTACAGACAAAGAAAAATCTTCTATTGAAAAATGGAATAAATTTGTAAAGAATTTCAATCGCCCAATGAAAGAAGGTTTGTATTCAGATTATGCAAATCGTGAAGAAATTGCAGAAATTGTAAGATTTAAATCAACTGATAAATCTGGAACTGGAGATGATAATTACACAAGTTTTGCTGATTATGTTCAAAGAATGAAGCCTGAACAAAAAGCAATTTATTATATTTCTGGTAGCGATGAAAAAAATCTCCGCGAAAATCCTCTTTTAAAAGCTTATGTTTCAAAAGGTTTTGAAGTTCTTGTTTTGGATGATGATATTGATGACATTGTTATTCCAGGATTCGGGAAATATAAAGATTTTGAACTTAAAGCAGTAAATCGTTCTGGTTCAGATGAAGATTTAGGCGGAAACAAAGAAGAAGCAGAAAAGAAAGAAAAAGAATTCAAATCTGTTGTTGAAAAAATCAAAAAAGCTCTTGGTGAAAAAGTAAAAGATGTAAAACTTTCAAAAACATTAAGTGGGGAAAATCCTTCTTGTATTGTTGTTGATGAAAATGACCCAAGTTATCAAATGATTCAAATGATGAAAGCAATGGGACAAAGCGGTCCAGAATTAAAACCAATTTTGGAAATAAATGCAGACCATCCAATTATTGCAAAAATCAAAGATTCTGATGATGAAAGTTTAATAAAAGATGTTTCTGAAGTTCTTCTTGACCAAGCATTGTTAATTGCCGGTGCAGAATTAAAAGAACCAGCAGAATTTGTAAAACATTTGAATAATTTACTTTCAAAATAAATTTTGTCATTTTAGATAGATTATCGGGTCAAACCCTGCGACGTTTGCATAGCAAACTCGTGTTACAATGACAAATTACTCAAGACTTGCGATGTTTGCGAAGTAAACTCGTGTGTTGCGTAATCAACACACGAGTTCCCGTGCGTTGATTGAGGCTCTCGAAACCCGCCACGGGAATCTACCCTTTTTAATTGAACTATAATCATCATGGTTCGTCCAATAAATTTTCAAAAATTATAATCTATCTTTATAAGAAAATAAAATCTTGATAAAAAAAAAGAAACATAGTATCTTCACAAAGACATCAATTTTTGAGGTTTCTTTATGAAAGTTGTTTTAGATTGGAATGAATATGTAAATGTTGCTAGACAAACTATCGCTGAAGGTTGTGTTTTACTTGAAAATAAAAATAACGTTTTACCGTTAAAAGAAAATTCTTCAGTTGCCATTTTTGGAAGAATTCAAAATCACTACTACAAAAGTGGAACTGGTTCTGGTGGAATGGTTAATGTTTCTAAAGTTTATAACATTGTCGAAGGTTTGGAAGAATCTGGAAAAGTAAAAATCAATCAAAATCTTAAAAAAATTTATCAACAATGGGAAAATGAGCATCCTTATGATGAAGGAATTGGTTGGGGAGCAGAACGTTGGTCCCAAGACGAAATGCCTCTTTCTCAAGAAATTGTTTCAAACGCAGCATCAGAATCTGAAATTGCCCTCGCAATAATTGGTCGAACAGCTGGCGAAGATAAAGATAATTCAATTTCTCAAGGTTCATACCTTTTAACAGAAACCGAAATTGATATGCTTGAAAAAATCCGCAAAAATTTCAAAAAAATGGTTGTACTTTTAAATGTCGGAAATATTATCGATATGAGTTTTGTACAAAAAATCAATCCCGATGGTGTAATGTACGTTTGGCAAGGTGGAATGATTGGCGGTTTGGGAACAGCGGATGTTTTAACAGGAAAAATAAATCCGAGCGGAAAACTCACAGACACAATCGCTTATGATATTTCTGATTATCCATCTTCCAAGTATTTTGGAAATCCAAATGAAAATAATTATTCTGAAGATATTTTTGTTGGCTACAGATATTTTGAAACTTTTGCAAAAAATAAAGTTCTTTATCCTTTTGGATATGGACTTTCTTACACAGATTTTTCAATCAATCCTTATGCAGCTGACATTGATAAAAAAAATCAAAAAATTGATTTGAAAATTTCTGTAGAGAATCAAGGTTTGGTAAGTGGAAAAGAAGTTGTTCAAATTTATGTGCAATCTCCAAATGGACTTTTAGGCAAACCAGAAAAAGTACTTGTCGGTTTTGAAAAAACAAAACTTTTACAACCAAAAGAACAGCAAATCCTTGATTTTTCAATTCCTTTTGAAAGTTTTGCATCTTACGACGATAGCGGAATCACAAATCATAAATCTGCTTTTGTTTTGGAAAAAGGTCTTTACACTGTTTTTATTGGAAATGATGTTCGGTCTGCAAGTCCAAATATTTCATTTTCTCTAGATGATTTAATCGTTATAAAACAATGTGAACAAGCGTTGGCTCCAATTTCGGAATTTGAAAGAATGCACGCAAAAAATGATGGCACTTTCACCATGGAAAAAGTTCCTCTTCAACAAGAAAATCCTTCTGAACGACGCAAAAAAAATCTTCCGCCAGAAATTCCTCAAAATTTTGCCACAAAAATCACACTTTCAGATGTTTACTACAAAAAAGCGGATATAAAAGACTTTGTTGCTCAATTTTCTGATGATGATTTAAGTTGCATAATTCGTGGCGAAGGAATGGGAAGTTCTCTTGTTTCTCCGGGAACAGCTTCTGCACTTGGTGGAGTTTCTAAAAATCTGAGAGAAGTTTTTGGAATTCCCGCTGTTTGTTGTGATGATGGACCTTCTGGAATGAGATTAGATTGTGGAGCAAAAGCATTTTCATTACCAATTGGAACAATGCTCGCCTGCACTTTTAATAAAGATTTAGTAAAAAATTTGTATAAATTTGTTGGTTATGAAATGGCTGCAAATCGTGTTGATTGCCTTTTAGCTCCAGGAATGAATATCCACAGAAATCCTTTAAATGGTCGCAATTTTGAATATTTCTCTGAAGATTCATTTTTAACTGGAAAAATGGGTTCTGCCGTAATTCAAGGACTTCAATCCGCAAATGTAACAGGAACAATCAAACATTTTTGTGCAAATAATCAAGAAACAAATCGATATGCTCAAAATTCAATTGTTTCTGAGCGTGCATTACGAGAACTTTATTTAAAAGGATTTGAAATCGCAATCAAAGACGGTGCTGATTCTGTTATGACAACTTATGGACTTGTAAATCATCTTTACACAGCAGGTTCGTATGATTTAAATACTACAATTTTGCGAAAAGATTGGCATTTTGAAGGAATTGTTATGACAGATTGGTGGGCTGCAATTTGTAGAAAAGAAAATTCTGATTCTAAAACAGATTTTTCTTGTATGGTAAAAGCTCAAAACGATTTGTATATGTGTTGTCCAGACGGAAGCAGAAACGCAAGCGGTGATAATACTCTAGATTCTCTACAAAATGGAGATTTAACAAGGGCAGAACTTCAACGCTCGGCAATCAACATTTGTAAATTCGTTTTAAAAACCAATGCAATGAAACGATTATTAAAAATTGATGATGAAATTACAGTTATAAATCGTCCAAAAAATGAAGATGATATAAATCTTGAAAATTTAAAATTTGAAATGATTGGAAAATCTTCCGAATTTGATTTAACTTATCAAGAATGTAAAGCAAATACAAATTATGTTTTTCCACTAGATGTACAAAATAAAGGAACTTATGAAGTTACATTGACAGGAAATTCTTCTTTAAGTGAATTAGCTCAAATTCCTTGTACATTTTTTATCACAGGAATTCCAATTTCAACATTTACGTTTAATGGAACAAATGGTAAAGATATTTCTATAACAAGACAAATTAAATTCAAAGAGAGATTTTGCGTTTGTAGAGTTTTTGTCGCAACAAATGGATTAAATTTGAAAAATATCAAACTCACATATTTAAATGATGATATAAGTTAATTCATAATGTGTAATTGTCGGACAGACAGAACCAACTTGCCGTCTGCCTGTCGGACAGTCAAGAGCACGGAAACTCGTGTATTGCTTGTGGGAACAGTGGAATAATTTTTATTTTATAATTTCTGCATCTTCATACATAAGATCGAATTTTCTGCCATCTTGAGTTAATGAAGACATTACTGTAATTTGTTTTTTCTTTCTATTAATTTTATAAACTTGCCCTTCTAAACCACAAAATGGACCTGAAATAGCTTGAACTTTCATTCCAGGTAAAATTTTTACTTTAGAAATTCCCCAATGTTCACCATTATGTATAAAAATTTTTAATTCTTCTAAAGCATCACCCAAAATTTTTGTAGGATTTTCATTATTTCCTAAAATCCGATAAAAATCTGCAACACGTTTTAACATCATTAAAAATTCTGAAGTTAATTTTTCTATTTGTAAAAAAACATATCCCGGAAAAATTGGACGTTCAAAATATTCACCTTTATTTGATTTTAAAAGTCTATGAAAAAAGAAAAGTTTTATATCTGGAAATTTATCTTTTAATGCGTTCATTGCATTCTCTTTAAAAGATTGCTCTGCTCCTGTTTTTACCATTAAGCAGTAATATTCCATAAATTTATTCTCCCTGATTTAATAATTCCAAAAGATTTACACAACCTTTTTCTGTAAATGATTTTATATCATCTTCTTCATTCATTTCTCCAACAATACACAATGCATTTTTTTCTATTGAAGTAAGTGAATTTGAGTTGATTTTTCGTTCTTCAAAATCAATTTGAAAAGTTTGACAAGCATATTCTACAAGGAATTTTATATAACTAGAACCATAAAGAATAACAGATTTCTTTCCATCATCTTTTGCAGTTTTTACAAGATTGCAAAGTGTATCATTATATTTATTCGCAATCATAAAAGTGCGCCTTGCAAATTTTTGACTTCTTGCAGTCAGCT
>CAYPGB010000034.1:13990-17291 GCA_964410365.1 uncultured Treponema sp.
TTATTCGCAATCATAAAAGTGCGCCTTGCAAATTTTTGACTTCTTGCAGTCAGCTCCGCAATTCCTTCTGGAGTAACAGCGTATGAAAGTTTTTTGAGATTTACATTTGTAAGCATAATCCATCCGCGTTCTACAAATCGTTTTAAAACTGCGTTCATCAATCCAACCGACATATTAGCATTTTCTGCCAATGACCTTTGACTTGCCAACGGATTTTGTTCAAGAGTATTTGCAATATTTTGTAAAGTTAATATATCCCTATTCATTTTACTTTTATGATTTTATATCTTTATGGAAGGTTTTTCAATTACTTCAAATTTGAAGAAATGTTTTTTAAGGTATTGCGTACCCCCCCCCGTTTTTTATATAATATTTTATAACAATTTATTTATTATAATTTTCATATACAAGAGAGGTATTTTATGAAAAAAAATTTGTTTATTGTAGCAACTCTATTATTAGCATTAGTTGTTGCAGGCTGTAAAAAAGAACCTGAACAAACTCTAACAACTGCTCAAGAAGTTTCTATTACTGATGTTAAATCATCTGGTGCAGCAAACTCTGTCCAAGCTTTAAAAGATGAAGGTAAATCTGGAGATGACATTACTAACATGATTTCTGAAGAACTCCAAAAACAAATGGAAAATACTGAAATTCAACAGGCACTCGGAAAAGCATTTGAATGTATTACAGATTTACAAACAAATCCTACAAATTTAAATAATCGTGCTATAACTTTAAATGAATTAAGTTCAGAAATTTCAATTATCGAAGAAAAAATTCAAACATTTTGTAACGATTTACAACAAAAAGGAAAAGCAAAAATCTCTTATTCTTCTGAACCAGGAAATATTTCTGATTTAGATACAACTGGAGTAATTTCTGTTGATATTTCAAAAATTAAATTTTCCACAAATGAAGTAAAACTTTCTGAAACAGAAATGCAACTTAAAGGTTCTGGCGATATTGAAGCGGCTGCAAAAGGAAAAGTTGATTTTACAAAAGCAAATGGACTTGAAGATTTCATTATAAAAGAAGCAATTTTAACAGTTGGTTTAGACGCAGATGGAAATATAGATTATAAAATGATAGCATCAACTACCCCTGAAGGAGAAGGTGATTATAAACTTTCAGGAAAATTAAATACAAGTTTTACTGCAAATTCTGTAATTTCTTTTGTTCTTCCTTACGAGGGAAAAAAATATGGTGGAAAAATTCTTTCATCAGCATCTTTCAAAATTAATTGTAATTTAGCTGAAATAAAACCTATCCTTGAAAACGAAGAAGCTAACTTTAAAGATTTAGAAAAATATTTTACAATTAATATTTCTTCAGATTTGTATACAGATGCTGGAGAAAAAGTTTGTGAACTTACTAAAATTACAAGCATGGAAGATTTAGAAAAATTTTTTACAATTCATCAAGAAGAATAAAAACTAATTTACAGATTTATTCTTCTTTATTTCTTTATTTTTTATTTATATAAATTTCACTAACACTGTGATGTTTGCGAAGCAAACTCGTGTGTTGCGAATGCAACACAGTCATTCCCGTGCTCCGACACGGGAATCTTTCAATACAGATTGTCGGATCAAGCCCGACAATGACAAATTAGTCAAGCCTGACAATGAAATCACTGCGATGTTTGCGTAGCATTTTCAAAATAAAGTGATTAAAAAATCTCTAAGTTCTGGCTAAATAATATTTCCTTTTTCTATATTTTCTTGGATTATTTTTTCTGTTAATTCAAAAAGTTTTTGCGAACCTTTTTTTGTGCCACCTTGTCTACCGTAAATTTGTTTGCTCGTTACATTATGCTCTTTCCAATCATCACCATTGTTTGAATTATTTAAAATTAATGGTTGAAGATTATCCATTGCATGTGCAAATTTTGCTTCTGAAGTTTCATTTTTTTCAAATTCTTCAAAAATCATCATCAAATTTTCTTTTTGGTCTTCTGGCAGAATCGAAAAAATTCTCTGTTTTGCGGCATCTTCCCTAGCCTTTTGTGTTTTTTTTGCATTTTCATCATAAGCGTAAGTATCGCCGGCATCAATTTCTACAATATCGTGGATTAAACACATTATCATAACTTTTGCAATATCGATTTTTTCGTTGGAATATTCTTGCAAAATATAAGCCATCACTGCCATGTGCCAAGCGTGTTCTGCATCATTTTCTCTTCTTCCATGATTTGAAAGATGAGTTTGGCGGAAAATATTTTTTTCTTTATCAATTTCTAGAGAAAAATCTATTTGTTTTTGTAAACGTTCATCAATTTTCATAAAAAGATTTTAACTTAAAAAACTTTATTTTGCACTAGTTGATTTATTTTTAATCACTTTATTTTTATATTGTTGCGTTGATTTTTCTTTTTATATAAAATATAAAGATTTTGAAGCAATTTTGGAGAATGAAATGATTGAAATTTTACCTCAAACTGATAAGGAACCTTTAAATACAATTGGATTTTGTGCTGGAGTTTGTTGGAATTCCCCTGTAGATGATAAAGAAAAAAACATCAAACGTGCAAAAAATTGTATTTCTTCTGGACATTTGCGTGTTGCCGAATATCCAGATATGTTTTGTATTATAGAAGGATATTCTGCTCGTTGCATTCGAGAATTATATACACACATCATTGGAACAACTCGTCTTCAAAGTTCAACTCGTTATGTTGATGCAAAAAATATGGATATTGAAAATGAATTTTACTATCCTTTTGAAAATGAAGCAAAAGAAGTTTATAAAAATGGACTTCAAAATATAATGCAAACTTATCAATCTTTGGAAGAATTAGGTTATCCAAAAGAAGATGCTGCAAATATTTTGCCACTTGGAATGTCTACTAAAATTGTTTGGAAAATGAATTTACGCGGATTGATTCATTTTATGAATATGCGTTTATGTTCTCGTGCTTACAAAGAAATCCGCCAACTTTCAAATGAATTAAAACAAAAACTAAAATCTTATTCGCCAGAATGGGAATGGATTTGTGATAATCTTTTAGTTCCAAAATGTGATGCAATTGGTTATTGTGATGAAGCTAAATGTTGTGGAAGAAAAATTACAAAGCAAATGATGGAACAAGCAGTTTTAGAATGGAAAGAAAATCACAAAAATGATAAATAAATTTAGTTTTTCTTGTAAAGCATACAAGGTCTTCCACCGGTGCAATAATTTATATCTTCGGTGAATTGTTTTTGCTTTACAAGATAGTTCATATAATGGCGAACTGTAACTATGGAAATTCCAAGTTTTTCCGCAATCATATCTCCGCTTTGCCACCCGGAATTTTCAT
>CAYPGB010000035.1:0-16122 GCA_964410365.1 uncultured Treponema sp.
TGAATTATTATACATAATTTTAAAAACAGAAAAACCGTATGAAAAAAGAAACTTCCATCAGCCAGTAATCAATATCACTGGAATAACAGAAGTTGCATAACTAATAAATTACGGAATCAGGAGCTCTCGTTCTGTTGACAAAAAACATAGGAATCTTTACTGGCGTACACTCTTATAAAAAACTAATATGGAATTCCTTGATTTTCGGAAGAATTTGAAATTGTAAAACTTGTAATGCCTGTAACTTCTGAAGGTTCTGTAAATGTATATTGACGAATAATTTTTTTATCATCTTCATCAAAAATAAATTTACTATGCTCTATAGAAACAAATCCTAAAATTCTAATTTCATAAGAAAGAAATTTTTCTGGAACAAAATTTCTTACATTTAATGTTTTATCATCATAAATAGAAAAAGGCATCAATACTGAATCTATTTTTGTATTTCCATCATAACATTCAAGTGCAATGTAAGGATTTTGTTCAAAAGAAGATTTTATTTCTGAAGATGCAGAACTCGTAAAAGTTGGAATTGAATCTAAAGTTAAAATATTTGAAACTTCATCATATTTTAAATCAATTTTTTCATAAGTTAAATCATAATCTAAACCGTAAGTTTGAGTGTCTTTTGTAATGGAAATTTTTTTTGACCAATTTGTAAAAGAAATATTATCTTCAGAAATATAATATTTTAATCTGTAACAATAACTTCTTTCATTGTTTGCATAAGAATCTAAAAATGTATAAGAATCTTCTGTGTAAGTTTGTGTATTTATCATTCCGATTGGAACGCCATTTGTAGAATTAGAAGGATTTTCATTACTTGCATTAAAACGATAAATTGTTATGTATTTTGTTTCTGAATTTATTTTTGGAACAGAAATTGTTATATTTCCAGCACTATTGTATTCAACATTTGGAGCTTTTCTATATTCACTATCTATAAAATTTGGTGCACAACTTGTAAAAGAAAAAATTAAAAAGATAGAAAAAGCAAAAAAATAGAATGATTTTTTCATAGTAAACCTCATTTTAGTATCGGCAAAAATTGGTGAAAAGATAAAGAAAAGATTTGTTAAAAAAATCTGTTTTCAGTAAAAGTTTTTTTTGTTATCATCATTTTGTATGAAAAAGATTTTATTTATTTGTCATGGAAATATTTGTCGTTCTCCAATGGCAGAAATGTTTTTTAAAGATTTAGTTAAAAGAAATGGTTACGAAAAAGATTTTTATATAGATTCTGCCGCAACTGATTATGATGAAATTGGAAATGGAATGCACAGAGGAACGCGAGAAATTTTAGAACAACACAATATTCCTTTTTCAAATCATCGAGCAAGAATAGTTACAAAACAAGATTATGAAGATTTTGATTTTTTAGTGATTATGGACAGCGAAAATGAACGTCATTTAAAAAGAATTGTTGGAAATGATGAAAAAAATAAAATCAGATATTTAATGTCTTTTGCTGGAAAAAATCGTGATGTAGCGGATCCTTGGTATACAAGAAATTTTTATGCAACTTGGAATGATATAAACGAAGGTTGCACGGCTTTATTAAAAGAACTTGAAAATATTGGAATTTAATTTTGATTTAATATTTATAACATATTGCAGAAAAAATAATTTGTAAGTAAAAATATAAATTATGATAATGCAAAAAGAAAATCGTTTAATTATAAAAGATGAATTTGGTACAGTTTGGATTGAATCTTGGGGAAAAAATTCTGTTCGAGTAAGAATGACTCTTGAACGAAAAATGGATGATGAAAATTGGGCTCTTGAAGAAGAAATTACTCAAAATTGTCCAAAAATTTCTATAAAAACTGTAGATACAACTTATCCTTGGGCTGAACATTTTGAAAATGTAGAAAAAACTACTGGGCAAGAAGCCATTTTTACAAATGGAAATATTCAAGTTCGAATAAATCACGAAAATTGGATTAGTTTTTGGAAAATTGAAAATGGCAAAGAAACTTTACTTTTGGAAGAACAATGGCGAAATCGACGCCGAATTGACCGTTTTTGTGTGCCGACAAATACAAATGGAAGAGAACTTGTTCCGAATCCTCAAACTTTTGATTATAAAGCAACAGTTCGTTTTGAATCTTATGATGATGAACATCTTTATGGAATGGGACAATATCAAGATAGTCACTGGGATAAAAAGGGGACAGACCTCGAACTTGCACAAAAAAATTCTCAAGCAAGTGTGCCTTTTGTAGTTTCGTCTCGCGGTTACGGATTTTTGTGGAATAATCCTGCGATTGGACGTGCAAGTTTTGCAACGAACGGAACGACTTGGACTGCAGAAAATACAAAAAAAATTGATTATTGGATAACTTGCGGAACTCCTTCTGAAATTGAAGAAAATTATTCTGCTGTTACGGGGCGAACTCCTTTAATGCCAGATTTTGCAATGGGATTTTGGCAATGCAAACTCCGTTACAGAACTCAAAATGAAGTTTTAAAAGTTGCTCGCGAATATAAAAAACGAAATTTGCCACTTGATGTAATCGTTATCGATTTCTTTCATTGGTCATGTCAAGGTGATTTTAAATTTGATGCTGAAGATTGGCCTAATCCTAAAGAAATGGTAAAAGAACTTTCTGAAATGAATATCAAACTTATGGTTAGCGTTTGGCCTACAGTTGATGAACGTTCCGAAAATTTTGATGAAATGGCAGAAAATGGACTTTTGATTAGTTTTGATAAAAAAGATGGATTTAACATGGATTGGATGGGAAATACTGTCTTTTTTGATACGACAAATCCTGCAACAAGAAAATATGTTTGGGAAAAATGTAAAGAAAATTATTTTAAAAAAGGAATTCAACTTTTTTGGCTAGATGAAGCAGAACCAGAATATGGGCTTTATAATTTTGAACATTATAAATATCATCTTGGACCAGCAATGCAATGTTCAAATATTTATCCAAAATTTTATGCAAAAGGATTTTATGAAGGCTTAAAAGAAAGTGGAGTTGAGCAACCTCTAAGTTTGATTCGCTGTGCTTGGGCAGGAAGTCAAAAATATGGAACTGTAGTTTGGAGTGGCGATGTTCATTCAGATTTTCGTTCATTAAAAAATCAGATACAAGCTGGAATTTCTATGAATATGGCAGGAATTCCTTGGTGGACGACTGATGCTGGTGGATTTTTGGGTGGAGATATAAAAAGTGAAGATTTCCGTGAATTGATTATTCGTTGGTCAGAATGGGCAGTTTTTTGTCCAGTAATGCGACTTCACGGAGAACGACCTCCTTTTAAAGTTTTAGAAAAACCTTATCACGAAGTTCGTGGTGAAAAAATCAAACAAATGGAAAGTGGTCAAGATAACGAAGTTTGGAGTTTTGGCGAAGATGTTTACCAAATTTTAAGCGAACTTTTAAAAATGCGAGAAAGATTAAAACCTTACATAAAAGAAGTTATGCAATCTGCTCATAATTTTGGTTCTCCAGTTATGCGTCCCCTTATGTATGATTTTTATGATGATAAAAATGTTTACAAAATCGAAAATGAATATATGTTTGGAGAAAAACTTTTAATTTGCCCAATTTCTGAAAAAGGACAAGTTGAATGTGAAGTTTATCTTCCAAAATTAACAGATGGTTCTAAATGGACAGATACTTTTTCTCAAAAAAAATATGATGGTGGACAGATTGTAAAAGTAGAAAGTCCGTTATCAAGAATTCCTGTTTTTAGTAAAGGTGATTTTTCAATAAAGTTGTTTTAATGTAATCGCCAGTGAGAATTGTTTTATGTCATTGTCAGACTCTTGCCTGTCCTGCCAGACGGCTGTCTGACAGGCAAGTCGACCCGACAATCCTTTTGTCATTGCCGTACTTGATACGGCAATCTGTAGCGAATAGATTCCCGTGTCGGAGCACGGGAATGACTGTGTTGCTTACGCAACCCACGAGTTTGCCTCGCAAACGTTGCAAGTCTTGAATGACTGTGTTTCTTTTTGTAATTATTCTGTAAATTCTTGAGCGGCTTCTAAAACACCAAAGAAAGCAGGTTTACATAAATATTCGCTATAATCTTCTGACTCAGCATCTTTAAACAAAAGTGGATATTGAGTATATCCTTTGTATTCTTTTTGTGCATTTAACCAAGTTCCTTTGTCTTTTATTCCCCAAATAGTTACACCGCAAATACCATTTTTATCATCAGTTTTTCTATTTCTTAAAAACATTTCAAAATATTCTTTATATTTTGCTTTTAATAAATACGGACTGTAAGGGTCTTTTGCATTTGCAATATCTAATTCTGTAACTTGAACATCAACACCTTTTTGAATAAAAGTTTGAACAGTAGATTCATAACTGTTTGGTCCGCTTACATTCGGAGATTTGATTTTTACATGAGATTGCATTCCAATACAATCTAATCTTGCATCTGGAGTTGCTTTTATTAAATCAATAAGTTTACAAATTGCATTTGTTTTATTTTGATTGTAACATCCATAATCGTTATAAACTAATTTTACATCTTTTGGGGCGTATTTATTTGCATAACGGAATGCATTTATAATGAAAGTTTCATCACCATAAACATCATACCAATTGCTATCAGTTCTAAGCCATTTTGTAGAAGTTGCACCATCAGCAATTGCTTCATTTACAACATCCCAAGATGTGATGATATGTTCTCCATTGTTATTTTCTTTTTCCCAATTTGCAACAAAATCTAAAACAGTTTTGATATACCATTCTTGGCGAGCAGTCATTTCTGCTTTGCTAACTTGCCCTTTTGATAAATCGAAATTTTCTTTAAAGAACCAAGCTGGCGTTTGAGAATGCCAAACAAGAACGTGTCCTCGCATTTTTATTCCAGCGTCTTTACACGCTTGTAAATATTTTTCTTGTCCACCAAATTTTGGAACATCAATTGGCATTTGATAAGTTTTTCCATCTTCTGCAACAAAATCACCAAATTTTTTAGGACGGGACCAATTAAAAATAAAATCTGGTTTAAATTCATTTCCAGCAGTTACACAATCAGCGTGATAAGCAATTCCTTCAGAAATTGGTTGTTGGTCAAATTCACCACGAAAAGTTGCTGCGAGCCCAAAATAATCAAATTTTCCTTTATACGCTTCTTTTAAACTAGGAACTTCTTTCCAATTTTTGACAATTTCAGTTTTGTTTCCAATTCCTTCGCCATCAAGTTTGAGTTTGAAATTTTTTATGTAAAAAGTTCTGTTTTCAGTATGCATTCCAGATGATGAAAGATAAAAATTTTGTTCTCCAGAAAGATGAATAAAAACTGAACCACTCATAGAAACCCATTTTCCAGAAGGAATTTTTTCTCTTGCAATTTGAGGCATATTTGCAGAAATTTCGTTAATCATCCAAATTGCATCAGTTTCTTTTCCATTAATTTCATCAATTTTAATATCACAAGAAAAATCGAACAAAACATCTTTTTCTTTATATTTTGCAAGATTTACGTTTATTGGGTTAATATTTTTAACTTTATTTCCACTTATAATTGTAACATTTTCAAAACCATCATATTTTTGATTATATTTTACCGCTGAACCATCTTTATCAACTTTTGTGATAGTTATGCTTCCATCATCATTTTGTATAATTCCATTGTTTCCGCAAGATGAAAGAAAAACTAGGGAAATTGTACAAAATAAAAATAAATATTTTTTCATACAAAACTCCAAATATTTTACTAAGTAAGAATGATTTTAACATCTTTTTTTTCTTTTTAAATGAGGGATAATTCTTATTCAAATAAAAGGTTTGAACATAGAGATAAAATAATTTATAATTAATTTATTCTCAGTTTATTTGTTTGAAGGAAGATTTTATGGGTGTTCAATTTAGAGAAAAATTTGGAAAAACTTTTGCTAAACTTGCGGAAGTTTCTAAAGCAGCAGAAAAAGTAGATGAATTTAATATTTATGAAGAAGCAAATCCTGATGCAAAAAAATATGCAAATAGTGTAGTTGCTGAAGTTTTGCCAGAAGATTCTTCAATTAAAGGTTTAGAAAATTTACATGCACTTTATGATTCTGTTACAAAAGAAGGAAAATCTGGACTTATTTTGGCAGAACATTATTCAAATTTTGACCTTCCAGAAATTATGTATTTATTGGAAAAAACTGGCGAAGATTGGGCAAAAGATATGGCTTCAAGAATTGTTGCAATCGCAGGAATGAAATTGAATGAATCTGACCCTTTTGTTCGTGCATATGCAGAAAGTTTTACAAGAGTTGTTGTTTATCCTTCTCGCAGTCAAGATAGTGTAGGCAAAAAAGATATTTCTGAAGAAGAAAAACAAGCAGAAGCTCAGAGAGCAAAAAAAATCAATTTTGCAGCAATGAGAGCTATGGACCAATGTAAAAAACGCGGACAAATTATTGTAGTTTTTCCTGCAGGAACACGTTATCGTCCAGGAAAACCAGAAACAAAACAAGGACTTCGCGAAATTGACAGTTATTTCCGCCTTTTTGATAATATGGTTTTAATTTCTATAAACGGAAATTGTCTTCACATCAATCCAGAAACTCCAGAAGATATGCTTTCAGATATTATTGAGCCAGAAACAATTACTTTAACAGCAAGTCCTGTTATGGAATGTAAAAGTTTTAGAAAAAATGTTCTTGCAAGTTTACCAGAAGATTGTCCTGACCCAAAACAAGAAACAGTAAATCAGATGATGAAAATTCTAGAAAAAATGCATGATGATGAAGAAAAAAATCGAGAAGGAAAATAGGAAGTTAAAATGAAAAAAATAGATTTATTTACAGAAGTTGCAAAAGTTAGTTATCCAGGAAGAGGAATTGTTGCTGGGCTTAGTGATGATGGAAAATATGCAGTTTCAGCTTATTGGACAATGGGAAGAAGTGCTGGAAGTCGAAATAGAATTTTTGTTTCAGAAGATGAAAATGGAAGTGAAGTGATTCGTACAAAAGCGTTTGATGAATCTTTAATTGCTGGAGATCCTTCTTTAATTATTTATGCAGCAGTTCGTCAATTTGGAGAAAAAACAATTGTTACAAATGGCGACCAAACTGATACAATTTATGAAGGATTTAAATCTGGAAAAACTTTTGAACAATCTTTAAGAGCAAGAAAATATGAACACGACGCTCCAAATTATACACCAAGAATTTCATCAGTTTTAGATATTTCTGAAGGAAAATTAAAATACGATTTATCAATTTTAAAAAGTGATGATGGAAATCCTGATAATTGTTTAAGACAAACTTTTTCTTATGATAATCCAACTTGTGGCGAAGGAAATTATATTCACACTTATTTAGGAGATGGAAATCCTCTTCCAAGTTTTGAGGGCGAACCAGTAAAAGTTAGTATTGAAGGAAAAATTGATGATTTTTCTGAAAAACTTTGGAATGCATTAAATCAAGAAAATAAAGTTTCTTTGTTTGTAAGATTTATTGAACTTTCTACAGGAAAATATGAACAAAAAATAATCAATAAAAATAAATAATTTGATTGGATTTGTCTGAATTACTTTTTTTGGGCAAATCCAAATTTATAAATAGTAGGTCGGAGAATGAAGAAAAAATATTTTTTTATAGTTTTTATTTTTTTAGTATTTTTTAATTCTTCATGTTCAAATTTTGATAAAAAAACTTTTTCTTCCCAAGTAGATTCTTTTCTTTTGGAATCTAATTTTCAAGGTGCAGTTTTAATTGCAAAAGGAAATAAAATTCTTTTTTCAAAGGGTTATGGTTTTTGCGATTGTAAAGATGAAAAATCACCAGAAATTACAGAAAATTCAATTTTTGAAGTTGGTTCTTTAACAAAACAAATTACCGCTGCTGCAATTTTACAACTTGAAAATCAAAAAAAACTTTCTGTAAATGATAAGCTTTCAAAATATTTTCCAGATTACAAATATGGAGAACAAATTACTTTAGAAATGCTTTTAAATATGCGTTCGGGGCTTACGGATTGCATAAATAATGCAGATGAATTTTTTCCAAAAAAAGTTTATTGGGAAATAGAAAATCATCAGTTGCAAAATAAACCTATAGAAAAAGATATTGTTTTAAAATATCTAAATGATGCTCCTATTCTTGCAAAACCAGATTCAACATATTTTTATTGCAATACAAATTACATTCTTTTAGCAAAAATTATCGAACAAGTTTCGGGGCTTTCTTTTGAAGATTACATTCAAAAAAATATTTTCAAAAAGTGCAAAATGAATCATTCAAATCTTGAATTTCAAAAAACAGATACAAAAGGTTATGATTATAAAGGAAGATATTACAGCATTCCAGAAAGTCTTGCTCTTGGTTGTGGAAATTTAAATTCAAGCACATCGGATTTATTTAAATGGAATAAAGCGTTTTTTGGTGGAAAAATCATTCCAAAGAAAAGTTTAAAAAAAATAATCAATTCATCATCTTATGCATCTGGATTTTATAAAAAACAAAATATGCTTTTTCATGGTGGAACAACAAATGTTTTTAATTCTTACAATGCATATTATTTAGATTCAAAACTTTCTATAATTGTTCTAACAAATCAACCAATAAATAAAATAAATTCAACTTTTGTCGCTGGAAAGCTCTATAAAATTTACCAAAATTTATATTAAAGAAGTTTAAAAAACTAATCTTTTTATATAAGGAAAATACCTCAGTAAAGTTTATAATATAAAATTATTATATCATTTGGAGTTTACTGTGGAAAAAATTAAAAAAAATGTAAATCCAATTAAAATTTTAAATACAATTTTAAATTGGGCTTTTAAGATTGTTGTGATTTGTCTGTTTTTAGTGATGTTTTTAGGTCGTTTAAATCCCGCTCGCATTTCTAAAAATATGAATACAAATTCATCGCTTGTAAAAACAGCTTTTTATTTTAAATCTTACGTAAAAGATATTGTAAATACTAATGTTCAAGAAGAAAATCTTGGGCAAGAAGAAACTGAATCTAGTGAGCCTGAATCTTACGACGATATGTATGCTCAATTTGCAGAAATGTTTGCAAATGCAGATGCTTTTTCTAATGAAGCAGATGATGATTCAGATTCATCAGAAGAAAAATCTGAAAAATTAAAAATTGAAAAATTTAGTACAGTTTGGAATAAATTTTCAGAAGAATATCCAGAAATTGCAAATGCATTAACAAAAGAAAGAATTGCTGCAATCATCACTTTTGTAACAATTGTTATTACTTTGATTGGTGTTTATTTTGCTTGTGGAACTGGAAAAATTAAAAAAATCGGATATTTAATTTCATGCGTTGGTTCAGTTTTAGTAAGTGTGAGTATGATTAATTTCAATACCGCTTATTATTCTTTCAAAAATGCTCCAAATTCTGCGATGTTCAATCCGTCTGAACCTTTCGGCTATAGTTTTTATATCATTTTTAGTGTTATTATTTTTGCTTGTGCGTTGGCCCTTATTTTTACAGAAAAACAAGAAAAATCAATTCCTTCAGAATTTAGTGTAAAACCTTTCCAATATACATTTAGAATTATCGCTTTAGTTTTATTTATTTTACTTTTTATTCCAGGTGCAAATCCTGCTAGAATTTCAGAAAAAATTAGTAGAAATGTTTCTTTATTTACATCAGCTTTTTCATACAAAACTTATATTAGCAATTTGGAAAATATTTTAATTCGTGGATATTTGCCATATTACGTAGTAAGAATTGCATTTGCAGGAAGTTTGTTTACTTGTCTTGGAATTATTGCAATCGGTGCTGGTTCTTGTATGTCTGTTGGAAATAATAAATTAAAACGAATTGCACACATTTGTCTTTTAGCTGGAAGTGCAGTTGCTTTTGTTTCCCTTTTTGTGATTTTGTATGCATACAATCTTATATCAGCATCTCCAAATGTAGATAGAGTTTTACCTCGTGAACCGGGAAATATTCTTCTTTATTTTGTACTTCTTGCTGTGATTTTTGTTTGTTCATTAATTTCCTTTGTAAAAACTCCTGCTCCAGAAAAAGATGAAAAATGTAAAATAGAAGCGCCATATCAACTTTTCCTTATGATATTACCATTCTTAATTCTTGTATTTTTGTTTAGTTATTTACCACTTTGGGGATGGCGTTATGCTTTCTTTGATTACAATGCTGGTGATACACTTTCTATGGATAAATGGGTTGGTTTTAAATGGTTCAAAGCTCCTTTTGAAAATGAAGCAACAAGAAATGATATTATCCGCGTTTTAAGAAATACACTTGCAATGAGTGGTTTAGGAATTGTATTCAGTTGGCTTCCAATGATTTTTGCAATCTTCCTTGCAGAAATTAAAAATAGTGCTACAAGAAGAATCGTTCAAACATTAACAACTATTCCAAATTTTATTTCTTGGGTTTTAGTTTATGCAATTGCTTTCTGTATTTTTGGAACAGAAGGATTTATTAGCAGTTTAATGAAAAGTTTTGGTATTTGGGATAAAGGCAAAAATATGTTGATGGGAGATTCTCATATTTGGATAAAAATGTGGCTTTGGGGAAGTTGGAAAGGCTTAGGTTGGTCTGCAATTATGTATATTGCTGCAATTTCTGGAATTGACCAACAACTTTACGAAGCTGCAACTGTTGATGGTGCAGGGCGTTTCCAAAAAATTTGGCATATTACAATTCCAGAATTATTCCCAACTTATGTAGTTCTTTTGATTTTGTCAGTTTCAAACATCTTGAGTAACGGAATGGATCAATATCTTGTATTTAAAAATCCTACAAATAAAGATTCAATTGAAGTGCTTGACTTGTATGTATATCAATTAAGTTTTGGACAAACTTCTAATAGTCAAATTCCATTTTCTACTGTAGTAAGTATGTTTAAATCTTTGGTTAGTGTAATTTTGTTATTTGTTACAAACAAAATTTCTAAATGGATTCGTGGTTCAAGTATTTTCTAATAGGTACTTTGGATTATTTTATAGAGGATTTAATTATGATAGAAAGAAAATCAATTGGTGATGTTGTTTTTAATATAATAAATTATACATTTTTTATTTTGTTTACGATAATTTGTGTTTTCCCTTTTTATTATCTTTTTATAAACACAATTTCAGATCAAGGATTAGTTTCTAGAGGATTGATTAATTTTTATCCAAAAGGAATTAATATCAAAAATTATATAGCATTAAAAAACGTACACGATTTAGGAACATCTATGATTGTTACTTTATCTCGAACAATTATAGGAACTGTTACTTCAACTTTTGTTTCTGGATTTGTAGGTTATCTTGTTACAAAACAAGAAATGTGGCACAGAAAATTTGCATATCGTTTTATGATTGTAACAATGTATTTTAATGCAGGACTTATTCCTTGGTTTACAACAATGCAAATGTTAGGACTTACAAATAATTTCCTTGCATATATCATTCCTGGGCTTGTAAGTGTTTATAACATCATCATGGTAAAAACTTATATTGAATCTATTCCAGCAGAACTTGAAGAAAGTGCCGCGATTGATGGAGCGTCTTATTTTACAATTTTTGCAAAAATCATCTGGCCATTAAGTAAACCAATTTTAGCAACAATTGCAATTTGGTGTGCAGTTGGACATTGGAATTCATTTCAAGATTCTTTAGTTTTAATGTCAGGTGCTCCAAAATTAAAAACTTTACAAGAAAGATTGTATATCTATTTAAATCAATCATCAAACTTAGCAGCATCAATGTCTACATCAACAACAGGACTTTCAGAAGCACAAAGACAGGAAATGTTAAATACAAAAACAATTCAGTATACAGTAGCAATGGTTACAGCAATTCCAATTTTGTGTGTATATCCATTTATGCAGAAATATTTTGTAAAAGGAATAATGCTGGGGGCAGTAAAAGGTTAAAATCGGAAATCCGTTAAAAAAAATTACGAAGACTTGGAGTAATTTTTTAGGATTATCCGCCTTGTGAGGAAATCCGTTAAAAAAAAATTACGAAGACTTGGAGTAATTTTTTAGGATAGATTTCTTATTTGTTTATTTTGCAAAGCAAAATAAAGTAGCAGGCTAATTGTGGGGTTAAATTTAAAATGAATTTTTAGCCTGCGTAGAAATCCGTTAAAAAAAATTACGAAGTTTGCCTAATCACACAGAAAATTGTCATTATCGTATCGATTTTGAAAATTTAAATTTTATAATTTTGTATATAAAAAGTTTCATAGGAGGAAAAAAATGAAGCGTTCTAGTTTAGTTTTTGCAAGCGTAGCTATGATTTTGTCATTTGCTTTAATAAGTTGTGGCGGATCTAGTAAAAATGCAAAATCGGGATCTTTTGATTATGCAATTGCAGTATCAGGATCAAAATCAGAAGGAAACATCAAAAAAATCAGACCAACAGAAACAGTTACAATTGATGTTTATTCTCAATTAGCCAATTATTCAGGTTTACAAACAGGTTGGTTTGCTGATTTGTTGTTGGAAAAATTCAATGTAAAAATCAACATTATTCCTGAAACTGGTGGAGCTTTCCAAACTCGAATGGAAGCTGGCAAACTTGGTGATATTGTAGTTTGGGGCGATAACACAGATAAATATTCACAAGCATGTAAAAAAGGAATGCTTTTGGATTGGGAAGAAGATAATCTTCTTGCAAATTATGGTCCATATATTCAAAACAATATGAAAATGGCTTTGCAGAAAAATAAATTGATGGATTCTCCAGACAAAAAACTTCACGGTTATGGATTCAACGTTTCTACTTCTGCACAGGATATTCAAGGATTTTTCTATACTTGGGATTTACGATTTGACCTTTATGAAAAAATTGGAAAACCAGAAGTAAATGAACTTTATGATTTAATTGATGTTCTTGCCAAAATGAAAGAGATTTGTCCAACAGATGATAACGGAAATACAACTTATGGTGTTTCTTTGTTCAACGATTGGGACGGAAATATGGTAATGTATGTAAAATCTCTTGCAACTGCATATTTTGGATATGATGAATTTGATTTTGGTCTTTATGATCCAGATACAGGAAAATTCTATGATTGTTTAGATCCAGAAGGACCATATCTTTACTGTTTGAAATTTATCAATAAATTGGCACAAAAAGGTCTTGTAGATCCTGACTCTATGACACAAAAATATGCTGGAATGTCAGAAGATTATCAAAACGGAACTGCTTTCTGGAATATTTTCAACTGGATGGGTTCTGGAACTTATAACTCTGAAGCTCACATCGCAGAAGGAAAAGCTATGTACCCAGTTTCTCCAAAAGCAGCTCATCCAATCGTTTATGGACAGAGTGTTTATGGTGGAAATCGTCTTTGGACAATTGGAGCACAAACTGCTTATCCAGAACTTTGTATGGCAATCATCAACTGGTTCTCTACTCCAGAAGGATATATGACAATTGAATATGGTCCTCGTGGTGTAATGTGGGATATTGAAGATGGAAAAACAAGTTTTACAGAATTTGGAAAAAGAGCTTTTGCTGATCAAAATAATACAATCATGCCAGAACCTTTCAAAGGAACATTCCATGATGGTGCATTCCAAATTAATAATACAACTTGGTGTAAAGATGCTCACAATCCTTTAACAACTAACGAAACTTACAACAAGATTTCTTGGGCTTCTGAACAAGTTCCAGCTTCATCTGATATTGAAAAATCTTGGCGAGAATGGTCAGGTTCAGAAACTCCAGATAGATATATGCAAAAAATAGCATATCGCGTATCTCCAGGTTCATTGTACACAGGTGCAGGAGTTCCAGACGAACTTTCTATGAAATGGAATCAAGTTGCAGAATTAATCAAAAACGAAAGTTGGAACGCAATTTATGCAAAATCAGATGCAGAATATGATTCAATCGTAGAAAAAATGATTAAAGATGCAAAATCTTACGGTTACGATGATTGTTGTGCTCATACTCAAAAACAAGCTACAAAACGTGCTGCTGCAGAAAAACTTGCTAGAGGTGAAAAATAGAATTATCAAAGGTGAAAACACAATCACCAATTTGAAATAATTTTTATTTATGAAGAGATTGTTTAAAGATATTTTTAGTTTTTAAACAATCTCTTTTTTTGTGAAAAAATAGATAAAAATCTATCTTTTAAAAACAATTTTTATTATTATCATTTTATGGGAATTTTTAGTCAAAATAGCGGATTTGTAAAATTTGTAAATAAAGCGTTAGATATAATTTTTTTAAATATTCTTTGGATTGTTTTTAGTCTTCCAATCGTTACAATTGGAGCTTCAACTTGTGCAGCATTTTCTGTTACTTTAAAAATGGTTGATGATGAAGAAGGATATATTGGAAAAAGTTTTGTAAAAGCGTTTAAAGAAAATTTTAAACAAGGTTCTTTTATGTGGTTAATAACAGCTCCTTGCATTTATTTAGGTTATTTAATTTGGCAAGTTGTTATTAAAGCGTATGATGTAAATTTTCTTTTAATTTTAGGTGCAATTCTTTATTCGGCAGTTGTGATTGCAATAAATGTTTACGCTTATCCTTTAATTGCTCGTTACAAAAATACTTTAAAAAATATGATAAAAAACTCAGTTGGAATTTGTTTAACATATTTTGGTAGAACAATTATGTTAGTAGTTGTTGTTGCGATTGAAATTTTAATTATTTGTTGGAATAAATGGACTGTACTTGCAGGAATTCTTTTGGGACCAGAATTCATTATTTTTACAATCAGTGGAATTTCAAAAAGGATTTTTCAACAAATTGATCGCCACGAAGATGCAAATTCTGGAACAATCAATCAATAATAAAATACAAAAAATATATTCATTGAAAAAACATAAATTTTAGTTTATTATTCTTTTATGAAAGAACTTGAACTTAAATATGGATGCAATCCAAATCAGAAACCTGCTCGGGTTTTTATGGAAAATGGCGATTTACCAATTACAGTTGTAAATGGTAGACCAGGATATATCAATCTTCTTGATGCTTTAAATGGTTGGCAACTTGTAAAAGAATTAAAAGAAGCTACAGGACTTCCCGCTGCAACATCTTTTAAACACGTTTCTCCCGCAGGAGCCGCTGTTGGAATTCCTCTTTCAGATACATTAAAGAAAATCTATTTCACCGATAATGTAGATCTTTCTCCTTTGGCTTGTGCATACGCAAGAGCTCGTGGTGCAGACAGAATGTCTTCTTTTGGAGATTTTATTTCTCTTTCAGATGAATGTGATGAAGCAACTGCTTTGTTAATTAAAAAAGAAGTTTCTGATGGAATTATAGCACCTTCATATTCTCCAAAAGCGTTAGAAATTTTAAAAGCAAAAAAAGGTGGAAATTATTGCGTTATTCAAATTGATGAAAATTATGTTCCTGAAGCTCTTGAAAAGAAACAAGTTTTTGGAATTACTTTTGAACAAGGTCATAATTTTTTAAAGATTGATGAAAATGCATTATCAAATATTGTTACAAAAAATAAAAATCTTTCTCAAGATGATAAACGCAATCTTATTATTTCGCTGATTGTTTTAAAATATACACAATCAAATTCTGTTTGTTTTGTAAAAGATGGTCAAGCAATTGGAATTGGAGCGGGTCAGCAATCTAGAGTTCATTGTACAAGACTTGCTGGTCAAAAAGCTGATAATTGGTGGCTTAGACAATCTCCAAAAGTTTTAGGCTTACAATTTGTAGATGGCATAAAGCGTGCAGACAGAGATAATGCAATTGATGTTTATATTGGTGAAGAATATATGGATGTTTTGGCAGATGGAAAATGGCAAAATATTTTTAAAGTAAAACCAGAAATCTTTACACGTGAAGAAAAATCAGAATGGATTAGTAAAAATACAAACGTTGCGTTAGGTTCTGATGCTTTTTTCCCATTTGGTGATAATATTGACCGAGCACATAAATCTGGAGTTACAGTAATTGCTCAACCAGGTGGTTCTGTGCGAGATGATTTAGTAATTGCTTCCGCAGATAGTTATGATATGACAATGTGCTTTAACGGAATTCGTTTATTTCACCATTAATTGATGATATTTTTGTTGAAAAAGCCTACATTTTTAGTGTAGGCTTTTTTATCTGTGGACTAAAACTTAATTTTGGATGTTTTGCATTAAAAATGCAATCTTTTCCTTTAATTCTGTAATTTCTTTTGATAACTTAATATTTTCAATATCTTTCTGTGCAATCAGTTTTTCATCTTCTGCTTTTTGTTGTTCAAT
>CAYPGB010000036.1:0-15482 GCA_964410365.1 uncultured Treponema sp.
TGAACGACCAAATCAAACGCGCAGAAGAAATCCAGCACGAAATTGAAGAAAAAAATAAATAATTTATAAAAATCATTTTTTGTACAAAGTATGATAATACTTTAATTTTGATTTTTTTTGTGTTATAGTTAATATGATGAAAAAAATCTTTATTGTTTTTAGTTTATTTTTTTTATTTTTTAGTTGCTCAAATAATCAAGAAATTGTAAAAGAAAATTATGATACAGAAACAATAAAATCACTTATAAAATCAAAAGAACAAAATGAAATATGGACAGAAGAAATTGAACCTGAACGTCTTTCAAAAAAAATGAGTGCAGAAAAAGAAATCGTTCTAGAAAATCTCAATCTTTCTTCTGATTTGTATAAAATTTTGTCCAATTACAAAACTCCAATTTATCCTTCGTTACGCAATTTTACAAATTTAGATGTTTCTTTAATAGATTCAAAAACCCTTTCAACTCTAAAAGATTTTTGCAATTTTATTTTGGACGGCAATTTATCATCTTTGAATAATTTTTTTTATAGTGAATATAAATTCAATTACATTTTTTTTGTTAATAATCTAAAATCAATTTATCAGAAAAATTTTGATACAAATCAATTTGATGGAACTCAAAAGTTATTTAAAAAATATTTTATTGGAAAACCAGTTTTTACATCTGATGAACATTTTATGCAGATTCCGTTGTGTTTTGAAAATGAAAAAGGAAAATTGTATTTTGAAGTTTTAGTAAATCCAAATAAAGATAAAAATATTTATCAAGTTACAATTTCAAATTGGGAGTTAGAAAATGAAAAATAAAGAATTATCAGGAATTGAAAGAGAACTTGTTTTGCAATATTTAATTGATGGAAATATTCCTGTTACATTAACTGTTCAAAATGAAAATAAAAAAAATGATTCTGAAAATATAATTCATTCTATAACATCACAAGTTTTTCCAATTGCAATTAAAGCAGAACATATAAATGTTCAAAAAAATGGCGATATTGATTTAAAAAATCCTCCCGATGTTGTAAAAAATTTTGTTGGAAAAAATGTAAAAGTTGAATTTTATTATAATCGAGTAGGTTTATATTTTTATTCTCCAGTTAGGGCGAAAAATGATAATTTAGTTTTAAAAATTCCAAATGTTATTAACAGAATTATAGATGAAGTTGAAGAAAAGGAGTATGATTTTTCTTCTTTAATTTATATAGAATGTAAAACTTTAAAGGAACTTTCTCTAAATTGTATTCCTTATGATGATTTAAAATTATTTGAACGTCCAGTTTGGAAAATTATTCCTTTAGAAAATCAAAAAAAAGCAAAAAATCTTCTTGAAAAATTTGTAGAAAGTGCAAAAATTGAAAAGAATGTTGGAAATGGACTTCAACTTATTCCAATTTGTCGTTTTTTAACTGATGATAAAATAAAAAAAATGGAAGCAATGGAAAATCGACAAAAACCTTTAAATATTCTTTATGTTGATCATGAAAGAATTGTAATGGGGTATGATTTTACAACTTATAATTTTGTTTTAAAAGATGATTATGGGGTAAAACTTTCTTTTCTTTTAAAGCAAGGACCAATAAATTCTAGAGATATTTTTGTAACAGCGGTTGTAAATAAAATTTATAAAACAGATGATGAAAAAAAATTCTGCGTTGATTTTAAATATACTTCTATACAAGAGGAAGATTTGCGATTTCTTTATGAAAAAGCTACAAAAAATCTCTTTATTTAAGATTTTTGAATTTTTCCACCTAAAAATACTGCAATTGGTTTTAAATAATCAATGTTTTCGCAAATAATTTTTATGCTTACCATAATTGGAACTGCAAAAATCATTCCTGCAAATCCCCAAATATAACCCCAAATAGAAAGGCTTACTAAAATTACAAAAGGAGATAAGCCAAGATGTTTTCCTTCTATACGAGGTTCGATGATATTTCCAATAGAAAAATCAATTAAAACCATTAATATAAAAATTGTAATCGGCTTTGCTAAACTTTCTGGAAAAAATTGAAGTGTTGCAAAAAGAGTTGTTAATAAACAAGAAATAACAGAACCAAAAATAGGAATAAAATTCATCACAAAAGCTAAAAATGCCCAAACGATTGGAAAATCAACTTTAAAAATAATCAAAACTACGTAAACTAAAATTCCTGTTGCAAGAGAAACTATTGCTTTGATTGATGTAAAATGAACAATTTCTGAAAGAATATTTTTTGTAATTGATTTTACTTTTTTGTTTGTTTCTTTTTCTGGAAAAGCTGAATTTAATTTTTCTCCTGAAAATTGCATTTCCAAAAGTAAAAAAGTTAATAATAAAAAAACTGTAAATAAAGTTTTTCCAAAGGAAATTACGCCAGAAGATAATGAAATTGCTAATTTTTGAGTATATTCTCTAACTTTTAGTGATTGCCAAATATTATTTATAAAAGATTGTCCTTCATCAAAATTTAATCCAAAAAGTTCTGCAAATCTTTTATAAATTGACATAAATTTTGTTTCATATTTTGGATATTCTGAAGCAATTGTAGTAAGACTTGAACCTAGTAAAGATGATAAAGCAATCAAAATTATAAGAACTGCAATCACAAGAATTACAGTTGAAATTCCCCAAGGAATTTTTGTTTTATTTTTTAAAACTTTTATGATTGGATAAAGAATTGATGATAGAAAAACTGCAAAAACAATTGGAAGTAAAACTGAAGCTAAATTTTTACATAAAAAACCTGCCATTATAATCGCAAAAAATATTAAAACAAAATATATTTTTTTTATAATGTTATTATCTTCCATATTTTACTCCCAAAAAAAATTGTAATTTTATAATTTAAACTTTAAAGATAAAAACATTTATTTTGGAAAGTTTTTATCTTTAAAAATGATTTTATTTTTTAGGTTTGATTACATCAAATCCACAGAGAGGAACTAATACTGGTGGAATTGTTATAGAACCATCTGCATTTTGATAATTTTCAAGAATTGCAAGCATCGCTCTTCCTACTGCAATAGCAGTTCCATTTAATGTATGAACATATTTATTTTTTCCATCATCATCTTTATATTTGATGTTTAATCTTCTTGCTTGATAATCTGTACAATTTGAAGTTGATGTAACTTCTCCATATTCTCCGCCATTTCGTCCAGGCATCCAAGCTTCCAAATCCCATTTTCTATATGCTGGAGCTCCTAAATCTCCTGTACAAGTTTCTACAACATGGAAAGGAATTCCCAAGCCTTCAAAAATTTCTTCTTCAATTAAACGTAATTTTTCATGAATTTCGTTTGATTGTTCTGGAGTAGAGTAGGCAAACATTTCAACTTTATCAAATTGATGAACGCGGTAAAGTCCTTTTGAAAATTGACCAGCAGCTCCAGCTTCGCGACGGAAACAATGAGAAAGTCCACCATAAAGTAAAGGAAAATTTTCTTTATTTAAAATTTCATCTTGATGATAACCACCTAAAGTGATTTCTGCAGTTGCTACAAGACAAGTTCCTTCATCTTCAATGGAATAAACGTTTGATTCGTTTCCGCGAGGATTAAAACCAATACCTTTTAAAACATCTTCTTTTGCAACATCTGGAGTGATAAAAAGCTTAAATTCATGTTTTCTTAAAGTATTTAAAGCATACATAATTAATGCTTGTTCCAAAAATACAGCTTCATTTTTTAAATAATAAAATTTTGGTCCAGAAACTTTTGTTCCTCTATCAAAATCGATAATATCAAGGCTTTCTCCAAGTTGAACGTGATCTTTTGGTTCAAAATCAAATTTTCGTGGAGTTCCAACTTTTTTTACTTCAAGATTTTCTGTATCAAGTTTTCCAACTGGAACATCAGGATGAACCATATTTGGAATTTTTCTTGCTGCTTCTTCAAGTTCTTGTGAAATTTGTTTTTCTTCGCTTTCGATTGTGGAAATTTCTTCTTTAATTTGTTTTCCAATATTTATAAGTTCTTGGCGTTTTTCATTGTCCAATTTTTGTTTCATTGCTTGTGCATTTTCATTTCTTTTTTGTTGTAATGATTGCAATTTTGTAACTAATGCATTTCTTTTATCAAAAAGTTCTACAACTTTATCTGCATCTGCTGTCATATTTCTGTTTATGATATTTTGTTTTACAGCTTCTAAATTATCTTTTATAAATTTGTAATCTAACATATTTTTCTCCATTATCTATTTTTCTATTCTAAAGAGTAACGAACTGTTACTGTTGATTGAATTTGAATATATCCTTCTTGAAGTTGTGTAGAACTTCTTAAAAATGTTTCTGATTGATTTATATCTGTTGAAAAGTTTTCGGTAATTTCCATAACATTGCCAACTTTTGTACCAGCTACACTTGCAAGAAGATTTGCAGCATCTTGAGCATTTTGAATTGCTTGAGTTCTTGCTTGTCTTAAAGCTGTTGTTTTTTCTCCAGATAAATATTCATACGAAGTTAAACCATTTGCTCCGTTTACAATTGCTGCATCAATAACATTTCCTGTAATTTCTGTATTTCTAATTAATACTTTTATGGAATTTAATACAGTATATTGACCAGGATATGATTTTGATAAATCTTGCGAAATATTATAATCAACTGTAGAAATATCATTTGAATCAACACCAACATTTTTTATAGCTTCAAGAACTTTTGCTGTTATGTTTGCATTATTTTCAACTGCTCTATTAACATTCCATTCTATAGTTCTTACCCGAAAAGTGATTGATACAAGATCTGCTTTTACAGGAATACTCGCACTTCCTGTAACGGTAATACTTTTTTCAGGTTCAGCAGGTTTTGTTACTGTACAAGATACAAAAATGCTAGCGACAAAAAAAAGTACTACAAATTTTGTAATTTTTTTTAACATTGTTTATGCCTCCAATTATCTTCCTTCAAGATAAAATTTTGTTAAATATATAATTCTTTTGTTTGCAGAATCCCAATAAGAACTTGCTGGATAATTTTTTGTCAAATTTTTATAAGATTCTAATGCTTTTTTGATATTTTTATAATCGGAATTTGATTCATAAATTTGTCCTTGTAAAAATAACGCTTCATCTCGATTTTCGCTTGAAAATTCTATAAAAAGACTTAATTTTTCAAGAGATTCTTTATATTTTTTTTCACTAAAAAGATTTTTTGCTTCTATGAGTAAAGATTTTATTTTATCTTCAGATAAAGAAAATTTATCTTCTTCTACAAAAGGTTCTTCATTAAAAATTTCTTCTTTTTGAGTTTGTTTTTCTTGAGATTTTGTTTCTTCAACAGAATTATTTTCAGAATTATTTATCTGTTCATTTTTTGTTTCAACAGAAATTTCATCATCATTTTGTTGTTTTTTAGTTATGATTTGTTTATATTCTGGTGCTGTGATTGTTTTTGCAGAAGAATCTTTTTCGTTTAAAATTTCAACTTCAAGATAATCATCAATATAATTTTGAGAGAGAATGTCATTTTTATAAAAATGTAAGATTTTATTTCCAGAATTTTTTGCTTTAAAAGAAAATTTTGTATTTTGAGTTCCTAATTTTTTCCCAAGAAAAGTAAAATCTTTTGAATTATCTGTTGCTCCCATAAAAATCCAACCAGAACCGGGATAAACAACTTCTAAAGTTTGTCCAATTTTTAAACTAATTTTTCTAGAAGGAATTATATTTTCTTTATTTTCTAAAATTGAATTTTCAGAATTATCATTTTCATCAATTTCTTCAACATCATCTATTTCGTCAATTTCATTAATATCTTCAACTTCATCATCTTCAAAAATATCAATAATTTCATCTTCTTGAGAAAAATTTTCATCATTATTTTCTAAAGAAGATTCATCATTTTTGTTTTCTTCGATTTTTTCATTTTCTTGTTGATTTGATTGATTTTCTTCTGATGATTTTTCTGGAATCTGGTCTAATTCGTCAGTTGGAATGAGAAACTCTTCTTCTGGAATTTCTTCAAAAAATTCTTCAGATTTTTCTTCATCGTTTTCTTGTAAAATTTCTTGATTTTCTTCAGATTCATTTTTCCATTCAAGTTCTGTGATTTCTGGTTCAATAATTTCTTCTAATTCTGGATATTGTTCAGAAATAAGATTTTCATTTTTTTCAATTTCATCATTTTCTGTTAGTGAATTATTTTGATTTTCTTGATTTTGTTCAGTTATTTGTTCATTATTTTCTATATTTTCATTTTCAAGAGTTGATTCTTCAGTTTTTGCCTCTTCGATATTTGTTGATGCACATGAGAAAAATAAAAATGAAATACTAAACATTAAAATAAAATATTTTTTCATGGTGCAACTCCTATAATATCTTCTATCATTTTGTCATTAGATTTAGATAAATTTTCAATTTCATTTTCTGAAGGAATAGTAAACCATTGTTCAGAATCTTGTTTATTCCAGTTTTCTTTATTTTTTCGATTTATATTATAATCTCTTGGTAATTCTGGATCTTTTGGAATTACTAATTCTTCTGTAAGAACAATCTTTTTTTCTTCTATATGTTTTTCTTTTTTTGGATAAGCAAGAAGAATAATTATAGAAATTAGAATTGCACAAAAAAGACCTACGATTATCAAAGAGATTTTTTTATTTTCTTGATAAAAATTCGTAATCGTTTCATACAGAGAATTTAATTTTTCCTTAAAATTTTCAACAAGATTTGAAAATTTCATTATTTTTCATCTCCAGTCTTTCTTTTTGGAGGTCGTGGTGGAATTACAACGCCTTCTTCATCAGGAACATCTTCTTCTTTGAAATTATCTTCTTCTGGTTTTGGCTTTTGTTTTTCAATATCAGCATCCAGTTTTAAAGCGATAATTTTACTTATTCCAGATTCTTCCATTGTAATACCAAGCATTGTTCCTGCTCCCATTACAGTTTTTTTATTATGAGTGATAACAATGTATTGGCTCACACTTGCGAAAGTTTCCAATGCAGCAACAAAACTAGAAACGTTTTTATCATCCAAAGCAGCATCAATTTCGTCCAAAAGACAGAAAGGACTTGGTCTAACTTGATATGTTGCAAATAAAAGTGCAACTGCTGTCATAGTTTTTTCTCCACCAGAAAGAAGAGCAATATTTTCCAATTTTTTTCCAGGTGGCTGAGCGTAAATGTCAATTCCGGAAGTAAGAATATTTGTCGGATTTTCAAGTTTTAATTCAGCTCTTCCTCCATTAAAAAGTCGTCTGAACATATTATGAAAATTCTTTTTAATTTGATTGTAAGTTTCCAAAAACATTTCTGATGATTTTGATTTTATTTCTTCACTTACACGAACTAAATTTTCCAAAGATTTTTGTGTATCTTCATAATTTGATTTTTGTCTTTCATAACGGTCTTTTACTTCTTGAAATTCTTCTGGAGCCATAAGATTTACAGAACCTAAAGCCTGAAAATCTTTTTTTGCATTTGAAAGTTTTTCTCTAAGTTCTGAAGCAGAAACTGTAATTTTATACATTCTTTCTTCAAATTCCATCAAATCACGAGAATATTGGTCTTGAAAATTTTGTTTTACATTTTTTATATCATTATCAGCGGAATTTATTGTTAAAGTTAAACGTTCATATTGTTCTTGATATTTATTTTGCTCATCTTGTTTTTTTTGTAGAGAATTACTTTTTCCACTTACAGATTTATTACATTTTGCAATATCTTCATCAAGTTTGTTTAATTGTTCTGCAAGTTTTTTTCCGCGATATTCAATTTCATTTAATTCATCTTGAACAGAATTTATTTGTTCATTAATTTCTTCAGAATGTTTTGTTTCTGCATAAAGTTCATCATCAATGCTTCTTAAAGTATTTTGTTCAGAAGAAAGACTTCTTTCTAACATAGAAATTTGATTTTTTGCAGAATTAATTTGCTCTTGCATTTGAGCTTCATTCATTCTTAATTTGTTTAAAGTTTCTTTATATTCAGAAATTTTTCCAGATAAATTTGTATTTTCTGTATGAATTTGTGAAATTTGTGAATTTATGTTTTCAATATCTGCAATATTTTCATTAATTTTTGAGTCAATATTGCGTTTTTTCGTCATAATTCCTTGTGGTGAAAGAAATTCTGTAATAAAAGAAGGTGATGATTGTAAATATTTTTCTAAAGAATTTTCAATATTATTTAATTGCGATTCTGCATCTTCAAAAGCAGTTTTTGCTTCTGTTATCATTTTTAAATTTTCATCAGAATTATGATTTTGAGATGAATAATCGCTAAAAATATTTTTTCTACCATTTAAGAAAATTTTTAATTTTCCAAGATTTGTGTCTAATTCTTCTTTTGCTTGTTTCATTGCATTTTCTGAAAAACCAGCTTTTTTTAATTTTTCATCAAGTTCTGAAACAATATCTTCTGTAATTGCTGCAAGTTGAGATTGTAATTCTATGCGATTTTGTTCTAATTCTCCAATTTTTACACGAAGAGAATCAACTTTTCTGTCATTATTTGTAATTAAATCTGAACTTTTTTCAATATTTTCATTAAAACTTTTTATGTTTTTTGAAATATCAAAGAGTTGTTTTTCTTTATCATGCAAAGTTGCATTTTGTTCATCAATTTCGTCTTGAAAAGTATCAATTCTTTCTTGGCTTGCGTTTTTTCTAACATTTAAACTATTGATTTTTTCTTTTATTTCAGAAGAACGAGAATTAAATTGTTTTACAAGTTCCATTTTGCCATTTTTTTCTTTTCCAATTCCGACAAGTTCCGCTTGTTTTGCATAAAGTTCTTCTTGCATGGCTTTTACTTTGTCCATGTTTTCAGAAATTGTATTATTAATTTCTTCAATTTCTTTACGAACTGCATCTCGTTTTTGTTGAATAGTTTTTAATTCTTCTTCATGACGAGCTTTATCTTGAACAAAATTTTTTAATCTTAAAAGAGTTAAATCAAGTTCATAACTATAAATATCTTCTTTGAATTTTCTATATTTAATTGTTTTTTCAGATTGAATTTTTAACGAATCATATTGACGCTTAATTTCATTCATTGCAATTTCAATTTGCGTCATATTTTGTCTTGTGCGTTCAAGTTCGCGTTCTGCTTCTGCACATTCTGCTTTACTTCTACTAATTCCTGCCGCTTCTTCAAAAAGGTATCGTCTATCTTCTGGTTTACTAGAAAGAATTTGATCAATTTTTCCCTGTTCCATAACAGAATATGCTGCTTTTCCAACTCCAGTATCCATAAAAAGTCGTCTAATTTCTGTAGGACCAGCAGGTCTTTTATTTATAAAATATTCTTGATCTCCAGAACGATAAAGTCTTCTTGTAATTGCAATTTCTTCTTCATCAAGGGGGAGTAAACCTTTATCATTACAAAGTGTTAAAGTAACTTCTGCTGTGTTTAAAGCTTGTCGATTTTCTGTTCCATTAAAAATAACATCTTCCATTTTTTCTGCACGAAGATTTTTAGAACGATTTTCTGCAAGAACCCATTTTATAGCATCAACAACATTACTTTTTCCACAACCATTTGGACCTAATAAAGCTGTAATTCCTTCTGAAAATTGAATGTGGGTTTTGTCTGCAAAAGATTTAAAACCATAAATGTCTAAACTTTTTAGAAACACTTTTTACCTCAAACTATATAGTTTTACTATTATAATGAAAAAAAAGTCCTCTTACAATGGGAATAAATTCTGTATTATTACAATGCTTGATAAAATTATTCTTCAATAATTGGAGCAGAAATTTTTC
Organism: uncultured Treponema sp.; assembly: GCA_964410365.1. GTDB lineage: Bacteria > Spirochaetota > Spirochaetia > Treponematales > Treponemataceae > Treponema_D. Next base: position 9,685 of record CAYPGB010000036.1, read on the forward strand.
CACCAAGAATTTGTTTTGGATATACAATTAATCCTAATTTTTTTTCTAATTTTGCATAATGTTGCATTTCATGAGCATCTCCAATAACAACATTGATTCCTGTTTTTCCTGCTCTTGCTGTTCTTCCACTTCGATGAATAAAAAAATCATCATCTTCTGGTAAATCCATTTGAATAATGTGAGTAACATCTGGAATATCAAGTCCTCTAGCGGCTAAATCACTTGTGATAAGAATCGGAATTTTTCCACTTCTAAATTTATCTAACGCTGATTTTCTTTTTTGTTTATCTGCTTTTGCGTATAAAGCGGAACATTCAATTTTTTTAAATGTAAGTTTACTAAAGATATTTTCAACTTGGTCTGAGCGAGAAGTAAAAATTAAAGTTTTTGTAGGTTTTTCTGCATTTAAGAATTTTCTTAAAGTTTCAATTTTATCTCTTTTTTCTGCAAAAATTGCCCAATGTGTGATTTTATCTTTTAAAATATTTTCTTTCGGAATGATTACATTATCCATTCCTGCAAAATAAATTCTACAAGTTTTATTTAGTGTTGCACTACAAGCAATAATTTGTGTTGTTTTTGGCAGACAATTTTGTAAAGATTGAGTGTCTTCAATCGATTCTCGTTTAACAAGTCTATCACATTCATCAAAAACTGTTGCAAAACAATCATTGATTTTTAATTTTTTTAGGCGAATAAGTTCTACTAATCTTGCAGCGGTTCCTATGATAATTTGAGGTTTTTCTTTTAAAGTTTCAATTTGTCTTTTTATAGGAGCTCCACCGATAAAAAGAGCTGTTTTTCTTTGTGTGATAGATTTTGCAGCGGTATTTATTTGAGATGCAAGTTCAAAAGTTGGAGCAAGAATTAAAATTTTTACTTTTGTTTTATCATCATCATTTTCTAATTTATTAATAAGCGGTAAAAGATATGAAAAAGTTTTTCCAGTTCCAGTTTCTGATTCAAATAAAATATTTTTGCCATCATTAATAATTGGAATGATTTCATTTTGAACAGAAGTAGGGGAAGTTATATTTAAAAGTTCTAATTTTTCTATGATATTTTTTGATAGTAACGAAAAAGCATTATTTTTAGTCATAATATAGTTATAGCACACTAAAAAGAAAAATGATAGAATTGTAATATGAAAATTGGCGTAGATACATTTGGATGTAATCATTCTCAGTCGGGAGCAGGGTCTTATCTTTTAAATTGCATTTCTAATTTTGTTCCTCAAAAAGATTTAGAAATTGTTTTTTTTGGATATGAAATTGATCGTTTTACATATATCAAGAATGACCAAATCTCTTTTGTTTCTGTAAATATTCAAGATAATCGTTCTAGTGAATTAAAATGGCATAAACGCAAATTAAAAAGATTTTGCAAAAAAAATAAATTTGATGTTGTAATTTTTGTTGCTTTTGAAAATATTTTACCTTTGAAAATAAAATCAAAAACTATAGCAATTTTAAATTCAATTGCATCTAATTCATTTTTAGAAAATGGAAAATCATACAAAAAACGTTTTCTAAAAAGTTTAAAATATTCTACAAAAATTATTACTGGAACAGAATTTATAAAAAATGATTTAATGAATTTTGGAATTTCTGAAGATAAAATTTCTGTTGTTCATAATGGAATTGATCATAAATTATTTTTTCCATTTGTAAATCCTGATGAAGAATATATAAATGTAAATCCTTTTGCAATAAAAAGACCTTATTTTGTTTATGGTTCTCAAATTTCCCATTCTGATAAAAAACATATCCAACTTATAAAGGCTTTTGAAATTTTTAAAAAAAATACAAATAAACCTCATCGTCTTGTAATTGCTGGTAGTAATGGGGAATATGCAGAAGATGTTCATAAAGCTGTGATGAATAGCCCTTTTGCTTCTGATATTTTTTTAACAGGTTATTTTCCACATGATAGCTTTGCCGCTCTTTATGCAGGAGCTTCTGCTTGTGTTTTTCCGTCTGTAAATGAAGGAGTTGGACTTCCTATTTTGGAAGCTATGGCTTGTGGTATTCCTATTTTATGTTCAGATAAAGGCGCTTTGAAAGAAGTTGGTGGCGATATTCCATTGTATTTTAATTCTGATGATGAATTGGAAATTGCTGAAGATATGCAAAAAATTGTTGAAGATGAAAATCTCCGTAAAAAAATGATAGAGAGCGGATTAAAAAAATCTACTCTCTATAACTGGAAAGATACAATAACTAAAACTTTAGAGATTGCAAAAAATTTATAAAATTAATTTGATTCAATTTCTAAAGGTTTCTCTTCCAAAGGAATAATTATTTTAGAAAGCTCTTTTTGTTTTCCTTGTACAATTTCTTTTGTAATAAGAACTTTCTTTTTTCCTTTTATATTTGGAACTTCAAACATAATATCCATAAGCATTTTTTCTACAATAGTTCTTAAACCTCTTGCACCAGTTTTTTGTCTGATTGCTTCATCTGCAATTTCTTCAATTGCTGATTTTTCAAATTCGAGTTCTACGTTATCAAGTTTGAAAGATGCTTTAAATTGTTTTGTGATTGCATTTTTTGGTTCACAAAGAATTCTCACTAAATCATCTTTTGTGAGTTCTTTTAAAGCACAAGTTATAGGCATACGACCAATAAGTTCGGGAATTAAACCAAATTTTACAAGGTCATCTGGACTAACTTGATTTAAAAGAGATTGTTTTTCTTCTTCGTTAAGTTCTCCAACATTAGAACCAAATCCAATTCCTTTTGCAGAAACTCTGTGTTCAATAATTTTATCAAGACCAACAAATGCTCCTCCCAAAATGAAAAGAATATTTGAAGTATCAATTTGAATCATTTCTTGATTAGGATGCTTTCTTCCACCTTGAGGAGGAACTGAAGCAATGGTACCTTCTATGATTTTTAATAATGCTTGTTGAACGCCTTCTCCGCTTACATCTCTTGTAATTGATGTGTTTTCACTTTTTCTTGCGATTTTATCAATTTCATCAATGAAAATAATTCCACGTTGAGCAGCTTCTACATTTCCATCAGCAGCATTTATTAATTTTAAAAGAACATTTTCAACATCTTCACCAACATAACCCGCTTCTGTTAATGTTGTTGCATCTGCAATTGCAAATGGAACTTTTAATTTTTCTGCTAAAGTTTTTGCAAGTAAAGTTTTTCCACTTCCGGTAGGTCCGATTAAAAGAATATTTGATTTTTCAATTTTTACATCAGAATCATCAATTTTATCACTATATTTTACTGACATTCTTTTGTAGTGATTATAAACAGCAACAGATAAAACTTTTTTAGCTTCATCTTGCCCGATTATATATTCATCAAGGTATTCTTTAAATTCTTTTGGAGTAGGAACATCTTTTAATTCTATTTTTAAAAGACTTGCTTTTTTTAATTCAAGAAGGGTAACGCAGTTTTCAATACATTTATCACAAACAAAATCTCCATTTGTGCCTGTAACAAGAATTCTGTCTTTTCCCGCAGGACGCCCACATAAAAAACAATAAGATTCATTTTGTTGATTAAATAGTTTCATTATCTATCCTTAATTTGTCTTTTTTGATGACATAACATAATCTACAATTCCGTATTCAAGAGCATCTTGAGCTGTCATAAAAAAATCTCTTTCAATATCAGAAGCAACTTGTTCTATATTTTTATTTGTATCATTTGCAAGATACTCAATAGAAAGTTTTTTTAATCTGATAATTTCTTTTGCTAAAATAGAAATATCACTTTCTTGCCCCTCAACGCCACCTCTTGGTTGATGAATCATAACTCTTGAAGAAGGTAAAGCATATCTTTTTCCTTTTGTTCCACCAGCAAGAAGAATTGCAGCCATACTTGCTGCTTGTCCCATACAAATTGTTTGGATTTCGCATTTTACATATTTCATCGTATCATAAATTGCAAGACCAGCTGTAACAGAACCACCAGGAGAATTAATATAAATGCTAATATCTTTATCAGGATTTTCTGATTCTAAGAACAAAATTTCAGCAACTGCTAAATCTGCTGTCGCATCTGTAATTTCTCCATCAATAAAAATAATTCTATCTTTTAAAAGTCTTGAAAAAATATCATAACCTTTTTCTCCGTTTCCTGTTCTTTCCCAAACGGTAGGAGGATTGTAAACCATTTCTTCATTTTTATTCATATTTTAGTCCTTTTATAAAATATAATGAAATTAATAAAAAAAATATATCTTTTATTAAAAAAAGGCTGCTTAAAAGAATTTTTATTAAAATAGATGATAAATTTAAACTTCTAAATTAATAAATCTTTTAACACAGCCTTTATTGTATTTTGCAAAAATTAACGTTGAGAGAATAATTCTTTAAAACTTACTTTATCACCTTTAGAAACTTTTATTTCTTTATAGATTTCATCGTAAAGTTTGTTTTCTTTTGCATCATCAATAAGATATTCTTTTGCACGAGCATCTTTATAATGTTCTTTTACTTCTTCAACAGTCATTCCGCCTTCTTCAGCGATTTTTGCATATTCTGCTTCAATTTCTTCTGGAGTTACAGAAATATTTCTTTCACGAATTAAAGAATCTACAATAATTCTTGATTTTAACATTTTTTCACTGTCGCCAGTCCATTCTTTAAGCATAGTTTCTTTTGTTTGACCAGAAGCAGTAATCATTTTTTCAAGTTGTTCTGGAGTTGTTTGGAATTGTTGAGCCATCATATTCCATCTTCCATCAAGTTCAGCAGCTAACATTGATGCAGGAATTTCAAATGGATTTTTTTCAACAAGTTGTTCTAATAAAGAATTGTTTTTAATTTCTTTAAGTTTTCTATTCTTAGCAACTTCCATATTTCGTTTGATGTCTGATTTCATATCTTCAAGAGTTTTGTATTTTTCGTTGCAATCTTGAGCAAAATCATCATCAATTTTTGGTAAATCTCTGATTTTTAAAGCTTTTACAGAAACATTTAATTTTACAGTTCTTCCTGCTAAATCTTTATTTTCATCATTGTCTTTATATTTTTTAGTAATTTCTTTTGATTCACCTTGTTTCATTCCAAGAATATCATCATCGATTTTATAGAAATTTTCGCCTTTTCCTACTGTGAAAACAAAATCTTCGCGTTTAGAATTTTGAACTTCTTTTCCTTCATCATCTACTTCGTAAAAATCTACAGTTACGATATTGTCTTTTTCAACGCCACCATCTTTTTTATCGATAACCATAGCATTTCTTTCTTGCATAGCTTTAATTTCTTCTTCAATATCTGAATCTGCTACAGAAACTTGAGGTTCTTTTACTGTAATTCCAGAAAAATCTTTTACAGAAACTTTTGGAAATACATCATAAGTGATAGAAAATGATAAATCTTTTTTTGTATCCAATTCTGGCATTTCTTGTAAAACTGGCTGTGCATAAGGAAGTGGACGATTATCAGTTTCTTTTTCAAGTGCTTCTGAAACAGCTTTGTCGATAATTTCTCCAAGTGCATCGGCTTTTAAAGAGTCGCCATATTTTCTTTCCAAAACAGAAGCAGGAACGTGACCTTTTCTAAAACCTGGAATTTGTGCATTTTTTACGTATTTTGAAATTGTTGAATTGTAAATCTGTTCAACATCAGACTTATCAACTGTAACAGATAATTTTACAGCAGATTTTTCTAAACTAGCGAATTCTTTTGTAAGTTTCACGATAAAAACCTCGGATAATGAAATTATTAAAAAAAAAGCGGTTCAGAATTATTTTTCTGAATCGCTTTCTTATATTAAGAGCGGAAAACGGGAGTCGGACCCGCGACATCCACCTTGGCAAGGTGGCGCTCT
>CAYPGB010000037.1:0-15119 GCA_964410365.1 uncultured Treponema sp.
GAATTGACGAATTGACGAATTGACGAATTGACGAATTGACGAATTGACGAATTGACGAATTCTGAGGCGTTATAATTTGTTTGTCAAGTAATTTTATCTCTCGTACAACTCTCATATTTTCATTATAACACAGTTTTATACACTGTCAATTATACTGTAAAATCAAATGCTATTAACTGTGTAAAATTAATCTCTAATTGCATCTATATTTGACTTTCCACCAGGAACAAAAGGTAAAACATTTTCTTCTGAATCTACGCTAACTTTTACAAAACAAGGTTTATTTTTTCTGTTAGCATCAAATGCTTTTTTATACCAAAATGGGTCTTCATCAGCATCAACAGCTTCTATTCCAAAACCTTTTGCAATGGCAATTAAATCTGGAACATAATCAAAAACCGAAGCAGAATAATTTTTATTAAATAAATATTTTTGTTGTTGATAAACCATTCCAAGTGTTCCGTTTTGAAAAACAATTACTGTTACTGGAAGATTCAATTCGCTTAAAGTTGCAAATTCTTGAATATTCATCATAATTGAGCCATCACCACTAAAACAAATTGTTCTTTTGTCTGGATTAGCAAGAGCAGAACCAATCGCCGCTGGTAAACCAAATCCCATTGTTCCAAGACTTCCTGAAGTAAGAAATGAACGAGGACGATTTACAGGATAATATTGAGCAGCCCACATTTGATGTTGACCTACATCGGTAGTAATAATTAAATCATCTTCAGAAATTCCTTCTTTTTTTGCAAGTTCTGGAACATTTTGAATGAATTCTCGCGGATTGATAAGTTTTTCACCATTTGGACGACCTAAACTGATGGAATCACTTTGTTTTTTTACTTCTCGAATTTGTTTTAACCAATTTTCGTTTGCGTTTATTTTCTTTTCATTTAAAACTTGTGCTAAAACTGGAAAAATAGATTCAACATCACAAACTAAAGAAACTGTCGAATTTAAAATTTTATCAATTTCTGCAGCATCTAAATCTATATGAATAATTTTTGCATTTGGACAAAATTGTTTTACAAGTCCTGTTGCTCTATCATCAAAACGAACTCCAGCAGCAATAACTAAATCTGCCTCATGCATTGCGTAATTTGAAGCGTAATTTCCATGCATTCCAACCATTCCAATAAAATTTTCAGATTTTTCAGAAATGCAACCTAATCCCATCAAACTTGAAACAACCGGAATTGAATAATTTTGTAAAAATTTATTTATCCCTTTAGAAGCATCTATAGAATTACAACCTCCACCACAATATAAAACTGGTTTTTCTGAAGTTTTCATTAAATCTGTAATTTCTGTGATTTTTGAATAAACTTCTTTTGTAGAAGCATGAAAACGAGCCGAAATGGAACTTTTACATTCTTTGATGATTTTTTTCCATTTTTCATCAGAAATTTCTATTTGTTGGAGTTGAATATCTCTTGGAACATCAATTAAAACAGGTCCTGGACGACCAGAAAGTGCAATTATAAATGCTTGAGGAACTGCTTCTAAAAGTTCTTCAGCAGATTTTACCATAATAGAATGTTTTGTGATTGGAAAAGAAAGTCCAAATGTATCAGCTTCTTGAAAAGCATCTGTTCCAATTAAAGAAGTATTTACTTGCCCCGTAATTGCGATGATTGGAACCGAATCTGAACGAGCATCCGCAATTGCAGTAAGAAGATTCATTGCTCCAGGTCCAGATGTTGCCATACAAACAGCAACTTTTCCTGTAGAACGTGCAATTCCTTGAGCAATAAAACCGGCAGCTTGCTCTTGACGCACAAGAATATGACGAATTGTAGATTTGTTTAATTCATCATAAAGTGGAAGGATAGAACCTCCAGGAATTCCTGCGACAGTTTTTATTCCATACTCTTCTAATAATTTTACAATAATTTGTGCGCCTGATAATTTCATCTACCACTCCTCAAAATGCAATTTTTCAAAAAAAAAGCCCTCCAGTTTTTAAAACCGAAGAGCCTGCATTTTTATATAAGTGTTTTAATCACAATATATAACATTCTCTTAGGTTAGCGGAAAACCACTAGGACGAGAACTGTTAGAACTTTGACTAAAACTGTTTTTTTCATTAAGAATATTTTGCATATTTTTAATTTTAATGTCAAGGGAAAAATCTCATCATTATTGTTGTTTAAAAGTATTTAACCAATTACAAAAATCTTTTTCTGGAAGAGGTTTACTAAAATAATATCCTTGAATAAAATCAACTGAAAAATCGCTGAATGTTTCTAGCATTTCCGAAGTTTCAATTCCTTCTACGACGATTTTTTTATTCATTTCTTTTATCATATCTATACTATTTTTTATAACAATTTTCATTTGAGGATTTTTTGCTTCGCGAACAAAAGTTTTATCAAATTTTATTATATTCAATGGAAGAGTTATAATTCTTTTTATATTTGAATAACCCATTCCATAATCATCGAGAGAAAAATTAAATCCTAATTCAGAAAGTTTTGCGATATTTTTTAAAATGATTGCACCTTGTTCACTTGCACTTTCTGTAATTTCAAAATTCAATTGTTTTGGAGAAATTCCATATTTATTGACACAATTTTGAACTTTATTTACAAGATCAACTTCCATACATTGATAAACAGAAAGATTTACTTCGATATAATCTAATCCTGAATTTTTAAAATCTTCACTTGCAATAAATTTACAAACATTATCTAAAACAAAATCTCCAATTTGAATAATCATTCCATTTTTTTCTGCGGCAGGAATAAAAATTTCTGGAGAAATGTAATTATACTTTTCATCTTTTAAACGAATTAATGCTTCTGCGGAATTTATTTTTTCTTCTGTTGTTGAATAAATTGGTTGATAATAAACTTCAAATCCATCTTCCAAAATTGCATTTTTTAAAATTTCTTCAATTTCGATATAAGGACCAAAAAGTTGCTTATTTTTTGCTTTATCTAAAAACAAAACTTCATGATGATCCCAAGTAAAATCTTGGAAAATTTCAGAAAGATTAAGAAGTGAATTTACAGATTTTATATCAGAAGTTTCTTCATTATCTGTTAAATTTACATGACAAACTGCAAATTTCATTTCAAGATTCATAATTTCTGGAATAGAAAGATTTTGTATTTTGAAAAGAATTTCTTCTGCCATTTCTCTTGAATAAAATCTGCCTTCACCACGCAAAATTAAAGAAAATCTTCCTCGCCCAATATAAAATAAATCACAAGAACTTTTGTAATGCCCAATTATTGAATATAAAATCTTTGCCAAAAAATTTTGACATTTTGTATAATTTTTATAATCAAGAATAGAAGAAATTTTTGAATCATTTAAATTTTTTACAATTATTATACTTGCTGGAATTCGTTCTGAAAAAATAACATTCGTAAGATTTGAAAATCCATAATAATTTTCGGCACCAATACTTGCATCTGTATATTCATCTGGCCGCTGAATTAAAATCATAATAACAAAAAGCCCAACCGATGTAAAAAACATTTCTACAAGCATATTGCCGTTTAAAAGTTGAAGAATGATTGAAAATGCAATTACAATGTATAATCCGTACATTGCAACTTTTTTTGCATGAGTAAGAATATTTTTATATTTTATAACAACAAAAAGTCCTAAAATCATATACAAAGTAGCAGAAATATAATTTAGTGCAATAAAATTTAATCTTTTATAAAGGCCATTTTCAAATTTAAAAAGAATTGGATATATTGGATTTATAAAAATTACAATCAGATTTATTATTGCTGGTATAAAAAACAAAAATTTCATTTTAAAAGTTATTTTTCTTCTAAAAAATGAACTTGTAATAAAAAGTGAAAAAACACAGAACATTATTGCAGAAAAAATACGAACAACAAAATAACATTCTGTAAAAACCATAAGAAGTGTATTTGAAAAATCAGTTGGAGTTATATAAAGTTGAATAAAAGAACACAAAAAATCAAAAATTGAAGTAATTAATACAGTCCAAGCCAAAACTAGAAATATTTTATTTTGCGTCCCATTTGTAAATTTTCGTATATATATAGAAAAAAGAAGACAAACTAAATTTATAATTGCACAAATCGTAAAGTAAATAATTCGCATATTATTTTTAATATACTAAATTTTTCAAGAAAAGTGTATACCCCCCCCGATAATTGTATCATTTATAATACATTTTTATAATATTCATTACTTTTTATACCGCTTTTTTCTTGTGGTGGTTGATGTTCTCGAAGCAACATAATCATTCGGTACAGATTGTCGTATCAAGCACGACAATGACAGTGAGAATGCGACGTTTGCGAAGCAAACTCGTGTGTTGCTGAAAGCAATATAATCATTCGGTAGAGATTGTCGTATCAAGTACGACAATGACAAAATAGAGAACCCGATGATGACAAAATAGCTTGCATCCGACGATAACACAAGTTTTTAGCAATTATATTAAATTCAGTTTTTAGACTTATAATTGAAAAAATTATATAAATTGTTATACTTTTTTTATAAAAGGAAACAAAATGAGTTTAAACTGTAACGAAATAAATTTAATTTTAGAAGAACTTAATTTAGATGGAGCATTTATCCAAGATATTATTCAACCAGGATTTGACACAATTGCATTTTATACTTACAAAGAAGGAAAAGCTAAAACTGTAATTATTTGTACGGCTCAAAATTCTGTTAGAATTAATGAAACTAGAAAAAAAATCACAAAAAATGACAAACCTTTACGTTTTATGGAATTTTTACGTTCAAAAATAAAAGGTTGTAGAATAAATTCTTGCTCGCAAATTGGTCTTGAACGTGTAATAAAACTAGAACTTTCTCATAGTGAAAATGAATTTTTTAATATGTATATTCGTTTATGGAATAATGCTGCAAATATTATTCTTTGCGATAAAAATGATTTTGTTTTAGATTCTATGTTTCGTAGACCAGATAAATATGAAATGAAAGGTGAAACTTTTATTCCTCCTGCAATAAATGAAGAAAAAATTCTTGAAGCAAAAGAAAAATTTCCAATTAGAGAATGGAAGCAGGCGTTGCGGGCGGCGACTGAGCCTGCAAAGGGGGTAGCGGAAAACAGCAACGCTGGTTGTAGCGAGGGGGACTTTTCCCCCACCAAAAATTCTAGTTTTAATGAATTTATTGATAATTGGTATTCTGAACACGCTGATAATTTAAGTCGCGAATCGTTGCTTGAAAAAGCGGAAAAATGGTACATTGCGAATCGAACAAAACGCGAAAATGCATTGGAAAATTTGGAAACAAAATTAAAAAGTTTTGATAATGCGGAACTTTTAAAACATCAAGGAGATTTGATTCTTTCTTATGGTTTTAAAATTGATGGAAAATCTAAATTTTTGGAATGTGAAGATTATGAAACGGGAAAAATTGTAAATTTACTGATTGACCCAAAAAAATCTGCTCAAGAAAATGCCGCAATTTATTATAAAAATTATAAAAAACAAATTTCTGGCGTTGATGAATTAAAAAAAGATATTGAAATTGCAAAAATTCAACTAAAAAAATTAGAAAATCTATATGATGAAATTAAAAATGAAAAAAATCCTATAAAAATTGAACAACTTTTACGAAAAGATTCAACTCCAAAACAACAACAAAAAAAATCTCATCCGGGTTTAGATTACACTGTAAATGATTGGTATATTTTAGTTGGTCGCGATGCAAAAGAAAACGATGAACTTTTAAGGCATTTTGTACGCGGAGAAGATTTGTGGCTTCATGTTAGAGATTTTCCTGGTGGATATGTTTTTATAAAATCAAAAAAAGGTAAAACTATTCCTTTAGAAATTCTTTTAGATGCTGCCAATCTTGCGGTTTATTATTCAAAAGCACGAAAAAATACAAAAGTTGATTTATACTATACTCATGTAAAATATTTACGCCGTGCAAAAAATGGTCCAAAAGGACTTGTTATTCCAACACAAGAAAAAAATTTATGCATTACTCCAGACAAGCAACGACTTTCTCGATTGGATTCTTTACATCAACTTAGTGAAGATTTATAAAATAAAATCATAAAAATATTATAAATGTATAAGAATTGATGACGATTTTCTAGATTTATTGTATAATTAAACATTGTGTTTATAAAAAAATTAGGTGAAATAAAAGCTGTCGGATTTGATATAGACGGAACATTGTACCGTTCTATACGTCTTAATTTTAAAATGATTCCTCATATCATCTTTCATGCAAAAATCTTTATTGCGTATGGAAAGACTAGAAAAATAATGCATTCTATGCAAAAAGTTGATAATTTTTCAAAAGTACAGTCTGAAAAAATGGCGGATTTTTTAAAATGCACTCCGCAGAAAGCACAAGAAATTGTAGATAAAGTTATTTATAAAGGAATGGAAAAATATTTTGTAAAAATGAAAACTTGCAAAGATTCCATTGAACTTATAAAAGATTTAAAAAAACAAGGTTTCAAAATTGCTTTACTTTCTGATTTTCCTCCAGAACAAAAAGGTGAAATTTGGGGAATAAAAAACATTTGTGATGTAATTTTAGGAACAGAACAAATTGGTGCGTTAAAACCTTCAACATTGCCTTTTCATACGATGGCAGAAAAACTTGGAATTGCTGAAGAAGAAATTCTTTATGTTGGAAACAGTCATCGTTATGATGTTATTGGTGCAAAAAATGCAAATATGAAAACCGCTTGGCTTTTGTATCCAATTCAAAGTTTTTTTGGAAAAAAATCAAAAATTGCAGATATAAATTTTTGCCATTTTAAGCAATTAAGGAAAATTTTATTAGAAAATACTAACAATTAAAATAAATTTGGGTGGGGAATAAAAAATGTCAATCGCAATTGCAGTAATGATTTCTATTGTTGTTTCACTTGGAATTTCTATTTACTTCCATGGTCTTGAAAAAAATAATAATTCTATGGAAAAAGTAAAAAAATACGCTGATAAAAGACAAGGTGATTTGGAAAATCTATACAAAAATGTTGAACAAAAATTCCAATTGTTGATTACAGAATTCAAAACGCAACAAACTCAAGCAAATGCAGCGGTAAAACTTTTACAACAACAAAATGAAGAATTTAATTCAAAATTAAAAAATTTAAGTCATAATATTGATGCTGTTCAAAAAATTGAAGCACATATTCAACATTATTCAAATTTGATGAATGAACTTAACGAAATGACAGAAAATGTTGAAGAAAATCTTGAAAGAATTCATAAAGAAAGTAGCATTGTTGATAAACTTTCTGCAAAATTAGAAAAACAAGATTCTATTGTAGATAGTATAGAAAAGAAAATTCCTTTAGTTTCTGAAAAATTTTCTAAGCAAAATGCAGAACAATTAAAAGCGATTGGAACAAATCTTTTGCAGCAATATCAAAACAACGCTTCAAAACTTGAATCAGAAATAAAAAATGCTCAAAATGATGCACAAACGGTTTTAAATTTTATTCGCCAGAATATTCAAACTGCTTATGATGAAGCCGCTCAAAAAGCTCAAAATTTGGAAAATACAGCTTTTGAACATCTGAGTGAACAAGCTCAAATTCGAGCAGAAGAATATAAATCTCAATTGAATTCTCAAACTTCAGATTTAACAAAACAATTACAAACAAATATTCAAAATTTAAATAAACAGATTCAAGAAACTAATTCAACTTTGGAAGAAAAATTGCAATCTCAAAAAGATAATTTTGAAGAACAAGTTAAAAATCAAGATTCAGAAATGCAAAAAAATATGCAAACAAAACAATCAGAACTTGAAAAAACAATTTCTGACAATTTTGAGGCAACTTCTGCAAAACTTTCTGAACAATTTAATCTTTCACTTGCAAATCTTGAAGGAAATTATAGCAAAAAAGTTCAAACAACTTTGGATAAATATCAACAACAACTTGAATCTATCACAAATAAAAATGATGGAATCATTACAAAATTTGAAGCAAAATTCGCAGAAGACAATGCAAAACTTAATCAAAAATATGAATCTCAACTTTCTGCAATTCAAAATAAAAACGAAAATAACTACACTTCCCTTTCGCAAAAATTCGATTCTGATTTTGAAAAATTCACTCAAAAATATAATCAAGCATTTGAAAATGCAACTGCAACAAATAATAAAAAAGTTAATGAATTTAATGAAAATTTTGTTGAAGAACATAAAAATCTTCTGGAAAATTATCAAAAAACAATTGAAGAATTTAAAACGCAATATTCAGCAGAAATTGAAAATCTTACAAATTCTTACAATTCTGAAATTCAAAATTTCAAAAACGATTATGAATCTAAAATCTCAAATGCAACTCAAAATTGTAATTCTGAACTTGAAGATTTTAAACAAAATTATAATTCAGAAATTGCTCAAATCAGAGAAAGTTATGATTCTGAAATTGTCAACATAAAAAGTGATTATGATTTCAAAATTGATAATTTTAAAAATGAATACGAAACAAATATTTCTCATTTAAAAGAAGATTATAATACAGATTTTGGAATTTTGAATGAATCTTACAAGTCTGAGTTTAGTAAATTTAAAGATGAAACAAAAGAAAATCTTTCTAATTTTACACAAGAATATTCTTCAAAATTTGAAAATTTCCAAAAAATTTATGCAAATCGTATAGATGAATTAAGTAATTCAGAAAATGATTACAAAGAAAAAATTAGTGCGTTAAGAATAGAAATAAATCAAAGTTTGGAAGATTGTAAAAATCGTTCGCAAGAATTAAATGAAAATATTCAAAATATGGAAGATTCTATCAAGCAAACTTTATCAGAAGTTACAAAAGAAGCAAACGATTCTGTTTCAAAAGCAGAAAAATCTGTTCAGCAAATAAAAATTCAGTGTGATGAAGCAACTCAAAAAGTCGCAAGTGTAAAACCTGAACTTGATGCAAAAATAAACGAAGTAAATGCAAATATTGAAAATTTCCAACTTGAAACAAAACTGAAATTGGATAATCTTTCTAAATTCATTACAGATTCTGTAAAAAATGCAGTTTCTCAAAGCGAAGAAAAACACATTTCTATTTTGGAAGATGTTGATACTCAATTAAATTCTTACAAAAAAGATATTGAATACAAACTTTCTCAAATTCAAATTTCTGAAAATGATATTGATAATTTGGATAAAAGTTTGCGAGCGGCGATGAATGAAATTCAATCACGAGTTTTACGCGATTTTAATAATTTTAGTCTTAATCAACAACAAAAACATGAAGATTTTGAAAGAAAAATTGCAAATGATTCTGAAGAAATCGAGTCAAAAATTGAAAAAATTAATACTTCTTTAGATGATTTAAAACAAACTGCTTCTGGAAATATGTCGCTAAAACTTCAAGAATTTGAAAATTCAATTAATAAAAATCTTTCTTCCCAAAATGATAGAATTGAAACAAATCTTGCAGAATGGAAACATAATTTAGATGCAAAACTCACAAATCTTTCTAATTCTTATGAAGATAATAGAAAAGAACTTGAGTCAAAATATTATGAGGATTTAAAAACTGGAGTTGCAGGACTTCAAACTCGAACAAGTGATTCTTATCAAAAAGTTTTGCAAGATATTGAAGATACAAAAAATCAAATGCAAGATTCTATTTCAGAAATTCAATTAACTTTAAATAGATTTAAAGATGAAACAAATAATTCAATTTCTACAATGTCAGAAAATAATGAAACTGAACTTAAAAATCAAATTGAACAGAATTCAAAAAATATTCAAGAAAATCTAGAAAAAGTTCAATCTCAACTTTTAAATGACCTTCGTACTTTTGAAGAATCAATAAAATCTCGCCAAGAAACAGGAACTTCTTCTATTGATGCAGCTCTTTCTGAATTTAATACTTGGAAACAACAATTAAAAACTCAACTCGATGATTCAAATGATGTTTTCAATGGAGAATTAGAAAATTTCAAATCTATCACAAAATCAAAAATTGAAAATGTTGCTCAAGAACTAAATCAAAATATGGCACAGTACAAAGAATCTATTCAAGAACAACATCTTTCTCTTAATAAACAAATAAGCGATTTGGAAGATAAAACTCAAGCATCCATTTCTGAGTATGAACAAAAAGCGACAGAAATTACAAATCAGCTAAAATCTATGTATGAAAAAATGATTGAAGAAACTGAAAGTAGAATTGAAAGAGAAAATGAAAACGCAACTGAAAAAATTGAAATTTTGAAAAAAGAAATTCAAAATGCGAATGAACAAAATCGTTCTAATCAGTCTCAAATGATTTTAAAAATGCAAGATAATGCAAACACTTTACAATTCAATATCAGCGAAATTGGAAAAGAACTTCAAAATGTAAAAGCAAATATTCAAACTTTTGAAAAAGCTGAACAAATGAAACGGCAACTTGAACAAAATCTTCAAGAATTAAATAATTCTTTTGCAAAAATCAAAAGTTTTAATGACACTGCGGACAAAATCAATATTCGTTATGATGAAATTACAAAAATGAATGCAGAAATTACAAAACAAATTTCTGATATTGAAAATCAAAAAAATAGAGTTACAAATCTTGAACAACAATTTGGAAAAATGATTGCACTTTCAAATACAATTGATCAAAGAATTAGTACATTAACAACAACTTCTGATGATTTACAAGTTATGGAAGTTACAGTTCGCGATTACAATGATAAATTACAACATGTTAGCGAACAATTTAGTAGACTTTCTAAACAAGATGAAGTTATAAACAGAATTGCGGGAGATGTTTCTAATTCTTGGGAAAATTTAAAAGAATTGGAAAAACGCATTTTGGATTGTAATCGTCAAGTTGTTTCTTTGCCACAAGAAATAAAAGATGTTCAAGCAAATGTTGATAGAATTCTAAAAAATGGTCCAAAAATCACAGATGCAATTGGAAAATTAGAAAATCTTGACTCAATTATCAGCGAAACAGAAAAAAGAATGGATAATCTTACTTCTGTGCAAAGTGGTCTAAAACAAACTGAATTAAATCAGGAAAAAATAAGACGCGAAATTGATGATAAATTTAATGTTCTTAGAAATCTAACTCAAAAAGAAATTAAAAATGGAGGAAGTCCACAAAATAAAGGATTTACTCCTAGTGAAAAAGAAATTATTCGTAGTTTAAAACGTGAAGGCTGGACTGTTCAAGAATTGGCAAAAAGATTTAATCGTACAACTACAGAAATTGATATGCTTTTAGACTTACCAGAAGATTAATCTTTTGATAAAAGACAAACACAATACGCTTCAATCGCTTCGCTTGTTCCAACTGGAGAAATTTTTTCTCCAGTTTTTGCTTTAACAAAAACTTGTTCATTTTTTACTTCAAGAATTTTTGCAATATTTTCTATAACAAGATTTCTATATGGAATAAATTTTGGTTTTTCAAGTTTTATAACACAATCTAAATTTTCTATTTTCCAACCGTTTTTATAAACATCTTTCAACACAGTTTTTAATAAAACTGAAGAATCTGCATTTTTCCATTTTTCATCTTCTGGAGGAAAATAAGAACCAATATCTCCTAACGAAGATGCTCCTAAAATTGAATCTGTTATGGCGTGAAGTAAAACATCTCCATCAGAATGTCCATCCTCGCCTTTTTCAAAAGGAAGTTCTATTCCACCCAAGATAAGTTTTCTTCCTTCCACCAATCTATGTAAATCATAACCAAAACCAACTCTAATCATAATTTTTCCTTATTTTAAATTTTCCAAATCTTGTGGATATGTTATTTTTAGATTTTTTACATCACCTTCGTATGTTTTTACAGGAATTTCAGGATAGATTTTTCCCCAAATTGCTGTATCATCTGTAAAATCAAGATTTTCTTCATCAATTTTTTTATGAGCAAAAAAAAGTTTTTCAAAATTAAAACATTGCGGAGTTTGAACAGCAGCAAGAAATTTTCTTTCAAGGTGTTCGATTATAAAACCATTTTTATCAATTCTTTTTTGAGTATCAATTGGCGTGATTGCAGGAACGGCTGCTTGAAATAAAAATGCATTTTTTATGCCATCTAAAATAATTTTTTTTGTAACGAAAGGTCTTGCTCCATCATGAATTAAAACAATTTCTGGAGAGTTTTTTACATTTTTTAATGCTTCAAACACAGATTCTCGTCTTGTTTTTCCGCCTTCCACAATAGTAATTTTATTTTTTATTTGGAGAAGTTCATTTTCACAAAAAAGAGCATTTTCACATTCTGATTTTTTATTTTTTGGGCAAGTTACAATAAAATCAGTTATTTCAAAATCATTTTTACAAGTTTCAAAAAAAAATTTAGCACAGCTAGATAAAACTGTGCCATTTTTTAAAGATAAATATTCTTTTTTGGAGCCACCCATTCTTGTGGAAGAACCGGCAGCTGTGATTATAATTGCAATTTTATTCTTCGTCTTCAAACGTATCATCATTCATATCTTCCGAAGAAGAATCGTCATCAGAGTCATCATCATCATAATCGTCAGAATCATCTTTTTGACTTTTTACATTAACATCATCCATTAAACCATCATCTTCATCATCTTCCAAAATATTAATATGTTTTACTTTTTGAACAGATCCTGGTGGTTCTAGTTTTGAATGAATTTCACTTTCTACTTCTTTAGCAGATTTTTCCATTGCAATAGAAATTTCATCTTCAAGAAGTTTTTTTGCAGAATCATAAAGTTTTCGTTCAAGAATCGGAAGTTCTTTCACTTTACTTCGGTTGTAAAGGCATCTTACAATTGCAGCAATATCTTTTACAGTTCCTTTTTTGAGAAGTTCCAAATTCATTTGATAACGTAATTTCCAATCTGATGTAATTGGTTCAAATTCATCAGAAAGAAGATTTAACGCTTCTTGAGCTTCTTCTTTAGAAACAATTTGTCTAATTCCTAAATCATCTGATTTTTCAACAGGAACCATAACAAACATATCTGATGCTTCTATATAAATTTTGTAATAAACTGTTGGAGTTCCGTGAAAATCTTTCTCAAAAATCTCAATTACTTTTCCAACACCTTGACTTGGATAAACAACCTTTTGGTCTACAGTAAATTTCGCATTCATATTTTATAATTATACCACAAAAAATGATAAAATTCAATTTTTTATAAAATGATTCTAAAATCATAATTTTTCTATAAATTAGTTATTTTTATGGAAACATTTTTCATCACAACTTGATTTACTAAATCTGAAATTTGTTCTATTGAATCTGAACAATTTTCTTTTAACCATTCTCCAATTATAGCCATAATTCCATGTATATAATAAGACATTATGTAAGTTCGATTTTTTAGCGGAACTTCAAATCTTTCTAAAATTGGAACAAAAACATATTTAAATAATTTATCATAAGTGTTTTCAAGTCTAAAAACTGTAGGATTTTTTAATGCAATTTGAAAAACCTTTTTATTTGTTTTGATATAATTTAAATATGGAAAAAGATATTCTGGAGTGATTAAACACAATTCTGATAAAGAACATTCATGAATTTTTTGAATAATATTCTGTGCATTCATATTCATTGAATTTTGAAAATCTTTATGAAGCATATCAATTGTTTCGCAAAGTAAATCATCTAAATTTTCATAATGTAAATAAAATGTTGAACGATTTACTTTTGCTTTTTCACAAATTTCTTTTATCGTTATAAATGAATAATCTTTTTTTTCAAGAATTTCCAAAAAGGCATGCTCCATTTTTAAAGCAGTATTAAAATATTTACTTTCTGATTTATTCATCTTTACTCATCATCTGTAATTTCTTTTGCAAGTTCAATAATTTCATACGCATATTTTTGTTTTCCGCTTTCAAGAATTTTTTTATAAAGAGAATAATTTATTCCCATTCCAAAAAATCCGAGAATTCCAATTATAATTCCCAAAATAAACATAAATTTTGAACCATTTCCAATTACATTCATAGAAAGACACATTCCAGTTCCAGCAACTAATGAAGTAAAAATACCAAAAGAATAAGTAAATATCGTAGCTGGAAGTTTTGCTTTTAAATCAAGTTTTTTTAATTGAACAACTTTTGATGTCTTTTTGGGTGCATATTCATTTGCAAGTTGTTGAGCATAAATTTTATCTGTATTCATTTTTTTCTCCAAATATAAAATTTTAAAAGTTTTACTAATTTTATAAAAAGAAAGAAGATATAAGAACAACAATCTTAGAAAAAAATGTTGATTTTATAATTTTTAAGAAAAGATTTTTCGCACATAAGAAACATTTCTTGTTTTGATGTTGTTTCGACTATGCGGATACTGAGCAAAGCAAAAGTGTTTCCTCAGTGTTTCATTCTTATTAGAGAGTCTTATGACTGTGTTGCTTGCAGCAACACACGAGTTTGCTTCGCAAACGTCGCATGGGTTGCTTGCAGCAACACACGAGTTTTATTTGCAAACGTCGCATAGCTTGCTTACAGTCCCCTCTACTCTTCAAAATCAAAAATTGGAGTTTCGTCTGGGAGAAAAATTAAAAATTTAGAATATTTTTCAAGCCATTCTCCATTTTCTGCCCAAATTGGTTTTGTAAGAAGAACGTAAAGCCACTGCCCTTTTTGATTTTTGTAAGTATCTTTTTCAAGGATTTCAAGAACTCTAAGATTCATTCCGCCTTCGTGATTTATTGTTTGATATTTTACTGGTGAAGAAATATCTTTTTCAGTTCGTAAATCAAAAGTTCCCATAACGCGAAAATCTGAAAGTTCTTTTATTTTAGAATGATTTATAAAATTAGAAGGATTTGCAAAAAGATAAGTTTGAAAAAATAAGATTAAAATAAAAAACGCTTTTTTCATGGTAGACATTTTAATGTTTTTATTATTTTTAGTAAATTCAGCTTTCGATTAAAAAATATCATTGTTGTGCTAAAAAACGTCATAGTTGAATTTCCCGCAGATCTCGCGGATTTTCGCAGATAAAATGATTGTATACTTGTAATTATCGGGCAAAAATGTGTCATTGTCGGACTCTTGCCTGACGGCAGACAGGTTGACCCGACAATCTATTCTGAATAGATTCCCGTGTCAAGCACGGGAATGACAGTGGGACAGTCGGTGCACGGGAATGACTGTGTTGCTTGGTTTTAATCTCAAACGTCGCAGAACTGTTGTTATTTTATTTTAAGACAAATCTATATCCA
>CAYPGB010000038.1:0-14946 GCA_964410365.1 uncultured Treponema sp.
AATGGAACAAATAGTTGGAACATCACAATAAATAAATTCAGAGAATTCCAAAATGAAAATACATCAACTGGCGATGGAACTTATCAATTAAGTTATAGAATTATTGCAGTTGATAATAACTACAAATTTGGTTCTTGGACAGATAAAATGACTTTCACAATTGATACAAATGTTCCAGAAGTTTCTAGTGAAGGAACAATTGTTGGTTATAGTGATGAAAGTCGAACAACACAAACTTCTTCAAGAATGTATACATCAGATATGTATCTTGTAACAAAAAATTGCAATGAACTTCAAGTTATTGTTTCTGATAAATCAGGTCTTAAAAAAGTTGAATATTATACAGCAAATTCTTTAAGCGAGTTAGCTTCTGTAAAAAATTCTACAGAAATTACTTTAGGAGAACCTTTAAAATCTGGTGAAACCGGTTATGTTGAAGGAAAAACATCATATCTTGTAAAAATTCCTTTAAATAAACTTGAAAATAGTAATAATTTAGCTATTCAAATTGTTGCAACAAAAAATAATATAGCAGAAACAACTGCATACGCTAAATATAGTGTAAAATTTGATGATGACGCTCCTACAATAAATTATGTTTCTTACAATGGTGACGAAGTTAGTGATGGAGAAAATGCAAGCAATGTTGTAGAAAATAGTAACACAGTTTTCACTCTTGGTGGACAAGCCTCAGATGAAGGTTCTGGTTTTGTAAGAGCATTATTCTTCTATAATAGACCAGCGAATACGACAACCGGTTCAAACAATCGTATTTATGACCCAATTGCCGGAAATAGAACTGAGATAGAGTTAACAAATGCTTCTACAAAAGAATTTGGTGGACAAACAATGTACGGTTACAAACCATCTTCCGTAAAGATTTCTGATGACAAAAAAACGCTTACAATTACAGATTCTACAGAAAAATTTATTTATAAACGTGGAGTTGTTTACATAAATGGTTCTTGGTTTACAATTTCAGATATAACAAAAACTGGTGAATATGTTTCAACTGTAACTTTAAAAACAGAAGTTCCAACTGCACAATCTTACGATGTTTTCTTCCCTTACGCTCGTGTGATTGATAATACTGGAACAGAAAAAGGTGGATTTGCAACAAATTCAATCACTTCTAGTTATTCTGATACATCAGATGATGGAGATGGAATGCCAGAAAGTGTTATAAAAAGTCAAACACAATGGACTTTTGACGCTTCAGTTCGTTCTAATTTTATTCCAGATGGACCTGGCTCAATCACGGTTTTTGTTTTTGATAATGCTGGAAACTGTAGTGCAAAAAAATATGATGCAAAAGTTCAAAATAACGCTCCGCGCCTGACAAAATTATGGCTTGGAACAGATTTATCTGGAGAAGGCACATTTGAAGAAAATGAATTTACTTCTTATGATGTTTTTGCAAAAACTGGAACAGAACAACGCACTTACGAAATGGATACCGCAGAATATGGAGGAACTCGTTTTAGAATTCTAAATAAACTTGCTTTAGTTACAGAATTTGTTGGTGGAAATAATGCAAACAACGGAGGAATAAAACTTGCATTTAATCAAGATGCTTCTTCAGAAACAGAAAAATGCAAAATTGAAGAAAGTGACAAATTAATTTCATCATCAGGCTTCAATACAGAAACAAGTGAGATTAAAGTTATTGCGGATAAATTCACCGCAAGTGGATATAGAAATTCCATAGATTCTACTAAAACACTTTCAAAATATGCTTATATAATTTCTAAAGATAAACTTGGTGCTGACAGCACGGGTGAAATCAATGAACTTTCAAACAGAGTGATGTCGTTTACTTTCTGGGATGATACAGAAGATTCTACACAAGGAAAAGATAGTGGTTATTGTTATTTAAAAATAAAAGATTTTGCTGTTCTTCAAGAAGATAATTTTTCTCCTTCTGTAGCAATAAATCCATTCTATTGGAAAAGTCCAGATGAAAATAGTTTATACAAAAATGATTATTTAAACGGACACATCGACCTTTCAAGAAAGGAGGGGGCAGTTCTCGATAAAAAACTCGGACTCTTTGTAAAAGATGGAAAACCTGTTCTTACTGAAAAACCAAAAGTTTCTGGAAAAATTTCTATAACAGGTTCTGCAATAGATGAACATAGTTTGTCATCAATTTGGGCTAGTTTTGACGGATTTACTCCAAGCAACAATGTTAATGGAGTAGATGAAAATACAGAAATAGAAGGAAAAACTTATTATTGTGTTGCAAAATTTGTCGATGGAGAATGGAAAACTGTAACTACAGAAAATGTTTCTGGAACAGAATGGAATTTCAAAATACTTGAAAGAAGTGCAGACCAAAACGGAAATCTTGTTACTTGGCAGTTAGATTTAGACACTTCAGCAATTACTGGAGCAATGGGAAATGATAAAGAATTAAGTATAGTTGTTTTTGATGCAGCAGAAACTCCTCATCAATCTTCTTTAAAAGCAACAACTGAAGCAAAACTTACAGAAAATACAAATACTTATGATGTAAATAAATACAATGTTCCTTCTTACACAATGGATGTCGTGCCGTATATCAGTGGAATTGAAAATACAAATCGTTCTCGCTTAGGAAAATATCCAGTTCGCAAAGGTGAATCTGTTACAATTACAGGTTTTAACTTTGCAAGTTCGCCTAAGGTTTATAGGAAAAAGACAGGAGAAACTGGAGCTGGAGAAGAACTAACGATAAAATCTTCAAATTCGACTTCAATTACAATTATCGCACCAGACTATTCAGGATATATTTATGCAAGTTGGGGTGAGGGTGAAAAACAAATTACAACTTTGAACAATGAAAATTCAAACGAAGTTGGATATAATATTGAAGAAGGATATATCTCAAAAGATTCTGATAACGGACGAAACACCGCAAATCAAGCCGGAACGAACTTCTGGACAGATGATAGATATATTGCGGTGTGGGATGTTGGAACTACGTTTAAGGACAGTACAAACCCAATACATGGAACAATAGAAAAACTGAGTAAAGAAGACGCAAAGTATGTGGCAAATACAAAACACACCTCATTGCCTAATAATACGCTGTATGCTTATTGGGGTGCGGACGACAATATGATTTGGGATGAGATACTTGGGATGGACAGGACTTACTCTTTGTTCAAGCAGGCAAATGCTGCTCTAAGCAATTCTGTGTCAGAAATAGATACTTGCGTTGTTGGAGGAAATGTATTTGTTGCTGCCTTGGACAACACTTTGATTGGTAGCGGAACTTTCGGACCTGGACTTGTGCTTATGAGAGATGGGCAGCAGTTTACAGCTTATGATACTACTGTTTATAAATATACGATAGAAACTATTAAAGAGGACAAAATGAAGTATCAGTTCCAAAATCCAAAGATTGCAGGATGGCATGGTACTAAATCTTGCTGGATGTATATAAGCTATTATGATGCGTACACCAAGTGCTTGAAATACGGTTTTATTGAGTACGCAGATCCACTTGACTCGCAGAATTCAACAGACTTGATTCAAAGGAACGTTGCGGCAGTTGACAGTGGCAAGACAAAGTGTGTAGTCGCAGGTTTAGATAGCACATCTAACACTACAGATGTAGGTCAGTGGTCAGATATAAAAGTTCTTACAGAGAACGCCGCACCGATTCCTGTAATAGTTTATTATGAAAAAACAGGAACTACGAGCGGCGTGCTTAAAATAGCGAAAGCCTCAAAATCTGTGCCGACTGCTCAAAACGAGTGGGCTCTTGTTCCTCTGGAAAGTCCTTCCAATGCAAAGGACTTCGGTCGTTATGTAAGCATGGAGATTGATTCTTCTAGCAACTTGCATATTGTTGCACAGGACGTAACAAATGGCATCTTGTATTACGGTTGCTTTAAGAGCGACGGAACAAAAGTTGTTAATTGGACAAAAGTTGATGCAACAGACTCCGTGGGAAGATGGACAGACATAAAACTTGAGAATTCGTCTGCTAAAAACTCAGGATTGGATGCGAAACCTGTTGTTGTTTATATGAACACAAGCAAGCTTAATACGAGTGAATCTGTAAAAGTTGCTTATATAGATAATGGGGCATTTGAAGCCATGACAGATCCTGCAATGTATGAAGCCTCAGATGAAAAGTTGAGTATTGTTACAACGCCACTTGAAGAATCTGGAGGTGTAACAAGTAGGCTTGGAATCGGAATAAATTCTTCTATGCTCGCCCTCGACTTCTTGCGTGGTGAAGAGTAGTTGTTAGTTATCGTACAAAAATAAAAAATGCTCCATGTTTTTATAAATGTGGAGCATTTTCGTTTCCCATGCGTTGATTGAGGCTTTTTTCGAAATCGACACGGAAAACTTTTTCATAATTTTTTCCAAAATTTTTGTCAAAACTGTTCAAAAAAGTCAATATTAATAGTGAGGACAATTATGACAAAAAAAATGGAACTTACACCACTTGAAAAATGGGAACGGCTTACTTTCGCAGATAATTTTATCTTTTGCAAGGTTTTAGAAGACAATCCTGATGTTTGCAAAGAACTTTTAGAACTTCTTTTAGATATAAAAATCGAGCGGATAGAACAACCGGTTTCCGAACGATATTTCAAAACCGATTTCGATTCACGAGGCATCCGATTTGATGTTTACGTCAAAGATGAAAATGGACAGTCTTTCGATATCGAAATTCAAACTAGCCATAATACAAATCTTGCAAAACGAGCCAGATATTATCAAGGTTTAATAGATGTTGATAATTTGCAATCCGGTGAAGATTATAACGCTTTGAAAGAAAGTTATGTAATTTTTCTGTGTCTCGGAGATGCTTTTGGGAAAAAGTTACCGAAATACACATTTCGCTATCGTGCAGATGAAAATGAAGAACTTTTTATGAACGACGGAACCGTAAATATCTTTTTTAATGCTTTAGAATATGATAAAATGCAGAGTAAGTTATTAAAATCGTTCTTCAAGTTTTTATGTGGACAAGAACCTAGTTCAGTATTTACAGATAGACTTTCATTACTTGTAGAACGAGCAAAACATAATGCACAGTGGAGACATAAATATATGACATGGGAACAAGAGATGAAATTTCAATCAGAAATTAGAGCCCGTGAACTCGCACAAGATATGGCTAAAGAAATTGCTAAGGATTTAGCAAAAGATATGGCAAAAGATTTAGCAAAAGATTTAGCTAATGACATAGCACAAGAAATGGTAGAAAATATAAAAGAAAAGACTTTAGAAGAAGGTCTTTCTGAAGGGCAAACAAAAAAACTAAAAGAACAAATCACCAAAAAAATTGAAAAAGGGAAAACAGACGAACAAATTGCAGATGAAGTTGAATTATCTCTTGAAGAAACTAGAGTTTTAATAAAACAATGTCTGGAACAGAAATAAGCAATTACAAATTTTCTATTTCGTCTAACCAAGCCGTTGCCATTGCATCACTTGGCATTCGCCAATCACCTCGAGGAGAAAGATTTATAGTTCCAACTTTTGCTCCATCTGGCATGCAAGAACGCTTAAACTGTTGGCTAAAAAATCTTTTGTAAAAAATTTTTAACCATTTGATTTTAGTTTCTTTTGAATATGGAAGATTTGTATTTTCAGCTAAAAACAAAACTTTTTTTGGAGAAAAACCAAATCTTAACAAATAATAAAGATAAAAATCATGAAGTTCGTACGGACCAACTAAATCTTCTGTAACTTGAGAAATTGTTCCATTTTTTGGTGGAAGAAGTTCTGGACTGACTGGAGTTGCTAAAATATCTTTTAAAACTTCTGAAAAATTTTTATTTTTTGAATCTTCAGATTCTGTTGCAAACCATTCAACTAAAAATCGTACTAAAGTTTTTGGAATTGAAGAATTTACTCCATACATCGACATTTGGTCGCCATTGTAAGTACACCAACCTAAAGCTAATTCTGAAAGGTCGCCTGTTCCAATAACAATTCCATTTGTTTTGTTTGCATAATCCATTAAAATTTGAGTTCGTTCACGTGCTTGAGCATTTTCGTAAGTAACATCATGACAATTTTCATCTTGTCCAATATCTTTAAAATGTTGGCGAACAGAATTTTCGATTTTTATTTCTTTTAAACTAACTCCACATTCTTTTGCTAAAATGCAAGCGTTTTTATAAGTTCTATCAGTTGTTCCAAAACATGGCATTGTGATAGCTGTTATTTTTGAGCGGTCAATTTTACAAAAATCAAACGCTTTGCAAGTGATTAGTAATGCTAAAGTCGAATCTAATCCACCAGAAAGTCCAACTACCGCAGAGTGACAATTTATATGGCGTAATCGTTTTGCTAAACCTTGTGATTGCAAATTTACAACTTCAAGACATCTTTGGGTTCTTTTTTCTTTGTCGGAAGGAACAAAAGGATGTGCATCTATAAATCGCTCAAAATTTGTGATTTGTTCATTTTGTAAATTGATTTTTATCGTAACATAATCAGAATTTAAAACATTATGATTTACTGAAAATCCAAAACTTGTAGTTTTTCGTCTTTCTTGGCAAATGCGTTCAAAATCAATATCTGCAAAAATTGTCTGATTTGAAAAAAGTTCTGATTGTGAAAGAATTGTTCCATTTTCTGAAATTAAATTGTGTCCGCCAAAAATCATATCTTGAGTTGATTCATCTTTTCCGGCGTTTGCATAAAGATACGCACAAATTAAACGAGCTGAATGAGATTTTACCAAAGAACGTCGATAATCGGCTTTTCCAATAATTTCATTGCCGGCAGAAAGATTAGCGATGATTGTCGCTCCTGCCAAAACGTGTCTTGTTGAAGGTGGAAGTGGAACCCATAAATCTTCGCAAATTTCACAAGAAATTGATAATTCTGGATTTTTTTCATCTTGAATTAAAATATCTGTTCCAAAAGGAATATTTTCAAAATCTGCAAAATTTATAAATTGAGTTTTTTGATTTTGTAAAAAAGGTGTAAAATGTCTTCTTTCGTAAAATTCAGCATAATTTGGTAGAAAAGATTTTGCATATAAAGCTAAAAGTTTGCCTTTGAAAATTGCTGCGGCACAATTAAAAATTCCTTCTGTTCTTGAAAGTGGAATTCCAACAAAAATTAGAGAATTTAAATTTTCAGTTTTTTTAATAATTTCAGATAAAGTTTTTTCTGCAGAAAGTTTGAGTGTTTGTTGAAAGAATAAATCTCCACAAGTGTAACCTGTTATGGAAAGTTCTGGAAAAACGATGATTTTTGCTCCTTTTTGAGAAGCTTCAATCGCAGAATTTATAATCTGTTCACCATTAAATTTACAATCTGCAACTTTTAAACAAGGACTAACACACGCTACTTTTACAAAACCATAATTCATATTTTATAATTATGAGAAAAATTTATCTTGGGTCAAGTGAAAAATCTATTTTGTTTGAAATTAAGATTTTAAGAAATAAGAAAGATTTTCGATAGTTTGCTACGTAAATGTCGCATGTCTTGAGCTATTTGTCATTGTCGGACTTGATCCGACAATCTTCACTGGAAGACTGTGTTGATTGTAGCAACACGCGAGAATGGTAATTTTTTTATCACTAAAATTATTCACCAATTTCTACGGAATCTATTTTGCAAGTGCCAAAAAGAATTTCTATTTCAACATTATGCATTTTGTTTGGTAAATTATTTTTATAGCAAAGAACTTCTCTGTCAGAAACGTTTTCACATTCAAAAGTTTTATCAAAATCTTTTCCATCAATTTTAATTTTAAAAATTGTTTTTTCATCACAACTTCCAACTAAATAGAAACTTTTTCCTTTAAAATTCAATTTTAGTTTTGAGCCAGAAAATCCTTTTGAAGAAGTTCTTTTGTATTGTTTAAAACTTCCCATTGTGCAATGCTCCCAATGAGATTTTTCAGTTTCGATATATTCAAAACAATCATCAAAATTATCATAACGCGTTATGTAAGGATTTTTTCCAACTGGATAAATTTCTAGATTTGAAAAAAGATTTTTATCAAAATTACTAAAAAGTGCAACTCTTCCGCCAGCTTGCATTGAAATTCCAAGTTTTTCTGTTGTTTCTGAAAGAATTTGTTTTTCATTTATCCAAATTGTGATGAGATTTTCTTCTGCTTGAATTTTTAAAAGATTCCATTCTTTAAGATTTTTAATTTTTCCTGATTTTACATCATCATTCTTATGACAAAAAGTCCAATTTCCATTTTCAAAAAGTTTTATCAAATATCCACTTTGACCAGAATCTGCAAGATTATAACGAATTCCAATTCCTGCGTAATTTTCGTTTTTCAAAATTGAATTTTCTGCAAATTTTACTTTTACACACGCAAAATAATTGAGCCATCTGTCATCGCCAAGATTTGTAGTTGGGTTAGGGGACAGACCCCATTCTTTTGCTCGATTTGTATTTTCGATTTTTTGTTGAAGAACATTTTTTCCGCCAAGATTTACAATTTCAAACGCTCCTCCTTCATCGGTTGTAAATAGAGGTGCGTCCCCTCGCAAACGCAAAAAATCTGCATCAAAATTTTTGTAAGAAAAATCATCTTTATAAGGAAGTGTGAAAAAATCATTTTTTTGTGGAAATGCAAAATCAAAAATCGGAAAATTTACATCAAGCGTTGAAAGAGTTATCAAACTATTTGGTTTTAAAGTGATTTTTATGCATTTTGAAGAAAAATTTAAAACTGATTTTTGTAAAATCTTTTCTGTAGAAATTCCTGAAGTTTCGTAAAAATAAATATTTTCAAAATTTGTATGCCCAATATCATTTATTTCATATTCTATTTTTTCGTTTGTTGTATTTGTAATGACAACGCTCCAATCATTTGTTTTTGGATTACATCCTGTCAAATAAGAAAAAGTTGCATCTGCAATAGAATGTCCATCTCCAGCGGCTTTTCCATCTCCAAAACAAGCATCATCTAAAATTGACCAATCTTTTTTTATAAATTGGCTAAAATGTAACGTCATATAAAAACTTGGGTCTATTTCGTAAAATCCATTCCAAGGTGTATTTGCGGTTATAAATTGTTTATGGCAATATGTTACGCCATCATAATAAGAAGCAATAATTGGTTGAAATTCGTAAAGAGTCATTTTTCCGCCAGGAAACATTGTGATAATTCTGTTTGCAACATCTAAAATTCCATTTAATCCGTTTAAACCAGAACCATTTCCATCATATTTTGGAGTTCCTTTAGAAAATCCCATAGGAGAACTGCCTTCGCTAAACCAAATTTCTTTTCCTAAATCTCGCAATTTCCAAACGTTTTCTGGTGCCCAAGATGTATAATGACTTCCAACAACATCAACTGCGTTTAAAAGTTCCTCATCTTTTAACATTTCTTCTGCTTGCATCCAAGTTCCAACTTCATCACCAATAACAATTTTGATTTTTGAAAAATCGTAAGGAACATTTTTGTCAGTTTTTAGTCGATTTGAAAGAAATTTTATCCAATTAAAATCCCAGCCACGTTCGTTTTGAGTTGCACTTACAAAATCAAATTTTAACTGAAATTCTTTGTATGCTTGTACAAGATTTTGTTTGTACCATTCGTAGCGTGATTCATAAACATTTTCTGAATTTTCAATCCATTTTGGCTCACTCCACCAAAGCATATCCAAAGTTAAATTCGGATTGATTTTTTTTGCATCAGCACAAAGAATAAAACCTGCTCCACGAAAAACGTTTGCATTTTCGGTTGGAGAGCGCATTGTGCAAGGTTCTGTCCCAGATGATGAATTTATATCAGAACCCATTTCTATTTTTAAATGTTGAACGTTAATTCCATTTTTACCAAAAATTAGTTCTAGAATTTCGTTATATTCTTTTGGATGAAGAGCTTTATAATCAATTAAAAGGCGAGAAGAATTGTTTCCGCTGACCATTCCCATTCCACGCCAAAGTTTATTTTGTTGAACAGATGCTTTTTTTGTATCAATAATAATTTTTCTAGAAAGATTTTTCATAAAAAACAGTTTATCACGAAAACAAAAGAATTCATAATTTTATGTAAAGATTTTTGTGATGTTTGAGTTATTCTGTCACAAATCAATTTGACTAAAAATTTTTACTTATTTATATTATCTTTATGATTTTTCTTAAAAAAAATTGTTTTTTCTTGTGTATTTTATTTTTTTTAGTTTCTTGTTCTAATCAAAAAAGTGAAATTTCGTTTTATTCGATGAATACTTTTATGACAATTAAATCTTATGGAAAAAATTCTGAAAAAATCAATTTAGAAGCAAAAAAACGTATTGAATATTTAGATTCTATTTTTTCTACAACAAATAGTTCTTCTGAAATTTACAAATTAAATCATAATCAAAATGAATTTATTGAAATTTCTGATGAAACAAAAAATCTAATTGATTTTTCAATAAAAATGTCAGACAAAACTGAAGGAGCTTTAAATATTGCTTTGTATCCAATCATTTTGGAATGGGGATTTACAACTCAAAATTATAAAATTCCATCTTCACAAAAAATCTCAGAATTATTAACTTTTACTGACTGTAAGAAAATTGAAATAAAAAAAAATCTTGTAAAAATTCCTCAAAATATGATGCTTGATTTAGGTTCTGTTGGAAAAGGTTTTGCTGGTGATGAAGCAATCAAAATTTTAAAAGAAAATGGAATAAAATCTGCAATTTTAGATTTGGGCGGAAATATTCAAACTCTTGGAAAAAAAATAGATGGTTCAGACTGGAACATTGGAATAAAAAATCCTTTAGATGAAACATCAAATTTGTCTGTAAAAGTTTGCGATAAAGCGGTAATTACTTCTGGCGGTTACGAAAGGCATTTTTTTTCTGAAGATGGAACAGAATATATTCATATTTTTAATCCAAAAACAGGTTTTCCTGTTGATAATGATATTTTAAGTGTAACAATCATTTCAAATTCAGGAACTTATGCAGACTCTTTAAGTACGAGTCTTTTTGTTATGGGAAAAGAAAAAGCTCTTGAATTTTGGCAAAACACTCAAGATTTTAAAATGATTTTAATTTGTAAAGATGGTTCTACAATCATAAAAGAAAACTAAAATTCGTTTAAACTAATTTCTTTTGCTTGTAAAGCGATTTTTATTTTTGTAAGAATATTTCCATTTGTAGTTTGCATAATTTTGTTTAAACCAGAAAAATATTTTAAAACTAGACAAATCAAATTATTTCCAGAAAATTTAATATTTGCAATGCATTGACTTAAAGAAAAAACTGTTGAAAGTTTTAATGATTTTTCTATTCCTAAAAATAAAGCGTTTTGGGTGATGTTCCATTTCCAAATTGAAAATAAAATTTTTCCGTTTGGTTCTATTAAAGTTGAAAAAATTACAAAAATCCACAAACTTAAATGAGGAATAATCATAATTTTTCGTTTACAAATTTTTTGCAAAATCAGTGAAATAATCAAAAATCCACACAAAATAAAAATATTTTTTATCAGTAAAGTTGAAATTGCAAAAATTAAAATCAAAATTAAAAATATAAAATTTTTTGGAGCATTTTGTTTTTCTTCTTTAAAAATTAATTTTGGCGTTTCTGAAGGAATTTTTAAAATCTGACTAAAAAAAGCAGTTAAAATTCCAGAAAAAACGCTAAAAATCATCATCAATCCCAAAAGCGAAAAAGTTCCTTCGCCCAAATAAAAACTGCTCAATAAAATTTGAATGATTGCACTTGTTGCAGAACCGATTAACGAAATTCCATAAATAGAAATGAATTTAAAACGAAAAATTTTTACGCAAAAAAACATTATCATTCCGCTAAAAATTGATTGAAAAAGCGAAATTACAAAAAATGGAGAAATTAAAGTTCCTGAAAAAATACAAGAAACAATTGATTTGATTGTTGTTAAGATAAAAAATGATGGAAAATTTAAATCAAAAGCTAAAAGAATTGCGATATTTCCAAAACCAAATCTAAAAAAAGGAAGAAATCTTGGTAAAATCATTTCTAAATAAGAAAATAAAAGCGTCAAAGAAGCTAAATATGCAATTCGATTTTTATCAATTTTAATTTTATTTTTATTGAGAAATGGCATCAAATTCCTCATTATTTTCTATTTTAATACTAACTTTATTTGGAAGACAAACAATTTGATTTGACCAACTTTGAGAAACGCAAGTTTTGTTTGGACAAGTTGAATCTAAAATCCGAACAGATTTATTTTTTATTTCAAAAGTTGTGAATCCCAAAAAACCTTCAACTTTATAAATTCCTTCTTTTTTTAAAGAATATTCATACCGAGTTCCATTTGCTTCAACAATTACAGAATTTCCTTTTTTTGAGAAAGATTTTATTGTCAAAAAAAATCCTACAAAAAGAATAAAAAATAATATTAAAAAATCAAAAAACTTTGGTTTCATAAAATTTCTTGCGATTTTAAAGCTGGCAACAATTCTTCAAAATAAAATTTATCATCAATTTTTTTATTTCCAGTTGTATGTCCTAATTTTCTGTCTGCACGAATTTTTTCACCATGAAAATCTGAAGCGGCTGTTATAAAATATCCAATTTTTCTGCCCAATTCTTCTAAACGAATGCAATCACCCATCTTTGCACCAGGATGATATGCTTCTAAACCTGCAATTCCTCTTTCAAAATAGTCTTGCAAAACATCGGGAAGTTTTCCCCAAGAAATATAAAGTGACATTGGATGAGCTAAAACTGGAACTCCGCCAGATTCTCGAATTGCAATAATTGCTTCATCAAGATTTGCTCCAACTCGTTGAACAAAAAACGGTCTTCCTTGACCAAGATATTTATCAAACGCTTGCTGATTAGTTTTTACAACTTTTTTTAATACAAGCATTTTTGCTAAGTGAGGACGACCAATTTCTGTGTTTGGAAAATTATTTTGAATTTCTTCAATAGAAATATCAATTCCGGCATTTTGCATTTTTGAAACAATTTCTTGATTTCTTAAAAATCTATTTTTTTGCAATTCTTCTAGAAGTTTTTTTAAAGAAGTTGATTCTTTTTGTAAGCCTAAACCTAAAAGATGAAATTCTCCGCGTTTTGTGTTTATATTTAATTCTGTTCCTGGAATAAGTGTGATTTTATATTTTTCTGCTGCGAGTTTTGCTTCTGGAATTCCTGCAACTGTGTCATGATCTGTGATAGCAATTGCTTTAAAATCTTTTTCGGCTGCCATTTGAATAATTTGTGATGGAGAATATTGCCCATCAGAAGCTGTTGTATGAACGTGTAAATCAATCATAATTATAGGATAGCATATTTTTTTTTCTTTTGATATAATTTTATCGTTTAGAGCAAATTTAAAAACTAAGGAGTTTGAGAAAAATGCCTAAAGCAATGCAATATTCAAAAGGTTCTGTTATTTATTTTGAAGGTGACCACGAAGATAGAATTTTTATTGTACAAAGTGGGATTGTGCTTCTTTCAAGTACAGATATTGAAACTGGAAGTGCTGTAGCAGAACAAGTAAAATCTGGTGAATTTTTTGGAGTAAAATCGGCATTAGGACATTTTGCTAGAGAAGAAACAGCAACTGCATTAACTCCAACTGTAACGGTTTCTTTAACTGTTCAGGAATTTGAAACTGTTTTTAGCAATAATAAAGCTCTTATTATGAAAATGCTTCGAGTTTTCTCTAATCAACTTAGACAAATTCATTATAAGATTGAATCAACTTTAAATAATCTTACAGAAGACCAAAAAAGTGGAATGCTCGCTGTTGCAAAAAGTTTTTATGATGATGAAAAATATCGTTCTGCATGTGATGTTTATTTAAAATTTTTAAAACGATATCCAAATTCATCAGAAAAAGAAGAAGTTGCAAGACTTTATAATGATTCAAAAATCAGAAAAGATAGATTGGAATCTAGAAATAATCGAACTGCTTTTGATTCTCATGACGATGATTCATCAAAATCTAATTCTTTAAAGATTTTTGACCTTCCAGCATTTGAACGTTTTGCAAAAACTTATGAACCATCACAAGTAATTATTTCTGAATATGAACCGGGAGATTCTTTTTATTTTCTGCAAAGTGGAAATGTTCAACTTATAAAATGTGCAAATGGAACTTCAAAAAATTTAGACATATTAAAACCTGGAGAATTTTTTGGTGAAATGGCAATTTTAGACAATTCGCCTCGTTCTGCAACTTGTATGGCAATTGGAAATGTAAAATGTCTTGAATTTACAAAAGAAAATTTTGAACTTCTGATTACAGGAAATCCTCAAATGGCTTTATTGCTTTTGAAACTTTTCTGTAAAAGAATATATGACCAAAAAAGACGTTATCGAATTCTTGTTGTAAAAGATTTGCAAGCAAGAGTTGCTGATGTTTTTCTTATGCTTGATGAAATGAATCCTGTTGCAAATGAATTAGAAAAACAGCGAAGATTTAACGTTACTATTTCAGATTTAGCACATTGGGCAGGGCTTTCTCCAGAAGTTATGCGTGATGAAGTAAATAAAATGGTTTTACAACGAAAGGTTGAAATTTATGATAATTATGTTATTGTAAATAATATTCTTGATATGAAACGTGTTTACGACACAAGAGCCATAACAAGACAATAAAATATTTTTGCCGACTTAGCTCATCTGGTAGAGCAGCGCCCTCGTAACGCGCAGGTGGTTGGTTCAAGTCCGACAGTCGGCTTTTTTTATAAAGCAACGCAATAAAGGATTTATAATCCTGTAAAATATCGGCAAGTTGTAACAATCGGCTATGCCGTTTTTACATTACTTGGGATATGTACTTCGCCAATGAAGTTGAAGATGACATTTATCTTCTTTGTGTTCCTATCTCAAGGTTTCTCATTTCCATAAACATATACTTTCTCAATGAAAGTTCTAATGATTTTCGCATTCAGTTCTTTGATAATTTTTAAAATTTCTTCTCAAACCACAGGCAAATAAAATATCTGTAATTCAGTTTTAGGGCTTCTACTTGGTAGCCACGACAAGTTGTACAAAAGGACGTTTTAGA
>CAYPGB010000039.1:0-14737 GCA_964410365.1 uncultured Treponema sp.
AATTACATACTTGCAAGAGATTCCTCCACATATTCAAGGCGTTGCGTAAGTTGAGCAATTGTTTTTTCAAGACGATTTTTTTCTTTTTCCAATTTTGATTTTGGATCTTCTCCGCGAGCTTTTGCTGATTCTTGCTTCATCATTTCACGAATTGTTGCAGGAGATTTTCCGCCATCTTCAAATTGTTGTTCAATATTTTGGCGTTCGTCCTTTTTCTTTACAGATGCAACAACTTTCATATTTTCAAAACCAATTGATGGATTTACTTCTACAGCACCAACTTTTCTTATTTCCAATTCAGATTTTCTTGGAATGCATAAAACTCGGTCAATATAATCTTCATAGCGAATATTAGCTTCTTTACAAAGTTCCATTGCTCTTGCAAGTTTTTTTCCAAATTCTTGCATAAGTTGTCCATTTTTCGTAAGATAATTTTCTTTTATATCTTGAGTTAGATTTTTTAATTCTTCATTATCTTCCCAACCAATCGAATAAAATCCTTTACTTTCTGCAATTTCTAAAAGTCCACCAAATCTAGCCCAAAATTCTTGAGTATGAACTCGGCAATTTTTTCCATAACTTGGGTCATTTTCTTGTTTTTCAATCGTCATAAGATGATGAGTATATTCGTGTATTGCCGTATAAATTAATTGATTATCTGTTTTTAGATTTAAATTATGCAAAAAAATTTCATGAGTATCTGGTTTATAAAATCCATTCACACGTTTACTTTCTTTTCCAGTTTGAGTAACAGTAAAATCAATTTTTGGTTCTTCCAAATTTAAAAGTATTTCTTTTATTTTTTCGTTAGTCATAAATTCCTCTATAATTTTTATTTTTTCAATTTTAATTTAAAAATCCAAGATGATTTAGAATTATTGCACCTGCAACCGTTGCTGCCGTTTCTGTTCGCATAATTCTTTCTCCCATCCCACAACGAATAAATCCATAATTTTCTAAGATTTTTCGTTCGTTATCAGTCCAACCGCGTTCGCTACCAATTGCTGCAAAAACAGATTTTCCCTGATTGCAAGAATTTTTACAATCACAATTTGAAAAATTTTCTAAACCTTTCTGCAAAGAACAATCAGGACTTTTATTATCCAAAGCGATTTTCAAAATATCATTATTAGAAGTTTTTTTACAAAATTCCAAACATTCTTTTAAATTTTTATGCAAAAATAATTCTGGAATATGCGTACTTCCGGCTTGAACACTTCCATCTAAAAGCATTTTATACGCAGAACCTTTTTCCACAAGATTTGATTGCATATAAGATTTTTCACCAAGTTCCGTGCCAGTCAAATGAACTTCACAAATTCCAAGAGCCGCAATATCTCGTAAAAGTCGTTTTAATTGAATTGGACGCGGAAAACCGATTATCATTTTTAGCGGAGTTAAGATTTTTCCATTTCCGAGAGGTTCAAAATTATATTCAATATTTTCAGCAATTTTTGTGATAGTTGCAATTCCGTTTTTTCCACCAATTATTCCAGCCGCAAAAGAATCACCTTCTTTTTTATGTAAAATTTTCAAAAGATGTTCTGCTCGTTCATCATTTTTTGGAATTGGTTTTAAAAATTCTTCTTGTGTAAATAAACAAATATTCATTTCTTATTAACCAAATACATTGATTTTTTTCAAAAATTTACAAAGTTCATCTTTTTCTATTAAATCAATTGGGCGTCCTTCACAATATTTATGAGAAGATTCTGAAAAAGAACCCATTGTAATACAAACTCCGCTATCACATTTTGAATCACGAATTTTTGTATGAAATTCTCGAATAAAAATATCACCAATAACAGTTTGAGTTCTATAAAATCTAAAAAGTTCTTTTGCCGACCATTTTGCACTTTCTACAATGCAAACCAATTCTGCACTTTGAGAAATCACTTGAACATCTTCAATTTTAACAAAACAATCTTTATGATAAGTCGAAACAAATCTTCTGCAAAGTGCAATAAAATCACTTGTTCCAGCCATCAAATAAGTTTGCAAATTTTTATTTTGATTTAATTCGTTATATCTCACAACCAAAGCATCAACATCTTTATATCCAGATTTTGTCATTTGAATTTGTCTAAAAAGAGCCAATGCTTTTGAAATTTCTTTCATCTGAATATACGAATTTGCACAATGATATTTTATTGCAAGCATTGTTTGTTCAGGAACATTTTGAAGTTTCATTCCAATTTCGTAATCTTGAACAGCAGAAAGATAATCTCTATTTCTCTCATGGATTTTTCCTGCTTCCACACAAGATTGAGCTCCATAAATAGGATCTGGACGTAAATGCATAAAGATTTTTACAGCACGTTCATTAATCCCAATTTCTGCCATTGCAACTGCCATATCAAACAAAATTTCTTTATTTTCTGATTTTTCTTCCAAAACTTTCTTCAAAAAAGGAATACATTCACGATATTTTTGAAGTTTAAACAGAGAAAGCCCAATATATTGATTTAATTCAGAATTTTCTGGTTTGAGAATTTTTGCTTTTTTAAAACAAAATGCAGCTTTATCATAAGTTCCTGTTTCAAAAAGGGCTCGCCCAAGATAATAAAGTCCTTCAAATGAATCAGGAAGTCTCTTTACAGCAATAATTAAAGAATTCACAGATTCGTTTTGTTTTTTTAAATAAAAAGCGGCAATTCCCATTCTTAAACTTGCTTTTCCAATATCAATTTCTTGATGTGCCGCAGAAATATCATACAAAGTTTTATAAACGTTCCAAGTTTTTTCCCAATTCTTATTATTGTAAGATAAATCTCCAAGCAATTCTAATGCACTTACATTATGAGGGTCATGTGCAAGTTTTTTTTCTGCCTCTTTTATGAGATAAGTTTCGCCCTTTTTCTTGATTTTATCTTTTACATCTTTTTTGTTAGATTTTTTTGCAGACATTACAATAATTATTGTAATTATAAGTAAAGACGCAACTATTATAGCAATTAAAAATGAAACAACCATTTACTCTCCAAAACCTGGTTTATTTTCCAAGAAATATTTTTATATAAATCTCTTCCAATAAACCAATTTTATTTTTAGTAGATGTTTAATCATCAAAATTCTAAATTTTTCTGATTTTATTTATTCAATTTTTCTTTTACCATTTCTCCAATACGAGCCATAGCAATTTTGATTTTATTTACATCTGTCGCATAACAACAACGAATAAAACCTTCTCCACCAGAACCAAAACAAGTTCCAGGAACAACAGCAACATTGTGTTTTTGAATTAATTCTGTAGCAAATTCTTCACTAGTCATTCCAGTTGGACGAATATCTGGAAACATATAAAAAGCACCTTCTGGTTCTACGCAAGGAAGTCCCATTTCTATAAACGCAGAATGCATCAAATTTCTTCGTTGCTGATAACTAATTCTCATTTTTTCAACTTCACTCCAAGCAGAGCGTAAACCTTCTGCTGCCGCATATTGTGAAAAAATTGGTGGACAGATTGAATTATAAGCGTGAAGTTTACAACAAAGAACAAGTAAATCGTGAGGAGCGGCAATATAACCAATTCTCCAACCAGTCATTGCAAAAGATTTTGAAAAACCATTAAAAATGATTGTATAATCTTTCATTCCATCAAATTCACCAATTGAAATGTGTTTTTGATTGTCATAAACAAGTTCACAATAAATCTCATCACTCAAACACCAAATCTGATGTTTTTTTACAATTTCAGCAATTTTTTTAAGTTCTTCATAAGGAATCATTCTTCCAGTTGGATTACTTGGTGAACAAAACATTATTGCTTTTGTTTTTGGCGTAATAACAGATTCTATACTTTCTGCAGTAGGAACAAAATTAGTTTTACTTGTATCTAAATGAATCACATTTGCTTCACACAAAACTGATAAAGGTTGATAAGAAACGTAACAAGGCTCACATACAATAATTTCATCACCGGGATTTAAAATTGAACGTAAAACTAAATCTAAACCTTCAGAAGCACCAACTGTCGGTAAAATTTCTGTTTGAGCATCATAATGCAAATTATATTTTTTTAAATATTTAGAAATTTCTTCTCTTAGTTCAATCAAACCCCAATTTGAAGTATATGATGTATGACCTTTTTCAAGATGATAAAATGCTTCTTCCCGAATTACCCAAGGCGTTGGAAAATCTGGTTCACCAACTCCTAAAGAAATAATATCATCATGACCTATACAAAGTTCAAAAAATTTACGTATTCCAGATGGAGGAATTTGCTCCATTCTAGAACAAAATCTATCTTTTCTATCATTCATAAAAAAATCCTATTTTATGCTTAAAAATTAAGCTTGAACGCCTTCTCGACGATCTCTTTCATCTTCTACATAAACAATGTCATTTTCTTTATAAGTTTTAAGAACAAAATTTGTTTTTGTAGAACGCACGCCTTCTAATGTAGAAAGTTTTTCACTTACAAATAAAGCAACATCTTTTAAATTGTCGCCTTCAATCAAAACTTTCAAATCGTAACCACCACTCATCAAATAAAGTGATTTTACTTGCGGAAATCGATAAATTCTATCAGCAATAGCATCAAATCCATGTTCGCGTTGAGGTTGAACTTGAATTTGAATTTCCGCTAAAACTTTTTCCTGGGCGACTTTATCTTTTTCTGGGTTTACAATGGCGACATATTTTAAAATAACTCCATCATCTTCTAATTTTTTGATAATTGCACAAACTTCATCTGGAGTTTTTTTTGTCATTGCTGCAATATCTTCAATAGATAATCGTGCATTTTGTCTCAATAAATCAAGAATTTCTTCCATATTTGTAAACCTCTATTCTCATTATATTACTGCTTATAATTTTTTTTTACAACGAAAAAGGCATAAAAAAATCCGATAGCATTTACTACCGGATTTCATTTTTTTTAGATTTTATCTTGATAGTTTTAGATAAGATGAATATTCAGCCATTCTTTGACCTCTATCATCTTTGAAATATCGCTCTCTATCTTTTTTTAGATAACGATAATGGAAATATTTATGGTCTTTCATAAAATCTTCCATAACAGCAATAACTGTATTCATTGCATCACCTTTATCAAAAGTTACATACAAAGTTGTATAATAAATACGAACTTCATCATATAAAGGACTATATTCAATTTTTACAGAAGCATTTTTATCATTTGTATGTTGATTTTCTGGTACAATATTTAAGGTTTGAGTTTTTTCTTCCTCATATTCTTCTTCTGTAATTTCACGAACCGCAGAAGGAGCTGTCCATTCAGAATTATTATTTTTTGATTGAGCAAATATAAAAGTAGAAAAAATTGTTAAACAAGCAAAAATGATAAAAGTCTTTTTCATAATCAAACTCCTAGAAATTTCATCAATAAACTTTATATTCAATTATTTTACCGCATTCAAGAAAAAAATCAAGATTTATTACATATTGTCCAGAAATAATGCCAATTGTTGGAATATCTTTTATCAAAACTTTTCCAGTAATTTCTTTTGGTTTATTTTTAATTGTATTACGATAATAATTTCTGATAGCATTTTTTAAGGCATCTTTAGACGCATTTTTTAAACCATCAAAACCTTCATAAATAGAACCAAATCCTCTTCCATGAATTACAGGATTTTGAATTGATGACCAAAAATAATAAGTTTGAATTTGAGATTCTGTTCGCGTATATTCACACCAACAATTTAAACGATTATTTTGAATCCAGGGTTTTGCATAAGTGATAAGATTTTGTGTTTTAGAAAAATCAACAATTTCCGTTATTTCTAAAATTTCTTCTACATTTCTTAATTTATCTGATGGCGTATAACGAAATTCCCAACCATAAACCATTCCCGAAATTAAAAATGGACCAACTTCTTTTATACTTTTTATAGGATAATCATATTGTTCAAGAGATAAATCTTGAGCTTCAGAAAGCCCCGGATACGCATCCAATTCTGCCCACAAAGGAATTCTAATTTTTTTTATTATAGATGGAGTTTGAGCATAAAGTGAAAAAGAAAATACAAAAATCAATAAAAAAAAGATTTTTTTTATAAAGCAAAAATTATTTTTTATAAGCATTTTTCCAAATTTTTATTGGGTGAATTCCCATTCTAACTACAAAATAAAGCCAAGCAACAAAAAATCCAAATAAATGAGTTATATGAGCAACGCCTTGTCTGCTACCAAAAAATTCTGATAAAAATTCTATGATTGCATAAAGTAAAACAAGAATTGGAGCTGGAACTGGAATAATTCCCCAAATATGAATTACAGAATTTGGATAAACCACAGCATAAGCAAAAAGAACTGCATAAATTGCACCACTTGCACCCATTAAAAAAGCAAAATATTGATGTGTGATAGAATAAAAAATGTAAGAAAAAATTCCGCTAAAAATACCACAAACAAAATAAAAAAGTAAAAATTCTTTAGAACCAATTGCTTTTTCAAGATATGTTCCAAACATCAAAAGTCCTAACATATTGAAGAAAATATGAGAAAAACTTCCATGAACAAACATATATGTTACAAATTGCCAAAACATATGATAATAATTTATGCAAACTACACTTAAAGAACAAATCGTTTTGATATTTAAATTTTTTGATAACCAAGAAAATATATAAACTGCAATATTTATCAAAATTAAAATTAAAGTTGCATTAAAAAATTTATAACGAAAAGGCTTTCTAAAAAAAAGTTTATTTAAGTTTGCCATCATCAACTTCTTCTACATTAA
Organism: uncultured Treponema sp.; assembly: GCA_964410365.1. GTDB lineage: Bacteria > Spirochaetota > Spirochaetia > Treponematales > Treponemataceae > Treponema_D. The sequence continues at coordinate 6,710 of CAYPGB010000039.1, forward strand.
AAAATGAGATTTTATTTCTGCCAGTTTTTTTAGAAACATACAACGCTTGATCCGCTTGATTTACAATTTCATTTGGAGAATTCACAAGATTTTTTTCTGAATCAAAAACAGAAACTCCACAAGAAATTGTTACATGTAAATCTTGTCCATTAAACTTAAAAATATGCTCATCAATTGCGGCACGAATTCTTTCTGCGACAATCAAACTTTCATCTTTTCCAGTGTCATTTAAAAGAACTGTAAATTCTTCTCCACCATAACGACTTGCAACATCAGTTTCTCTAAGATTTTTTCTGATAATATCAGCAACGGAAATTAAAACAAAATCACCACATTCATGACCGTATGTATCATTAAATTTTTTAAAAAAATCTATATCAAACATTAAAACTGCTAAATTTTGATTATTCAAAAACGCTGCATCTATTGATTGAGTTAAAACATTGAAAAAATAGAATTTTAATTTTAAATGCGTCATCATATCTGTAGAAGATTCTTCAACTAAAACCGCATTATTAATCGCAACCGAAGCAAGTGATGCAATCGACATAATCATTTCTTTTTCATAATCAGTGTATTTTGTATCATCTTCAATTGCAATTCTTTCTTGCAAAACTAGAATTCCATTCATGTGATTTTTTTGAATAAGAGGAACAATTAAAGTTGGACAAAGGCATTTTAAAACCGAAAACGTTTTATCTTGCGGAACTAGAGTTTCTAATTCTTCCATACTGATTGGTCTTTTTAATTCCAAAAGTTTATTTGTTAAAGGACATTTTACAGGAATTTGAATTTTCGCAGAACCTGTTTCATCTTTTGAAGTTTCAAGAATATAATTTTCATTTGTGATTAAATCTCGAACAAAAATTTCAGCACCTAAAGTATGCATTTGAGCCATACAAATATAAACTATAGATTCCAAAAGATTTGAAAAATCTAGATTTTGGCAAAATGATTTAGCAATATCAAGAAGTTGCTCCAAATCATAAATGCGTTTTTCATAATGCATTGTTTGTTCCAAAATCTGAGTATTTTTAGATTTTGAATTTGTTTTACCTTTAGTTCTACCCATCGACTTTAATTTCTATCCCCAATATTTATAATAACATAATTTTTCATAATTTCAAAAAATATTTCCCAATTTTGATATTGTTGTTCAAGAAAATTTGTTTTATCTCTGTTTCGCGAAGACAAAATCAGAACTTTCAAATTTGAAATCATTTCGCTTGAAGGCTTTTTTGCATCCTCCAAAATATTTCCCAATTCCTTATATAACGAATAAAGATTTGAAACTTCAGCTTGAACAATATCTTGAGCATCTTTATTTATACTAGAAACCATATCTTGTAGCTTTTTGAAAAAATCCTTATCTTTTTTACTATCTTTGATAAAACCTTCCAAAACTAGAGTACTATTTTTTTTATCTCTATCAAAGGAATTTTCAAAAGCTTCTATTTCTTTATCGGCATTAATTGCTCCATAAACAAGAGAAGAAAAATCAGTTTTATATTTTGGATTGTTAAAAAAACCTTCAATTACAATATTATTAAGCAAACTTTTTATACTTTCTGTCACATAATGAGAAAGAAAAGTTTTTAATATTTTAAGAGGCAAAATCCATTTAAAAGAAAGTGGAGTTTCTGATTGCAAAAGTTGATTTTCAGTTTGATTATACGAACCAACTTCAAGCAACGGATTTTCTCCAAAAAGTTTTTTTACATCATCAGAAATTCTTTCATCTTGTATTTCTGATTTTATACGCTGTTCATCAACATCAAATTTACTTTTTAACATATCTGCAAATTCTTGCCGAGGAGAACCTACCATTGTTAAAATTTGAGGTTCATATTCTAAATCATTTTTTGTATATCTGATAAGAGTTTTTAATTTTTCTGGAGAAATTACTTTTGTAATAACAAAATTTATTCTTTTTAAACTAGTTAAAATCTGCTTTTTATCTAATTCTGAAAAATAATTGCCTTTTTTTAATTCCGCAACCGCAATAACCGCGTCTGCAAGTGAAGTTGTAAGATTTATTGTCGCAACATGATAATACAAATCTTCCAAAGTGTTTGAAACTTTTTCTAAAGGAAGTTCTGCATATTTTGGAGAATAATTAAAATTTTCTGGTTCAAATTTATAATCAAATGCTTGTAAAAAAGGGACAAAATTAAAATGACAAAATTCAACAAATTTTCGCAATTCAAGAATATCTTTATCCATATCTTTAAAACTTGCTGAATTCAATTCTTTTATAATTGATTCAAGATTTCTTTTTTGACGATTATAAATTCTTTCTGCATTTTTATAATCTGATAAAATTTCTGATTTTCTATTTTCATAAGAAAAACTTTCTAAAAGTTCTTGAGATTGCAAACTATAAGCAGTTGTGATAAGTTGACCTTCAAATCTGTGTTGGCGAGGAATATCAATAGAACTGATTGTAGATAAAAAAAGATTATCTAAAGGACGAACGTTTTTATAAAGGGTGTAAAGTGCTTCTCCAAAATTCGCTTGTAAATTTCCATTTTTACAAATAATTGGATTAAAAGATTTTATTTCTGTTTCAAGTTTTCTTAATTGATTTCTTTTCTGAACTTCTGGTGAAGATTTATTAAAAATAGCTTGAAAAAAATTTGAAATTGTCTCAAAAAATGACATATCCTACCCTTTTTTAATTTTATCAAAACAAATAATTGTATTCAACATTACAAGTTTTTTGTAAAAGAAAAAAGTTTGCGAGGGGACAGACCCCTCTATATTATTTAATAACCATAGATTCACAGAATTACTTTAAATTGAAAAAATGATTTTTTTTAGATTAAAATTTATTTTATGTTTTAAAGGGGGACAGACCCCCTCATTTTTATAAAAAAAATCATTTCTAAATTTTATCGATTGATTTTTATAAAAATTTGTCAAAAATTTTGTGATAATCTTCTACAGTGCTTGCTTGAACTATGGATTTTCTTATTTCGCCACCATTTTGAATTCCTTTTGAATATGCATGAAAGCGTTTTCTCATTTCCAAACAAGCATGTTGCTCAGAACTTTCAGAAACTAGTTGTTCCAATTCAGAAAAACCAGTTTTTATTCTTTCTTTAATGGGGACAGGTTCATAAAATCCATTTTTTAAAAGAGAAATTGTATCTCTAAAAATAAAAGGATTTCCCATTGCACCGCGAGCGAACATCACTCCATCAACTTTAGTTTCTTCTAACATGCGTTTTGCATCTTCAGGTTTAAATAAATCACCACTTCCAAAAACAGGAATTTTTCCATCAACAAATTCAACAAGTTGTTGCATAATTTTCCAGTCAGAAAAACCTTCGTAACCTTGAGCACGCGTTCGAGGATGAATTGTGATTGCACTTACGCCAGCATCCATTGCCGCTTGAGCAGCTTCTTTCCAAGTAATTAATTTTTGCTCCCATCCAGAACGAATTTTCACAGTTACGGGAATTTTCCCACAAACATCAATAACAGCTTTTGCAATTTTATAAAGTTTTTCTGGTTCGCGAGTTAAAACAGAACCTGCTCCACTTTTTACAATTTTTGGAACAGGACAACCACAATTTATATCAATTACTTCACAATGAGTTTTTTCAATCACAATTTTTGCAGCATTTGCCATCACTTCTGGCTCTCCACCAAAAATCTGAACCGCATAAGATTTTTCATTGTGTGCACGTTTCATTAAAATTTCAGTTTTTAAATTATTTCGAACTAACGCTTCTGCACTAACCATTTCTGTATAAGTAAAAGCGGCCCCATTTTCTATGCAAACTGAACGAAACGCAACATCGCTATATCCAGCAACGGGAGCTAAAAAGAGATTTCCATTTAATTGAACATTTCCTATTTTTACAGGATGAAATAAATTTTCCATAAAACACGACTAGACTTTAAAATCTAGTCAAAAAATTAATTTTCAGGAAGATTAAATGCTTTACAACTATTTTTCCAAAGTTGTTCTGCCAAAACTTCAGCATCCATATCAAGCATTTCTGCAAGAAATTTTTCTGTAGAAACCAAATAAGCTGGCATGGTTCTTTTTCTTTCTCGATATTCTGCAGGAATCATAAAAGGACTTTCTGTTTCAATTAAAATTCTATCAATTGGAATATTTAATACAGTTTCATGAAGATTTCTCGCATTTCTATATGTTAAATTTCCAGCAAAACTAAACCAAATATTTTTATCAAGACATTTTTTTGCATACGCTGCATTTTCTGAATAACAATGTAAAATTGCACCTGCATCGGGAAGTCTTTCTGTTAAAATATCATAAACATCTTTTCCTGCATCACGATTATGAATAACAACTGGAAGATTATATTTTTGAGCAATCTCAAGTTGTGTAATAAATAATTCTATTTGAGAACGTTTATCACCAAATTGTTTAAAATAATCTAATCCAGTTTCTCCAACGGCAATGACATTTGGTAATTTTAGATTTGCTTCTAAAGTAGAAATCCAATCATTTCCCGGATTTGTAACTTCTGATGGAGCAACACCAACTGCATAATATATTCCAGAGGTTCCTTTTAAATTATTATATACGCCTGGAAAATCCATCAAACTATTATTAATGCAAACAATGCGAGAAACACCAGCCAACTTCGCTTGTTGAATAACGCGTAATTGTTCTATAGGGTCATCGTAAATAAGCCCGATGTGAGCGTGAGTATCAAATAACTTCATGGCTTTTCTTCCTAAGGTTGGATAATTTTTTTTTAATTTATACCGATAATTTAACATAGGTTTTTATAATCGTCAAATAGATTTTGTTTTTAGAAATGTAAAAATGATTTTTAGAACAGAATTTTAAAAATTCTAAACAATAGTTTATTTGACCACAGTAATTTACTATGATATACTAAATTTTACGAATTTATAGGAGCAAAAGAGTGGCTAAAACTCAGAAAAAATTAAAGAAATTAGAAAAACGAGTTGCCTCTAATGTTTCAAAAGGCTTTGGTTCTATTTTTCACTCAATTGGAAATTTATTTGTAAAAATTTTCAAACTTCTTGATAATAAATTAACTATAATGATTGTTCCTCACTCTCAGAGTAAAGTAATAAATTTTCAAACAAATGTATTTGCTTTAACACTTGGAATTCTTATTACAATAGGAGTTTTATTTTCATTTTTTTATTTCAATAAGCGTTCTATTAATTCACAAATGGAAATTGCATCTTTAGAAGAGCAAAACAGAACAACTTTAGCAAGTTTAGATGAACTTCGAGATGAAAATGCAAATCTTTTTCAAGCAGCAAAACATTTCCAATCATCACTTTCACAAAGTTTAACTTTATTAGGAATTTCACAATCAGAAAACAAAACAAATTCTTCTATTTCAAAAAGCGACCTTTCATCATTATTTAGTACAACTGAGATAACAAACGGAACAAGTAAAGAAATTTCTGATATTCGAGAATTAACTTCTTATTTGGAAAATTCTGTAGAACCAATCGAACAAGTAGGAAAAATGTTAAAAACTCAACAGAATTTATTTACCGAAATTCCAAGTATTCATCCTGTAAAAAATCCAAACGTACACGTTTCTATGGCTTTTGGACCAAATGTTCATCCTTTGAGTGGAACTTGGTACATTCACAAAGGAATTGACTTTTCAACTTGGCGAGCAGGAGATCCTGTAATGGCAACCGCTTCTGGACAAGTTGTAAATCTTGGTTTTGATAATAGCTTCGGAAATTCCATCATCATCAAACATAATCACGGAATTTATACTCGTTACGCACATTTAAATAGTTTTAGAGTAAAAAAAGGACAATTTGTAGAACAAGGTGATATAATCGGTACAGTTGGAAATACTGGAATGTCTACTGGACCACATTTACATTATGAAGTTCACATTGGTTCTGATGTTGTTGATCCTGCAAAATATATTAATATCAATGTTGCAAAATAGGTTTTTATGGCTTTACGAATAGATGATATTTCTCTCAATACAATTTTAGGAAACGGTTCTTCAATAAAAGGAAATTTAACAATCAATGGATTTGTTAGAGTTGATGGAGATATTGATGGCGACCTTTCAACCGACGGAAATGTAATTATTGGAGAAAATGCTAGAATACGAGGCAACGTAAATGCAAAATCAATTGTAATTGGTGGAATTATTTTAGGTGATGTTTTTGTAAAAGAAAACGTAAAACTTCTTCAAAATTCAGTTGTAATTGGTGATATTCTTTCTCATAAAGTTCAAATTGAAGAATCTGCTTTGTTCCAAGGTCATTGTATTTCTATAAAAAATGATGAAGAATATGAACGACTTTCTCATGATTATCTTCAATCTAAAGAAATTATCAAAAAGGTTTATCATTCATGAGCGAAATTGATTCATTAGGAACGTCTTATTATTTCTCTGGTGTAAAAAATTTAACTAATGAAGCATTAAAAAAACAAAAAACAGAAAAATCATCATCTGCAAAAAAAACAAAATTCGCAGATTTTTTCAAAAACAAAGAAGAAAAAAGTGATTTCATAACTAAAGGACTTCCTCCAGAAATAAAAAATATGTCTTTTGAAGATGCAACAATTTTTCTAAAAGATGCGGTTGATATTGCTGGAAATGAACTTTCAAATTCAATAACTCAAGAAAATATTGAAAATTTTAAAAAAGCAGTAAGTCAATTTATCAGTTTTGTTGTTTCAAACAATTACGAAATTAATTATAAAAGAAAACGAAGAAAAGAATTTGTTTCTCCAATCGGAATGTTTTCAAATTACAATACGATGCCTCGTTTAAAAGATCCAAAAGTCCAAATAAATGTTATCAACGAAAAATTGGAACAACTTACAAAAGAAACAATGAAAACCCAAATGAATAATTTTTTAATTTTGCAAAAAGCAGATGAAATAAAAGGACTTATTATAGACTTGATGAGTTCTTAATTTGTGGTTTATAATTTTATAAAATAAAAGGTAAAAAAATGAGTGATATTTTTGAAAGCGATATAGATTCAGAAAATGAAAATTTAACATCTCTTGAAGATAATGAAGCATTTTCTCAAGAAACAGAAAATCTTACTATAGATTTCCCACTTTATCTTTTAAAATTAAGCTATTCTTGCGAAACTCTTTATGCAAAAACTCAAAATAAAACAGTTTTAAATTCTGGTGATTATGTTATTACACCAACTCGTTACGGAAAAGATATTGCGATGGTTTTAGGAAAAGCAAAAAAGCCTATCGGAATAAAAAAATCAGATATTGTAACTGTTGAACGAAAAGCAAATGATGAAGATTTAAAAAAACGGGAAGAATTATTAAAGAAAGAAAAAGATGCATTTCCAATTTTTAAAGAAAAAGCTGCTACTCATAAATTAGATATAAAACTCATAGAAACTCATTTTCTTTTTGAAGAACAAAAAGTTCTTTTCTTTTTTAGTTCAGACACTCGCGTAGATTTTCGTGATCTTGTAAAAGATTTAGTTTCTATTTTTAAAATGAGAATTGAATTACGGCAAATTGGAGTTCGTGATGAATCTAGAATTACTGGCGGTTTAGGAGTTTGTGGAAGACCTTTTTGTTGCCATGCTGTTTCTGATAAATTAAGACCAGTTTCTATAAAAATGGCAAAAGATCAAAACCTTTCTTTAAATTCAATGAAAATTTCTGGACAATGTGGCAGACTTTTATGTTGCCTTTCTTATGAATATGATTGGTACAACGAAGCAAGAAGAAATCTTCCAAACGAAGGAATAAGACTTTTCTATGATGGAACAGATTTTAAAATTATAGAAGTAAATCCTATTACTTTTATGGTAAAAATGATTGGTGATGATGGTCGCCTTTTGGAAGTAAACGCAAAACGCTTTTATAAAGATAATAATCGGTGGAAAATAAACTAGTCGTAGTACGGGAAAACTGCATAAAATAAAATGACGGGTATAATAGGGGGTCTGTCCCCCCACATATAATTTTCATACCCACATACCCATAATTTTTTTCAAAATCCCTATTTTTTTGTCGAAAACAATACAAATATGTCTATATTA
>CAYPGB010000040.1:0-14266 GCA_964410365.1 uncultured Treponema sp.
AAAGTTTTTTCCAACATCAAGAGCGGCATCTGAAGGTAACATATTTGAAAAAGCGGCAGCTCCTCCTTGTGAATGAATGATTTTTGCAATTTGTTCTGTCATAGAAGTATCAACTGCTGTAATTACAAAATATTTTATTCCGCTGTTAAGCATAGTTTTTACTTGGTCAATTTGTACTGCGGCATCATCATTTGAAATGTAAAGAGAAAGTTCAACATTTTCACGTTCTGCTGCTTTTTTTAAGGCATTTGCATAAGCAACAAGAAACGTTTGTTTGTCTGTGCGAATAAGTCCTGCTACTTTTATTTTATCAGATTTTGTTGAAGATGTTTTTGAACATCCTGAAAAAATTAAACTTGTTAATATTAATATGTAAAAAATCTTTTTCAATTTTCATCTCCTGTAAAAATTGCAATTTGATAAAAGTTCATAATTCAAACTTTATTAAACTTTAAATTGAGAAATTTGATTTCCAATTCCATTAATCGAATTTTTCATTATTTCTGTAATTTGAGAAAGTGCTTCTCCCATATTTCCAATTTTTTCTGCACCTTCTTTCATATTGTCCATATTTGATTTCATTGTTTCTGTAGAATTTTCGAGTTTTTGAACTTGTGAAAGAACTGATTGATTGCTGTTTGCCATATTTTTTGAGGCAGACCGAACATCAGTTGTACTAGAATTCATATCGCGAAGAGCATCATTTATTTGTTTTGAACCTTCTGCTTGTTCAAGCATTGCTGAGTGGATTTGTTGAACAATATTATCAGTTGATTTAATTCCTTCTACAACCGATGTAAATGCTTTACTAGAAGATTCTGACGCAGAAACAACAGATTCAATGGAATCCTTAATATTTTTTAATTGTTTTCCAATTGTGTTTGACTGTTCACTAGATGTTTCTGAAAGTTTACGAATTTCATCTGCAACTACAGAAAATCCTTTTCCTGCTTCGCCTGCGTGGGCTGCTTCGATTGCGGCATTCATTGCTAAAAGATTTGTTTGTTCAGCAATTGAAGCGATTGCACTGTTTGCTTCTTGAAGCATTTGTGATTCACTTTCTATAAGATTTATTTTTCCATTAACATCATTTTGTTTTTGAGCACCATCAATTGCCATTTGTTCAAGTTCTTGGAATTGAGCAGCCATTTTTTCTACAGATGCATTTACAGAATTGATATTTCCAATCATTTCTTCAACTGCACTTGATGCTTGAGCAACACCGGCAGATTGACTTTCTATCAATGCTTCAAAATTCTGAAGTCCTTCTGTAATTTCGTTTACACTTACTACAGTTTGTAAAACGCCTTCTGTTTGGTCAGAAATACAATTATTCATTGAAGAAATACTAGAAACAATTTCTTTTATAGAAGTTTTTGCATTAATAGAATAATCATTTAATTCATTGCCAGATTCATTTAGAGAATCTTCAGATTCTTTGATTTTTTTTACGATAGATTGAAGTTTTTCTGTGAATGCATTAAATCCTTCTACAACTGCACCAATTTCATTTTTAGTAGAAACTTTTATTCGACTTGTTAAATCTGCACTTCCAGAAGCAATATCTCTAATTGAATCGCGAACTTTTACGAGTGGGCGTAAGATTGAACTTGTGATTACAATTGTTACCAACATCAAAACTATACAAATTCCTACATTAAAAATGATAAGTTTTGAAATAAGTGCATCATGACTTGCATAAATTTGCGACTGCGGAATGATTACACAAAAACTCCAATGTGTATTTGGAATTGGGCTATATGCAATAAAATCTGTTCCTTTTCCATCAATATTGTCTACCCAATCTGTACCAATTCCACCTTTTACAAGTACATTTGCCATTGTTTTGATACTACTAGAAGATGATGATAGAAGATTTGTTTTCATCGTGTAATCACGATTTTTGTAAGCCATAATCAAACCTTTATCTGTAACAATTGCACCAATTCCATCTGAACCAATTTGAATGTATTCTGTCATATATTGAAAATTTTCAACTGGAACTGCTGCTGCAAAATATCCAATTATTTTTCCTTGCATTTTTGCTGCTCTTGCAACATAGATTAAACTTTTCCCAGAAGTTAAATCCATACTCGGATTTGAAACGTACTCATTTTTTTCTTCAGAAAAGATTGCATTGTAAGTTTCAGAATCTAAAACATTTCCTTTTGTTCCAATATCTGTAAAAAAATCACCACTTGAATTTACATACATAACATAAGAAAAATACGAACGACGAGCACCTGCATGACTTTGAAGCCAACTAATGATTGTTTCATCATTTCCAGTAGAAACGGCATCTGTATCTGTGTAAAAACGAACTTGCCCTAAATATTCATTTACTTTGTTTGCAATTGCTAAAGAATACGCTCCAGCAATTCTTTCTACATGAGTTTCAGACTCGTTTCCAATTGATTTTTTGAATTCTTGACCAATAAATAAAGTTTGTAAAGCAATTAAAACAGTAAACATTAAAACTACTGCTAAACTAACTACAACCGCTATTTTTTTCTTCATAGTAACTCCCTTGATAAAAACTATTTATAAATATTTTAATACAAGAATTTAATTTTATAAAGTTTTTTTTACAAACAAATCATATTATAGAAGTTAAATCTTTTATAACTTCACCGGCAATAATTAATCCTGCGACAGAAGGAACAAATGAAACACTTCCCGGTGCAATTTTATGATTTTTGTTTTGAGATGAAATGTCTTGTTTTGGTTTAAGAGGTTTTTCTTTAGAAAATAAAACTTTTACATTTTTTATTCCTCTTTTTTTACATTCTTGACGCATTACTCTGGCGAGGGGACAGACACTTGTTTTTTCAATATCGGTGATTTCAAATTTTGTTGGTTCAAGTTTGTTTCCAGTTCCCATACAAGATATGATTTTTGTGTTTGCTTCTTTTGCTTGTAAGATTAATTGGATTTTTGCTGTAACTGTATCTACCGCATCAATAACGTAATCATAATTTGTAAAATTAAAAAGATTTTTTGTTTCTGGAAGATAAAAACATTTAAAAACATTTACATTTGCGTTTGGATTTATATCTAAGATGCGATTTTTCATTTCATCAACTTTGTATTTTCCTAGTGAAGAATGAGTTGCGATAATTTGTCTATTTAAATTAGAAAGGCAAACAGTATCATTATCAATCAAATCAAAATTTCCAACTCCAATTCTTGCTAACGCTTCAGTAACAAATCCGCCAACGCCACCAATTCCAAAAATTGCAACGTGAGATTTTGTTAAAATGTCTAAAGATTTTTCTCCAAGTAAAAGTTCTGTTCTCGAAAACTGATTATCCATATTTTATTTATCGTATTATTTTGTAAAATTTATATCATATATATCAATGGAATTCGTAAAAAAGTCATATTGAAAAAAAAGAACATACCCACTAATATAATAGGTAAAACGAGAATGATTTGAGGTAAAAAATGTTGAAAATTTCTACACGCGGTCAATATGCACTTTTAGTTATGACAGATTTGGCTGAAGAAGAGCAAGAAAAATATATTCCTTTAAAATTACTTTCTCATCGTCATAATCTTTCTATAAAATACGTAGAACAAATTTTAGTTCAATTAAGTAAAGCGGGACTTGTAAATGGTTTGAGAGGAAATAATGGCGGATATAAACTGATAAAAAATCCGAAAGATTACAAAGTAGGAGAAATTCTCAGAGCGTTAGAAGGTGATTTATCGCCACGGGGAAATTCAGGAGGAAATGCATTTAGCGATGTTGGAAATAATTTATTTTGGCAAGATTTTGAAAAAGTGATAAATGATTTTGTTGATTCAATAACTTTAGAAGAACTTGCCAAAAAAAATAAAGAATTTAATGGTTTTGATTATTGCATTTAGAAATTTATAATTCAAAAATACAATTTATATTTCCATTTTCAACTTTTACAGTGGTTTCTGCTCCCATTACAAGAGGCATATCTGGATTAATGTGACCAATATCAGCGTCAAGGATGATTGGAACATTTAAATCTTTTAAAATGTCTATGATGGCGTTGTATTGATTTACACCAAGAAAATTTTGTTTCCAAGCGGTTAAAGGTCTTCCAATAATAAAACCTGATGCTTTTTCAAACCAACCAGATTCTTTTAAATGCCAAACAGAACGTCTTATATCCATTGGACTTAAATCGCAAGCTTCCAACGCCCAAATAATATTTTGATTTTCAGAATTAAATTTTTTCATAAAATCAAAACGAGTTCCACAAAGATTATCAAGAACATCAAGGCAGCCACCAATTAAAATTCCTGAAAAATTTACATCGCAATTATTTTTAGGATAGATTTTTAATTCTTTTTTTTCTGGAGGATTTTCGTCTGAAAGATAAAATTCAGAATATCCACAAACAGAATTTTTTTTGCCTTCCAGAATTGCCAAAGCATCATATTGAGGAGTTTCCCAAGTTCTTCCAAAACCGCAAATGTTATTTCCATAAATTGATTTAACTCCACAAGCCGTAACTAATGGAAAAATAAAATTTGTATTATCGCTATGGCCCATAAACCATTTTGGAGGGGCATTTTTTATTTTTTCAAAATCGACATAAGATAAGGTTTCGCACATCAATTCTCCACCGCTTGCAGAAATAATTATGTCGATGGAAGAGTCGCAATAAAATTCAGTAAGTTCTTTTGCCGCATCTTTTGGATTTGTGCTAATTCCAATTCCATCATTTTTGAAAACTGTTTCACCAATTTTGAAATTATATCCGAGTTTTTTTAAACGATTTTGTGCTTCTTGAAAACGAGAAAAATAAGGTTCTTCTGAACAACCAAACGAAGGAGCGGTAATTCCAATTGTGTTACCAATTTTTAAAAATGGAGGAGTTTTTATTTTATTCATAAATTAAGTATAAGTAAAAAATGATTAAGCAACAATCCTTATTAATCAGAAACGATTAAACAAAATTAATTTTTGAATTAAAAATCGTTTAAAATGTTTTTTAATTCTTGAGTTGAAGAAATTATCGGTTTTTTGAGTTCAACTGGAATTAAAGTTTCTTTTATATTTTGAGGCATTTGCGGAACTTCACCAATTACATGTCTACAATATTCGCTACTTAATGCAGGATGAATTTGAGAAATTAAAACAATTGCTCCTTCTTCATCGTAAATATCTTGTTTTGCGTCTTTGATGGAAGCATAAGCAGAAGCCGTTCCTTTATCAGCAAATAATCCATATTTCATAAAAAGTTCTTTTGCGGCTTTTTCGCGTTCTCTTTCAGAAACATCGGTTGGATAAACAAAATTTCGCATCATCAGTTTGTTGTGACCAAAAAAAGATTCTAATCGTTCTAAGTTTGCCGGAATGATTGGATTTGTAGTTCCACGTTTTTTCATTTCTACAAAAGAATCTAAAACTTCTGGATTTCCTAGAGAATTGCAAGAAAGTCTGTCTGTGGAAGGCATATAAAATCCGGTCAAAGGAAGTGCAAATCGCCAACTGTATAAACCTGCCATTAAAGTTCCGTAATTTCCTGCATCACAAGCATAATAAATATCACTATCTATTTTATTTTTGATTTGTGCAAACGAATAAGGATAATAAAAAATCTGTCCCATAAGACGACAAACATTTGTTGTATTTGCAACTGTGATATTATGTTTTTCTACAAAATCTTTATCTGAAAAAATCTCTGCAATTTGATTTTTTATTTGAGATTCTGTTCCATCCATTTCTACAGGAAAAATGTTTCCACCGTTCCAAATATAATCTTCTTCAGAAAGACCACGAACAGTTCCTTTTTTATAAACTAAAACTGCTTTTAGATTTTTTTTACCTCGTAAAATTTTTGCCAGTAGAGAACCTAATTCTCCGTGTGTAAAATCTAAAAAAACAGATTTTCCACCATTTAATTCATGAGTACATTCTAAATATGAACAAAGATAAGAAACTCCAAAATCTCTGTGATAGCCTGTAAAACCATGATATAGTTCTAGATTAAAAAGATTATCATCAAGTTGAGTTACGATTGGAGAAAAAGGAAAAGCAGAATTTGCAATTGTTTCACAAATGATTGGAGAAAATTCGTCTTGTATAAAAGCTGATGTTAAAGTTCCTGCAATAGATTTAAAAGAAGTATTTTCATCAATGTAATAAATCCATCTGCGTAAATCTTCAATACTTTTTGCAGAAGGCACAAAAACTCCACCATCTTCTGGAATGCATTTTTTTGTTGCTTGAGAAAATTTTACTGATAAATTCTGATTTCTAGTACTTGTAAATTGCATAATTTAATCTTATCGGATTTAAAAAAAATATGAAATAGGCAAGTGAAGTGTGAAAATCATTCGTCATCTAAAAATAAATCTAGAATTTCTTCGAGTTTTTTGTATTCTTCTAAATCTTTTTTACGAAGTTCGGGTTCTGCTCGAATTTCAAAAATTTCTGCATAACTATCTAAATAATCATAAACATTTCCAATTTCTTCTTCATCTAATAAAGCTAAATCGTCAAGTGTTTTTACAGATTTTAAAATATTAGTTAAATCTTCAATAACATATTCAAAATCTTCTTTTATTTCTTGATATTCTTCCGAATTTTCATTTTTTACACTTTCAAAACTATCTTTCATATCTATTAAGATTTTTTTTAAAGTTTCTATAAAAAAATCATCCATTTCTTTTTCAGTCATAAAAAGTCCTTAAAATGTGATTTTTTTATTTTGTTAAATCTTCACCAAAATATTTTTTTGATATTTCTGAAAGTTCACCATTTTGTTTCATTTCTTCTATTATATTGTTAATTTCTGTTCTTAAACTTGCAGTTTCTTCACCTTTTCTCATAGGAATTGCAACTTGGCTAGATTCTTTTGTTAAAGCTGCGATTTTAAAATTATTATTTGGTTTAATTTTTTGATAATAATAAAAAGTTGCATTATCGTTTAAAGTTGCGTCGGCTCGACCTTGTTCAACTAATTCCAAAGTTTGATCAAAACTGTCTATTGTGATGACGTTTGCACCAAAACTTTCTGCAAGTTCTGCGTAAGTGCTTCCAATAGAATTTGTAGTTTTTTTACCTTTCAAATCTTCATAGGAATTGATGTTATTATTATTTTTTTTGACAATTAATGCTGTGTGAGTGAATGCATAAGGTTCTGAAAAATCATATTTTAGTTTTCGTTCATCAGTAATTTCTACTCCGTTACAAGCAATGTCATATCTTTTTGCATCTAATCCGGCAAAAATTCCGTCCCAATCCGCTTCAATAAAATTTGCTTTTACTCCAAGTTTTTCTGCAATTTTTTTTCCAACTTCAACATCATAACCAACTAATTCATTGTTAGAATTATGATAAGTCCAAGGAGCCCAAGTTCCTTCCATCGCGATTGTGATTTCGCCTTTTTCTTTAATTTTTGATAAAAGATTTTCTTCTGAAGAAGATTTTTTTGAACAACTAAAACTTAAAATTGTAGAAAGTAAAACAAAACTTGTAAAAAATATTTTTTTCATAAAGAATTCCTTTTTATTTTATGATTTTAATGATTTTCTGAGAGTGATTTTAAAAATTCCTTTGTTCGTTGTTTTTGAGGATTTTCAAAAAACTCTTTTGTAGAATTTGATTCTATAATTTGTCCTTCTTCCATAAAAAGAACTTTATTAGAAACATTTTTTGCAAAATTCAGTTCGTGCGTTACGATAATCATCGTCATTCCTTCATCAGCAAGATTTTTGATGACATTTAAAACTTCGCCAATAAGTTCTGGGTCAAGTGCGGAAGTTGGTTCATCAAAATAAATAATTTGAGGATTGGTTGCTAATGCCCTAGCGATTGCAACTCGTTGTTGTTGTCCGCCACTAATTTGATAAGGATAACTTTCTAGTTTATCGTCCATTCCAACTTTTTTTAAAACATCAATCGCAATTTTTTCGGCTTCCGATTTTTTAATTTTTCTAACCGTTGTTAACCCTTCGGTTACATTTTTAAGAACATTTTTATTTCTAAAAAGATTAAAATTTTGAAAAACAAAACCAGTTTTTTGGCGGATTCGTAAAATATCTTTTTTGGAAATTTTTGGAAGAGAAAATTCTTCTCCGTTGAAAGTTAAGATTCCTTCATCTGCTTTTTCTAAAAAATTTAGGCAACGCAAAAAAGTTGTTTTTCCACTGCCAGAAGGTCCAAGAATTGCAATTACATCGCCTTTTTGCACAGACAAATCTATGCCTTTTAAAACTTCATTTTCGCCAAATTTTTTGTGAACATTTTTTACCGAAAGAATTTCCTGCATATTTTTACCTTTTTCAAATATGATAATTTTATGAAAAAAAGTCAAATTTTATTTTGAGTGATTTTGGGCAAGGGATAGTAGCACCGCCGTAGGCGTTCTAAAATGGAACAGAGTTCTTGCAACGACAACTCTGTGCCGTTTTAGAATGGAGGCGAAAGCCGTAAGTGCGAATAGCCCGGTTTTTTGCGAAGCAAAAAATGCCTCCAGATAAAAAAGAAAAAAAGGGGACAGACCTACAATCTGCAAAAAAAATTATCTTTTTAAAACATCTTCAAAAACATTTAATTTTTTTTCGCCAAAACGTTGAAATTTTGTGAGAAGAGTTGAAATTAAAAGATAAATCAAAGCAACTTCTATATAAAGTGCGAGCGGTTCATAAGTTCTTGCGACAATTCTTTGTGTTGCCATAAACATTTCTGTTACAGTGATATTTGCTGCGAGTGAAGTTTCTTTTACCATTGCAATAAGGGAATTTGAAAGTGGTGGAAAAGCGGTTCTAAAGGCTTGAGGTAAAACAATTTTTGTCATCACTTGAAAATAATTCATTCCAACGCAATATCCTGCTTCAATTTGTCCAACTGGAATTGATTCTAACGCTGCTCGCATAGTTTCGGCGGAGTAAGCGCCTTCGTTTAAAGAAAAAACTAAAATTGCGGCGGGGAAAGGTTCTATCATAATTCCAAGTTTTGGAAGTCCATAAAAAACTACATAAAGTTGAACTAAAACTGGAGTTCCTCTTGCAACCCAAATATAAAATCTTGCAAGATTTTTTAAAACTTTTACATGAGAATATTGCACAAGTGCCGTAATGATTGCAATTATCAAAGAAAAAAAGAAAGAAATTAATGTGAGAGGAATTGTCGCAGTAAGACCTGGCAAAAGAATTTTCCAAAAAGAATCTGCTAAAAGTTCTATTAAACGTTGATTCATAATATAAAAATACATATTATTTTGTAATAAAACAAGTTTTATGAGATTTAAAATATTTTGTTTGATTTTTTGTTATTCTTGTACTCCAACGTGGGAATTTTTCCTGAATAGATTGACGGATCAATCCCTGCGACGTTTGCGTAGCGAGTTCCTGATAGTTTTTTATTGACGAGAAAAACTTATTCTGTAAAATATATTTATGCGAATTTTACACACTTCTGATTGGCATTTAGGAAAAAGTTTTCACGAATATTTTTTAATTGAAGAGCAACATTTTGTTTTAAATCAAATTCTTGAAACTATCAAAAAAGCTGAACTTGAAAAAAATCCTTTCTCCGCACTTGTTGTTTCTGGCGATATTTACGATAGAGCGATTCCTCCAGTTGAAGCGACAACTCTTTTAAATGATTTTCTAACAGATTTAGTAGAAAAATTTCCATATCTTCATGTTTTTATGATTAGCGGAAATCATGATAGTGCGAGTAGACTTTCTTTTGCAACTTCATTTTTAGAAAAGCACAATATTCATCTTGCAACTTCTACAAAAAAAATTCTTGAACCAATTGTTCTTGAAAAAAATGATGAAAAAGTTGTGTTTTATCAAATTCCATTTTTACATTCGGGGGAGATTCCCGCATCAAGTGCGAGAATGACAGATTTTGAAAATGTAGAAAATGATAATATGAAAGATTTTCAAGCTGAAAAAATTCTACGAACTCAGGAAGAACTTTTTTCTGAAATTTGTAATCAAATTGATTTATATCATTCTAAAAATTATGGAAATTTGCCTTCCGTTTTAAATGCACATCTTTTTACACTGGGAAGTATTCACAGTTCTTCAGAACGAAGCAATATCGGAACTGCGGAACAAGTTGATGTTTCTATTTTTAAAAATTTTACTTATGGTGCGTTTGGTCATATCCACAAATTTCAAGTTTGTGATAAAGAACATCGTTGTTATTATTCAGGTTCTTTATTGCCATATAATTTTGATGATAGTGCGGACTCTGGAATGTTGGATGTTGAAATAAAATCTAAAAACGAAATTCCAACTGTAAAACGAATTCTTTTCAATCCGCTTCATAAAATTGCAACTCTTGAAGGAAAATTTGATGATTTTATTGATTCTGAAAAAAATAAAAAATATTTAGATGAACATAAAAACGATTTTCTCCAAATTATTTTAACTGATGAAATTGAGCCGCACGAACCTTTTGCAAAATTAAAAAATATTTTTCCAAATTTACTTGTGCTTTCTTCAAAAAGTCGTGCAAATTCAAAAATAAATTTTTCTATTCAAAAACGAAAAGATGCAATTTCTTCAAATGATTTTGGTCAAATTTTCAATCAATTTTTAAATGATGTTTATGGAATTTCCGAAGATACAAATCAAATTTTAGAATCAGAATTAGTAAAAAAAGAAAAAGAACTATTTGAAAAAGAAGCAAAAGAACTTGAACTTGAGGAAAAAAAATGAAACCCGTAAAACTTTACATGAAAAATATCGGTCCATATTTGGATGAAACAATTGATTTTTCACAATTAGATAATATGTTTTTAATAAAAGGCGACACTGGTTCCGGAAAAACTTTTATTTTTGATGCAATGGCATATGCACTTTATGGAAAATTGTGTGGAAATAGGAGTGGACACGAAAGTGATTTTAAAAGTCGTTATGCAAACGAAGATGATGAGGCTTTTGTAGAATTTACTTTTGCCGCAAATGGAAAAAAATATTTTGTTCGGAGAACGGTTCCTTTTGAATATATAAATCGAAATGGAAAAGAAACTAAAAAAACGGTGGAAGTTTCTTTTGCAGAAATAAAAAATGAGAAAAAAGAAGAATATTTTGGAAAAAGTACAGAAATTAATGAAAAAATTAAGAATATTATTGGTTTAAATGCAGAAGAATTTACTCAAATTATTCTTTTACCTCAAGGAAAATTTGCAGAATTTCTTCATAAAAATTCGGGAGAGCGAGCGAAAACTTTAAAAACACTTTTTCCAGTTGATTTTTATACAAATATTACAGAAAGAATTAAGCAAAAATTTGATGATGCAAATTATAAATTGAATATTTTGGGAAGTCAGATTCAAAATTTTACAAAAGAATTTGATTTTTCAAATGCAAAAGAAATTATCAAAAAAAATGAAGATGAAATTTTAAATTATCAAACAAAAGAAAAAGATTTTCAAAAAAAAACTACAGAAATTGCAACTTCAATAGCAAATTTAAATCATCTTTTAAAAGATTCACTTGAATTTGAAGAAAATCAGAAAAAAATTGCAGAATTAAAATCTCAAGAAGAAAAATTTAATCTTTTAAAAGAAAAAATTGATTGTGCAGAAAAAGCTCTTGTTTTAAAAGAATTCATTACAACAAAAGAAAATGCTGAAGAAAATAAAAAATCAAATTTAGAGAATTTTGAAATTTCAAAAAATGAAAAAGAAAATCATCAAAAACATTTTAACAATTTGGAATTACAAAAAGATGAAATGCAAAAACTTGGAGAAAAAAATAAACAAGATTTGGGAAATCTTCAAGTTTTAAATAAAAAAATTGAAGATGCAAAAGATTTACCAGATTTAATCAAAAATGAAAAAGATTTTGCTATTTATATAGAAGAAAATAAAGAAAAACAAGAAGTTTTAAACAAAAAAATCGAACAAGAAAATCAAAAACTTGAAAATAAAGATATACTTGAAATTACAAATGAATTAAATGAAAAATTAAAAAATCTCACAGAAAATCAAAATGCATTGAAAATCGAAATTGAAGATTGCAAAAAGCGTGATAAAATTTTAAAAGAAAAATCTGAAAATGGAAAAAATTTGCAACAACAAAAAGAAGAATTAAAAATTGAAGAAGAAAAATTAATTCGTACAGAAAAAACGCTTCAAGAATTAGAAAAAAAATCAGAAGAACAAAAAGTAAAAAATCAAGCGTATTCACTTTCTGTTTTTTTAAAACCGGATTTTCCTTGTCCAGTTTGTGGTTCAAAAAATCATCCTTCTCCAATTGAAAAACCGTCCGGAATTTTGGATTATGATGAACAAATAAAAACAAATAAAGCAAATTACGAATCAATTCAAAAATTAAGTTTAAATTTGCAAAAAGAAATTTCTAGTTTAGTTCAAAAAAATCAGAATTTTGAAGAAAATCTGAAAAAAATTAAAACTCAAAAAAGATTAGAAATTCTTGAAGAAGAATTAGAAAATCTTTCTGAAAAAATCATCAATTTAGAAAATAAGCAAAAAAATATTAAAATTTGTGCAGAAAATATTTCTAAATACAAAAAAAATCTTGAAGAAATTAAAGAAAAATCATCAGAAATGGAAAAAGAATATCTTTCTACAAAAACAAAAAGGCAAACTCTTGAAGAAAATCTTGGTGAAACGCTTGAAACTGTTTTGAAAAAACAAAATTTTTTGGAAATTGAATTATCAGAAAATACAAAAAAATATGAAAATTGGGAAAATGATTATAATTCTGCAAAAACTTCTTTGGAAAAATCAAAAACAAAATTTGAAGAATGTCAGAAAAATTTACAAGAAGCGGAAAATAAATTTTTAATTGCAGAAAAAAATCTTTTAGAAAATATTGAAAACTCAGATTTTAAAGATGAATTGGAATTAAAAAATGCATTTTTGAAAACTGAAGAAATTGAAATTTTAAGAAAAACTTACAACGATTATAAAAGTAATTTGAAATCTTTAAATGATGCTATAAAAACCGGAAAAAGTAAAAATCTAAAATCTTCAAAAGAAATTACAGTTGAATTGGAAAATTATAAAAAATTGGAAGAGGAAGTGAATCAAAATCTTGAAGAAATTAAAAATCATCTTGATTTGAAAAAAAACGAAAATACGAAATTTAAAAACGATTTTGAAAAATTTGAAAAAATCACACAAGAATATGATAATCTTGAAAAAGAAATTGAACCTTTGAAGTTGTTGAATTTTGATTTGTCTGGAAAAAATCCGCAAAAAATGAAATTTGAAACTTGGGCGTTGGGAATGTATTTTGAGCAAGTTGTAAATTTTGCTTCTCAACGTTTTTTTGAAATTTCAGATGGACGATTTTCTTTTGAATTAAAAAACGAAAAATCTTCTGGAAATAGTCAAAGTGGTCTTGATTTGCGAGTTTTTGATAGTCATTCTGGAAAATATTCGGATCCGGCAGAACTTTCTGGTGGAGAAACTTTTGAAGCAAGTATAAGTTTGGCTTTAGCTTTAACTGATGTTGTGCAAAATTCAAGTGGCGGAATTCAACTAGATTCACTTTTTATTGATGAAGGATTTGGAACTTTAGATCCAGAAACTTTGGAAAAAGCGATGTTGGTTTTATCTGAACTTGGAGAAACAAAAATGATAGGAATGATAAGTCATGTTAGCGAAATGGAAGAATTTCCAGATATAAAGTCGAGCATAAAAGTAAATAAAACAAATTATGGTTCAACTATAGAAATTGAAAATTGATGAAAATTAGAGAGGATTAATTTTTTCAAGAGGACACGATATACACGATAAAAATATTTGACAGATTCTTTTTTCTATGTCATTATACAAGATAGCACTTTTTTACACAGAAAATTCTACATTATTTTGTGATTTTCTAAACTCATAGAGAGGGGTTTTATGATGAAAAAGTTATATTTTTTTCTTGGGACGTTGATTGCGTCTATTTTTTTCTTTTCTTGTTCAAATTTTGACAAACGGGCAAGTCTTTCTTTTGTTATTCCTGCAAATTTTTCAAGAACAATTACAAATGGCGATGCAGATAATTTCTGGAAATTAAAGGTTTCTTTAAGCGGAGAAATTAATCAAAATAAAGAAATGACTTTTTCTGAAAATGATTTTGAAAAAGAAGTTGTTTTTGAAAATTTGGAAGTTGGAAAAAATGTTACTATTGATGTAAGTATTTTCAATGGTGAAAAGCGTTTTTATAAAACAGAAAGTCCTCAATCAATTAAACTTGTAAGTGGTGATAATTTTGTAAATATAAAATTAATTCGCGAAACTTCTTCTGCGCAAATTAATGTTTCTGATAAAATTCCACTGATTATAAATAATCAGAC
>CAYPGB010000041.1:0-14176 GCA_964410365.1 uncultured Treponema sp.
GCTTAAACTGTCCTAGAATTTGGGGTCGGTTCAAGAATTAGTTTACCCCCCCCCCGCATAATTTTGTCAAGGTATTTTATAACAAAATATAATAATAATTTTTCAAAAAAATAATTTATATTACTTGACATAAAATAAAAAAAAGTGTAAATTGTAAAAACTTATTGGAGCGATACCAAAGCGGTCGTACTGGGGCGGTCTTGAAAACCGTTGATCTTCACGGGTCCGGGGGTTCGAATCCCTCTCGCTCCGATTCTACTGGAGGTGTGGTAGAGCGGTAATACAACGGATTGCTAATCCGTCGGTTCCGAAAGGGCCGGGCAGGTTCAACTCCTGTCGCCTCCGTGAACCTCTGCAAAATCACAACACAGTATTTAATGAGATTGTAGCTCAGCTGGATTAGAGCATCACCCTGCGGAGGTGAGGGTCGCACGTTCGAATCGTGTCAGTCTCAAAAAAAATCCTATCTTATTTGGATAGGATTTTTTTATTTTAACTAGAACTTGTTTTATACACATCAAAAAAACACAATAAAAATAATCATATTTTATAAAAAATGTCATTGTCATGCTTGTAATATACAACATATCATCATCAGACAGACGACCGGTGTCATTATCAGGTTTAATCTGATAATCTACACCGGAAGAGGAGCTGTCCAATAAGTGTAAAACATCGCAGTACTTGCTCTAACAATAGCAAAATATCAGAAAATTTTAGTATGTCTTAAAATTTTGAACAATACTTATTGCAGATTTCGCTTCATAATCTGGTAATTTTTCTTTTACAAATCTTAAAGCTTGTTGCACTGTCGCAGGAGAATCTGAAACACCATAAAGTATAAATGTTTTATCTTCTATTTTTGCATGTATAAAATCAATTTTTAATTTTTCTTCAAAATAAATTTTATTCACTATATCTTGAGCGGTAAGCATATTTTGAATAATTTTATCACCTTTTTCTTCATCTTCTTGCGTAACAGATTCTTTTACAATATCAGCGATAATTGAAGCAGTTTGTTCAATTCCAACATAACCTGTATTTAAAACAGCATGATATAAACTTGAATCATCAATATTGATATTATAAAAACCTGAATGGAATCCCGCTCTATTTGTATCACTTTCTTGAATTCTTTGTTTTGCTTGTTTTTCATCCCAATTAAATTCTTTTTGCAATCGTGAAATTCGTGTTTTTTCATCAGCAACTAATCTAATTGAAATATTATTTGGAACATCTTGAAGAACCGCAAACGCTCCACGACCAATAATAATCACATTTTTTTGACTAGCTGCTTCCAAAATTGCATATTGAACATAATTTAAATATTCATCTCTATTTTTAGCAAGAGAAGCAAAAAATCCAGGTTTTCGTTCATCATATTTTATCATTTTTGATTCAGGAAAACCTAATTCTATAATTCGTTTTTCAATATCTTTACGAGTAATAAAATTGTATCCAATTTTTTTTGCAAGAGCATCTGCTACTTCATCACCCCAGGCTGCAACTTGTCTAGAAAGAGTTATAATTGCCATAATATGCCTCCCGTTATTTGAAAATATTTATTATATTTATAATAAATCCGCTTTTAAAATCTGTCAAAAATTTATTTTGATTTTATTTGTTCTTCAAAAAAAAGATTATTCACCTCAATAATGACTTTTTTAGTGCAATAAAGTATTGTATTTTTAGATAAACTGAACCAAAAATTTTATTTAAAGGATTTATTATGAAAAATTATTTCACTAAAGATGATGAAAAATTAAAATGGGAACAAGGAAAAATCACTTCGCTTTTAAAAACAAAAGTTTTTGAAGTAACTTCTCAGCACAATACGTCTTTTTCGAAAATTGAAGGTGATTATTTTATTTTAAATGCAAAAGATTGGGTTATTACAATTCCAAAAAAAGATGATAATTTTTTAATGGTAAAACAATGGCGCCATGGTTCAAAAAGTTTAAGCGTTGAATTTCCAGGCGGAGTGATTGAAAGTGATGAAAAACCAGAGATTGCAGCGAGTCGTGAACTTGAAGAAGAAACTGGATACAAAGTTGGAAAACTAACAAAACTTGGAACTGTAAATCCAAATCCAGCGTTATTTTCAAATAAAGTTCATATTTTTTTAGCAGAAGATTTAATTTCGACAGGAATTCAACATTTAGATGATGATGAATTTGTAAATTTTCTTGAAATTCCTATAAAAGAAGTTGTGCAAAATATGGGAACTGAACAGTTCCCACATGCACTTATGGGAACTGCTTTAGCTATGTATTTAGCAAAAAATAAAATTAATTAGCACTATATGGTTCATATTCTTTTTTAGAATCATAAGTTCCTTTTCTATATTCGCCTGTAATACTTGGAATTTTCATTTTCATTCCAGGAAGAATTAAATTTGGATCTTCAGGTTTTGGCATAGCATTTTTATTTGCTTGATATAAATTTTCCCAAAGCAAAGGATTATTATAAACATAAGGTCGACCAGAAATATTCCAATAACAATCTTTTGTTTCTGCCCAAGGACGAACGATATAAAATTCTGGAAGAGGAGTTATTTCTCTAATTCCATCTAAATCTGCTAAACATTGTTTTGCATATTCAGTTGCTTTTGCCCAATCTTCAGATGTAAATGCATTTTCTGCGTTGTTAAGATTTTCTTTTGCAGAAGTATATGCCATTGGAAAATTATATTCCGCATCAATTTTTTCTGCATACGCAACTTGATTTTTTGCCATTTCTATATAATTAGAAGCATCAGATTTTGCAAGCATCATTTGAATATACGCTTTTGAAAGTTCTGCATTTTCTTCAGCTTTTTGTGCATACTCAAAAGACAATTCATATTCTCCAGCATCAAGAGCGGCTTCGGCTTTTTTTGTATATTCATCTGCAAGTTTTTGATATGTATTATTTTTATAACTAATTGCAAATAATGATGCTGAAAAAACTGTTATCAATAAGATTCCAAATATTTTTTTCATATTATGCCTCCCCCTATTTTGCATCCGCTGCTTCTATTAAAGTATCAACAGCATCTGTGGCTTTTTCAACCATTGCTTCTTCTAAAGTTGGAGCAACATCAATTTCTGCATCTTCAGGATTTTGATATGAATCTTCTTCCAAAAGAACAGCATCTTCATCTTCAATTCCTTCAACTTTTTCTGTAATTGGAGATTTTGAATCTGCTTCTACTGCATATTCTGCACTTTCTGCAACTCGTTTTTTTGCTTCTTCAATTGCCGCTTGAGCAGTCATTCTTTTTTCATAAATTTCATTATACAAAGTTGAAAAAGTTTCTTTTGCAGATTTGTAATTTTCATACGCTGATTTTGCATTTTGCATTGCGTAAAGAGTATCACCTTTTTGAAATTGTTCAGCAGCAGCTTTATATTCATCTTTGCGAGAAACAGCAGCTTTTACACTATCAGCTTTTTTCTTTGCATCGTAAGCTAAAGAACGTTCTTCTTTTGCAATTTTTTTATAAGCAACTGTTAAAACTGATTGAAAATTAACATAAGCAGATTCCGCTTCTCCTACAAAAGTAGTTGCATTATCATTATTTGTGAATGCATTTTTTACTTTTTCTAACGAAGCAAGTCCATCATCATAACCTTTTTGATAATATTCTGCGAATCCATTATCATCAATTTCTTTTTTTGCTTTTGATGCTTTTATATAATTTGCCAAAGCTTGATAACGAGCAACAAGTTCCGCAGATTCTTCTGGAGTAATTGTAGTTCCATCTGCTTTTATTTGTTCATAATATTCATCAATTGCTTTTAACAAATCTGGAGCATATTCTTCTGCACCAACTTCAATCGCCAAATTACGAGCATCATCTATAAGAGCAACTGCTGCATCATTATTAACTTCTTCAACTTTTGGCTCTTCGACTTCCTCAATAATAGGGGCTTCTGTTTTAACATCTTCTTCTGTTGGTTTTGAACCACAAGAAATAAGCATTACAAGCATACTAACAGAAAGAATTCCAAAAAATACTTTTTTCATGAAACACCTCACTATTTTTCCAATTTTACTATAAAAAAATCAAACTTACAACGATAATATAAGTAGAAAATATTAAAACTGAGGTACAAAATGGCTGATGATTTTTCTTTTAACATTGAACAAACTTTAGGAATTGTTTCTGAAGGAAAAGGTGGATGGAATTTAGAATTGAATTTAGTTTCTTGGGGCGGACGACCTGCAAAATATGATTTAAGAAGTTGGTCGCCAAATCACGAAAAAATGGGAAAAGGTTCAACTTTTACAAAAGATGAATTAAAATCTTTAAAAGAACTTTTAAATAAAATTGAATTATAATAAAACAAAATTTTAATGTTCTAAATCGTTTTATTTTTACGGTTTAGAACTATCTATTTATAAATTTAAAATGAATATAAATTCTCTTCAAAACTTGCAATTTGTCCGCCTTTTTTCATTATGATTTCATAAAGCATTTTTTGAAGTAAAATATCTTCCAATGCGACAGAACCTCGTCGAATTTCCATATCAGTTGAAGCTAAAATTGATAAAATTGCGGTAGCTTGCCCCGTACTCCAAATTTTTGCTGCATTTTTATATTGAGATTGCATAATTTTGCTCGAAAATCCAAAATTTCTTAAAACTTCAAAAGATGGATTTGTTCCATTCGGTGCAATTTCATGCCATAAAATCAATTTTCTAAAACAAGAAGCCAACGCTGCAATAATCATTACAGAAGAATTTTCTTTTGAAAGACGAATTTTTTGCAAAATTAAAATTCCTTCTTCAAGTCGTTTTTGTGCAGAAGATGATGCATTTGAAATATGTCTAAAAAGTGAAAACGAATTTTCTTCGCGTTCGTGAGTTAAAACCGCTTCTACATCTTCGCAAGTAACAGTGTGATCTTTTGGAAAAAGTATAAAAAATCTAGAACATTCATTTTTCAAAGATTGAGTATTATTTTCTATCATATCTAAAATGAGTTCGCACGCATCTGTTTTGATTTTATATCCATTTTTATAGAAAAATTTCTGCAGCCAATCCATTTTTCGCTCTTCAAATAATTCCCAAAATTTCTTTTTATTTGTAAGCGGAATTAATTTTTCTAATTTTGAATCAACAGAAATTTCATCAGAAATTAAAATTAAAACAGTATTTTCGTCTGGTTCAGATTTTATCCAATCAGAAAGAAGTTCCAAATCATCTTTCTTTTTTAAAAGTTCTGCATTTTTACAAACAATAAAAACTCCATTTGAAAATAAAGTTCCACTCTGCAAAATTGTCATAACTTTATTAAAAGGAGTTTCTAAAAGATAATAAGAATGTTCGTCAATATCACCAAATTTTTTGATAAGTGATTTTTTGATTTCTACAACCGCTTCATCACGTTCTCCAAATTCGGGACCAGTATAAAGATAAACTGAAGCCATTTTAGTAAGTTCTTACAATATTTGATAAAATTCCAACAATTCGAACATCTGTACAATAAATTGCTTGAAAGTTTGGATTTTCTGGTTGAAGTCTAATTCTTTCTGCTTCTTTGTAATAACGTTTTAAGGTGATTGCATCATCTATAACAGCAACAATAATTTGACCATCAACTGCGGTACTTGATTGTTCAACAACTGCTAAATCACCATCAAGAATTCCAGCATTTATCATACTTTGTCCACGAACTCTTAATGCAAAATAACTTTTTCCAGGACGAACAAAAGGTTCTGTGAGATTTACATAACCGTCTAAATTTTCTTCACTTAAAAGAGGTTTTCCAGCAGCAACTGTTCCCAATAAAGGTACTTTTCCAACAAAAATTTCAGGATTCTTGTCACGAGTATCTGCTAAAACACGAATTGACCGAGAACGTCTTTGTGCTTGAGAAAGATAACCTTTTTTTTGTAACGCTAAAATATGATCTTGAACAGCACGCAAAGAAATTCCAAAATGTGTACTAATTTCTCTTACAGTTGGAGGAAAAGAATTTTCTTCTGTAAATTCAGAAATATAATTCAAGACTTCTTTTTGACGGTCTGTAATTTCTCTCATATTTTATTCCTCCTCAAATTTACTATTAAACAACTCTTCTATTGTATTTGCTGCTTCAATTTCATCTGGTCCTTCTACTGTAAGTGTTAATTGAGTATTATAACCAGCACCCATTGCAATTACACCCATTATAGATTTTGCATTCACACTTGCACCATCTTTTTCAATATTAATTTCTGACTCAAATTTGTTTGATGTTTGAGCGATAATTGCCGCTGGGCGAGCATGAATTCCAGCACGATTTTGTACAGTTAAAATTTTTTCAACCATTTTTGTTTTCCTTTCAAAAAAATATATATACTTTTTTAATATGAAGAATCATTTCCATTATAAACAGATTGAGCACTTCCTGTTTCAATCCATTTTAAAACATTTTGATTAAACTCTTTTGCCGAATTATAACCCATATTTTTAAGTCTTTCATTCATTGCGGCAGCTTCTATAATAATAGGCAAATTTCGTCCAGGCCGTACAGGAATTTCAATTATTGGAACTTTTACTCCCAATAGTTCCATATACTTTTGGTCTGTTCCAAGTCTATCATACGCTTTGTTTGCATCCCAATCTTCTAGTTGAACAATAAGCTGAACTTCTTTTTGATCTCGGATTGCACCAACTCCATAAAGTTTAGAAATATTTATAATTCCTAATCCTCTAATTTCCATATGATGACTTATCATTGTGTTTGCACCACGTCCTAAAAGGATGTTTCCGTTTACACAACGAATATCTATTATATCATCTGCAACAAGTCTGTGTCCACGTTCTACAAGTTCCAAAGCAGTTTCACTTTTTCCAACTCCAGAATGTCCATTTAAAAGAATTCCAATACCATAAACTTCAACCATTACACCGTGTAAAGTTTTATGAGGAGCAAAAATATTTGAAAACACACGATTTATACGACTTGAAAATTCTGTAGATGGTAAATCAGTTTGTAAAAGCGGACAACAATTTTCTTCTGCTATTTTTCTAAAATCTTCTGTAGGTTCTAAATTATAAGTAAAAACACAGCAAGGCATTTCATTTGAAAAAAATTTTTGAATTGCTTCAATATTTTCTTCTTTGTGAAGTTTTTGAAGATATGCAACTTCTCCTCTTCCCAAAATTTGTACACGATTTCCAGCAAACGACTCATAAAAACCAGAAAGTGCAAGTCCAGGTCTATTTATTTGAGGAACAGTAATTGCACGAGGAAGCCCTCTTCTTCCACCAATGCATTTTAAATTTAAAGTATCGTGTCCTGAGAGTTCCAAATCTAATAAATCTAATACCGTAAATTTCTTATCGGCCATAATTATACTATACACATCAGACGTTTTTTTTTCAATAATTATTTGTCTTTTATAAATTCTAGTTGTATACTTAAAGTAGCTTGCTTGTGCAAGTTTTGATTTACTAGAAGAAGTGATTTTCACTTCGTAGGAGACAACTATGACACCTTCAATTAATGCTGTAGGATTTTCTTTAGATTCAAAACAATCAGAAATGGTTCAGTCAAAACTAAAAAGAATTGCTTATGCAGAAGATTTAATTATCGATTTACTTATAAAAATTAAACATGACAAAGTATACATTTTTGAAACAACTGTAAATTTCAAATGGGGAACTCAAGCTCATGTTACTGGTGAAGATTTTGATTTTGGAGCAGCTCTAAACAAAATGATGGACGTTCTTGATAACAAAGTTAAAAAAGAAAAAGATAAAGTTCAAGAAAAATAATTTATCTTAAATAAGAATTCCTAATTCCAGCCTGCTGACGATATTTTGCAACTGTTCGGCGGGCTATTTTTATGCCCATTTCATTTAATAATTTTGTCAATTCACTATCAGAAATATTTTGATTAGATTCTGTCAATTCTACAATTTTATTTTTTATCACTTGGCTAGAAATTTTTTCTTCTCCGTTTGCCATATCTAAACCATTTCCAAAAAAATAACTCATTGGAAGAATTCCCCAATCACATTGTAAATATTTACTATTTTTTTTAGCAGAAAGCCTAGAAACTGTAGATTCGTGAATTCCAAGTTCTTGTGCAATTTGTTTTCTTAAAAGCGGTTTTAAAAAATTTGGTCCTTTCTCAAAAAAATCCTTTTGGGCAGAAACGATTGCACACCCTTGAAGAGCAATTGTATTTTCACGAAATTTAATATTTTCAACAAAAGTTTTTGCACGTTCTAAATATTGTTTATCAAACGAAAAATCTTTTGAAATTCGAATTTCAGGAAGAATTCCGCTTGCATATTTCACTTGAAAATAAAAATCTTTTCCACTAGAAATTTTTCCACTTTCAAATTCATCAGAAAAAATAAATCCTTTTTCTTTTGAAACTTTTAAAATAACATCAGGAAAATTTTCTTCAGCTTGAGAAGTATCACTTTCATAATTTTCTGCTGGATGCGGATTTAATTGTAAAATAAAATCTAACGCTTCTTTTGCAGAATTTTCATCAATTTTTATAGAATCTATTGGAAGTTCTGATGAAAATTGTTTTGAATGCCAATCATTTTTATAAGAAATTATATTTTTTGCAATTTTTTCAGGAATTGGAGGTGATAAAAAATCTAAATGACCTTCAAGAATAAATAAAACTAACGGAGAAGCATTTCCTTTTATTTTTGCTTGAACTAAAAGACTTTCTTCCGTATTTTTGCAACAAGTTCCAATCGGATCTAAATGCTGAATTAAATTCATACAATTTTCTAACATTTTTTGATTTTGAACTGGACGAGTTTTATCTAAAAAAGTTTGAGGAGAAAGTTTTGAACCATAAAATCCATTTTTATCTAAATTATAAATAAGTTTTTGACAAAGTTCTATTTCATCTTGAGAAAGTTTTGAAAGCCGAATTTGATTCATTAAATGTTGTTGTAATGTTTCTCTATCGTTTTCTTTTGCCTCTAAAGTTGCTTGTAAAATATCTCCAGATTTATTATTTGTGGAAGAAAAATTATCTGATGATAAAGGGTCGGAAACAATTTCTAACGCAGGATTTTCATTTACTTCTTTTAAAATTTTTTCTCGCAAATCAAAACTGTCCATTGAAAGAATTGAAATTGCTTGAATTTGCCTTTGCGAAATTTTTTGATTTTGTTTTTGCTTTTGATTCTGCTGATGTAGTAATTCCATTCTAAAAATATTATACTCCAACTATGAAAAAGATTGAAGAATTTGGAATCCGTATTCCGGAAATCCTTTTACCAAAAAATATTGATGTTTCTAGTTGGTCTGTGATTGCTTGCGACCAATACACTCAAGATTTAGAATATTGGAAAGAAGTTGAAAAAAACGTAAACAAAAAACCTTCCACACTAAATTTAATTTTACCAGAAGTTTATTTAAACTCGCCAGATAAATCAGAACGAATACAAAAAATTCGAAAAACTATGAATGATTATCTAAATTCTGGAATTTTTGCAGAACCAAAAAAAAGTTTTATCTATCTTGAAAGAAAAACTGCTTTTGGAAGAACAAGAAAAGGACTTGTTGCACAAATTGATTTAGAAACTTACGAATGGAAACCTTTTTCTAAAGCAAATATTCGTGCAACAGAAGCAACTATTGTTGAAAGAATTCCACCAAGAAAAGAAATTCGAAAAGGAGCAGAACTTGAACTTCCTCACATCATGCTTCTTGTAAATGATAAAAATGATATTTTAATTGGAAAAACTGGCGAAATTGCAAAACTAAAAAATCCTCTTTATAAAGGTGATTTAATGTGCAATGGCGGAAGTATTACTGGTTGGAGTTTAGATTCTGAAAAAGAAATTCAACTTGTTACAGAAGCAATCAATAAAATTGCAAAAGATAATGAATCCGAAGATGGAAGTAATTTTTTATTTGCAGTTGGTGATGGAAATCATTCTCTCGCGACAGCAAAAACTGTTTGGAATGAATACAAAGAAGAACTTTTAAAAAATGGTGCAAGCGAACAAGAAATTCAAGAAAATCCTGTAAGATTTGCGTTAGTTGAAATTGTAAATCTTTATGATAAAGGATTAACTTTTGAACCAATTCATCGTGTAATTTTCAATATAGATTCTCAGAAATTAATTAACACTTTGGCAGAAAAACTAGACGGAACTACAGAAGAAATTACAACTCAAGAAGAATTAGAAAATTCTGTAAAAAATTCTTCTGCAAATTTTGGATTTGATTTTATTGAAAATGGAATTCAAAAATATATTCTTTTAAAAACACAAATAAAAGAATTAGCAGTTTCAAAACTTCAGCCAGAAATTGATGAATTTTTAAAAAACGAAAATTCTAAAAATTCAGAAATTGATTATATTCACGGAACAAAAGAAGTTTTAGAACTTGGAAAAAAAGAGAATTCTTTAGGAATTTTATTACCACCAATTGCAAAAGATTCTTTTTTTGAAACAATCAATTCAAACGGTCCGCTTCCAAGAAAATCTTTTTCTATGGGAGAAGCTGATGAAAAAAGATTTTATCTTGAATGTAGAAAATTATTTGCAAATTAATTTGTAATTTTCAATTTTTGAATTATAAATTTCACTCACTTTTTTGCAACGAATTCTACAAATATCACTTATTGTTTTAAAGTCGGAAACAGAATTTCCATTATGATTTTTCTGAACCGACTTTTTTATTTGTTCAGGTTTTTGAATTAAAATGCATTTTCTTTTTCCATCATCTAAAGAATTTAATTCACAAACGGCTTCAAAAGTTGTTCCACTTCCTGCAAAAAAATCCATTATGATTGCATCTTTTTTCATATTTGTAATTTTTATTAAATGCGAAATTAAATTTACAGGTTTAGGATTATCAAAAATATTTTTTTCACCAAGTAATTTATCTAAATGATTTTGTGCAGAACGCGTAGATTCCACATTTTCTATTATATTTTTTGGAATTACAAAAGTTGGATTATCATTAAAAATTTTAACGCGAGGAACTTTATCAAACTTTGGGGACAGACCCCAATAAATTTTATTTTCTTTTAAAAGTTTTTCCATTTCTTCACGAGAAACGAGCCATTGACGAGTCCAACTTTTATTTGAAGGAGAAGTGATTGTAAAATAATTTTTATGATTTTGATTTGAACGTTTTTCTGAAAAAGAAATGCTTCCACTAAACCAATTTCCGCGAAAATCATTATCAAGATTTGTTTTTGCCCAAGATGAATATTCAATTTCAACAAAAGGTTTTAGTTTTTTTTTATTTTTTGCATAACATAAAGTATGCTGTTGCAAAGTTCTAGACCAAGTATTTTTTTTACCTTTTCCGTGCAGCCACATAAAATCATTGATAAAATTATCTTCACCAAAAATCTCATCACACAAAATTTTTAAAACATAAAGTTCACTTTGATCAATCGCAATAAAAATGCATCCTGTTTCTGATAAAAAATCTTTCGCAAGATTTAATCTTCTTTTCATAAAACTAAGCCATTTACTGTGTTTATCATTTTTTTGTGAAAAATCATCATTATAAGTAAAATCATTTCCGGTATTATAAGGTGGATCAATATAAATTATATCGATAAAATTTTTCCATTCAGTTTGTAAAGATAAAATTTTCATCGTAGGATAATTATCTGCTTCTATAAAAATATGCGATTCAAGTTTCTTTGGCAAATTTGGAGAAAAAACTAAATTTTGTAGATTGATTTCATCATCATATTTTTCAGGAAAATCATCCCAAACTATTTTTAAAGGCATATTTTTATTATATAAAATCTTTTCGGAAATAAAAATATTGTAATAAAAAAATGTCGTTGTAAACACATTCCCAACAGATGTCATTGTTAGATTTTCGCAAAAAGTCTTTGCATTGGTTGTATTTTTGCTTTGTCATTATCATTTTTGATTTCATAAAAAATCTTTCTATCGGGAAAATCTCTTATTGTATTTTTATTTTTCTTAGTTAGAATTTTAATTATTCTACAATTTTGGAGGAAATATGAAAAAAATTATAACTAGTGCAATTGCTGCTTTTACTTTACTAAGTGCAACTTTTGCAGCTCATCCGATGACTTATGTTATTGATTTAGGAGAAAATGAAAACGGAAAAGTGGTTGCTTGTCCAAAAAATCAATATGCTGATAACTATCAGTCAAATCCTAACCCTTCTTTTACAAAACAACTAAAACCAGATTTACCAAAAGCTGGTGATAAAATTGAAGTTCATTATAAATTTACTTCTGATGTTGATTTATCAGTTCTTACAATTAATATTACTGATACTTCTGCACAAGCAGGTTATTGGTTAAATATAACTGGAAAAGATACGACAGATTTACCACCTTTAGCAAAAGATATTAAAGCTGGACAAACAGTTGAAGGTGTTTGGTCTGTAATTTTGGAAAAAGATTGTCTTGCAAAAATTGAATGTCCTTTAATGTATGATGATCCTGATATTGTAAAAATGGGATATGCAAAAAATGGAAAAGCTGCAACTCTTACTTTTGAAACAACTGGTGTTCAAACAACAAAACCTGTTCCAAAAGTTCAGAGAAAAACTAAGACTTGGAAGCTTGACCTTAATAAAATTGCTGCTTTCATGAAAATTGAAGCAGATCATCCTTGGGTAAATAATGTACCTGATACAAAAACAATTTCTGGTTGGCAAGCGATAATTGAATTGACTCAAGTTTTTGGTGGAGATCTTCCAATTAAAGGTGATGAAATTATCATTAATTACAAAGGAATTTCTGACACAGATATTCCTTTGATAAAATCTCAACTTATTGAAAACACAGCTGCTGTAAATTGGTGGGCTGTAATTTGTGAAGATCCAGATGATTCTAATCACCCATTTGCAGAAGAAGTTGTTGCTGGAAAAAAATTCAAAGGTTCTGTTAAATTTATAGTTAGTCAAGATGCTCAAGAAGGCGTTTCTTTAGCACTTCGTTGTACAGCAGATGCTATGGAACATCCAGCAATCTTAAAAGCGTCTAAATAATTTAGAAAATATCCCGTGTGGTGATTAATGTTCTTAAAAATCACCACCGTCATTCCCGTGCGTTGATTGAGGCTCTCGAATTCGACACTGTCATTCTCATGCTCTGACACGGGAATCTAAAAGATCACTTCATTTGGATGTGGTCTTTTTATTTTTAAATCCTTTCTATCGGGAAATTCTCTCATTGACTTTTAATTTTTCTCAATTAGAATTTTAATTACAGTTTTGGAGGAAATATGAAAAAAATTGTTTTACTTGCACTTTCGATAGCTGTTATTTTTTCGTTTACTAGTTGTAACAAAAAAAAATCTAACACAACTGCAAAAGCATCTACAGAAAGTTTAAAAATGTTTGAATTTGATGATTCTTTGGAACCAATTGTTGTTGGTGAATGGAATGATGATCATTCTGCATATATTATGGATTTATCAAAAATCACAACGCCAAGCGAAACTGATTCAACTTTAGTATTAAATGATGATGGAACTTTGGATGTTACTTTTTTGGGAAATTATTCACAAATTTTGATTCCAATTCCTGTAACTGACCATGAATTTATGGAAAATATTACAAGTTGTATTGTTACAGCGACTTGTGAATATGATGGTCTTAAAAAAATCGTTTGGAAAATGTCTACAGATGCTACAAATTCTTGGGGAGGAGCAGGCGGTGCTGGTGGACAAGGTGCAAACTGCATTGCATATCAATTCCGAGATTATGAAGACATTTGGGATTACACAGATTTAACTTCTTATTTCAATGGTGATGAATACAGTTTTACAAGTTTAATGTTTATGCCAGGAGTTCGTGCAATCGCAATGTGTAATAACACAACAAAAAATCCTTTTACATTCAAAATAGAATCTGTTTATTGGTGTAAATAATTTAGAAAAATATGATTAAGTTACCAAGATAAATTATTTTTTCCGCAGATTACGCAAGACACTCCCCAAACAATTTGTCATTGCCGTACTTGATACGGCAATCTATTCAAAAAAATGGGGTTGTCTAAAAAGAATGAAAACCTGTGGTTGAGCCAGTCCCGCGACGTTTGCGAAGCAAACTCGTGGTGTTGCGTAAGCAACACAGTCATTGTCGGGCTAGACCCGACAATCCTTCCCCAAAAAAAATTACTTTTTTTTTCAAAAATCACTCCGAAATTGCACAAAAAAATCAATATTATTTATATGAACAATAACGATTTTGAAAAACAATGGCAGT
>CAYPGB010000042.1:0-12379 GCA_964410365.1 uncultured Treponema sp.
CCCCCCCCCCGCATAATTTTGTCAAGGTATTTTATAACAATATATTTAAAATCTTTATTTGCGTTGTAATTTTTTTATGCTAAAATGTTGATAGAATTCACTTTTGAAGTTTTTCAAAATATTTAGGGAGAGGTTTATTTTGAGTGAAAAAACTATAAATGATTTTAATCAAATTCCAATAATTATTCCTTCTTACGAACCTGATAATCGTCTTTTAATTCTTTTACGAGATTTAAAATCATACGGATTTACAAAAATAATTTTAGTAAATGATGGAAGTTCTCCAAAATTCAATTCTATTTTTGAAATTGCAAAAAATAATTTTGGTGTAAAAATTTTATCTCATTCAAAAAATCTAGGAAAAGGTGCATCATTAAAAACTGCTTTTAATTATTGCTTAAAAAATATCGAAAATTTGGGCGGCTGCATCACCGCAGATTCTGATGGACAACATTCTCCAAGTTCAATAAATACTTGCATTCTAGCTTTAATCAAAAATCCCAAAAATTTAATAATGGGCGTAAGAAATTTTTCCAAATCGGGAATTCCTAAAAAAAGTGTGATTGGAAATCTTTTCACCAAGAAAATCATCAATCAAATTTATAATAAAAATTTAACAGATACACAAACTGGTTTAAGAGGATTATCATCAGATTTTATGAATTTATGTTTGAACTTAAAAGGAAATCGTTTTGAATTTGAAATGCAAATGTTGAGCCTTGCTCTTGAAAATAACATTCAAATTACAGAAGTTCCAATAGAAACAATTTATGATTCAGAAAAAAATCATTCTACACATTTTAGACCAATAATCGATAGTATAAAAATTTATAAAACTCTTGGACTTTTTAAATGTTTAAAAATATTGTTATTTGATAAAAAATAATATAAAGTCTATACAGAATCTCTAAAATCACTTTCCAAAGCGAATTTTAAAAAATTGGGAACATATTTATGAAAAAAGTTGTAATTATTGGTGGAGGACTTGCCGGTTTAAGTGCAGGAATCATTTGTGCAAGAAATGGATACGAAACTGTAATTTACGAAAAAAATCTAATTCCTGGTGGTTGTTGTTCTGGTTGGAAACGTGGACCTTACGAAATTGATAATTGTATTCATTGGATGAGTGGAACTTTAAAAAACACTCCTCAATATGATTTATGGAAAGAAGTTGGTGCTTTAAATGATGATATGAAACTTATCAAAAGAGATGCATTTTATTCTTCTGAATACGATGGAAAAACCGCAACACTTTGGCGTGATATTGAAAGAACTCGCAAAGAATTAATCGAAATTTCTCCAGAAGATGAAAAAGAAATCAATCGTCTTATAAATGTTACTAAACTAGGAATGAAAGTGCAATTCCCAAAAGATATTCCTTGGGATGAAGAAAATGCATTTAGTAATAAAAACCTTTCTCTTGATTATTCCGCTTTAATAAAAACTATGTTTGAATATGTTAACATAAATTTGGAAGAATTGAGTAAGCGTTTTAAACATCCACTTTTGCAAGTTCTTATTAGCGATTTTATGAATAGTGATTATGAATCATATTGGCTTCCATTATCATATTCTATTTTTGCATCCGGTGATGGAGAATTGCCAGAAGGCGGTTCTATGGGAGTTGTTCGCAATATGGTAAAAACTTTTAAAGCCGTTGGTGGAAAACTTTATCTTGGAAAACCTGTAAAAAAAATCAATATAAATAAAAAACATTATTCTAGTACAAAAAAAATATTTGATTTAAAAAGTATAAATTTTTATAAAATTGCAAAAGTTACAGATCAACGTGCAGATGGAATTACTTTAGCTGATAATACTTTTATTCAAGCAGATTATATTATTTGTGCTTGTGATTTGAATTTTACATTTGCAAATCTTTTAAGAAAAAATTATATGCCAAAACAACTTCGTCATATTTATAGAAAAGAAAAGAATTTTCCATTATATAGTTCCTTTCAAGTTGCATTTTCTGTTGAAGGTGAAATGCCAGAAGTTGATCAACTTACTTTTGAATGTAAACCTTTTTTGGTTGGAATAAAAGAAATTAATAGAATTTGTGTAAAAAATTATCGCGTTTATGGAGATTTTATTGCACCAAAAGGAGAAACTGTTATTCAAGTTAGCATCGTTCAAAAATCTGATGATTTTGAATATTGGAAAAAAATGCATACTTTAAATATAGATTTATATGAAATCACTAAAAAAAATATTGCTGATAAAATTTTAGAAAGAATAGAAAATCATTTTCCAAAATACAAAGAAAAAATTCATATTTTAGATATTTGGACGCCTTATACTTATTTTCATAGAAATAATTGCTACAAAGGTGCGTATATGCGTTTTATCACAACTTTTACAAGCAGAGGTG
Organism: uncultured Treponema sp.; assembly: GCA_964410365.1. Taxonomy (GTDB): domain Bacteria; phylum Spirochaetota; class Spirochaetia; order Treponematales; family Treponemataceae; genus Treponema_D. Next base: position 2,372 of record CAYPGB010000042.1, read on the forward strand.
CATTTATTCCGTGTGATATTAAAAAAATCAGAAATGTTTTTCTTGCTAGTCATTGGCTTCGCTATCCAGGAGGAATTCCAACAGCTGTTACAATGGGAAAAGTTGCTGCATCTCGTTTAATGAGTGTTGATAAAAAAATTAAAGAACAAAATGATTAATCTAAATTTTACAGTTTTAATGATGATAAAATTTATTTTATAAAAAATTCCATCACAAAAACCACAACACAACAAACACACGCAACCGGAAAAAGTCCTGCTCCAAAAAATGAAAGAATTACTCCAATAACAAGTGCAACAATTCCCGCAATTGGAGAATTTGTTGCTTGTACAATTGCTGGAAACGTCATCACTGATAAAGTTACATAAGGAACATAATACAAAAATGATTTTATAAATTTATTTGTGATTGGTTTTCTAATTAAAGTTAAAGGCAAAACTCTTATCAAATAAGAAACTAGAAACGCTGTAAAAATTGAAATATAGATATTTAACATTTTTTATCTTCCTTTGTTGATTTATTTTCAGTTTTTGAAGAATCATTTTCATCTTCAATTGGTTTGATAATTGCTACTACAGAAGAAATTACAATTGTTAAAATAATAGTTCTTGTTCCGCTAGATAAATCTTTTACATAAGGAGCAACAGAACAAATATAACTAGAAATAAAACTTACTATTACGGCAATTGCAATGATAAAATTCTTTTTTGCTGGAGGAATGATAATTGCTAAAAACATTCCATAAAGTGCAACCGATAGAGCACTAACAACTCTGCTTGGTAAAAAATTTCCAGCAATAATTCCTAAAGAAGTTCCAATACTCCAAAGTGGCACAGAAATTGCCATTGCACCATAATTGTAAAAAGGATTGATAAAATCTTTTCTAGCAATTGTGATTCCAAAAATTTCATCAGTTACACCAAATCCAACTAAAAAACGATGAATTAATTTTGTTTTTGGATTAAATTTTTGACTTAAAGAACAACTCATCAAAAGATAACGTGCATTTACGACTAAAGTAATTGCTGCAATTTCTAAAAATGAAACTCCCGCTTGAATTGAAGTAAAAAGTGCATATTCTCCAGCAGAAGCCATATTTAAAAAACTTGCAATAAAACCTTGCAATGGAGTTAATCCCGCGTTTTTCGCAACAATTCCCAATGAAAATGCAACCGCAAAATATCCTAAACCAATAGGAAAACCGTCTCTCACTCCTTCTAAAAATGCCTTACTTTTGGTCATACAGTTTTTCCATCCCATTCTTTTGAATGTTCTTTTTCAAATTTTATCGCTGCATCAAAATCAACTTCTGGAGAGCAATTTTGTTCAATATTTATTGCAGTTGTGTGAAGTCGTTTTATGCAATCTGATTTTTCGTTATAGCCTAGTTTAGACTTTTCGATACTTTCTCGCAAGACACGAATAGATTCATCATAAATTTTTAATGGAACTGGAAACGGATGTCCATCTTTTCCACCATGAGCAAAACTAAATCTTGCTGGGTCAGTAAAACGACTTGGAGTTCCGTAAATCACTTCACTAACCAAAGTTAAAGATTGCAAAGTTCTAGGTCCAAGCCCCGGAGTAAGCATTAAACTTTCAAAATCTTTTGGTTGAGTTTCATACGCAGTTGCTAAAACTCCTCCAAGTCGCTTTAAATCTACATCTTCTTTTAAAACTTCATGATGAGTTGGCATTATGATAGAACGACCTTCCGACTCAAAAACAAAATTATTTGATTTTTCTTTTTCAAAAACTTGTTCATATTCAGGAAAAAGTTCATTTTGTAATTTTTTTTCTTTATTTTCTAAATCTGATGATTTTTTTATAGAAGAAACTTTTCCTCCATTAAATAAAATCATTTCGTTGGAAGGATTTTTCATTTGTGTGATTTCTTTTAAAATTCTTTCTGGAGATTCAAGTGTCATTTCCAAAATTGAATTTCTTGTGTTTTTTGCTTGAAAATCAGTTAGATTTAAAATCTTTCCTCTGCTTTCGCCAACAATTCCAGTGTGTGGCTCTTCTACAAATGAACGTAAATCTGCAGAACACCAATGATAACGGCGTGCTTTTTTTTCGGCAACATTCATTCCTTGTTGAACGACCGCCCAATTTCCATTTTTTGTTAAAATAAAATTATGCTGATAAAGTTGAAATCCATCTTGAATTGCATTGTTATCAACTTTTGCAACAAGTTTACTATTCCGAACAAATTCTTCGCCATTTAAACCAGTTTTATCACCAATTTCCAAAAGTTCATTTGGCGTCATTCTAGAATATTTTCCACGACCGCCACAAATATAAATTCCTAAATCTTTTGAACGAGCATTTAATCCACGTTTTAATGCATACATAACCGAAGTTGTAATTCCAGAACTATGCCAATCCATTCCCATAACTGCACCAAAACTTTGAAACCAAAGAGGATCACTAAGACGAACTAAAACTTCATCGGGACCAAAATTTTCTATTAAAGACTCAGTGATTAAAGTTCCTAAAACCATCATTCTATCAGCGAGCCAACGGGGGACAGTCCCTGGATGAAGAGGCAAATCTGCATGTCCAGAATTTCTAATTGCTGACATTTTATTTTTCTGGTTTTAAAAATACACAAATATAATTTTCTGTATTTAAATATTTTTTTGCTTGTTCCATCATAACTTCTGGAGAAATCCAATTTACAATTTTTTCAATATCAGAAGAAACCCAAAGTGGTTCAATTTCAAAAACAAGTTCATTTACAATTCTCGTAATCCACCAATGATTATTTCTTAAATTTGTTTCTCTAGAACGACGTAAATTTTCTTGAATTTTGTCTATATAATCTTGAGAAACTAAATTTTCTTGCAAAAATTTTATTTGTGATAAAACTTCCTCTTTTAGTTCTTCTTCGCGTTCCGGTTCACAACCAAAACTTATTTCAAAAAAGTAATTCTTTTTGAAAAAACCATCAATTCCACCACCAGCATTAACTCCGTAAGAACCACTTTTTTCTTCACGAATAACTTCTCGCAAACGAATATTCAAAAGAGAAATAAATTCTCCAGCAAGAACTTGTTCGTAATAATTTTGTTCAATATCATTTTTTAAAGGAATTTCTCCACCAAAACCTAAAAAAACTTGTCCTTGTTTGTCTAAACCTTTATAAACAGTTTGATTTGTAATTTTTTTAGGAAACGGATAGATTTTTTCTCCAAAATCTTCATATTTTTGGGAAGTTTGCATTGAACCTAAATAAATATTAGCAAATTCCAAAAGTGCATCTTCATCAAAATCACCAACAAAAATAAATGTAAAATCTGCTGGATTTTCAAACCGCTCTTTGTAAACTTTTTCAGCAAATTTTTTATTTAATCTTGCAACAAATGCAAAATTAAAAGGTTCAAAATAAACATCATTCTCGCCATAAATAAGTTTTCTAACTTCTTCTACAAAAACTTCTTGAGGTTGAGTTCCATAATTTCTTGCCGCTTCAAGATAATCACTCATCAAAACTTTCCAAGCATCATCAGTAAATTGAGGAGATTCAAACATCAAATAAACAACTTGCAAAAGACTTTCTAAATCTTCATTTGTACTTACGCCAGAAAAATATTCCGTTGAATTTTCAACACCAAGATCAAAATTTATATTTTTTGTACTAATTTTCTTCAAAAATTGATTTGAATCCAATCCGTTTAATCCAGATAAAAACATATAATCTATAGAAACTTTTGCAGAAGGAACTTCTCTTTCTGGAACAAGAAAAATTCCACCTTTACTGATTGCATAAAGTTGTATGTGATTTTCTACAAAATCAGTTTTTTTAGTTAAAATTCGAATTCCGTTATTCAAAAAATATTCATTTACATCAAGTTCAGGAATTTTATTTTTAGCAATTATTTTTCCTTTTGTTTTTGGTCTTTCCATCAAAATATCATCATCAACATCATCTTTATATGCAGAAAGTTCTGTTTGATTTTTATATTCTTTCCAAATTTTCATAATTCTTTTTTCTGGAGGAATATTTTTTACATAAGAAGGCACTTGTATAAACATTAAATCGCCTCTGTTTTCAAGTAATGTTTCTAAACTAGAATTTACTTCTTCTATTGTGATATTTGCTAAAAATTTTTTATAAAGATTGTAATTATCTTCCGCAGAACTAAAAATATTTCCTGTTAAATCAAATTTTACAAGTTCATCCGCAAAAATTGATGATTGTGTTTTTTCCCGATTTTTATATTCTTGTTCAAGTGTTGAAAGAAGTCCAGTTTTTACTCTCTCTAATTCATTTTCTGTAACACCAAAAGTTAAAATTCTATCACATTCGTCTAAAAATTTTTCTAACGAAAGTTCAAATTGTCCACCTTTTGGCACGATTGCAAAATATGTAAAATCACAATTTTTTGTATAAAGTAAATCTTCTACAGACGCTTGCAACCAAGTCGAATTTTGTTTTGTAGAAATTTCTTTTAAACGTTGATTAAAAATTTGTCTGCCAATAGCAAAAACAAAACTTTCACGAAATTCCTTTTCTGTTGTGATTGGTTTAAAATTTTCATTTCTATTAAAAATATTTATGATTGTGTATTTTTGTTCATCATCAAAGAAAAATTTAATTTGTTTTTCAGATTGCACTGGAACTTTAAAATTTGGTAATTTTAATTTTTCTTTACTTGAAGGAATTTCTGACATTGTAGAAATTATTGCATTTTCTAAATTTTCTTGATTTACATCACCAACAGCAACAATTGACATAAATTCTGGACGATACCATTTTTTATAAAAATCTAAAATTTCTTCTCGCGAAATATTTTGAATAATTTCCATACTACCAATTGGTTGTCTTTCTGCATATCGAGAATTTTTTAGTAAAAAAGAATTTACTTCATTTGTAAGCCGCCCTTGCAAACCTTGTCGAAGTCGCCATTCTTCCGTAACAACGCCTCTTTCTTTATCAATTGCTGATTGTTCAAAACTTACAGCACAAGCCCAATCTCGCAAAATTAAAAGTGCAGTTTCCAAATATTCAGGATTATCAGCAGGAATTTCTAATTTAAAAACTGTTTCATCAAAACTGGTGTAAGCATTTAAATCTGAACCAAAATCCATTCCAATTTTTTCAAAATAATTTACAATTTCTGATTCTTCAAAATGTTCAGTTCCATTAAAAGCCAAATGTTCTATAAAATGTGCAACTCCTTTTTGATTTTCATCTTCCATATTTGAGCCTGCTCTTACAACAAGACGCAAAACTATCCGATTTTTTGGTTCACTATTTTTTCGGATATAATATTTCATTCCATTTTCTAAAGAACCTTGTTTTACAGCAGAATCTGTTACCAAAATATTTTGTGATTTTACATTTGTAGATTTGCAACTTACAAAAATAAAAAGATTTAACAAACAAAAAAAGATTAAAATCTGTTTTAGAGAATTTTTCATAATCCCACCTCAAAAAAAATAAATTTAAGCAGCAATTATTTTACTTAATGCACCAAAAAATCCAAAACTTGCTGCCATCATAATCAAACCGGCAATCAAAACTCCACAAACGACAGCAAAAACCGTATCTTTAAATTTCATATTTAAAAGACTTGCTGCCAAAGTTCCTGTCCAAGCACCAGTTCCAGGAAGTGGAATTCCCACAAAAAACATAAGAGCAATAAATAATCCACGACCAGCCTTTTCTTGTAATTTTTGACCAGCCCGAGAACCTTTTATCAAAAAAAACTGACAAATTTTCCCAATAAAACGTTTATTTTGTCCCCATTCAAGAAATTTTCGTGCAAAAAGATAAATAATGGGAACTGGAACCATATTTCCAAGAATGCAAACAATGTAAGAAGGAATGATTGGAAGATTGAATCCTTGAGAAATAGGAATTGCACCTCTAAGTTCGATAAGAGGAAGCATTGAAACAAAAAAAATGATTATATATTTTCCAAGCATGATAAAATCATCATAAAATATTTATTTTTGACATTCAAGATAAAATTTTCTAAAAACTCATCATTCAAAATCAAAAGAATTTATAAATTATTTCATTTTTTTTGCCGAAAATCATTATATGCCTGCAAATAGTTATGAAAAACCGGATTATTGGTCTCAAAAAGCGTTTTCGGAAGGTTATCCAGCTCGCTCTGTTTATAAATTAAAAGAAATTGATGAAAAATTTGGAATGATTAAGAAAAATTTTTCTGTTCTCGATTTAGGTTCTGCACCTGGAAGTTGGACAACTTTTCTTTTAAGAAAAATGCAGGGAACTGGAAAAGTCGTTTCTTGCGATTTAAATCCTCTTTCAAAATCTGTAAAAGGCGAAAATCTTGTTTTTATTCAAGGTGATTTAAACGCTCCTGAAATTCGTAAACAAATTAAAGAAAATGGTCCCTACGATTTAGTCGTTTGTGATGCCGCTCCAAAAACTACAGGAAATCGAATTGTTGATACGGCAAGTTCTGAACAACTTGTAGAAATGGCAGTTTGGTATTCACAAACAATGTTAAAACAAGGCGGAAATTTTGCTGTAAAAATTTTTCAAAATGGTGACCAACAAAAAATATTAAAAACAATGAGAGAAGTTTTTTCTTCAGCAAAAGGTTTTAAACCTCAAGCGTGTCGTGCAGAAAGTTTTGAAACTTATTTAATTGGGATTAATAAAAAATGAAAAATTATTTTAAATTTAAAAAAATCAATAGTATAATCAATAATATAACTGATAGATTTATGATGATTGGTAAATTTAAAGTAACCAAAGTTATTTGCCTTTCGGTGTTAGGATTTTCGTTTGGAATTGGTATAACTTGGTCTGTTGTTTCTTTAAAAAATGAAATTTCAACTCATAATGCAGTTGGTGGATTTGAAACTGATAAAGGTCCTGAATTTACAGAAAAATTAGAACCTCTTTTTGAATCTATTCAAACTGAAGAAAATATTTCTGAATCATCAATTTCTTTGCCTTCAAACGAAGAATCTTTAATCACTTATCAAACTTATCGTGTAAAATCTGGTGATATGATTGGTTTTATTGCGGATGAATTTAACGTAACTCAAGATACTTTAATCAGTGTAAATAATATTCGACAAACAAGACTTATACAAATTGGTCAATATTTAAAAATTCCTTCTATGCCAGGAATTATCTATACAGTAAAAGAAAATGGAGAAACTCCAAATACAATTGCTACAAAATATAAAGTTGATGCTGATAAAACCGCTTTGGTCAATTCTATTTCTCTTGATACAGAATTAAAAGCAGGAACTTCTCTTTTTGTTCCAGATGCAGAATTAGATTGGGTAACTAGACAAGAAATTAATGGAGATTTGTTCCATACACCTTTAAAAAGACGATATTGGTTATCATCATATTACGGATGGAGAAATTCTCCTTTTGATTCAAGTAGACGTTCTTTTCATAGCGGAATTGATATGGCATCTCCAGCAGGAACTCCAATTTATGCAGCGTTGGACGGACGAGTAACTGCTGTTGGTTATAATGCAACTTACGGAAATTATGTAATTATCACTCATCATTCTGGTTATAAAACTCTTTATGGTCATATGAAAGAAACGGCGTGCAAAAAAGGAAATTTTGTTTATACAAATACTGTAATTGGATATGTTGGAAGCACAGGATTGAGTACAGGTCCACATCTTCATTTTACAGTTTACAAAAATGGAAAAACTATAAATCCTTTAACGCTTTTAAATTAATTTAAAACGTATTTTTCTATAAAATCCCCAACGCCACCATGATTATTGTCTTTTTCTGTTACGAAATCGGCAATATTTTTTATGTAATCTAATCCATTCTCCATTGCAATTCCGTATCCACAAAGTCTAATCATACTTTCATCATTCATACTGTCGCCAAAACTCATACAATTTTTTATATCAATTCCAATATGATTTGCAAGCCAGATGATTGCTTCACCTTTTCCACAATTTGGAGGTAAAATTTCCAAAAAATAAGGTTTGCTTGTAAAAATTACCGCTTTTTCGCCTAATTCTTTTTTAAGTTTTTCTTGAAGAATGATTAATTTTTCTGGTTCACCGGGAATTAACATTTTACAAGAACCTTTTTCGAGTAATTTTTTATAATCTTTAACAACTTCACCTTTTAAATGACATAAATCAACATCAAGGCGCGTCCATTTTGTTTCTTTTGCGTAAAAAATTGTATCTGGAGTATAAATTTCTGAATTTAGCCCCATTTTTTCCGCTTCATCATCACAATAAAGTAAAACTTCTGTTGGAACAATTTTTTTGTAAATTTGAGTTCTTGAATGTAAATCAAAAACTGAACATCCATTTATTGCAATTAAAAATTTTCCCGCTTGAGTTCCTGCAATTTCTAATTTTCTAACAAAAGGTAAAATTCCATCTTCTGCACGACCAGAACATAAAACTACATAAATTCCTTGTTCTGCACATTTTCTAAGAGCTAAAATCGTATTTTCACAAATTTCACGATTATCATTTAAAAGTGTATCATCTAAATCTAACGCGATGAGTTTTACATCTAATTTTTTGTTGGGAATTTTATTTTTCATAAGGTGATTATATAAAGTAAAATCTTAAGTGTCAGTATATTTTTTAACAAATATAATAGAAGTTTCGTGCCTATTTTGCTATAATTTTATTATGGAAACACGTAACATTTTTGAAAATATTTCTTGTATCGACCACAGATACTCTTTGTCGGAAGCCGATGTTTTTCAAGGCCTTTCTAAATATATTTCTGAAGAAGCTTCAGTTCGTTCTCATGCAAAATGTGAAGCCGCTTTGGTAAAAGCTCATCTAAAACTTCGCGGTGAACTTACAGATGAAATTGCAAACAAACTTGATGAAGTTGCTCAAAATATTGACCCGGAAGAAGTTTACAAAGAAGAAGAAAAAACTAAACACAATATTCGTGCACTTGTAAACGTAATGAAAACTAAAGTTGATTCTAAAATCGGACCGCTCATTCACCTTGGAGCAACTTCTGTTGATATTCTGGACACTGGTTTAAGCTGCCGAATGAGAGATGTTACTCAAAATGTAGTTTTGCCTGAACTTAAAAAATTAGAAAATTATCTTTGTGATATTGCAGAACGCGAATGTGCAACTCCACAAGTTGGAAGAACTCACGGTCAGCACGCAGTTCCAATTACTTTTGGCTGGGAAATTGCAGAATTTGTTGCCCGACTTGGAAAATCAATCTTAAAAATTGAAGAACTTTCTAATGATTTAGTTGGAAAATTAGCTGGTCCAGTTGGAAGTTATAACGGTCCTTCAATGATTGTAAAAGCCCCTGAAGAACTTGAAAAAACTTATGTTGAATTTTTGGGATTAAAACCTTCTGAATATTCAAATCAACTTGTAGAACCAGAACACGTTTTACGCCTTTTACTTGAAATGAATGTTGCTTTTGGAATTATTGCAAACTTAGCAGATGATTTACGCAACTTACAGCGAAGCGAAATTGGTGAAGTTTTTGAATATTTTGCTTCAACTCAAGTTGGTTCTTCAACAATGCCACAAAAAAGAAATCCTTGGAATTCTGAACACGTAAAATCTTTGTGGAAGGCAATGTGTCCTCGCATTATCACTTTTTATATGGACCAAATTTCTGAACATCAGCGTGATTTAACAAATTCAGCAAGTCAGCGTTTTATTGCTGATTATGTTTCTGGATTTACAATGGCTGTTGCAAGAATGAATTCTGTTGTAAAAGGTTTGCAGGCAGATAGCGAAAATATGATGAAAAATCTTGAAAATGCCGGTGGAAAAGTTCGCGGTGGAGTTCTTGCTGAACCTGCATACATTTTGCTTGGAGAAGCGGGTTATAATGACGGACACGAAGTTATCAGAAAAATTACACTCGAAGCAGAAAAATCTGGAAAAACTTTCTTTGAAGTTTTAAAAACTCACGAAAAAGAATTTGCAGATATTACAGCACAACTCGAAAAACTCGGAGTTGAAAATCCTGCTGCATTCTTTGAACATCCAGCAAATTACTGCGGTTTGGCTGCAAAAAAATCA
>CAYPGB010000043.1:0-10325 GCA_964410365.1 uncultured Treponema sp.
ATTCTTGCCTTGAGCAAGTGAACAAATTTCTTCCGTTTGTTGATAACTGGGCAACCTGCGACCAAATGTCGCCTAAAGTTTTTAAGAAGCATAAAAAGCCGCTTTTAGAGCAAATTAAAATTTGGATTTTATCTGAAAAAACTTACACGGTGCGTTTTGCAGTTGGAATGTTGATGCAACATTTTTTGGACGAAGATTTTGATTTGGAATATCCGAAAATGGTTTTAAAAATTCACTCAGAAGAATATTACGTAAAAATGATGATTGCCTGGTATTTTGCCACCGCACTTGCAAAACAGTACAACGCAGTTCTTCCGTTTTTAGAAAATCAAACTCTGGAAAAATGGACTCACAACAAAGCAATTCAAAAAGCGTTGGAAAGTTACAGAATTACGGCTGAACAAAAAAAATATCTTCGGACTTTAAAGATTTCGTAAAATTCCGTTAACATTTCTTTTGTTTTTAAGATATAAAATCTTTTATTCTTTGTAATTCACGTCGAGCAACTTCAATTCCATGTTGATAACCTTCGTTTAACTTTTGTGGTTTTGTTTCAAAAGTACTACAACACATCGTATCTGGACGAATTATCAAAACTTTTCCTTCTTTTTCCAATTTTTCTGCTTGTTCTAATTGTTTTTCGTACACAATATAACGATTTAATAATGCTTCGTATAAATTAGGAAATTTTTTGCGAAACATTGATGATAAAATAAATTTAATTTTTCCAAAATCATGAGGAGCAATTCCTGCTTTTTTAGTTGAAATTATCACAACTTTATCACAACCTTGTTCAAAAGCTCTATCAAAAGGAACAGAATCTGTAATGCATCCATCTGCATAATGTTTCCCATCAATTTCTACAACTGGAAAAAGCATAGGCAAAGAACAAGAAGCCGCTGCATATTGTAAAAGTTTTGATTCATCACTCTTTTCGCTAAAAAAAGTTGGTTTTCCTGTTTCTGCACAAGTTGTTCCAAATTCACATTCTATATCTGAATTAAAAAAAGTTTTAAAATCAAAAGGGTCATTTTCATCATAAGCATATTCAAAATTCATGATGTGATATTCTTTATAAATTCCATCACGAATATTATGAGCTTTTTTATTTTTACGAATTCTACTTGGCACTAAAACATTTTTTAATCTGCCTTTTTGTTGAGAAACATAATTCATTGCAGCATGAGCACCAGCAGAAACTCCACCCGCGTATTGAAATTTTATATTTTCTTCAAGTAAAACATCTACCACTCCCGCAGTAAACATTCCTTTTCGAGAACCACCTTCAAAAACAATTCCATATTTCATAAAAGTTTCTCCATTTTTTTAAATGATTAATTTTCAGTATCTAATTTTCCGTCAATAGCACATTTTTTATAACGAATAACTTCTTGTCTAAAAAGTTCACTTTGTTGTGCTAAGTCTTGAGAAGATGAAATTCCAGGAGTTCTTGTTACTTTTTTAGGAATTCCTACTATATAATTAGTTCTTTTTCCAGCTTTATAAATTCCTGAAAGTCCAATACTAACAACAGGAGCACCTGTATATTTTGCCAAAAAAGCAAATCCTGATTTAAATTCGTTTAATTCTCCATCCTTTCGAGTTTTTCCCTCCGGAAAGATGATAACCGATTTTCCACTTTTGACTGCATTTTTTGCAAACATTATCCAATCTGTGTCCATAGAAAATCTATCACAAGGAATTGCACCAATTCCTAAAAGCATCCATTTTATACTTTTCTTTTCAAACCAATCTTTTGCAACTACAATTGTATGTTTTCCGTGAATAATTGAAAGCATAAACGGAGGATCCATATATGAAGTATGATTTGCAATTATAATAGTAGGTTTATTAAATTTATTAGTTTGTATATCTTTATCTACACACAACGCTTTTGGTTTATAAACAATGTAAACATAAATTCTTAGACAAAAACAACAGAACATTGTTAAGATATATCTAAACCAAACAAATAATTTATTTTCTTTTTTAATATTCTGATTTTCTTCTGCCATTTTAGTTATGTTCTCCTGGAGAGTCCCACATTGCATTTAAAAGTTGTTGATATACAGTTGGTGAAAAAGCGGGTTTTGAAAGAATTTTTTGCGTTTCCTCAGAAATATAACCTTTTTGAGTAAATTCTACGCCAGCAGATTGATAATTCTTTTCATAAAGTTTTAATCTTCTTTCTCCACCACGAGCAATTAGAGAATCTAGTTGTGGACAAACAGCTCTTCCATATTGATTTTTTCCAAAAATATAATCTAATTCTGTAAAAAGTGGTTTGTAAGTTATATCAGTTTCTTCCCAAGCACAACCAGAAATTAATGCAAATTTTCTATTTGGCTTAGGATTTCGTTCTCCGTGTAAAGGTTCGCCTTTTTCAAATTTTTCTCTGATTGGCTGACCTCTACATTCATTCGACATACCTAAAAGTCTATCTAAAAGAATTTTTACTTGACCAGGCATACCAAAATAATAAAGAGGCATACTTACAATCACATATTTTGCATCTTCAATTTTTGCTCTAATGGCAGAAACATCATCATTTTTGATAACACATTCACCATTGTTGTGAGTTTTCCAACAATTTAAACATCCTCTACAAGGTGAAATGTTTTTTTCTGCAATGTTTATAAATTCTGTTTCAAATATCCCAGTAGATTCAATTCCGGAAATAAACGCTTTTGTTAAAAAAAGTGTTCCACTTCTCTCTTTTCTAGGACTTCCATTTAAAACTAAAATTTTATCTGCCATTTTTATTTTGATTAATCTCGTTTACCTACAGTTTCTTTTGGAACAGTTGTAAAAACAAGACTTCCTTTTGCAAAAGTTTTTCCATCTACTTTAACAGTTGCGTCAAAGTAAACAAGTGAACCACCATCACGAGTTTTATTTACGTTTATTACAAGTTGATCACCTGGAATAACAGGTTTTACGAATTTAAATCCATCAACCTTTAATAAAACATACAAATTATCATCCAAAGCATTTTCATCTTTTTCAATTACGATAGAACATAATTGAGCACAACTTTCAATAATCAAAACGCCTGGCATAATTGGTGTATCTGGAAAATGTCCCATAAAATATGGTTCATTAATACATACGTTTTTGATTCCTGTTGCACTCTGATTTGGTACAATTTCTGTAACGCGTTCAATCATTTGAAAAGGAGGACGTTGAGCGATTTTTTTATTAATATCGTAAATTGTCATCATAAGGAAAGTCCTCCGTCCAAAACTAAAGTTTGTCCTGTCAAATAAGAAAATTCTTCTGAACAAAGAGCACTTACAACATTTGCAACATCTTCTGCAGTTCCAAATCTTTTCATAGGAATTGATTTTAAATATTCTGCACGAGTTTCTTCTGGAATTGCTTCTATCATTTCTGTAGCAATAAATCCTGGAGCCACAGCATTTACACGAATTCCATATCCAGAAAGTTCTTTTGCTAGTGTTTGTGTAAGAGAATTTACCGCTCCTTTTGTAGCACTGTAAACACTCTGCCCTGGAAGAGCAAATTTACTGCTAACTGAAGACATATTAATAATTACACCATGTTTTTGTTTAAACATTTTTAAAACCGCTTGTTGAGCACAATAAATATAACCTTTTACGTTTAAATCCAAACATTTATCTAATGTGTCAGGATTCAACATAAGAAGATATTCATCTCTAACAATACCTGCGTTATTTACAAGAACATCAATCTGTCCAAATTGTTTGTAAACATCACGCATCATAGTTTTTACTTGTGTCAAATTAGAAACATCTGCTTTATAGATGATTCCATCTCCACCTTCAGATTTGATTTTTGCCAAAGTGTCTTCAGCTTCCTTATCTGAATGACTATAATTTACAACAACTGTGTAACCATCTTTTGCAAGACGAATTGCACATGCTTTTCCAATTCCTTTTGAAGAACCTGTAACAATTGCTACTTTCATATAAAATCCTTATTTTCCTAAAACAACCGCTGTATAAGAACCACCAACAGCGAATGAAGTGATTAAAACCTTCTTTAGATTTTTACTTTCTACTTTAGATTTTTCAACTTTTCCACCAGAAATTATATATGCTTCATCTTCAACAATTTCTCCACTAAGCATTAAAACTGCATGAGCGGCTTGCAATGCTGCAGTTCCAGCACGACCTTCTCCAACACGTTCCTTAATTTCTATAACAGGAATTTTTTCAAAAATGCTTGAATAAACTTTTGTTTCGATTGAATCTACAACAGAATTTCCATTTGCAAATCCATAAATTGCATCTATTTCTTCTGGTTTTACATTTGCATCTTTTAATGCATCCAAAATTGCTTTACTCAAACCTTCGTCTGAACCAGCTAATTTTCCGTATTTTACATTTTTTCTACCATTACCAAATCCTAAAGCATGAGCATAGATTTTTGCACCACGAGCTTTTGCATAATCTTCATTTTCCAAAAGCATAGAAGCACTAGAATCTCCCATCATAAATCCTTTTGAATTTGAGAAAGGAGCAACAATTGAATCTGAAAGCATTCCAATTTCGTTGAAAAGATTTTCAATAATTGGAGTATTTTCATCATTTCCAGTTGCCATCATCACTTTTTCTTGACCATCTCTAAGAACATTCATTGCATAAGCCATACTATAAAGTCCAGAATTTGGTCCACTTGTTACAGTTACACCATAACCTTTGATTCCAGTATTAATTGAAAGATACCCACCAGCTGCATTATAAACTGTATTTGGAAATTTAAATGCACTTCCTTTTGCGTTTCCATGTTCAGCGATTAATGCTTCAAAATCATAAGTAGAACCTAAAGCACCTTCACTTGTTCCAACAATAATTCCTATATCTTTATCATTTTGGTCAGTAACAACAAAATTTGCATCTTTAAGACAAGAAACTCCAGATACAACTTGCAACTGACTAAAATTATCTAATTTTCTATAGAAAGCCATTTTTATTCCCAAAGCATTGTAATCATCAACAGTTACTGATGAATGAACACCTGCTGTAGTTGGCTTAGAATTTTCTTTTATAGCATTTACGTAAGCATCTTTTGTATTTCCAAGAGGAGTTACAAGACCAATTCCTGTAATTGCAATTTTTGGATTAGAAGGATGACTTACTACATCGCCTGGAATTTTACTGTAAATAATACTTGCATCAGTTCCACCAAATGCAAAATTATTATTCATAACAGCTGTTAATTCTTTAGAATGAGGTTTATTTTGAACAAAATCTAAAGTTCCAGCACGTTCTTTTAATTTTTCAGAATCTTCGGCAGAATAACCCAAAGTTGGAAGAACTGTATTTGTTGTAAGTGATTTTATACAGAATACAGATTCAATAGCTCCAGCCGCTCCAAGACAATGTCCAGTTGCTGCTTTAGTAGAACTTACACTAACAGTAGGATTTTCTTCATCAAAAACAGTGTGAATTGAAAGGAATTCTGCATTATCATTTTTTGAAGTTCCTGTTCCGTGACCGTTTACATATCCAATATCTTTTTTAGAAATACCTGAATTTTTTAATGTACGATTGATTGCTTCAATTTGGCAAAGACCGTCTTCTCTTGGTGCTGTAATATGATGAGCATCACTTGTAACAGCTCCACCTAAAACTTCACAATAAATTTTTGCACCACGAGCTTTTGCATGTTCGTAAGATTCAACAATTACGATTCCAGCTCCTTCTCCCAATGTAATACCTGTACAATGATTAAAAGGAGAACATCCGTTTTCATCTAATGCATGAAGTGATAAAAAGCCTGCATAAGGCACTGCTGCAAAAGAATCTGAACCACCAGCGATTACAACATCAGATTTACCAGCTCTGATTAAGTCGCACGCATAAGAAACAGAAATTGTTCCGGCAGCACAAGCATTTGCAACATTTGTTACAACGCCAGCCGCTCCAGAATATTCTGCAACCTTAGCAGCAATTGGAGCAATTGGCATTTTATAAATATCTTCAGGATTTTTTCCGTTTTTATAATAATAATCGATGCTTGCTGCTCCACCAACACAACTTCCGGTTATTACACTAAGTCTTTCATCATTTTCTGCTGGAGAAATATTTGCATCTTTCATTGCTTCAATCGCAGCTTTTACACAAAGTTTTGCAGCTCTATCCATCTCATTTGAGTTTGGAACATCATTATCCAAAGTGTCGCAATGAACTTCTCCTGCTAAATCTGCATAACAGTCTTTTGTATCAACTGTTGTTGTTTTGTGGATTCCAGAAACAGAATTCACAGCATTGTTCCAGGTTTCCTCTACATTATTTCCAATTGCACAAATTACGCCTAAACCTGTAACTACACATCTCTTATTATCTGGTGTCATCGTATAAATCCTTATAAATTATTTTTTATTAAATTATGAATGAGAAACAATAAAATCAGCAATTGTATCAATGCTGTAGAATGGTTCTTTTCCAACACCTGTCATTGAAACACCGAATTCATCATCTACGAAAGAAATGATTTCTAATGAGTCTACAGAGTCAAGACCGATTTCATCTCCAAACAAAGCTGTATCTGATTTTAAAGCATCTGAATCACATCCAAGATTAGATACAAAAAAATCCTTTAATTTTCCTTTTACTTCTTCTTTATCCATTTTTAACTCCTTTTTATGTAAGTAAAATACTGAACAATAATAATATAATTTTCTAAACTGAAAATAAACTTTTTTTATATTTGTTAAAAACAAACTCTCCAAATTTTTACATTTAGAGAGTTTTGAGTTTTTTTTTGAAAATATCTTTCTATTAAAGAGGAATATTTCCGTGTTTTTTAATTGGTTTGTTTGTAAAGATTTTTGTTTCCAAAAAGTCAAAACTTGCAACAATTCGTTTACGAGTTTCTTCTGGTTTTATAATTTCTGTGATATATCCACGTTCTGCCGCAATGCGAGGTGTCATAATTTCTTGTTTATATTTTTCTGTTGCTTCGACAATTTCTTGAGCTTTTGAAGGGTCTTTTAATTCTTTTGCATACAGAATTTCGATTGCACCTTCTGCACCCATAACCGCAATTTCTGCTGATGGCCAAGCATAAACAAAATCTGCACCAAGATGTTTTGAACACATTGCAATATACGCTCCGCCATAAGCTTTTCTAAGAATAACTGTCAATTTTGGAACAGTTGCTTCAGAGTATGCGTAAATTACTTTTGCTCCATGACGAATAATTCCTTTTTGTTCTTCTTGAGGACCAGGAATGAATCCAGGAACATCTACAAAAGTCAAAAGTGGAATATCAAAAGAATCACAATATCTAATAAAACGAGCAATTTTGTCAGAAGCATCACAATCAAGAACGCCACCAAGACCAGAAGGATTATTTGCAATAATTCCAACTGTACGCCCTTCAATTTTTCCAAAACCAACTACACAATTTATGGCGAATTCTTTCATAATTTCGAGGAAAGAATCTTCATCAATTACACAGTTTATAACTTCGCGAACATCATACCCTTGACGAGTATTTTGAGGCAAAATTTCATTGATTTTCTTTTCTGCTTTTTTCTCGTTAAATTTAAAATCTTTTGATTCAAGTTTATCGCCATAATAATGAGGAATATAATCTAAAAGTCGACGTACGGAATCATAACAATCTTTTTCTGATTCACAACGGAAATGAGAAACTCCAGATTTTTGAGCATGAATTGACGCTCCTCCTAATTCCTCAGCAGAAATATCCATAAACATTACAGATTTTACAACTTTTGGACCGGTAATAAACATTTGAGTTACTTTATCAACTGTAAAAATAAAATCCGTAATTCCTGGAGAATAAACCGCTCCACCAGCACAAGGACCTGCAATAATTGAAATTTGAGGGATTGCACCAGAGGCACGAACATTTTGATTAAAAACATTTCCGTATCCACCAAGAGCTTCTACACCTTCTTGAATACGTGCTCCACCAGAATCATTTATGCCAATAACAGGACATCTAGCATCAATCGCCATTTTTGTAAGGTCTGCAATTTTTCTACCATGCATATGTCCCAAAGAACCACCTTGAATTGTAAAATCTTGAGCATAAACAGCAACTTTACGCCCATTGATTTTTCCAAAACCGGTAATTACACCATCATAAGGAATTTCTTTTTTTTCCATTCCAAAACTTGTACAAGTATGTTTTACACTTTGATAAGTTTCTACAAAAGTTCCTTTATCACAAAGTGCATTTATTCTTTCGATAGCATGCAATTTTCCTTTTGCATGTTGTTTTTCTAAATTGTATTCCATAAAAACTCCAAATAATTATCTTGCTGAACAAGGATATTTTTCTGCAAAAGAAGTTTTTCCCCAAAGTCCAGTAAGAACTTCTCCAACTCCCGGTTCAATCAAACTCCAAGAATTTCCATTCTTTTCAGAATCTTCATCCATAAGTTTTGCAAGTTCAGATTCTTCATCTGTCCAACGAACAGGATTTGTCAAATGTAAAACAGCATTCTTTTTAATTTCATCAGCATCAAAAACTTGACTTCCTGTAACATTACTAAATAAAGCAATTTTTGGAGAATTAAATTTTACATCAACTAAAATTTTCTCAAAATTTTCAGCAGCCTCTTGCATAAGTGGAGAATGGAAAGGTCCCGCAACCTTTAGGCGAACTGTTCTACGAGCACCAGCTTGTTTTGCAACGACATCAAGTTCAGCCAAAGCCGAATCTGTTCCGCTAACTACAGTTTGTTTTGAACTATTTAAATTTGCAGCATAAGCATCTTTTATTGTAGAAGCAATTTCTATTACTTTTTCTGGAGGAAGTCCCAAAACCGCAGTCATTCCAGGAGCATGTCCTGCATTTTCAGAAGCAATTTTTTCACAAGTTGATTGCATAATAAGTCCACGTTCACGAACAACTTTAATTACATCTTCAAAAGAAAGAACTCCAGCAGCATATAACGCTGGAAATTCACCAAGACTAAAACCCATTACCGCAGATGGAGAAATTCCTTCTTTTTCCAAAACTTTCATAGAAGCAATAGATGCAGTTGTAATGGCAAGCTGACTATTATCGCTACGATTTAAAATATCTGCTTCAGAATTCCACAAAAGATTTGGCATATCAACATTTGTAATTTTAGAAACTAAATCTACAACTTCTCTAGCCTCAGGATTTTTATCACATAAATCTTTTATCATTCCAGGCACCTGAGCTCCTTGACCTGGGAATAAAAATGCATATTTATTCATAGAATAAGAGTAACAAAAAATAAAATGAATGTCAAAAAAAACACATTCACAAGGCAAAAAAAAGATTACGTGCAATAATGACAAAAGGCTTGCGACGTTTGCAAAGCAAACTCGAGTGTTGCTGCAAGCAACACAGTCATTGCCGTGCTTGACACGGCAATCTTTCTTTTAAATTATCAATTAACACATAATACTGCTTTTTTTCAAAATAAATTTTTTCTCCAAAACATATTATTTGAACTAAAATAATTAAATTTTACTAAAAATTTGGGTTAATAAATCCTATGATTTTAAAATAATTTTTACAAAATGGGATATTTTTACTCATCTTTTTTACATTTTTTTTTAGTTTTCCAACGAATTTAATTCAATTTTAGCATTTATAATAGAAGAAATTCGCAAAAAATTGATTTTTACCCTCCAAAAACAAAAAAAATCTTAAAAATTTAAACTTGGCACGAAAATTGCTATATATTATATGAAGATAAAATAAATCTTCTGAAAACGTAGTTTTCATAAAAATTCTTATAAATTATCAGTTAGAGGTTTTATTATGAACGAATTATCACTTTTTAATAACTTATTTGATGATTTTGGGGATGACGGATACTTGATGCCATCTTTTAGCTGGAAAAAATCTTTTCCAAAAGTTGATGTAAAAGAAGGAAAAGACTCTTACATTTTGCAGATGGATCTTCCTGGAAAAACTGAAAAAGATGTAAATATTGAATTAAAACATAATATTTTATCAATTTCTTCAGTTGAAGAAACAGAAACAAAAGATGATAAAAAGAAAAATCATGATGGAAAATATCTTGTGCATGAACGAACTTATTCAAAATTTGAAAGAAGTTTTACATTGCCAGAAGATGTAAATGGCGAAGATATTTCTGCAAAAGTAAAAGACGGAGTTTTGACAGTTACAATGCCACGACACGCTTTGGCAGAACCAAAACACATCGCCATAACTTCAGCATAAAATAATAACAAATATCTTCCTATGTTTTTTGTCAACAGAACGAGATCTCCTGATTCCGTAATTTATTAGTTATGCAACTTCTGTTATTCCAGTGATATTGATTACTGGCTGACAGAAGTTTCTTTTTTCATACGGTTTTT
>CAYPGB010000044.1:0-7609 GCA_964410365.1 uncultured Treponema sp.
TTATAAAAAAAGTGAATTCTTAATAATTAATTTTTATTTCAAAATATTTTTTTTCCTCAATTAGTTCTAATTCTCTATAAAAACGTAAATATACAAACTCAAACTTAGAAAATAGGGGTCTGTCCCCCTACATACTCATAAAAAAAAATTATTCCAAAATTGCACCTTTATCTGCACTTGAAACAAGTTTTGCATATCTTGCAAGATAACCGGTTTTTACTTTTGGTTCCGGAGCTTTCCATTCGGATTTTCGTTTTGCAAGTTCTTCATCACTTACTTTTAATGTAATTTTATAATTATTTATATCAAGCTCTATCAAATCACCTTCTTTTACTAACGCAATTGGTCCACCTACAGCAGCTTCTGGCGAACAATGTCCTAAAGAAGCACCTCGAGTTGCTCCTGAAAAACGTCCATCCGTAATAAGAGCAACTTGTTTGTCTAAACCTTGTCCTGCAAGAGCCGCTGTTACAGCAAGCATTTCTCTCATTCCAGGACCACCTTTTGGACCTTCGTATCGGATTACAACAACATCACCAGGTTTTATTTTTTGATTTTGAACAGCATCCATTGCGTCTGATTCATCATCAAAAACACGTGCTGGTCCAATATGATGCATCAATTCTTTTGCACAAGCAGAACGTTTTACAACAGTTCCATTTGGAGCAAGATTTCCGAACAAAATAGCAAGTCCACCATTATCACTAAAAGGATTTTCTATTGGGCGTAAAACTTCAGGATTTCTATTTTTTACATTTTTTATATTTTCTGCAATTGTTTTTCCAGTTACAGTAATAAGACTTGTATCAATAAGATTTTTCTTTGCAAGTTCAGCCAAAACCGCTTGAACTCCGCCTGCATCATCTAATTCACACATAAAAGTATGACCTGCTGGTGCTAAATGACAAAGATTTGGTGTTCTATTTGAAATTTCATTTACTTCGTGTAAATCTATAGAAAGTCCAGCTTCATGTGCAATCGCAGGAAGATGTAACATTGTATTAGAAGAACAACCAAGAGCCATATCTGCAGCAAGAGCATTTTTAAAATGTTGAGGCGTCATCATACAACGAGCGGTTATGCCTTTTTCTAACATTTCCATAACTTTCATTCCAGCATGTTTTGCCAAAGCAATTCTTCTTCCAGAAACAGCAGGAATTGTTCCATTTCCAGGAAGCCCTAATCCTAAAGATTCTGTGAGACAATTCATAGAATTTGCAGTAAACATTCCAGAACAAGCACCACAACCAGGACAAGCAACATGTTCCATTTCTCGTAATTGAGATTCTGTAATTTTTCCAGAAGATACAGCTCCTACAGCTTCAAACATATCTGTAAGAGAAAGATTTTTATCGGAGTAAGGATTTCCTTCTTCATGATTTGGTAAATGTCCTGGCATCATAGGTCCACCAGAAACAAAAACTGTTGGCAAATCAAGACGAGCGGCAGCCATCAACATTCCTGGAACGATTTTATCGCAATTAGGAATTAAAACTAAAGCATCAAACTGATGAGCTTTTGTTACACATTCAATAGAATCTGCAATAAGTTCACGAGTTACTAAAGAATATTTCATTCCTTCATGCCCCATTGCAATTCCATCACAAACACCAATTGCAGGAAATTCGATTGGAGTTCCACCAGCCATACGAATGCCAGCCTTCACCGCTTCCGCAATTCTGTCAAGTTCAATATGACCTGGAATAATTTCATTTTTTGCACAACAAACACCAACTAAAGGTCTTTCTAATTCTTCATCAGTGTAACCCATTGCATAAAATAAAGACCTGTGTGGAGCTCTCTCAATGCCTTTTTTTGCATTATCGCTCTTCATAATTAACCTCGAGAAAATATAATTTTAATTTTTAAATATCTTGAATAATAATTTTTATAAGCATATTACTTTTTATAGAAATGCATTTTCTTTGTTCTGCAAGTTCATCTTTGTTTAAACTAATTCTAGATTCTTCACATATTTTTTTGCAATAATCAGAAAGAGTTGATGGAGATGATGCTTTACAAGCAACAATAACGTTCTTTTTTACAATAAAAGAATGGAAAAATTGCATAAATTCTTCATTACTTAAAGGTAAACCTTTTAAAAGAATTATTCTTTTAAAATCTTGAATACGTGCAATTTTTTTGACACATTTTTCTAGTTTTTCAGAAAAATTTTCACTTCCATCTTGTTCGATTACAGTATTTTCTGCAATTACAAATAAATCTGATTCTGTAGGAATTTCTTTTGTTGGAACATTTTCTATAATTTTACTAAATTCCACACTATCAATAAAAATTTTTGTTTTTTTATCTAATTCACCTGGAATTTCTTCTGTAGAAGAATTTGGTTCATTTGCAAGCTCTTCATTTTTTGAAAATAAATTTGCAAGTTCTTCATCAGTAATTGAAGCACCTTTATTTGTTGGAGAGTCGTTCATAACTTCTATCATAGTTGATAAAACTTCTGATTCTCTGCTACTAATAGAAACTGAAGAATCTGATTTTTCATTTCTAGCTTTTTCATCTCCCATTATGTCGGCAAATAAATCATCAATTTCTGAATTTTTATTTTCCATATCTTTCTCCTGTTCACTTTTTTCATTAACTTTTTGATTTTTTTCTGATTTTTCTTCAAAATCGCCTGAAATTTCTGGTGTACAAATTTCATCAATTTCATCAGACTGTTCATTGGTGAAAAAATTTTCAATTTCTTTTGTATCGAGAAGTTCTTCATTTTCAAAAAAATCAACTTGTTCAGATTTTGGTTTACAAACTTTTAAACGAAGTTTATCTTCTCCATCAATCGATTTTTCATAAAGACAACCATCTTCTTCTTTCACATAAAAAAGATGATTATCTTCGCTGATTCTTATATTTGAAATTGAATTACATCCTTCAAAAGCATCATCCTCAAACATATATAATTTTGCAGGTAAAACTACAGTTAAAAGTGAAGTACAATTTGCACAAGCTCGTTTTCCAATTGAACTTACACTATCTGGAATGACTAATGATTTTAAAGAAGAACATCCTTCAAAAACACTTTCTGGCAATTCTTGAATACCTGCTCTAAATGGAATTTCTTCTAAAGATGAACATCCAGCAAATAATCCTTCTGGAAATTCTGTTAAACTTTCAGGCATAAAAACTTTTTTTAAAGAAGAACAACCTGAAAATAAATATGGTGTAAGTTTTTTTATTTCTGGAGGAAGTTTTACTGTTTTTAAATTGATTGAATTTTCAAAAACAGCATTACCAAATTCCTTGATTGAATCTGGTAAAAAAATTTCTTCATAAGGAGAATCTGAAAAAACATCATCATCAATTTTTTCTGCACCATAAGGAACAATTCCAGAAAATTCTGAAGAAGAGCCATCAACTCCAAGAATTGTGCGAAAATCTCCAGAATAAATAAGTCCATCTTTTTTTTCGAAATCAGCCATATAAATTATTTTACTCTATTTTTAACTTGACTGCAATTTTTAGTTTCTGTTTTTATAAACATTTCCAACAGATTCATCTCTAAAGCCCATAGGCTCTTTTTTGAAGAAGAATGAATTGCAATCCCAAAGCATTGGACAATAATTGTATTTATCACAATTATCTAAAACATTTGTAAGCCATTTTTCCATTCCTTCTTTTTTATTCTGTTTAGAATCTTTAGAAACTCCATATTCACCAATGATTACGCCATAACCTTCGTCAACAAATTTTTTCATCTTTGCAAAATCTGCATCCATAGATTTATAATCGGGGTCTGTCCCCCAAGAATTTCTTACTTTTCCCCAAGAAGCATCTTTATCCAAAATACAATAAGTTGATGGAGTATAATAATGAACAGAAACTAAAAGACGATTTTTTACTTTATCTGTTGGCATTTTGAAACTTATTTCGCAAGTGTTATTTATATCTGTGTTATAACCGGCAATGAGCAAGAAACGATATTTATTATTTCCTCCAGTTTCGCGAACTAAATCTACAAAACATTGATTAATTTGATTTGTACAATCATAACATTCAAATTGAGAAAGATTTCCTTTTAATCCTTTTGAAAAAGCAGTATCATCATTTAAACGGTCGCCTAATTCTTCGTTTGCACTTTCAAAAATAAGATGTTCGCCATAATTTTTAAAACGATTTGCAACTTGTGTCCAAATTGATTTATACAAAATTCCCGCTTGATAACGATGTCTTTTATCAATAGAACCAAACATTCCCCACCATTGTCCGTCCCAATGGTCATTGATGATTACATACAAATCTTCTTGAATTGCCCAGTTCACAAGAAGTTCGATTCTATCTAAAAGTTCTGGATTGATTTCATAATTTCCATGTTCATAATCAATCATATTTGTCCAAGCAACTGGAATTCTAACAGAATTAAAACCTGCTTCTTTATAAGCTTTAAACATTTCTTGTGTTGTAATTGGCTGTCCCCAAAGTTGTTCGTAAAAAGAAACTTTTTTTCCGAAATTTTGGTTCCACCCACGATAAGCTTCCATTGTATTTCCAAGATTGATTCCATTTCCCATTTTTTGAGTTAACTCAAGAGCGGTCATTTTTTTATCCATTTCTTGAGCTTTTTTCATATAAACACTATCAGTATTTGGAACGTCTACATTTACAGAAAAATCCGCACCAGTATAACCAAAACCTACAGTTTTTGATTTTTTATCTCCACAACTTGCGAATGAAAGTATAAAACAAAAAATTAAACTTGTTAAAACTGATATTTTTAATATTTTTTTCATATTTTTCTCTTTGATTTTAAATTTTTGAAACAACTAAATCACCCATTTCTTTTGTTCCAATAAGTTTTCCTTTTGCACGAATTTCTTCAATATTTCCAGCAATATCTCCAGTACGCCAACCTTCATTTAAAACTTCATTTACAGCATTTTCAATTGCTTTTGCTTCTGTTTCCATTTTAAAATCATAACGTAAAAGCATTGCAGCAGAAAGAATTGTCGCAAGAGGATTTGCAAGATTTTTTCCAGCAATATCAGGAGCAGAACCGTGAATTGGTTCATAAAGTCCAGGTCCAGTTCCATCTCCCAAAGAAGCAGAAGCTAACATTCCAATTGAACCAGTGATTTGACTTGCTTCATCAGACAAAATATCACCAAACATATTTGAAGTTGCAATTACATCAAATTGACGAGGATTTCTAACTAATTGCATAGCTGCATTATCAACATACAAAAAGTTCAATTCAATTTCTGGATAATCTTTATGCACTTCTTCTGCAACTCTTCGCCACAAGCGTGATGAATTTAAAATGTTTGCTTTATCAACAACAGTAACTTTTTTTTGTCTAACTTCAGCCGCTTCAAAAGCAAGTTTCAAGATTCTTTCGATTTCTGGAACTGAATATTTTTCTGTATCCCAAGCTGTATTTTTATCTTCAGAAAATCCGCGTTCTCCAAAATAAATTCCACCTGTAAGTTCACGAACAATTAAAATATCAAGACCTTCACCAATAATTTCATCTTTTAAAGGACAAGCAGATTTTAACTGAGGAAAAATTACGGCAGGACGAAGATTTGCAAAAACTTTTAATCCACCGCGAAGAGCTAAAAGTCCTTTTTCTGGACGAATTGCAGGTTCAACATTATCCCATTTTGGACCACCAACAGCACCAAGTAAAACGGCATCTGCAGATTTACAAATATCCAATTGAGATTCTGGAAGAGGTTCTCCAAATTTATCAATTGCACAACCACCAGCAATAACATTTTTGTAAATAAAGTTGTGAGAATACTTTTTTGCAATAGCATTTAAAACTTTTACAGCTTCACCAACAACATCAGGACCAATTCCATCTCCAGGAATTAAAGCAATAGTTTTTTCCATTTTTAGAACTCCATATATTTTCTGATTTTAAATAATTTTTTTGTATCTTTTTTCTATATCGTGAATTAATTTATATTCAAAAGAATCTGAAAGAGCAATCCAAGACGCTTCAATCACATCGGAAGAAACACCAATTGTAGTCCAAGTAATTTCACCATCAGTTGATTCAATGATAACACGAACTTTTGAAGCTGTAGCAGATTTTCCATCCAAAACACGAACTTTATAATCTACAAGACGGATTTTTGAAACTAGAGGATAAAAACGCTCCAGTGCTTTTCTTAACGCAATATCTAAAGCATTTACAGGTCCGTCCCCTTCTCCAGCGGTAATTTCGATTTGTCCATCAACTTCAACTTTTATTTGAGCACAAGAATTTACGCCTTCTTCAGGACGAGGATTTGAACCATTTGTTTGATAATAATGCAATTTGAAAAAAGGTTGATATTTTCCAACCAATTTACGAACCATAAGTTCAAAACTTCCATCTGCTCCCTCAAATTGAAAACCTTCCTGTTCAAGTTCTTTAACTTTATCACAAATTTCAGTTACAACCAAATCTGATTTTTTTACATTTGGGAAAAATTTTCTAATCTTTTCTATTATCATAGAACGACCAGCAACTTCGCTCATAAGGAAAACGCGAGAATTTCCAATAACATCAGGCGAAATATGTTCATAAGCTGCAGGATTTTTTAAAACCGCATCAATATGCATTCCTGCTTTGTGAGCAAAAGCAGAAGAACCAACAAAAGGCATTTGCGGAGATAAACTCAAATTTGTAATTTCAGAAATTTCTTTACAAACAGAAGTTAACATTTTCATTTTATCATCAGAAATTACCGAATAATTCATTTTACATTGTAAATTCGGAATGATTGTACTTAAATTTGCATTTCCAGTTCTTTCTCCAAAACCTAACAAAACACCTTGAACATGAACAGCACCTTCTTGAACAGCAACCAAAGAATTTGCAACTGCAAGACCACAATCATTGTGAGTGTGGATTCCAATCCGAACTTTAGAACCAAAAGTTTTTACAACATCATTTACAGCAAATTTTACTTCATCAACCATAGAACCGCCACGTGTTTCACAAAGACAGAGAACTTCCGCTCCACCTTCAACAGCGGCATTTAAAGTTTGCATTGCATAATTTTTGTCTGCATAATAACCAGTAAAAAAATGTTCCGCATCATAAAAAACATGCTTTCCGTTTGCTTTTAAATATGCACAAGAATCTTTTATCATATTTAAATTTTCTTCAAGCGAAGTTTTTATAATATCAGTAACTTGAAAATTCCAAGATTTACCAAAAATCACAACATATTCTGTACCAGCAGAAATTAAACTCTGAATATTAGAATCATGTTCGCAAGAAATTTCTTTACGCCTAGTTGAACCAAACGCACAAATTTTTGAATTTTCAAAATGATATTTTTTTATTTCTTCAAAAAATTCAATTTCTTTAGGATTAGAACCAGGATTTCCCGCCTCAATAAATTGAATTCCAAGTTTATCTAATGCTTGGCAAATATGAATTTTATCTTGAACAGAATAACTAATACCTTCACCTTGAGCACCATCTCGTAAAGTTGAATCAAGAATTTCTATTTTATCCATAAAAAGATTATATTGAAAAACAATATTTGTGAAAATAGTAAAAATAAAGTATTTTAGTTTCAAATTTTTACATATTTCTTTTGAAAGATGAATTTTGCAATTTGATTTTCCTTTCTTATTAACAACTGCCAAT
>CAYPGB010000045.1:0-7383 GCA_964410365.1 uncultured Treponema sp.
AAGAACATTACAAAGAACTAAAAGATATGATTTTAGGTTATCTTCCAGTTGTTCCGAATGTAAGCCACAAATAAAAAATTAGGAATGATGAAAAATCAATTTGAAACATTCATCATTCCTAAAACTAAATTATTTTTCAAAATATCATTTGTTTTTATTATAATAATCAATTAATTCATTTTTACAATTTAAAAATACTGCAGCAAGCGTTGAATCAAAATGAGAACCAGAATCTTCTTTTATAATTTCAAAAGCTTTTTCATACGAAAATGCATCTTTATAACATCTTTTTGAAACTAATGCATCAAAAACATCGGCAAGTGCCATAATTCTTGCTTCAATTGGAATTTCATCGCCTTTTAAACCGTCCGGATAACCTTTTCCATTTATTTTTTCGTGATGAAATTTTGCAACATTATATGCAATCTGAACAAATTCATCTTCTTCCGCTCCAGAAAGAATTTGCTTTACCAAATATCCACCCACAACAGGATGAATTTTCATTTTTGCATATTCTTCATCAGTGAATTTTCCTTGCTTACGAAGAACCGCATCATCAACGCCAATTTTTCCCAAATCATGCATAGGAGCACTTCTAACTACTAAATTTAAAAAATGTCGGTCAAATCCTAATTTTGAATTTAATAATTTTTTGGAAAAGATTTTTACAACATCACTTGTTCGCTTAATATGACCGCCAGTACTTAAATCGCGAGATTCAACCATTTGAGCCATACCCAAAACAATTTTATTTTGAATTTCACGAATTTTTTGAGTTTTATTTTCGACTTCCGTTTTTAATTCTTCATTAAATTTTTCACGAATCTGAAGAATTCTGTAATGCTCAGTTGCATCTTTCATTTCCAAAGTAAAACCAGCACATTTTCCCCTAAAATTATCAATCGTGTGAATTTTTGTATCAAAAAATTGAGCACCAATCATCAAAGGTTTTGAATTTGAATGAGAATGTAAATCTGAAATTTTGAGTTTTGCCTTAAAATTTTCTATACTTGAAATGATTTCTTTTAATTCTTTTGATGGCGATTTTATTTTTTCTCCAACCTTATAATTTTTTAACTCTGGAAAAAGTTTTAAAGCAAAATCATTTGTTCCCATATATTCCATTTTTTTATTAAAAACGATAAACCCAATATTATCCATTTGTTCTCGAATAATATTTTGATTTTCATTTACGGTAAAAAGATTTGAATTGTAAATTGGAATTAATGCTCCCAAAATTGCAGGAATAAAAATCAAAGGCATAATATCAGCAGTAAAAAGAAAAATCCTTTGAACCACATATGCAAGAATCGAAATTCCAAGCAAAAAAAGCATAAAATAAATTTCTCTACGGTGAACAGATTTTTTTCGCAAAATAGAAAAAATAACAACAAAAAAAGATGCAATCATGTAAAAATACATTGTAAAAAGTGAAAACGTATGAAAAATACCGTATTTTTTATTAACAAGAGAACCAATTCCATCAATAATTTGAAATTCAACATTTTTGTAAAATAAATCAGAAAATCCAACCGTTAAAGATGATAAATAGATGATTATTTGAAAAATCAACAATGGAACAATAATTTTTTTAGATAACCGATGATGGCAAACTTCACAAACGTTAAAAAAATACAAAATTGGAAGAAAACTTGCACCAAGATAAATAATTTTGTTAGAAATAATTGCACTTTCAAGATTTGTCGATAACGCCAAACTTAAATATCCCGCGTTTGAAAGCATCATAATTAAAACCATTACATTTTGGCACAAACTTTTTTTTACATCAGTTATATAAAATCCCAAATAAATTATGATAGAAAGTAAAACGCAAACATAATAAAAAATTAACATTCCTTGCTCCAAAAATATTCTGATTTCGATTATAAAACAAGAAAGATGTATTTTCAATTTGTTTCAGAAATATTAGATAAATGATAAATTGTGAAGTATTTTTTCTGTATAAAAAATTTTAGCTTAATCTTTCCACCAACTCGCATTTCGCAGTTCGGTAACCCTCAGTCGCTTCACATTTGTTCGCGACCACTTCGTGCTGCTCAATTCTCGCAGCATATTTATACTAAAAATTTGTCATTATCGCACGTGTACAAACTGTGTCATTATCAGACTAGAAAAAATGTCATTATCGGGCTTGACCCGATAATCTTTTTGTCATTGCCGTACTAGATACATCTATTCAGAAAAGATTCCCGTGTCGATGCACGGGAATGACTGTATTGTTTGCAACAGACATCTATAAATTTCTCCGTAGATTAGCTTTACTGTGAAATTATTCCTCTAAAATCATCAATCTTTTCGTAACCTTTTCTGTGCATAAAATCTGCAAGACCATCAATAATTTCTAACATTGCAAGAGGATTTGCAAAAGTTGCTGTTCCAACTTCAACGGCAGACGCTCCAACCATAATAAATTCGGCTGCATCTTGCCAAGTAGCAATTCCGCCAATCGCAATAACTGGAACTTGTTTTTCTTTTGGTAAAGATTTTATTGCTTGAACTAATTCATAAACTAATCTTACAGCAATCGGACGAATGGCAGGTCCACCAACTCCCGCTTTTAAATTTTCAAACACAGGAACACCACGTTCTACATCAACAGCGATTCCTTGAAACGAATTGCATAAACTTATTCCATCCGCACCAGCTTCTATACATGAAAGAGCAACTTTATTTAATTCAAGAGATTGAGGTGTTAATTTTACAATTAAAGGCTTTTTTGTTACAGAACGAA
Source organism: uncultured Treponema sp. (assembly GCA_964410365.1). GTDB lineage: Bacteria > Spirochaetota > Spirochaetia > Treponematales > Treponemataceae > Treponema_D. The sequence continues at coordinate 2,753 of CAYPGB010000045.1, forward strand.
CTTCTTTTACAACTTCACTTGCTGCGACACAAGTCATTCCCCAAGCAGCACCGCCAGCACTAACATTTGGACAACTGATATTTAATTCTATCATTGGAACTTTTGTCTTATCTAAAAGTTTTGCACCTTCTACATAAGTTTCTAAAGTCGAACCAGAAAGATTTGCAATTGAAACTGGTTTTAATTTTAACATTTGAGGAAGTTCCTCTTTTATAAAGTGAGAAATTCCAGGATTTTGCAAACCAATAGAATTCATTAATCCAGAAGGAGTTTCCCAAAGACGAACGCCATCATTTCCTTGCCGTGGTTCTAAAGTTAAACCTTTTGACGCAATTCCACCAAGTTTGTTTACATCAAAAACGGAAGAATATTCTGTTCCAAATCCAAATGTTCCTGAACAACCAATCACTGGATTTTTAAAATTCACACCAGCAATTTTCACGCTTAAATCTGGCTTTTTTGATAAAGGCTTTCTTGGTGGTTGAATTTTTATTCCTGCAACAGAATCTTTTTTTTGAAATTTTAGGATTTTACTATCAAAAACAGGACCTTCTTTACAGCAACGTTTTTTTCCTTCTGTAGTTTCTATTACACAACCAAGACAAACTCCAACGCCACAAGCCATTCTCGATTCCATACTCAAAAAGCACAAAATCCCCAATTTTTCAGCAATTTCTTTTATATACGCAAGCATTGGAAGAGGTCCGCATGCATAAATTACATCATATTTTTCTGTTTTTAAAACCTCTTCTGTAAGTGCAACTGGCAACATTCCTTTTATTCCAACAGAACCATCATCAGTTGTAATTATCAATTTATTTGGTTTGATATAATCTAATCCGTATGAACCAGATTTAAAAGATGCATAAAAATCATAAGTTTTTTCACGTAAAGATTCTGCAAAATTTGCAACTGGAGCAACGCCAATTCCTCCACCAATAATCAATGCTTTTTTTCCTAATTCTGGTTTGATAAAAGTATTTCCTAAAGGTCCAAGAAGATTGATTTTATCTCCTTCTTGTAAACTGCAAAGTTCTTGAGTTCCCTGCCCTTTTACAAGAATTAAAAATTGAATTTCAATTGCTCCTAGAGAATTTTTTTCTACGTGAAAAACACTAATTGGGCGACCTAAAATTACATTACTTCTTAAAGGATGAAGCATAAAAAATTGTCCCGACTTTGGAAGTAAATCTGCAACAATACTCAACAAAAAAACACTTCCAAAAGGCTCTGCACCATTGATTGCTTTACAACTAGAAACAAAACCTTGACAATAAACAGGATAATTTTTTCCCTGACAATCTTTTATCATAAAAACTCCAAACTTAAAAATAAAATAATTTTAAAATATGATGATTTTGAATCTTAATCACCAAAACGGATTTTTTGCCAAATTTCGTGATATTTATCCAAATTTTCGCCTAAATCTTGTTTTAAAGAGCAAGTATATGCTTGTTCAGGTGGATACATTGGTTCACGAGTTACAAAATTCAACGCTTCCAAATTTACAACACAAGGATAACGGAATTCATCTATAAAAACTGCATAATTTTCTGGACGATGAAAGAAATTTATAAATTCATTTGCCAAATCATAATGAGGAGCATCTTTTAAGATAACCATGCTATCAATTGTTGCTGGACCACCTTCTTTTGGAATAAAAAAGTCAATTGTTTCTGCCCAACGACTTTCATCAACTTCACCAAAAACAATTTCAGGATAACCTTGACAAACCCAAAAATCACCAGAAGCGAAACTTTTTCCAAAACCTTCTGCATCAAATTTTACAAGATTTGGCTTCCACTTCATAACAGTTTCGTATGCAACTTGTAATTCATCATCATTTATAGAATTCATTTCATATCCATTATATAGAAGAGATGAACCTAAAACTTCTCGCATTTCATCCATCATCGTAGCATGACCTGCAAATTGAGGATCTTCAAAAATATCATAACTGCGTGAATAATTTTGATTTTGAACTTTTGTTTTATTCACCATAATTCCAGTTGCACTTAAAGCATAAGGAACAGAATATTTCATCTGAGGGTCATAGTCGCATTTTTCAAGGATAATTGGATTTATTTTATCTCGATTTGTAAATTTTGATTGGTCAATTTCTCTAAGCATTCCTTGAGCTAACATAATCGAAACAAAATCATTTGACGGAACTACAATATCATAACCTTTTGCTCCAGCACGCAATTTTGCATACATTTCATCGCAAGTTGCATAATTGTCCATTTTTACTTTGCAATTAAATTCCTGCTCAAATTTGCGGAGTAAAGAATCTGGCGTGTAGTAAGTCCAATTATAAATGTAAAGAGTATTATCGTTCTTTTTAGAACAACCTGAAAGAGAAAAAATTGAAACTAAAAAAGTAACAATTCCTAAAAATTTAGTGAAGTTTTTCATAAAACCTCCAAAAGAAATTTTGTGGTATCAACCTCAATATTTGGCAAACTAAAAAAGCTTGCTTTAGTATATTGCCCACTCAAGAGCTTCAACGAAGATTTGTCAGCGGGATTATGGAAATTTTATTATATCAAAAAAACAAACTAATAAAAATAGGGAAAAGTTGTTGACACTTGAATTAAAAATACAAAATGCAGATAAAAAACGTCAAATTTATATTTTAGAAAGAGAATTACAAGAAGAACGTGCCAAAATTACAAAAACTCTTGATGAAATAAATCAAACTGTAAAAGAGAATTTGTTAATTGTAAATGATAAATGCCGCGAATTAAAATCTGCAGATAATCTGATTGAAGAATCAATTATGAAATTTAAAAACGATGCTTTTTCTGCATCAGAAAATGAATTCAAAGCATTAAAAACTAACAGTGAAAATATATTAAAAAGTTTTTCAGAAAAAGCAAAACAAACTTTAGAAACTGTAAAAAAAACATCAATCAGTTTTATTACTCAATGTGAAAAAGAAAATAAAGCCCTTATAGAAAAAGTTCCTGTTGTAAAAGGAAAGCTCACGGCAGAAAGTTGGGTTGTAATTATTTTTGATTGTATTGGAATTGCAAGTCTTATTATCAATCTTTTTATCCATTAGAAGATAAAATAGGTTGTAAATGAAGAAAAATTCGTATGTGGAATGTCAGAAAAGCAAAGACGTTTTTGTTACATATAGAATTGATAATTGAATGCAGAAGATATTATATGGTAAAATGTTTTTAAAACAAAACCATTATAAATTGTCCGTGGAAAATAAAGGTTAAAAAATGGGTGAAGTTTTGAATTTTGTAAATGAAAAAACGAAAGTATTGCTGATATTTAAGGAAAACCAATTAGAGATAGAAGGAAAATGTATATGTCCTCTTAAGCAACAAAAAATAGCAAGCTTGGTGCCATGTGGTAAATTGAAAGTGAACCAGATCATTAAGAATTTGATAGAAGAAGGATATGTTGAAATGGTTCATGCAAAAGGACGCTATTTTATAACAAGTAAAGGATATGAATTGCTTGAAAAAATGTCCTTATATAGTGATTAAAAGTTGAAAATACTTGAAAGTAGATTGAGTACAAAGAGGTAATGTATGAACAAGAAATGCCAGGTATTTACGCCTGAAAATTATGTACGAGAATTACTAGATAGCGTTGGGTATACAGAACATTTATATGGCAAAAAAATATTAGAGAATTCCTGTGGCGATGGCAATATTCTGGTTGTGATTGTTCAAAGATATATTGATGATTGTGTAGCTAAAGGATTATCAAGAATGCAAATCAAGAATGGATTGTCAAGGGATATTTATGGGGTTGAAATTGATCCAGAACAGTATCAAAAATGTATTGATAATTTAAATGGTGTACTACAAAAGAATAATATAAATAATGTTGAATGGAAAATTTTTAATAAGGATTATTTACGATGGAATTCTATATTACAGTTTCAGTTTATCGTGGGAAATCCTCCATATATAACATATAGTGAGTTAAAGAAAGAAGAGCAAAAATATGTAAAAGAAACATTCGAAACTTGTATAAAAGGTAAATTTGATTATTGCTATGCTTTTATTGAGAAAAGTATTAAGTCTTTGACGCAAGATGGAAAAATGGCATATTTGATTCCAAGTAGTATATTTAAAACTGTATTTGGATTAAATTTAAGAAATTATATGAAACCATACATAACAACTATTAAGGACTATACACAAGAAAAGATGTTTGATAATGCGTTGGTCAAGTCTGCAATTATGGTATTGGATAAACAAAGAGAACAAGGCATTTTGCACTATAGAGATATGACTTTAGAAACAGAAAAAAATATTGCGGTCAATCAATTGTCAGATAAATGGTTTTTTACTTCAAATTTGGCAAACGGGATACATCGTTTTGGGGATTATTTCAAAGTGTCACATGTGGTAGCAACTTTATTGAATGATGCTTATGTGCTAAAAAAAGAAGATTATCAAGAAACTGTGCAAGGCTTTCTTTGTAATGGACATAATATAGAAAGAAATACCGTACGTGATACTGCAACTCCAAGGTCTTTGCGCTATAAAAAGACTGAAAAAATAATCTTTCCGTATAAATATGATGATGGGTGTTTAGTAAGATATGCTGAACCGACCCCAAATTCTAGGACAGTTTAAGCAGTTATCTGGTTTGGAGTTTTC
>CAYPGB010000046.1:0-3397 GCA_964410365.1 uncultured Treponema sp.
TATTCCCCATATTTTTTCCACCTCCATGGGTGTCCTATTTTATGGGGGCGGTTTACTGCACTAATATTGAATTTTTCACTTTATAAAATATCAAAAAAGGCAAAAAAAAAGAGCTGAACTAAATCAACTCTTTTGTAAGTGCGGAGGAGCCGACTTGAACGGCCACGACTTACGCCACAAGCACCTCAAGCTTGCGTGTCTACCAATTCCACCACCCCCGCAGAATGTGATATTAAATATATCAAATGCGGGAAGTTGTGTCAATAATTTTGAATTAATTTATGGTAAGAAAGTAATTTCTTTTACAGTAATTTTTACTTTATCGTCTTCAGAACCGCCTTCTTCAACCCATTTCCAAGCGTTAGAACAAACTCCAACTCTAAGAGCTTTTCCTCTTGCAGCAGAAATATCAACTTCAACAGTCATTGTTCCATTTAAAGCATCAGCATCTGGATATGTTTGTCCAACTCCACCTTGGAAGAAAGATGTTCCTGGTCCCCAAGTTTTAATTCCGAATTTAGGCAATTTTGTAGAATCTTTCCAGCCTTCAACAGCTTCATAATCAAATTCAACTAAAATTGTTTTATAATTTTTTAAATCAATTCCTTTTTTGCCATCAATATTAAAAGCATATCCGCCACCACCATATTTAAACATTGAAGTATAAGTTACAGAACCATCACTATTGTAAACGCCATCTTGCATAGTAGCTTGATTTTCCCATTGTGTTGAAGCAGAAAATTTTACTGATATAGGTTCTATCACTTCTTTTTCTTTTGCATAAACAGATGTAAATAATGCAGAAAGCATTAAAACTGATAAAATAACTTTAATTTTTTTCATATAAACCTCGATTTTTTATTATAATTTTATGGTAAATCCAAAATTAAAATAAAACAATTAAGGAAAAACTCTTATAAAATGAGTTTAAAAATTATTTAATCCACCAACTTTTAACTGAAAATGACTAAATTCCATGCTAAAACTTGCTCTACCCTGTGTTGCAGAACGTAAATTTGTTGTAAAACCGAACATATTAGCCATTGGAGCTTGAGCATGAATAATTTCTCCGGAAGATTTTGAATCCTGTCCCATAATATTTCCACCTCGCTGAGAAAGTTGGCTCGAAGCTGGACCAACAAATTCTTTTGGACAAGAAATATCAACATTCATAACAGGTTCCAAAATTACAGGATTTGCAGCTGTACACGCTTTATCAAAAACTTGGGCAGCACAAGCTTCAAATGCAAAAGATGTTGCTGTTAATTCATCATAATCAATTTTTGTAACTTTAATTCCAACATCTGTACAAGGATAACCATATTTTATTCCAGAATCTAAAGATGATTTGAAGCCATTTTCGATTGCGTGCATAATTTCTTCAGGAACATCATTATGTTTACAAACAACTTCGTAAGAATTTCCACTTCCTTGTTCACGTTTTTCTACAGAAATTGTAAGACCGGCAATATTTTCTTTTCCACCAAGATTTTTTTCAAATCTTTCGCTTGCTTCTGCTGAACCCGAAACAGATTCTCTATAAGTAACTTGAGGAGCACCAACATTGCATTTTACGCCAAAATCATCTTTCATACGAGTAACAAGAACATCAAGATGAAGTTCTCCCATTCCAGAAATAATTAACTGACCAGTTTCTGAATCTTCATGAAAAGTAAAAGTCGGATCTTCTCGGCTCAAAATATTTAGAGTTTCCATCATTTTATCTTTTTCACTCATACTTTCTGGTTCTAATGCAACTGAAATTACAGGTTGAGGGAATTTTGGTTCTTCAAGAAGAACAGAAAACGCTTCTGTACCGATTGTATCTCCTGTTTGAGCAAGTTTTAGACCTACAAAAACGGCAATATCTCCAGCTAAGATAGAATCCATTGCTTCAGATTTATCTGCATGCATACGCAAAATTCTATTTACACGTTCACGCTTTTTTTTGTTGATATTAAAAATTTGTGTTCCTGCTTGAATTTTTCCAGAATACATTCGCACATAACACAAAGGCCCCATTTCTCTATCATACTGAATTTTAAAAACCAAACCTAAAGGCATTTTTGTTGAATCACATGGAACATCAACATCAGTAATTTCATCTTTATGAATTTTATGACCTTTTGCAGAAGGAACATCTGTTGGACAAGGAAGATATTCAACAATTGCATCGATTAAAGGTTGAACTCCTTGATTATGTCTTGCACTTCCCATTAAAAAAGGAACAAAAGTACGATTGATTGTACCTTTTCTGATTGCATTTTTTAATTGTTCTAAAGAAATTTCTTTTCCTTCAAGATAAAGTTCCATTAGTTCATCATCAGAACCGGCAACCATATCTAAAAGTTTTTCTCGCCATTCGTTTGCAATTTCTATTCGGCTTGAGTCTATTTCAGATTCTGTAATTGTTTCACCTTCATCTTCTTCTGACCAACGAAGTTCTTTCATTTTTAATAAATCGATTACACCTTCAAAATCAGCACCTTCACCAATAGGAATTTGTAACGCTAGACATTCAACACCAAATTTTTCATGAACATCTTGCATTGAACCAAAGAAATCTGCTCCAATTCTGTCCATTTTATTCATAAAACAGATTCTTGGAACATTAAAATCATCTGCTTGTTTCCACACAGTTTCTGTTTGAGGTTGAACGCCATCAACAGCACAAATTACAGCAACCGCTCCGTCTAAAACACGTAAAGAACGTTCAACTTCTGCAGTAAAATCTACGTGCCCCGGAGTGTCTATGATATTAATTTGATAATCTTTCCAATAAGTTGTTGTTGCTGCAGAACAAATTGTAATTCCTCGCTCTTGTTCTTGTTGCATCCAATCCATTGTTGCTTGACCATCATCAATTTCGCCAATTTTATGAATTTTTCCTGTGTAATAAAGAATTCTTTCTGTTGTTGTAGTTTTTCCAGCATCTATGTGCGCCATAATTCCGATGTTGCGCATTTTATCTAAAGACATAAGTCGACTCCTATTAAAAAAGTCAATGAAAAAATCTCAATTTTCGATTTGACTTTTTAACAACTTCACAATGAAATGAGAAGTTGTTTTGATAAAGAAGTTTGCAACGCAAACTTTAGTTAGATAAGACCGCGATATTTTAGCGGTTTTATCTAACACTACTATTAAAAAGTTTCAACTTCCGATATAAAATTTTATGAACAATTATAAAAAAATATTAACATTATGAAAAGAGAAAAATACTTTATTTTGATTTTATACAGAAAGGTGATTATTTTAAATTTTTAGTGAAGATTCCCGTGTCGAGCACGGGAATGACTGCATTGGTAAAACCAACCCACGAGTTTGCTTCGAAACATCGCAGGGGTCGACCCGACAGATGCTATGATTAAAAAGTCTTGGAAAAAGTGGTACTCTG